>NZ_JABBFR010000009.1 GCF_018494065.1 Rosenbergiella gaditana | reverse complement strand
TTCATCAAGTCACCTGTTTTATGTTGTGGTGAGAATATCACCTTTGATCAGGTGGCCAAATTTACTGTGCCACTACAGTTAGTCATTAAGTTATTAGGAAATACACCCTGAAAGGCTTCAAATTTACGGGCCATCGTCATCATCATTGCCAACGCAATACGCTGGCGTTCAGTAGAGTCACGCCATCACTTTTCCTGACCGGATCTGTCCCCAGAGTCCAGTCATTCCCTGAGAGTAACGAACATTATAGAATTCCTGTCCTGATGCTTCACCTTGTATCATCTGAGACAGCAAGTTTCTGATATCCGTCCCCTGTGCGTGACCTAAGTCTACCCAGCCAAGCACCTCTGTATAAACCAGACCATATTTTTCAGTTGCTGCTTTATTTGCATCAATAATTTCTGATCGCTTACTCATCCTGAGTATCCCATTCCGTATTGATTCACTTCTGAAAAAAAAATTAACATAAGAGTGGTAACAGAGCAAAGTGATCTTGACCCGCCATCTCCGGACACCTTTTATCTCCTCTTGTTAGTTGTATTGATGTATATAAGAGATGCATAATGTCATCAATCTAGAAGCGAGATGAGGTGGCGTGATGAGAACAACAGTTACTATTGATGACGCGCTTTATGCTCAAGCCTTGGAAATGGCCGATCCATGTATGGATAAAGCTGATATTTTCCGGGAAGCCGTGAAAACGTTTGTTCGGGTACAAGCAGCAAAAAGGCTGGCTTCACTCGGCGGTACATCCCCTGATATACAAACTCCCCCTCGTCGCAGAGAGCCATCCGAATAATGACTATTCTGGTTGATACCTCTGTCTGGGTTGACCATTTCAGAAACCGCAATGAAGGATTGATTCAATTACTACATCGGGATCTGGTTCTGATCCACCCGATGATACTAGTAGAGATTGCCTGTGGAACCCCACCGTCTCCAAGACTAAGAACGCTTGCTGACTTGGGTCTATTAACGCAGTGTTATCAGGCTAATATGACAGAAGTCATGGCATTCATTGAAAATGAAAAGATGTACGGTCATGGATGTGGATTGGTTGATCTTACGCTACTGGCATCAACCTTGATAACATCTGGGGCGAGGCTCTGGACTCTGGACAAGCGACTTGAAACGTTGGCCAGGCGTCTTAATGTGAATTATCAACCCATTTATTAACGAATATCTGGAAGAGCATAATTGTTGAGACGATGGCATTAACGCTGAATATTAACGATTCACAGTTTTACGCCTCTTTGCTTGATGAGTTCCCTGTGAGGGGCTTTGTTGAATAAAGCAGTTTTCGGTAAATATCTCCCTAGCAAGTCGTGTGCTCAGACGATACGCACATTTTCTGGCATGACTTCTGTTGTCATTTTGTTCAACTTCCGCACCATGCCCAAAGCCCCTACTACCTGCCCATCATCGTCTCGCCGCGTCAGTGAACCGCCCAGTCACTGTTTAATCCTGTATATCGCCGTTTCCGCTATTGAGCGATGGTTATAGTCCGTTATCCGTTATCACTGCGCATTGCTCCCGCTCAGGCGCTGATTTGCCACTGCACGATAGCGGTCTGTGAACTCTACTGACCGCTATCCGCTAGTTAAATCATAGAAACAGCGTCTCTTGCCCAACGGCCTCAGCGATTGCCGCCATTAATTGCGCAAGCTGCTGTTCGCTGATGACATAAGGGGGCATCAGGTAAATCAGTTTACCAAACGGCCTGATCCACACTCCAGCGTCAACGAAGAAAGCTTGGATCTCAGCCATCGCCACGTCACGGTAACACTCGACGACACCAATGGCCCCTAATACCCGGACATCTTTCACATTCTTATGGTTAATCAACGGACCGAGGCCAACCTTAAGTTGCTGTTCGATGCTAAGCACTTGCTGTTGCCACGCGCCCTCCGCTAAGATTTTTAAACTTTCAGTCGCCACCGCACAGGCGAGAGGATTGCCCATAAAGGTCGGACCATGCATAAAACAGCCAGCTGGGCTACGGCTAATACCTTCTGCTACACAGTCTGTAGTCAGGGTCGCGGCAAGGGTCATCGTGCCACCGGTAAGGCCTTTACCCACACACAGAATATCCGGCGAAACCTGTGCGTGTTCGCAGGCGAACATCTTACCTGTGCGACCAAACCCCGTCGCAATTTCATCGGCAATCAATAGCACATCGTATTGGTCGCAAAGTTCACGGACACGCTTAAGCAGTTGAGGGTGATAAAAGCGCATACCGCCGGCTCCTTGCACAATAGGCTCCAAGATCACGGCGGCAAGCGTGTGGTGATGCTCAGCAAAGGCGGCGCGTAGTGCATCCGCCTCACGTTCATCCCATGCCTGATCGAAAGTACAGCGAGGAACGGGGACAAAAAGATGTTCGGGTAAATACCCTTTCCATAATGCGTGCATTGAGTTATCAGGATCACAAACCGACATCGCCGCATAGGTATCCCCATGATAACCGCCGCGAAGCGTTAGAAATTTCTGTTTGGTTTTGGTTGTGCCACTCCAGTATTGCACGGCCATTTTCATTGCCACTTCAACCGCGACTGATCCAGAATCGGCTAAAAAGAGTTTAGTCAGGCTTGGCGGCACAATCGTGAGTAACGCACGTCCGAGTTCAACGGCCGGGCGGTGCGTTAATCCGCCAAACATCACGTGAGACATCTTGGCGATTTGATCGGTCAAAGCCCGGTTTAACCGAGGATGGTTATAACCATGAATCGCGGCCCACCATGAAGACATTCCTTCAACCAGCTCTTGACCCTCTTCTAAGGTAATACAACAGCCTTGCGCAGAGATAACGGGGTAACAAGGTAGCGGGTCAAGCATCGAGGTATAAGGATGCCAAAGATGATGACGATCGAATTCACTGTCTTCTGTCGGGAACATATTTATTGTAAACTATTTTCGATAAATTTAGTTTACAAGTATAACCACAATAACCGGATGTTTAAAGTTATGGAGCAAGTCATGTCACAACGTTGGACTCGTCAGCAAGTTACTGAACTGTTTGAGATGCCATTTTTAGAGCTTATGTTTAAGGCTCAGCAGATCCATCGTGAAAATTTCGATCCTGCTAAAGTACAAGTCAGTACCTTACTTTCCATTAAAACAGGTGCTTGCCCAGAGGATTGTAAATACTGCCCTCAAAGCGCGCGTTATAAAACCGGCTTAGAATCTGAAAAACTGATGGAAGTTGAAGAAGTACTGACCTCTGCGCGTAAAGCTAAGGCGGCAGGGTCGGGGCGTTTCTGTATGGGCGCGGCATGGAAAAACCCGCATGCGCGTGATATGCCATATTTGAAAAAAATGGTTGAAGGCGTTAAAGCCATGGGGTTAGAAACCTGTATGACGTTAGGTACGCTCTCTCCTGACCAAGCTGATGAGTTAGCCACTTCAGGGCTAGATTATTATAACCATAACTTGGATACCTCGCCTGAGTTTTACGGCAATATCATCACCACTCGCAGCTATCAAGAACGTCTGGATACTCTGTCCCATGTTCGCGGTGCAGGAATTAAGGTCTGTTCGGGGGGGATTGTCGGACTGGGAGAAACCATTGATGATCGCGCTGGATTATTGATGCAATTAGCGAATCTTCCTACCCCGCCTGAAAGTGTGCCGGTCAATATGTTAGTGAAAGTAAAAGGGACTCCACTGGCGGACAATGACGATGTCGATCCTTTCGATTTTATTCGTACCATTGCCGTGGCACGGGTCTTAATGCCAAGTTCTTATGTCCGACTCTCCGCGGGTCGAGAGCAAATGAGCGAACAAACCCAAGCGATGTGTTTCATGGCGGGTGCAAACTCAATTTTCTATGGTTGCAAATTGTTGACCACTGAAAACCCAGAAGAAGATAGCGACGTTCAACTTTTCCGCAAGCTTGGACTGAAACCTGCTCATGCACACACTGAGCTTGGGGTTGAATCTGAGTCTGAAATGCTTCACCAGCAGATTACGCACGCGGATACGTCACTTTTTTATAACGCGGCTGTCTAATGTCTTGGCAACAGCGAATTGAAAATACCTTATACCAACGCCAGCAGCAGGGATTGCTGCGGCGGCGGTTGGCGGTGACAGTCTCCGCACCAGCTAGCTTAACAAAAGGTGAACAACACTTTACGCACTTTTCCAGCAATGATTATTTAGGGTTGAGTCATCATCCTGCGGTGATTGAGGCGTGGTGTAAAGGGGCTCAGCAGTGGGGGACTGGTGCAGGGGCTTCTGGGCACGTTACGGGCTATTCACCCTGTCATCAACAGCTTGAACAGATATTGGCCGAGTGGTTGGGTTTCCCGCGGGCCATACTCTTTAGCTCTGGGTTTGCCGCAAACCAAGCCTTAATTTTTGCACTCGCTGAGTCGAGTGACACGCTTATTGCCGATAAATTAATGCATGCGTCACTGCAGGAAGCCGCCGCGCTGTCTCCGGCACGTTACCGCCGCTTTCCACATAACTCGCTAGAAGGCCTTACGCGGCAACTGCGTGCGACAGAGACGGTGAATCGTCTTGTGATCACCGAAGGCGTCTTTAGTATGGATGGCGACCAAGCTCCCTTGGCCGCTATCAGCGAAAGGTGTCGTGAACACCAAGCATGGTTGATGGTAGATGATGCCCATGGTATCGGGGTTATCGGAGAAGAGGGGCGCGGGAATTGTGCGCAGCAGCAGGTTAAGCCTGATATCTTGGTCGTTACCTTTGGTAAAGCCCTCGGCGTCAGTGGTGCGGCGATTCTTTGTTCAGACGCCGTAGCGGATTATTTAGAACAATCAGCTCGTCACCTTATTTATAGTACTGCGATACCTGCCGCTCAAGCCGCAGCGGTATTGGCTAGCATTAATATTGTCCGCTACCAACCTGAACACCGTGAAAAACTTAACCAAAATATTGGCCATTTTCGTACCCAGTGTACGCAGCAGGGGATTATGCTTACCGATTCTCTAACGGCTATTCAGCCAGTCATTATTGGTGATAATCATCGAGCGCTAGCCGTTGCCCAAACATTGCAATCGGCTGGACACTGGATACAGGCGATTCGCCCGCCGACAGTACCGGTAGGCAGTGCTCGATTAAGAATTACGCTGAGCGCAGCACACAGTACGCAACAGATTGATCGTTTGGTTGAGGCCCTGCATCATGCCCTATAACGCAATCTGCCAAGTTAATAAAAAGGCGCTTGCTCACGCGTTTAGCCGTGCAGCAAAACAATATGACCAATTTGCTGAGTTTCAACGAGCAGTGGGTGAGCAGCTCTTGGCACACTGCGACTGGCAGATGCCTGGATTACTCGTCGACGCGGGGGCGGGATCCGGTTGGTTTAGCCGATACTTTCGTGAGCAAGGGCACTGCGTAACGGCGTTTGACCTTTCAAGCGGCATGTTACAGCAGGCAGCCCAGCAACAATCCGCTGACCATTATGTCCGAGGAGATCTAGAGGCTTTTCCCTTTCAGGCGCAGAGTATCGATTACCTCTGGAGTAACTTAGCCCTACAGTGGTGCAGTGACTTTAAAGAAACGGTACAAGAGATTCAACGCTCGCTAAAAGAACACGGCAAGCTAGCGGTATCGACGTTAGCTGCAGGTTCCTTACCGGAAATTGAACAGGTTTGGCAGCAAATGGGGCGTTCGGCACCAATCAATCGTTGGTCCAGCGCTGAATCACTTCTCGATGCGGCGCGCTCGCTCGATCTCATTGCATGGCAGGCGCCTATTGTCTGTCATTTTCCATCGCCATTAGCCGCGCTCTGGTCTTTAAAAGGTATCGGTGCCTCACACTTACATGCCGGTCGTCAATCTGGACTTGGGGGACGTGAATTTTTTAACCAAATTGAGGACTACTGGCCGCGAGATGAGGAAGGTTTCCGTCTTACCTATCAAATTGTTTTTGGAGTAACCCGATGAGTCACACCTATTTCTTAACCGGTACTGATACTGATGTCGGTAAAACGCTGGTATCGGCTGCCTTACTGCAAGCTGCGGGGCGTGCGGGTTTTTCCACCGCAGGCTATAAACCTGTGGCATCCGGCTCTGAGTGGACAGCGGAGGGATTACGTAATCGGGATGCACTGGTTTTGCAACGCTACAGCAATGTTGACTTACCCTATACTTCGGTAAACCCTTTAACCTTCGAACAGCCGACTTCCCCGCATATTGCCAGCCAACGCGAAGGAAAGCCGATCAGTTTTCCACTGCTTGATGCGGGCTTAGCGCACTTACAAACCCAGGCGGATTGGGTGCTGGTTGAAGGGGCTGGGGGCTGGTTTACCCCGTTAACGGAACAGCAAGATTATGGCGAGTGGGTTATCGCGCAGCAACTGTCAGTGATCTTGGTCGTTGGGATGAAGTTGGGGTGTATCAACCATGCATTACTGACACAAGCCGCCATCCAGCAAGCTGGACTAGACTTGGTTGGCTGGGTGGCCAACAGCCTCAGTCCTGAGCCGCACGAATATGCTGCCTATTGCACTTACCTGACTAAACATATAAAGGCACCTTTGCTGGGAGAAATTCCCTTCCTCAGCGATGCTGAACCGTTGGATGAGGTTGGGCAGTATCTCACATTACCCTAGTGAGTGATGCTGCCTCATTCCCCCCTCTGTGCCGCTGAATCGTATTAAATCGGCGGCCGTTCCCGACATGACACTCCGACCATGATGAAGCAAAGTGAAGCTATCGGCGACACGTTTCACAAAGGCTAGATTATTGTCCATCAGTAACACGCTAATACTGTAGTCCTTAGTGAGGGCGGCAATCGTTGCGACCAGTTGGTCTTCTTCACTGGCTGTTAATCCTTCCGATGGCTCGTCTAGCAAAATTAATTTTGGATGCGTAATCACTGCCCGTGCCAACGCTAACTGGTATTGCAGACCTTTGGCTAAGCTTCCGCTGCGTTGATGGCGTTGTGCTATAAGCGTTGGGAAAAGTTCACTGATTAATAGAGGAAGCTTGGCGGGTAAGACACTTGGCTGGCCGGCCTTTAACGCGATAAGTAAGTTCTCTTCAACACTCAGTTGTGAAAAAATAGGGCTACCTTGCGGGACATAAGTCATGCCTAATTGCGAGCGATGCTGACTAGGAAGCGAAATGAGGCTACAGGGGAGTGTATTTTGGGGCTGCCATGTCATTTCACCGCTCATGATCGGTAGAAAACCCAGAATACAATGAAAAAGGGTAGTTTTGCCTGTACCTTGCTGTCCGACGATAGCTGAGCAACTGTTGTGTACGACTTCAAGATTGATATCCCAGAGCGTATGCTGATCTTCGTAGGCTTGATTAATCTCTCTCAGTTGTAGCATGGCGGGTATCTCCCAATCCGTTAGCAAGCTATGTAATAAATATGTTAAGCAAAAAGCGCGCCAGCTTTTTATTGGTTAACTATACTGGGCCAGTAAGGATAGCCTCGCGGGTCGAACAAAAAAGATGAGCTTATTTGGTGCATGCCGAGTGATAAAATAGCAATTATTTATCTGTGTAAGTATTGACTTTCACGGCTCGATAAAACTCTCCAGAATGATTCTGCTCATTTTTTAGCGAAGTAAAAAAGTGCCATGAATTAAAAAAAATTTTTTTTAGCGGATTGTCATCTTTCTGAAAAATTATACACAGCCCACCGTTACTGGCCTGCCAGCAGTTATCCACCATTCCTGTGGATAACCATGTGCATTACCCTCTGAAAACTATGGCTAGGCAATGATTGATGCGGGTTGGCATTGGAGTGGTTGTAAACTACACTTATTTTTATACAAATTAAAAATCAATACGTTACGCAAAAGCAATAGCCTAAGTCATAGCAAACGGTGCTTGCTGCCAACTTTTTGACAAATGCTTGACAAAAATAAATTGTTAACGCGCAACGGTGGATAACCTAAAAAAATATTGACTGAGTAACTTTTATTCAACGGCTTTCAGCTATAGCGAGTAAATCTATTATAAGCTGGATATATATCCAGTTAAAACGTGAGTTTCTGCGAGCTAAAGAGTAAAATTACCGCCCATCCTGACACTGACTAACCGGAATCAATGATTATGAGTAAAGTTTTTACCTTACACTCGGAATTTAAGCCTTCTGGTGATCAGCCTGAAGCGATAAAAAAATTAGAAGCAGGATTGGACGATGGTTTGGCACACCAAACTTTACTCGGCGTAACAGGTTCAGGGAAAACCTTCACTATTGCTAATGTTATCGCTGATTCTAACCGTCCAACCATGATTATGGCACCGAATAAGACGCTGGCTGCGCAACTGTATGGCGAAATGAAAGCATTTTTTCCAGAAAATGCGGTGGAGTACTTCGTCTCCTACTACGATTATTACCAGCCTGAAGCCTATGTACCGAGTTCCGACACCTTTATCGAGAAAGATGCCTCGGTCAATGAGCATATTGAGCAAATGCGTCTCTCCGCTACTAAAGCCCTACTCGAGCGTAAAGACGTCATCGTCGTTGCATCGGTCTCAGCCATCTATGGGCTAGGTGACCCCGATGCATACTTAAAAATGATGCTACACCTAACGCGTGGAATGATTATCGACCAACGCAGTATTTTGCGTCGTCTCTCTGAGCTGCAATATGCGCGGAATGACCAAGCCTTCCAGCGTGCTACCTTTCGGGTGAGGGGGGATGTAATTGATATTTTCCCTGCCGAATCGGACGATTTAGCGCTTCGCGTTGAGCTGTTTGATGAAGAAGTCGAAAAACTGTCACTTTTTGACCCGTTGACAGGACAAATTGAGCAATCTGTCGCACGCTTTACTATCTATCCGAAAACGCACTACGTCACGCCCCGTGAGCGGATATTGCAAGCGATGGAAGAGATAAAAGTCGAGCTGGCTGATCGTAAAAAAGTGCTACTTGAAAATAATAAGTTACTGGAAGAACAGCGTATCACTCAGCGAACCCAGTTCGATCTTGAAATGATGAACGAGCTAGGTTACTGCTCAGGGATTGAAAACTATTCCCGTTATCTTTCTGGACGCGGGCCTGGACAGGCTCCGCCCACCTTATTTGACTATTTGCCTGCGGATGGTTTGCTGGTGGTGGATGAGTCACACGTTACTATTCCGCAGATTGGTGGGATGTACAAAGGTGACCGCGCGCGTAAAGAGAATCTTGTCGAGTATGGTTTCCGCTTACCTTCTGCACTGGACAACCGTCCGATGAAGTTTGAGGAATTTGAAGCCCTCGCACCGCAAACCATCTATGTATCAGCCACTCCAGGTAAATACGAGTTGGAAAAATCGGGCGATGAAGTGATCGACCAAGTGGTGCGTCCGACCGGACTTTTAGATCCGATCCTAGAAATTAGGCCCGTGGGCACTCAAGTTGACGATCTCTTATCGGAAATTCGTCAACGTGTCGAGATAAATGAACGAGTTTTAGTCACCGTATTAACCAAACGCATGGCGGAAGACCTCACCGAATATTTAGAAGAGCATGGAGAGAAAGTCCGTTACCTCCACTCGGATATCGATACGGTGGAACGTATGGAAATTATTCGCGACTTACGCTTAGGGAAATTCGATGTCCTGGTTGGGATCAACTTGCTTCGAGAGGGGCTTGATATGCCAGAAGTTTCGCTAGTCGCGATCTTGGATGCCGATAAAGAAGGGTTCTTACGTTCTGACCGTTCGCTTATTCAAACCATCGGGCGGGCTGCACGGAATGTCAGCGGTAAAGCGATTCTTTATGCGGATAAGATCACGCCATCAATGGCTCGGGCCATTGAAGAGACCGAGCGTCGACGAGAGAAGCAAGAAGCGTGGAATAAAGAGCATGGTATTACGCCGACCAAATTGAATAAGAAAATCACTGATATTCTTGAAATCGGCGGAGCATCATCCTCGGGCAAAAAAGCAAGCTCATCTAAAGGCGATATTGAACTGAAAGCGGCAGAGACTGCGGCAGAATACTCCTTGATGACCGCGCCTGAGTTACAGAAAAAAATCGCGGAATACGAGAGAACCATGCAAAAACATGCGCAGAACCTCGAATTTGAAGAAGCTGCGCGCTTGCGTGATGAGTTACATCAATTACGGGATCTTCTGCTGATAGCAATGTAAGAGGGGGGTTGCAGCACGTCACGGTTGAAGTATCGTGCTGTGGTTTTCTCAGTGTAAGGCTTGAAAGGCATCTTCTAACGCTTGGCGCAGTAGTTGCCGATCATGACGATATCCGACATCGCTGGCGTCTAGTGGGCGCTGGATACGCAGTCGTTGCGTAATTCCACTGCTGTCGGTGTGGGGGCCTAAAATAACGCCGTCAATCACTCGACGGCCGACTTCATTTTCTATTAGCGTGAGTTTCTCAACCACCGATAAATAGCCTGCCGGACTGAGCTCAGTGCCCAAATTATCAATAAACAGCATTTTTGCGGGCGTACGCCGTAACGCTTGGCTAATTTCTTTCACTAAGATGACGGGCATAATGCTGGTATAAAAGCTACCGGGACCTAAGATGATGAGGTCAGCATCAAGAATGGCCTCGATCGCTTCTCTGGTCGCTTTTACGGGGGTGGAAAGGTCTAAGCTGCTGGGCCACTCTTTCATCGCATCGATCTCAGTTTCACCATGAATTAGGGCACCGCGTGCATCGGTCGCGACCAAGTCGACAGGTTGTTCGGACATCGGGATTAAAAATGCATCAACTTTTAAAACGTTACGAATAAGGTTGATGGCTTCAAGCGGGCGTACGCTCAAACTGTCGAGGGCACGCAGCATTAAATTACCTAAATTGTGACCCGCTAATTCTCCTTGACCAGAGAAGCGATATTCAAACATCGCTGAAGCGACGCTAGGTTGAGTGATCAGCTGATTTAAGCAGTTACGGGTATCACCCCAAGCTATCCCGCCTTCAGATCGACGAATACGTCCGGTTGAGCCCCCATTGTCGGTGGTGGTGACAATTCCGGTTAGGCGAGAACCTAGAGAAGAGAGCGAGGACATCACGCGCCCTAAACCGTGGCCGCCCCCGATGGCAACGACTCTGTCTAGATCTGCTAAGGTACGGTTCATCAGGGGCATCATCCTTCAGGGTAAACATAATTTGCGGTAAGCAATGACGCGCATTATCTGCTGTTCTAAGCGTCTTGCCTATTACAAATTTGAAAAATGTTTGAGAATTGCTGAGCCGAACATGACACCTATTCCTATACACGCTAGGATAATGTCATCGCTTCCTTAGTTTTCATTATAATAATCTTGTAGTGAGTGGATTTTTCCTTGCATCACCCTGACGAGGTACTTATTTGTTACCCTTGACTGATACATTCCAGCGCAAATTTTACTACTTACGGCTTTCCATTACGGACGTCTGCAATTTCCGTTGCACGTACTGTTTGCCTGATGGTTATCAACACAATAAGGACCGTGAGGCCTTTTTATCTGTCGACGAGATTGCACGAGTGGCTCAAGCGTTTGGTCAGTTAGGTACCACGAAAATTCGCTTAACGGGTGGTGAGCCCTCAATGCGCCGCGATTTTAGTGATATTATCGCCGCAATCCATCAGCAACCTGAGATCAAACAGATCGCCATGACAACCAATGGCTATCGCCTGGCGAAAGAGGCGGCACATTGGCGGGCGGCGGGGCTGAGCGCGGTTAACGTAAGTCTAGACAGTCTTGATGCGCGTCAGTTTCATCAAATCACAGGGCAGAATAAATTTACTGAAGTGATGGCTGGAATCGATGCTAGCTTGGAAGCCGGATTCCCAGTGGTCAAAATAAACGTTGTATTGATGAAGCATCTTACCCAACAGCTTCCTGAATTTTTGGCCTGGATTAAACATCGTCCCTTGCAGCTTCGTTTTATCGAGCTTATGGAAACGGGAGAGGGCAATGATTATTTCTTGCAACATCACCTTTCCGGCGAGCATCTGCGCCGTCAATTGTTGGAAGAAGGCTGGCAATTGGTCGCCCGCCTGCCCGATGCCGGACCTGCTCAGATATTTAGTCACCCTGATTATCAAGGTCAAATTGGCTTGATTATGCCTTACGACAAAGATTTTTGTGACAGTTGTAACCGATTACGCGTCTCGGCGATAGGTCAACTCCATCTCTGTTTATTTGGTGAACAGGGGATCGACCTACGCGATTTACTGCACTCTGATTCGCAACAACAACTGTTGCAAGCGCGTATTCAGTCGAGTTTGACGCAAAAAAAACAGACACATTTTCTCCATCAAGGAATGACCGGCATGGCGCGGAATCTCTCTTATATTGGTGGTTAAAGCGAGGAGTTGAAATGGATAACCAACAAGGCAACACACATTCACTGAACATTGCTGTGTTGACGATATCGAATCACCGCACAGCGGAAAATGATACCTCCGGCGATTATCTCCAACAGGCTGTTGAGCTGGCCGGACATCAGGTCGTTGAGCGAGCAATATGCCCTGACAACCGTTATGCGATACGAGCAATCGTCTCACAAGCTATTGCGAGTCAGCATGTTCAAGTCATCTTGATAAATGGCGGTACCGGGTTTAATGAACAGAACGCTACGCCTGAGGCGGTAGTGCCCCTGTTCGATAAAGAGATTACCGGTTTTGGTGAGCTGTTTCGAATGTTCTCTTTTGAACAGATCCAGCAAGCGACATTGCAATCACGTGCGGTAGCAGGATTGGCTAATAAGACGGTGATTTTCGCCTTTCCGGGTTCAACCTCGGCATGCCAACTGGCGTGGGAGCAGATTATCGATGCACAATTAACTATCAACACCAAGCCCTGTAATTTTGTTTCACAGCTAAAGAAAGTCGCCAAATGAATCAGTTATCTCACCTTAATCATGCAGGCGAGGCGAATATGGTAGATGTCACCGACAAAGCCGTGACATTACGCCAAGCCCGGGCCGAAGCCTATCTCTCATTAAATGAGCATACCCTGACATTAATTACTGAGGGAAAACATCCGAAGGGAGATGTCTTCGCTGTGGCGCGTATCGCCGGGATACAAGCCGCGAAGAAAACCTGGGATCTGATTCCACTATGTCATCCCCTAATGCTCAGTAAAGTGGAAGTCGTCCTGACACCGCTCACCGATCCAAGTCGTATTCATATTGAGACGCTCTGTCGGCTAAGTGGACAAACAGGGGTGGAGATGGAGGCGCTGACTGCGGCATCTGTCGCGGCATTGACCTTATATGATATGTGCAAAGCGGTACAGAAAGATATGGTAATTGAGAGCATCCGGCTGGTGGAAAAGCAGGGTGGAAAATCCGGTGATTATCAGGGTAAAAGGTATGATTAAGGTTTTATTTTTTGCGCAGACCCGTGAGCTAGTGGAGTGTGAAAAACTGATGCTTGACGCAGACTTTACGAATGTCGAGCAACTTCGTTCAGCCCTGATTCAGCGCGGTAAACGTTGGCAGTTGGCAATGGCCGACGGTCGATTACTTGTCGCAGTCAATCAAGAAATTTGCGATTTTTCACAGCCTTTGCAGCCTGGTGACGAAGTGGCTTTTTTCCCTCCTGTCACAGGGGGATAACGATGCCTCCTCAAACACATATCAAGGTAACGTCAGAGCACTTCTCCGTGGAGCAGGAATATCAGTCGGCGGCCAATAATCATCAAGATGGCGCAATAGTGTTTTTCGTCGGAAAAGTACGCGACCTGAATCAGGGGCAAGCGGTCAATCAGCTTACCTTAGAGCACTATCCAGGGATGACAGAACGTGTTTTGCACCACCTCGCCGAGCAAGCGAGAAGTCGCTTTGTGGTAAATAATATTACCATTATCCATCGTGTGGGGACCTTCGCCTTAGGGGAGGAGATCGTCTTGGTGATTGTTAGCGCTAGCCATCGGCATGCTGCCTTTATGGCAACAGAATACATTATGGATTTATTGAAAAGCCAAGCGCCTTTTTGGAAACGTGAGGTCACAGAAAACGGCGCACGCTGGTTATCTCCCACTTCACAAGACAATAAAGCACCGGAAAAATGGATGAATAAGGAAGGATTATCGTGACTCTTCAACAAGGCCTAAAAACCGCCAGTTTAGGCATCATGGCGTTGCTACTGGCGAGTTGTGCCTCAGAAAAAACCAAAACCCCCACACGTCCTAAAGTCGCGGTGACCACTCAGGTCAAGCAGTTACTACCGAGCTATGTGTCCAATAAAACGCAATGGTCTGAAGATATTTACCACGCTTTTTTACATCAACAGCTCGATCCTGATGTCAGCAATCTATGCGCGGTTATCGCTGTTGCGGGGCAAGAGACTAACTTTAATGCACAAGCACCGGTTAAAGGTTTACCGCAGATCGCTTGGCAAGAGATCACCCGTCGTGCAGGCACTCTTCATATCCCTGAATTTGTGGTACGTACCGCACTCAAGATCCCTTCTTCAAACGGCAAAAGCTATACTGAGCGGTTAGATAATGTACGTAGCGAGCGTGAGCTCAGTGATATTTTTGACGACTTAATTGATACCGTTCCCCTTGGGCAGCGTCTGTTTGGGCGATTTAATCCTATTCATACCGGGGGGCCGATGCAGGTCAGCATCGCTTTTGCTGAACAACATGCAGATAATTATCCCTATCAGATCGAGAAAAGTATCCGTAAAGAGGTCCTCACCCAACGAGGCGGCGTTTACTTTGGTACCCTCCATCTCCTCGGCTATCCAACCCATTATTCGGTGCCTTTATACCGTTTTGCTGACTATAATGCTGGCTGGTATGCCAGTCGAAATGCAGCCTTTCAAGCCGCGCTCTCTTATTTAAGCGGACAAAAATTGGCTTTAGACGGCGATTTAATTCAATATCAGAGCGATGCACCCAGTCGTACCGAGTTGGCGATTAGGTCAATCCGCTCTACACTGCAACTGAGTGACCAAGCGATTCATCAACAATTGTCACAAGGTGAATCACTCGAATTTGAACAAAGCCCATTATGGAAAAAGGTTTTTTCCGCGGCCGATAAAAAGCGCGGCCAAGCTTGGCCACACGAGCGGTTACCGGGGATCACATTAGAGAGCCCGAAAATTTCACGTAATCTTACAACAGCGTGGTTCGCACAACGCGTGAACCAACGCTATCAACACTGTCTACTTCAAGCTAGGGGGGAGTAATGGAAAATTATCAACGTCCTTCATCATTGGGACACACCTCATCGGAGAGTCGCGTGCAAGCGTATATGACTCAAGTCTATGGTTGGATGACAACTGGCTTATTATTGACGGCATTTGTAAGCTGGTTTGCCGCAAGAACGCCTGTTGTTATGGAAGCGATCTTCTCCAGCCGTATCACCTTTTTTGGGTTAATCATTGCGCAACTAGCAGTGGTATTTGTGCTTTCAGGCTTAGTGCATAAAATGAGTGCGGCACTCGCCACTGGGCTCTTTATGCTTTACTCCGTCCTGACGGGGTTGACTATGGCCAGTATCTTTCTTGCCTTTACCTATTCCTCCATCGCTAGCACCTTTGTGGTGACGGCGGCAATGTTTGGGGCGATGACGGTATACGGTGCAGTGACTAAGCGTGATCTGAGTAAATTAGGTAGCTTATTATTTATGGCGTTGATCGGCATACTGATTGCGTCGCTGGTCAATTACTGGCTAAAAAGTACCGCGTTAATGTGGGCGATCACCTATATCGGTGTCGTGGTATTTGTCGGCTTAACGGCCTACGATACCCAAAAGCTACGTCAATTAGGTGAGAACATCGATTCATCGGATAAAGCAAATTTCCGTCGTTACAGTATTGTCGGCGCATTAACGCTTTATTTAGACTTTATTAACCTTTTCATGATGTTACTACGAATTTTTGGTGATAGACGATAAGGGAACAGCAGAAGATCGTGAAAAGAGGGGATTTTCCCCTCTTTTTTTTGAGTAAAAAAACACCGGAAATATCTTAAGTTAAAAGCTTCATGAAGAGAGGGGTGTTTTCAACTCTATGATTAGTAATGTTTTTTTTAATAAAGTCCCTCTAATCGCGTATTTTTTGAATGGATAGATATGATTTAATATATTATTCCAATAAATGTTAATTTATTCAGATTTTGTAGTTTTTTCCGCTAATTTAAAGCCGCCTTTAAAACAAAATATGATATTTATCCTAACTTGTGGCAAACTGAATTGGTTTTCTTACGGAATTTTCTTAAGAAATATCGGTCTTATCACAATTGCTTTGCAAAGAGGTGGTCAGCTGATTTTTTTCGATTACTCTCGGAAAACACTTACTGGCGTTAAGGTGCATTGCTTTACCGCGAGTATTACTAGGAGATAACTATGAAATGGTCTAACCGTGTTCAGATTGTCACTGGGCAAACGTGTTTTCATATCGCGATGCATTTAACCATCGTGGCTTCATTAATTTGGGGTTTTAAACACAAATTGTTAGTTGAAGTCAGTGCCGGATTGGTCGCAAGTTATGTCGTTTTGCTTGTTGCTATGCTCATTACGCAAAATGTCTCGCGCTTACGCGCAGTGGGAGATTATTTAGAAGAAGCCTCCACCACCTATTACTTTGGTGCGGCGATGTTGTCACTCTTCTTGTTCTCTCGTGTATTGCACAATCCGCTACTGATTTGTGGATTAGGTGTGGCGATGCTCATCGGGCCCGCACTTTTCTCGTTGTTTGCCAAAGGTTCTGGTCAGCAAGTCGAGAAAAAACGCAGCTAATACCTTCAAGGTCAGTCATTCGACTGGCCTTTTTATCATCCTCGCAGTCATGCTTAAAGTCTGATACACTCCTTCGCACTTATCGCATTGTAGTTTGCGTTGATTTCTCTCTAATTAGTGACACTATCCCCCCTGAAAACTGCACCGTGAAAAGACGGTCAGGGCGTCCCTGGAGCAATACCCCATGACTTTCGATTCACTCGGTTTACATGCCGAGATTTTGCGTGCTGTTAACGAACAGGGCTACACCACCCCTACGCCTATCCAACAACAAGCGATTCCTATCGTGTTGGCGGGTGATGACTTATTAGCCAGCGCTCAAACCGGTACCGGAAAAACCGCAGGGTTCACCTTGCCACTGTTACATCGTCTTACCGCCAATGAGAAGCCCATCAATGGGCGTAGACCTGTGCGTGCGTTAATATTAACTCCTACACGGGAACTTGCTGCGCAGGTGGGTGAGAACGTTCAAAGTTATAGTCGTTATCTTAAATTACGTTCGCTGGTAGTATTCGGTGGCGTGAGTATCAACCCACAAATGATGAAATTGCGTGGTGGGGTAGATATACTGGTTGCCACGCCGGGACGCTTACTTGATTTAGTACAACAGAATGCTGTGCAACTGTCGAATATCGAAATCCTCGTGCTAGATGAAGCTGACCGTATGTTAGATATGGGCTTCATCCATGATATCCGTCGTATCCTTGCCAAATTACCCACTCGTCGTCAAAACTTGCTGTTCTCGGCGACCTTCTCTGACGAGATCAAAGCACTCGCAGAGAAATTATTAGATCGTCCCAAATTAGTGGAAGTAGCTCGCCGTAACACCGCCTCGGAGCAGGTTTCTCAGCAGGTGCATTTTACTGATAAGAAACGTAAACGTGAGCTACTGTCATATTTAATTGGTAAAGAGAATTGGCAGCAAGTATTGGTGTTTACCCGTACCAAACATGGTGCTAACCATCTTGCGGAACAGCTTAACAAAGACGGTATCACCGCCGCAGCGATTCACGGTAATAAAAGCCAAGGTGCGCGAACCCGTGCGCTGGAGCACTTCAAAACCGGTGAAGTTCGGGTACTAGTGGCGACCGATATTGCGGCGCGCGGTATCGACATTGAAGAACTGCCTCACGTAGTGAACTATGAGCTACCGAATGTCGCGGAAGATTATGTCCACCGTATTGGCCGTACGGGTCGTGCGGCAGCGAGTGGTTCGGCATTATCACTCGTCTGTGTCGATGAACACAAGCTACTGCGTGATATTGAAAAACTCCTGAAAAAAGAGATCCCACGTTTGGCAATACCAGGTTACGAGCCGGATCCCTCAATCAAAGCTGAGCCGATTCAAAACGGACGCCAAGGTGGACGTGGTGCCGGTCGTGGTGGACGTTCTGACCATAATGGTTCACGTGGACAGGCGCGTCCTCAAGGACAAAATGCCTCGCGTCCTCGGACTCGTAGTGGTCCTTCCTCTGCAGCGAAGCCAGCAGCTAAGAAACCGCAGGGCAATCGCTAGTCCCATGCGTGTGTTATTAGCACCAATGGAAGGTGTGCTTGATGCCTTAGTCAGGGAGCTCCTGACTAAGGTCAACGATTACGACCTCTGTGTGACCGAATTTTTGAGGGTCGTCGATCAGCTGTTACCGAAAAAATCCTTTTATCGCTTATGCCCAGAATTGGCGCACCAAAGTCGAACGCCTAGTGGAACCTTAGTACGGATTCAGCTGCTTGGGCAGCATCCCCAATGGTTAGCTGAAAATGCGTATCGTGCGGTCGAGCTGGGATCTTGGGGGGTCGATCTCAATTGCGGTTGCCCTTCAAAAACAGTAAATGGTAGTGGTGGTGGGGCATCGTTATTGAAAGATCCCGAATTGATCTATCATGCTGCGAAAGCGATGCGTCAGGCGGTACCGTCCTCTCTTCCTGTTACAGTAAAAGTCCGCTTAGGATGGGATTCCATCGGTCACAGTTTTGAGATTGCTGATGCGGTTGCGCAAGCCGGGGCAAGTGAGATTGTGATCCACGGTAGAACCAAACAAGATGGATACCGTGCTGAGGCGATTAATTGGTCGGCTATTGCCGCAATTCGTGAACGACTCTCGATACCCGTCATTGCCAACGGTGAAATTTGGGATTGGGCATCGGCACAGTCTTGTCTCACGACGACCGGATGCAGTGATGTGATGGTGGGAAGGGGAGCTCTTCATATTCCTAACCTGAGTAAGATGATCAAATATAATCATCCGCCGATGCCGTGGCCAGAAGTGGTCGCACTTTTGGAAGACTATTGTCATCTTGAGAAACAGGGTGATACCGGGATGTATCACGTCGCGCGGATTAAACAATGGTTAGGCTATCTGCGTAAATCCTATCCTCAAGCCGATGAGTTGTTTGGCCAGATTCGGCCGATGACCCACTCTTCTACTATTGCACAAGAAATTAACAAAGAGTTAATAAAATTAACCTAATACCCAGGTTACAAAACAATCTCGGCTGACTGATATGCTATGCTGAGGATATTCCTTTTTTATCCTGGTGTGTGTATGCCTCAGCACAGTGAACCGACGCGTCGACAGTTAAATACACGTATTTTGTCGGTAATGATATTTACCTTCTTTTGCTACCTCTCGGTAGGCCTTCCTTTGGCAGTACTGCCTGGTTTTGTTCACCATCAATTAGGGTTTTCACCCTTTATTGCCGGGTTGATTATCAGCCTACAATATTTTTCAACCCTTATTAGCCGTCCGCAGAGTGGCCGACTGGCTGATCACTTCGGCCCCAAAAAAGTGGTGATGTTGGGAATGGTGCTATGCGGTCTTAGCGGTGGTATGACGGTGATTGCTGCGCTGTGTTCGAGTTATTCGATGACGAGTTTACTACTGCTTGCACTGGGAAGAGTCTGTTTAGGGATTGGCGAAAGTTTTAGCAGTACCGGTGCTACCTTATGGGGAATGAATTTAGTCGGGTCGATACATACTGCGCGCGTCATTTCATGGAATGGCGTAGCGACCTATTTTGCAATGGCTGTCGGGGCGCCTTTTGGCGTAGTGCTTAACCAGTGGTTTGGCATCAGTGGTTTTGCGGGACTGATTGCAATGATGGGACTGGTGGGTCTGGTAGTGGCTCACAATAAAGCCAGTATCACTATCGCGTTAACGGCACCGCGTTTACCTTTTCGCCAAGTGCTTAGTTTAGTGAGTCCTTATGGATTAGGTCTGGCATTAGGGACGTTGGGGTTTGGTGTGATTGCGACCTTTATTACGCTCTATTTTTCGAGCCGTGGTTGGCAGGGAGCTGCCATGACGTTGAGCCTTTATAGCCTAGGATTCGTATTATCTCGTTTTCTATTTAGTCATATGATCACCCGTTTTGGGGGGCTGGTTGTCTCTCTCGGTTGTTTAGTCACTGAAGCCATTGGTTTATTTCTGCTCTGGCATGCACAGAACGTTTTGTGGGCTGATATCGGTGCACTGCTCACGGGTGCGGGCTTTTCGTTGGTGTTTCCTGCTTTAGGGGTCGAAGCCGTGCGGCGAGTGAGTGAGCAGAGTAAAGGTTCGGCACTGGGGACATATTCGGCATTCTTGGATTTAGCGTTAGGATTAACTGGGCCTGTTGCTGGGTTGCTGATGAATCATAGTGGGATACGGTCTATTTATCTAGCGGCTGCCGTTATGGTCTGTTTAGGGGCGGTATTGGTTGGAACGCTATTAATCAAAAGCCGTCGACAAAGCTTAGGTGGGGTAGGGTAGATGGCCACAACCTATGTTGTGGCCCATAAAGGTTACTCTTCGATCGGTGGTGGTTGAGTCACCGATTGGCTAGCCCCTTGTGCAGAGAAGCTAGAGTCTGGCGCTTCAGTAGGCTGTGCATCACTCTGTTCAGAGACCGGTTGTGGGGTATTCGCATGGGCTTCTGCCACGCCGTTCACTTTCACTGGCATACCGGAACGATTTTGTAATACTTGGTTAACCACATCTTGATTAACACTGGAATCAGAGAGCACTTTGCTGACTGATTGCGTTAAGTTGATAGGGACGACAGCATTACTGGTGAATTGTTCTTCGGTTGTAGAAAGCGGATTATGTACCTCAAGGTAGCGCGACCCATCGGCTTCGACCGCAGCTTTAACCGGCTGATTCACAAACTGAACGCGGGTACCGACCGGAACATGCTCAAATAACCATTTAATATCATCACCACGCAGGCGAACACAGCCGTGACTGACACGTAGCCCAATACCGAAATCGGCATTAGTCCCATGAACTGCGTACATTTTACCGATATAGAGTGCGTACAGTCCCATTGGGTTATCTGGACCAGCAGGGAAGGTGGAGGGTAAATTTTTACCCTCATTGGCATATTCACTATGCATTTTAGCCGTTGGCGTCCACGTTGGATTAGGGCGCTTGCTCTCTACTTTAGTTACCCAGTCGAGAGGCGTGTCTTTCCCTAACTGCCCGATACCGATAGGCAATACGACGACGGTATGACCACCTTTCGGATAATAGTAGAGGCGCATTTCAGCACTGTTAATCACAATCCCTTCGCGAGGCGCATCAGGTAAAATCAGTTGCTGTGGAATAATAAGTTTAGAACTCGCTTTCGGTAGATAGACATCAATACCTGGGTTTGCTTCTAAAATATTACTCAGCCCCATCTCATATTGTGCAGCAAAAGCTTCCAGCGGTAATCTGCTGTCAGTCGGGATAGAAACTTCGAGGTTCTCACCAGTAATGCTGCTGTTGGCTGCCGGAAGTGGATATACCACCGCATGTGCAGTTTGAGAAAAGGCTGCAACAGTCATGGCAGCAGAGATCAACGCGCGGATGCTTTTTTTCATAGAATGTATGGCTTAAACCTGATTAACGATGGTGTGAAAAAGGTAATAGACCGAATCTGACTCAGCCTTATGCTTAGTATAGGTGCAGACGTAATGAATGAACATATGCTTTTTAATTTCAGTGAAAGATTCTGATATTTCTGGTTATCATTGCGTAGAGTTACGCGTTCTAAACCATTGGATCAGCTTCCACGCACCCCAGATAATCAACGCTGTCGCCACGACCCAAAATAAGGGTTCAAGATAACCTTCAATACGGTTCAACCACGGGGTGATGACCTTGCCTGCATAAAATCCGAGGCTAGCAAAAATACCGGCCCACAATGCTGCACCGATAATATTGAGTAACACGAAGAGCCAAGGGTGTAATCCACTTGAACCGATAATAATCGGTCCAATTATCCGAAAGCCGTACATAAACCTAGCCCCAATAACAAACAGGGCAGGATGGCGATGGATGAGCGTATTGGCCTTATCGATTTTACTTTGCTGCTTCTCGAAGCGGGTTAAGAATTTGGTGCCATAACGCCACCCCAAAAAAAACAGAATCTGGTCACCAATGATACCGCCCAACATTGCTGCGGCGATCACCCAGTACAGCTGGAGTAATTCTTCATGCGCCGCAATACCGCCTAGCAGGACAAAGGTTTCGCCTTCGGCCATACAACCGATGACTAATGCGAGGTAGCCATAATGTGAGATCAGTGAGTGAATATCGATAGACAAAATAGGGTCCTGAAGTAAGTGAATGGTCGTTTTTATCACTGTGTAAGCTGCTAACAGAACAATAAACGTTAGGTTGACAGATTTTTTTACAAATACCAGGCTAAATCCGTAAACAGACTTAGCTTTTTCTGCATCGACGCGCGTATGATGCTGTCGCCAGCTTTTCTCCTGGTTGGGGGAAGAGCAGCCTGTATCCCATACAGAAAATTGACTCAGACCATATTAGACGAAAAATGCCAGTAAAACGCCATCATTGTATCCTAGCTCTCTTTTTATGTTGTTGTTTTTCCGTGTCAGCTAAAGTGACTCCGGCAAAGTATAGTTCAAGCCAAGAAAATCGATTGGTTCAACCGCAGATTGCCTCTGGCAGTGCGTTGGTCGTTGACCTCACGACCAATAAAGTCATCTTTTCACTTCACCCTGACCGAGTAAGGCCTATCGCTTCGATCACTAAACTGATGACGGTGATGGTTGCCTTGGATGCTAAACAGCCGTTGGATGAGCTGTTACCCGTGGATATTCATCAAACCTCGGAGATGCGTGGCGTATTTTCGCGAGTCAAAGTTAATAGTCATATAAGCCGCCGCGACATGATGTTGCTTGCACTCATGTCTTCTGAAAACCGTGCGGCAGCCAGCCTTGCGGCAAATTATAAAGGGGGGTATAGCGCATTTATTCAGGCGATGAATGTGAAAGCACGTGTGTTAGGTATGAGCCATACTCACTACGTTGAGCCGACGGGGCTCTCTATTCATAACATTTCAGACGCTGAAGATTTGGTTAAGTTACTGAAAGCCACCCGAGCTTACCCGTTAATCGGACAATTAAGCACGACGCAAGGGACCACCGCATCCTTCCAAAACCCGCGTTATACGTTGCCATTCCGTAATACTAACCATCTTGTCTATAACAAAACATGGCAAATAGCCTTAACGAAAACAGGTTATACAGACGAAGCAGGGCACTGTTTGGCAATGCGTACGGTGATCAATGGTCGGCCGGTAGCATTGGTCGTACTGGATGCTTTTGGCAAATATACCCATTTTGCTGACGCTAATCGGATTCGTAGTTGGTTAGAAACAGGAAAGTCTGCACCGGTACCGGCTGCTGCCTTGGCCTATAAAGCTGTGGTGAAATAGACCCTAAGCCGTTTTCAGCAACCTTCTGATAGGCAGATTTTTCACAACTCCCTATACTTGATCGCAGCGATAGGAAAGAAATTTAGGAACGTGTATGAGTAGTTTAAAAAAAGCCATAATAACGCTCTGTATGCTTTTTACATTAGCGGTACCGATGACATCGGTATTGGCTGAGGACAGTACCGACCAATCAAATGACACGGCAGCGACTAAGGTGGATGCCTCGGTCGAACTGCCGAAGATGCAAGTTATTCTCGATAAAATTAAAGGGCAAGTATCAAGCGTCACGGATGAAACGCAACTGGCACAATTAAATGATATGGCGGTCGAGCTGGGCGAAAATGCGAGCACTCTATCGCAGAACTTGGTTCCTCAAAGTCAACAGATTGACGCGCAGCTTGCGGTCTTGGGACCGGCCCCTGAAGCAGGAAGTGGGGTAAAAGAAACGTCTGACGTTACCAGTAAGCGTCGCCATCTACTGGCGCAAAAATCACGTTTAGATGATCAGGTTAAACAAGCGAATGCGCTACAAAACGGTGCGTCGGTATTGTCGTCACAGATTTTAAATTACCGTCGTGACCGCTTAAAAAATCAAGTGAGCTTAAACACTGGCAGTATAGTAGCCGCGAAATTTTGGCAGCCTCTTTATAATAATCCTGTTGATGGGCCCAAAATTATCGCTTTTGCACGAGATCTTGAACAGAGTGTGCAACTCTCTTTCTCACCCGGCTACCGTTTTGGTACGGCAATGTGGTTTGTTGCAGCAGTACTGGTGATGGCAATAGGCCGCCGTTATATGGAAGAGTTTCTGGCTTGGGTCAGTATTAATAAACTCTCTGAGGGGAGACTACGCCGCAGTTTTTTAGCCTGTGCGATTGTTATGACGACACTGCTCGCGATAACGCTATGCTGTAACTTCTTAGCATTAGCCTTCGCTCGTCATCCTGATGTTGCCGATGATGTTCGTGATCTGGTCTCAAGCTTAGGCATTCAAAGTTTATTAGCAGGACTTATCGCAGGCTTAGGTCGAGCGTTTCTTTCGACCCGGCGTCCGAGCTGGCGTCTACCGGTCATCAATGATGAGTTAGCAAAGGCATTAAAACCTTTCCCGATTGTGATTGCTACCTTGGTATTTATCTTTCAAGGGCTTGAAGCTTTTAATCGGGCAATTGAAACCAGTGTCAACACAACTATTTTCGGCAATGGTCTTACGGCAATCCTCATCGGTTTACTCTGTTTGATGATGGTAATCCGCACACGTCGTATTCGCCGAAAATTAGAAATTAACGGCCATGAAGTTGAACGTTCACGTATTGCCGGGTTAGTGGATATTGCAATGATCCTTACCGGCATAACGATCCTTATCTGTTTGGTTATCGGATATGTTGGACTGGCTCGATATTTAAGCTACGAAGTTATTTGGATAGGTATTTTATTAAGTACTTTTTACTTCCTGAATGCACTTGCGATTGATGGTTGCCAAGTCCTTTTCTCCACCAATAGCGGCCCCGGAAAATTAGTGACTCGTTCACTGAATCTGAACGAAAAGACTTTACTGCAATTAGGTAGCCTGTTTTCTGGCTTATTAAAATCGGCATTGATCATTATGCTGATCTTGTTATTGATGAACGGCACTATCTCGTCATCAAGTCCTGGTGAGATCCTCAGTCGCATTATTGATTTCTTTGCGGGCCGTGGTCTAGAGAAGCTAAATTTAATCCCGTCACATATTGTTATGGCCTTAGTGACGTTGATTGCAGGGATTTATGTCCTGCGTTCAGTGCGTAACTGGCTCGACAATGATTTCCTGCCGCAAACGTCAATGGATGCGGGAATGCGTGTGTCAGTAGTGACACTATTTAGTAATATTGGATTTGTTCTAGTATTGCTAATGACCTTATCGGCTATCGGCGTACAGTGGAATAAGCTGGCATGGATTGTCAGTGCCCTCTCGGTGGGGATTGGTTTCGGTCTGCAAGAGATCGTCAAAAACTTCATCTCGGGATTGATCTTATTAACTGAACGACCGGTCAAAGTAGGGGATTTGGTGACAATAAGTGGTATTGAAGGGGATATTCGTCGTATTAATGTCCGTGCCACCGAAATATTACTCACAGATAAATCGACGGTTATTGTGCCAAACTCACAATTTATTTCACAAAACGTACGCAATGCCACCATGGGGAATGCTCAAGGCGTGGTCACCATTCCGTTAACCTTCCCCTTGGATATTGATCCGGTACAAGTAAAAGAGATTTTGCTTGGAGCGTTCAATGATAATGAGAAAATTTTAGATAATCCTGCACCCTCGGTGAGTTTTAAAGATCTCTCAGCGCAAGGAATCCTTTTAAGCGTCACAGGTAATGTCAACTCACAGCGATTAATATCTTCCACCCGCAGTGAATTATTGTTTGAAGTACTGGTGAGATTACGAGCAGCCGATGTTGAGCTATCGTCCCCACAAACCATGGTTATTGAACAAAAAGTTTTAGAACCGGTTCAACCCGTCGATCAGCAGTAAGTCTTAATAAGGTACGACGTATGACGTCGTGCCTTATTAATTTATTTTCTCTTTTTTACAGGATTCTGACATTATCATTACTCAATCATCTTCTCCCCTCAGCGCGTGAGTGGTGGGGGGTATCTCAAAGAGAGTTGTTAATGAAATCGATGTTTCCACAGGCTGTTGTCTTCCCTCTCGCACTTTTCTCAGCATCCCTCTTTGCCGAGCCACCCACTCTTCAGGCCTCGAATGAGACTCAGCGTGATCACTTTGTCTCTGCATTATTAAAAAAAATGACGTTGGACGAAAAAATTGGGCAGTTACGACTCATCAGTGTCGGTCCAGATACGCCTAAGTCAACGATTAAACAGATGATCGAAAAAGGGCAAATCGGCGCTATCTTTAATACGGTTACTCGCCCAGATATTCGTATTATGCAAGACCAAGTCATGCAGTTAAGCCGTCTCAAAATACCCTTGTTTTTTGCTTATGATGTGGTGCATGGCCAGCGCACCATATTCCCTATTCCTCTTGGCTTAGCAGCAAGTTGGGATACCCAAGCCGTGACAACCGTTGGCCGTATTTCCGCGTTAGAAGCTGCACAAGATGGACTGAATATGACCTGGGCACCGATGGTGGATGTCAGTCATGAACCACGCTGGGGTCGAAGCTCAGAAGGATTCGGTGAGGATACTTACCTGACGTCAATGATGGGTCAAACGATGGTTAAAGCGATGCAAGGTAATGATCCTGCCGATCGTAATTCTGTCATGACCAGTGTTAAGCATTTTGCCTTATACGGCGCGGTGGAGGGGGGCAGAGAATATAACAGTGTTGATATGAGCCCCCAGCAGATGTTCCAGCACTACCTACCTCCTTATCAAACTGCATTACAAGCAGGCAGTGGTGGGGTAATGGTCTCGCTTAATTCGATCAATGGGGTGCCCGCGACAGCCAATCGTTGGCTGCTCACCGATCTCCTACGTCATCAATGGCATTTCAAGGGGATTACCGTCAGTGACCATGGTGCGATTAAAGAGTTAATTAATCATGGTGTTGCCAGCGATCCCGCCGATGCGGTACGGATTGCGATCAAGGCGGGTATTGATATGAGTATGAGTGACCAATACTACAGCCAATACTTACCAGGACTGGTGAAAAGTGGTGCGGTCACTGCTGCGGAAGTCGACAATGCTGCCCGCCATGTACTCAATGTTAAATACGATATGGGGCTATTTCGTGATGCCTACAGCCATTTAGGTCCGGTGGGTAGCGATCCTAAAGATACTAATGCGGAGGATCGCTTGCATCGTGCACAAGCTCGTGAGGTGGCAGCGCAAAGCCTGGTGCTACTCAAGAACTGGCATCATATTTTACCGCTCAAAAAGCAGGGAACCCTGGCATTGATTGGTCCTTTGGCCGATAGCCAGCGGGATATTATGGGGAGTTGGTCGGCAGCGGGCGTGGCAAAACAGTCTGTTACCCTGTTACAAGGGATGCGTGAGGCTGTAGCCGGTAAAGCCACGCTACTTTATGCTAAAGGATCGAATATTACCGATAATGCCAAGGTTCAGGCCTTTTTAAACCTCTACGAACCTGCAGTAGAAGTGGATAAACGTAGTCCACAGCAACTCCGTGATGAAGCGATCTCAGTGGCTAAGAAGGCAGATGTTGTAGTGATGGCGGTGGGTGAATCACAAGGGATGGCGCATGAAGCCTCCAGTCGGAGTGATATTCGTCTTCCCAAGGCGCAGCGCGATCTGATAGACGCGATCAAAGCGACAGGAAAACCGATAGTATTAGTCCTGATGAATGGCCGTGCGCTGGACATTACGCAGCAAGATCAGCAAGCAGAAGGGATTTTAGAGACCTGGTTTAGTGGAACAGAAGGGGGGCATGCTATTAGCGATGTGTTATTCGGTGATGCTAACCCATCCGGTAAATTACCAGTGACCTTCCCTCGCTCAGTCGGACAATTACCGCTTTATTATAATCATCTCCCCACGGGACGTCCTTACGATTTTACCCATCCCAATAAGTATACGTCTCACTATTTTGATATCGATAATAGTCCGCTGTATCCCTTTGGATTTGGATTAAGTTACACCGAGTTCACGCTATCACCGATTTCTCTCTCGTCGTCCATGCTCACGGCGAAAGGTCAAATGGTGGCGTCGGTGACGGTAACGAACAGTGGTAAACTCGCAGGTGGCACCATCGTTCAGCTCTATTTACAAGATCCTGTTGCATCCATCAGTCGCCCAGTAAAAGAGTTAAAAGCATTTGAAAAAGTCCAGTTGCAGCCGGGTGAGTCAAAAAGGGTACAGTTTACCCTGAGTAAAAATGACTTAAGTTTCTGGAACCAACAGATGAAGTGGGTCGTCGAACCCGGGCAGTTCGTCGTGATGATCGGCACTGACTCTGTGCATACTGAAGTGAAATCATTCACCTACCAGTAGCGACATCGCTCGGGAATAACGCAGCTGCCTTACGATAAGGCAGCTTTTTTTTATGTAAGACTGCTACACTTATTCTTCAAAATGCCAGAAATGTGGTGAAAGCATGGAAAAAATCGACGTTATATTGGTGGATGAACACGATAATCCACTGGGGCAAATGGAAAAATTGGAAGCGCACCGTCAAGGTCGACTGCATCGCGCCATCACCGTGTATGTGTTCAATACACAGCAACAGCTTATGCTGCAGCAACGGGCGTTCAGTAAATACCATTGTGGTGGTTTATGGAGTAATACTTGCTGTGGTCATCCTTTTCCTCATGAAGGCACACAACAGGCTGCCGAGCGACGTCTCGACGAAGAGATGGGGCTAAAAATGCCACTGAAGGAGATCACGCAGACTTATTATAATTTACCGGTGACGGATGGTTTAATTGAGCATGAATATGGGCATATTTTCACGGGGTATACCGATCAGTTACCGGTACTGAATCCAGACGAAGCAGAAAATTATCGGTTTGCTTCACTATCAGAGATTGAGAAAGAACTCGTCTCCTTCCCTGAACGTTTCACTCCTTGGTTTAAAACAACCTTTCCGATGCTTGCTAAGCAGTTGAGAGCGGGGGACTAAAACTCCCCCCAACGCTGAGGGTTTATTTTCCGATGACAATCGAGTATCCTATTAGCGCTACGCCGCCGATACCCCCCACAGCCATCAGTAAGAAAAGAAGAATAAAAAAAATTTTTTTGACGTTCATTTAGAGAATCTCGGAGATATTTTAGGGGAATGATACTCCTAACCAGATGCTGAATAAAGACATCAGCGGCATCAGGTTTTTATAAGCGAATCCTATGACACTTTAGGCGGTTGCACCGGTAGAATCGTGTTTAAAGGAGAAAATAATGATTATTTCCCGTATGACTTCACCCATAGCGAGTGAAGACTTGAGGCAATTAACAGCATTAATGCAGGAAGCGGTCAGCTTGGGAGCGAGTATTGGTTATACCGATGCCACTCAGCAGGTTGATGCAATGCATCATTATTGGCAGCAGCAGAGTCATGCTATCACTGAAGGCAATGTCCAGTTTTTCTGTGCACGTGTAAATGATCAAATAGTGGGTGTGATCGGTTTAGAGCGTTGTGGAAAATATAATGGGACACATCGCGGTGAGATATTCAAGTTAATGGTCAGTCAAGCATGGCGTCGTCAGGGCATTGCAAAAAAACTGATGCAAACCGCCATCGATAGCGCGATACAGCTAGGGCTAAAGTTATTAGTACTCGATACACGCAGTGAAGATTTCACAGTGAAACTTTATCGATCCTTAGGCTGGATCGTCGTTGGGGAAATTCCGCACTATGCGCAGTCGACCTCAGGGGAGTATCAAGCGACCACCGTCATGTTTCTACACCTCAGTCGCTAATTAAAAATATTCCTCACAATTACTGACGTTGAGTAGATACTGTGTAAAAATACAGTCTGTTTCAATTTAACGTTGGTTGTTATGGCACTCACTTCAGCAGTAAAAGCGCAAATCAGCGATTGGTATAAAAAACTTCAGCGTAATGTTGATGATTTTATTCCTCGGCTGGCACAGCGTCAGATGATGGCGGAAGTAGCCAAAACCTTAGCCGGAGAATCGGGACGCCATTTGGCAATCGAAGCTCCCACCGGGGTAGGTAAAACCCTTTCATACCTCATCCCAGGTATCGCTGTCAGTCGTGAAGAGAGTAAAACCTTAGTGGTGAGCACGGCTAATGTCGCGTTACAAGACCAAATTTACGGTAAAGATCTTCCTCTCCTTAAACGCTTTATCCCCGATCTGACCTATACCACGGCATTTGGTCGACGGCGTTATGTCTGTCCGCGAAACCTCTATTTTACAGGCGATAATAGCCAGCCGGATCTTCTCTATTTATTGGATGATGACTCATTAAGCAGTCAAGCACCCGGAGCCATCACGCCGCTTGAACAACAGCAGTGTGAACAGTTACAGCAGGTGTTGGATGCCGGTAGTTGGGATGGTGTGCGGGATCACTACCCAGAGAATATCAGTGATCGTCTATGGGCCCGTTTATCGACAGATAAAGCTCATTGCCTGGCTCATCATTGCCAATGGTATAAGGAGTGCCCCTTCTTCTCGGCACGACGCGATATTGATAATGTCGACGTGGTGATTACTAATCATGCACTGGTCATGGCTGCATTGGAGAGCGATTCAGTACTTCCGCCGGCTAAAGATCTTTTGCTCATTATGGATGAAGGGCATCATCTACCCGATGTCGCCCGTGATGCATTAGAAATCAGTGCGGAAATTACGCCGACCAGTTTATCATTCCAACTCGATCTTTTTGCTAAAACCATAGAGCAGATTACCGCGCAATTTACCCTTAAGTCCCCCCCAGCTTTGGCAAAGCCTGAACGGTTTGCCGCACACCGTGAGACGATTGACGAGCTGGTCATGTCCTTTGCCCAGATTCTGTTGCCACAGGTTAAGGCAGCACCTGAGCAGCGTTATCGCTTTGTGATGGGGGAGCTTCCCGATGCGCTCAGAGAGCAATGCGAACAACTTTATAAGCTCTATGATGGATTGCGTGCAGCAGCAGAGACGCTCCTGAATTTTCTTGGGGAGCAGACAGGTAAAGCGGATATGGTGAGGATCCACCGTGGGATGCTACAACTTAATCGTTTCTTCGGCCACTTTGAAGCGCAGTCGAAATTATGGCGCTTGGCAGCATTACGGCAACTTTCTGGGGCACCTGTCTCAAAATGGGCGACGCTGGAGACGGCAGAAGAAAAACCGCAACTTTGGTTACATTGTGCAGGGATACGAGTGAGTACTCAGTTGAAGAATATTCTCTGGTCAAAAGTGCCGCATACCATTTTAACCTCGGCAACTTTACGTAGCCTAAATACCTTTAGTCGTTTTCAGGAACTCTCCGGGTTAAGCGAAAAATCAACAGACCGCTTTGTCTGTCTTGATAGCCCTTTCAACCATGCAGAGCAGGGTAAACTGGTTATTCCTACCATGCAGTATGAGCCTGACTTCCAGCACGAAGCGTTGCATTTGGCTGAGATGGTGAGCATTTTCCGACAGATGCTAGTCGAATCTGAGCATAAGGGGATTTTAGTTTTGTTCTCCAGTATGCGAGCATTACAGCAATTTGTGACATTGATGGTTGATAAGCGGTTGTCTATGTTGGTGCAAGGCGACCAACCTCGTACTCGATTGATCGAACTCCATCGTGAGCGGGTTCTGGCAGGACAACAAAGTATCTTGGTTGGCGTACAATCTTTTGCAGAGGGGCTCGATCTTAAAGGTGAGTTGTTGACGGCGGTGCATATTCATAAAATTGCGTTTGCCCCTATCGATAGCCCTGTTATTGTGACGGAAGGTGAGTGGTTGAAGAGCAAGCAGCGTTATCCTTTTGAGAGTCAGAGTTTACCTACGGCTTCCTTCACGTTAATCCAACAAGTGGGAAGGTTAATTCGCAGTCATCATTGCCATGGTGAGATCATTATTTATGATCGTCGGTTAATCACGCGTAATTACGGTAGTCGACTCTTAGCCTCTTTACCTGTTTTTCCTATTGAACAACCTAAGTTTACGCCAAGTGAAGTCAGCGTTGTTCCTTCAGCGTTAAAAAAGAAAACAACACATCGCCGCGCGTCGCGTAAGTAGAGAAATCATGGATATTAAACAAATTATTAAAGAGATAGGTCGTGGCAAACTTCATGCGCGTCATCTCGATTTAGACAATGCCACGGCACTTTATCGCGCGATATTGGGGGATGATGTCGACGATCTCTCTTTAGGAGCGATCTTGATCGCATTACGCATTAAAGGTGAAGGCGAAGAGGAGCTACTCGGTTTCTACCGCGCACTGGAGGACTGTTTACCTCAGTGGTCAGCGCTGCCACATACCGTCGTTATTCCCAGTTATAACGGTGCTCGGCGACAGGCAAATATGACGCCACTGTTAGCCTTGTTACTGCACAAGTTTGGGGTGAACGTCTTTTTGCACGGGATTCATTGTGACCCGACTCGTATTACCAGCGCAGAGATCCTTGCGGCAATGGAGATTAAGCCTGCAGAGACTATCGCTGAAGGGCATCGACAAATGTTGGACACAGGCTTTTCGTTTATGACGATCGATACGCTGTGCCCGCCGTTAGCCAAGCAACTCGACCTGCGGTGGCACTTAGGCTTGCGCAATAGCGCCCACACGCTGGCCAAGCTAATATCACCTTTTACTGCGCAAGCGGGAGTGAGACTAACGAGTGTGTCGCATCCTGAATATTTACCAAAGGTAACGCAATTTTTTCGCGATATTCACGCTAAGGCACTGGTGTCTAATGGGTGCGAAGGTGAGGTCTATCTCAATCCGCAGCGCCCTTCAGCGATACAGTATGTGAATAATGATGGCAGTGACGTATCAGAAATGATCCCACGGGGAGTACCTGCACAAACGCCGTTAGCCTCCAATAAAGACATTGAGACGACGGTTAACTGGATGCACGCCGTTTTAGAAAAAAAATATCCCATTCCGCTACCGTTACGCGAGCAGATTATCAGTAGTTTAGTCGTCTGCGAACGTTTTAATTCGCTGAGTGAAGCAGGTTCATGGCTCGCAGAGCAAGGTTACTAATGCATCCAAGAAATCGTTATCAAGGCCACTATGATTTAGCGGTACTCTTTAAACTAGAACCTAGGCTCGAAGCTTGGTCAATGTTGACCCCTAGTGGCAAGCTAAGCCTTAACTTTAGTGAACCTGAAGCCGTAAAACTTCTCAATAAAGCGCTATTAAAACAGTGGTATCAATTGCAGTGGGCGTTGCCCGATGATCACCTTTGTCCCCCCATCCCTGGTCGAGCCGATTATATTCATCACTTAGCGGATTGCTTAGCAGAAGATCTCCCGACAAATCATGGCCCCCAGATTTCGGTGTTAGATATTGGTTGCGGGGCCAATTGTATCTATCCATTAATTGGCAGCGCTGAATACGGTTGGCGTTTTACTGGAAGCGATTGCCAACCTGAATCTATCCGCGCTGCCCAACAACTGCTAGCGATGAACACTGGCTTGACGCGATCGATTCGGTTACGGCGTCAAAAAGAGCAGAGTAAGATTTTTGATGGCATCATTCAGCCTAAAGAGTTTTATCACGCTACGCTGTGTAATCCTCCGTTTCATAGCTCTGCACAAGCCGCTGCAGAAGGGACAGCTCGTAAGAATAATCATCTGGGGATAGCTGAACATCAGCTCAATTTTGCTGGCCGTTATCACGAGCTATGGTGCCCTGGGGGAGAAGTCGGATTTATCACTAAAATGATTGAAGAGAGTGTGTTATTCCAACAACAAGTATTGTGGTTTAGCACTTTGGTCGCTAAGCAGCAAAGTTTAGCCCCGCTAAGAAAAGTATTAACGGATCATTCAGTGCCAGTGAGAAGAGAAATTGAAATGGCGCAAGGAAATAAAAAAAGTCGTTTATTGGTTTGGAGTTTTCATAATAAACGGCAGAGAAAGGAGTTAGTGAAGCCAGCCTGAACTGGCTTCATAGCTATTACTCGATGTTGGCCTCGATGAACCATAGGAATTTGTCTAAATCACGTGATGCTGCAGTAAAGATATCTGCAGTATCTTCGTCATTCACATCGCTGATTGCTTTACGAACATCGTTAGCCACTAACGCGTAACGCTCAGCCAGGGCAACGAGGTGATCCTGAACACTATGAATGTTCAGCGGGTAGCTTTTCAGAGGGGTCTTATCATTAACAACTTGAGTTGAACCCAGTGCCACACCACCTAATTGCACCGCGCGTTCAGCGACGTTATCTTGGTGTTCAGTAATAGCTGTACGGAAACCGTCCAACATTTCATGAACCGCCATAAAGTTCGCGCCACGCATATTCCAGTGCGCTTGCTTGGTGATCAGTGATAAATCAATCAGTTCAACCACGATCTTATTTAAGACTTGAATCGTTGCCGCTTTATCTTCATCAGAAACATCGTTACGGGTATAAAGCAGTTCAGTATTATTTGTTTTAATAAGTTTTGCAGTACTCATGAAAAATTCCTTCTCGTTATGAACCTATTGAACTCTACTGAAATGAGTATAGCAGCGCTTTTTAAAACTGCAGCAAGGTGTGGCCTATTAGTGAGATAGACTGAATGATAAAACCCTAATGAGAATGATTTTTCTTCTTAATCTTAATCCGTTTCATGCGGCTCGCCTTAGATTTCATGGTTAATGCAGAACCTGCAGAAGCCAAAATTATCGCCAGCAGCCCGGCAAGTTGAGTGAGTGTTAGGTGTTCGTTGAGAAATAAAAAACCTGAGAATGCGGCAACGGCGGGCTCCATACTCATTAATGTGCCAAATACTCTGGCGGGTAAGCGCGTCAGCGCCATCATTTCAAGAGAATAGGGAATCGCATTCGAAAGTAAGGCGACTAACAGCCCAATGGGAATAATTGACCAATGCCAAATTCCCGGTTCTGCCATGACTAAACCGGTGGGCACAAAAACCAATGAAGCAATGAGTAATCCTACCGCTACCGTAGCTGCCCCGTGTTCAGACCCGGCTTTTTGGCCGAAAATAATATAAATTGCCCAACAAGCCCCAGCAGCTAGTGCAAAAAATGCACCGAGTGGATCAATATTATTCGCACCACCGTGCACAGGTAGTAACAACCATAGCCCGCTTACCGCTATAATAATCCACAGAAAATCAGTCACCTTACGAGAATTCGCGAGCGCTAGCGTCAAAGGCCCGACAAACTCAAGGGCGACACCGATCCCTAATGGGATGGTACGTAATGCCATATAAAAGAGAAAATTCATTCCTCCCAATGCTAAGCCATAAAAGATTAGTGGCCGCCGCTGCTCTGGAGAAAAATGTAAACGCCAAGGTTTAAACATTACCCATAACATGATGGTGGAGAGGCCCAAGCGCAGCGCAGCGACACCTGGGGCACCCACCTCAGAGAACAGCGATTTAGCTAGGGAAGCTGCTCCTTGTAATGTAAACATTGCAATTAACAGCAGGCCGATAGGATAGAATACCGATGCAGTGCTTTTTTGTGGATTGCCCATAGAAAGCCCGAATTGGGTGAATGATGGGGTAGAATTGTATTGAAACGTGAAGAAATAGCTATAGAGATTCAGAATATGCTTAAAGATTTATTATTTTAGAAAAAAATTGCGCCGCTGTTTTTTAGCAACTTAACGATGTATATCAGTTAGATAAGTGTCGTTGTACACGTTATGTTACATGTTACTCGGGGTTGGACAACAAAATTCGGGCAGAGTTTCTTACTTTTTTTTGTTATATTTCATTTGTTGTCAGTAAAAATAAAAGTAATTTCACATTGAGGTTATTATGAAAAAAATTGCATGTCTTTCAGCTTTAGCTTGTTTACTCGCCGTTTCTGCAGGTTCTGCAATGGCTAAAAGCACCGTTACTGGTGGTTACGCACAAAGCGATTACCAAGGTGTTTTAAACAAAGCTAACGGTTTCAACTTAAAATATCGTTACGAAGATGAATCTAACCCATTAGGTTGGATTGCATCATTCACCTATACCGAAAAAGACGCTAACAAAGATGTTAACGACTATCGTAAAGGTCAATACTACGGTATCACTGCAGGTCCAGCTTACCGTCTAAATGACTGGGCAAGCATCTACGGTGTTGTAGGTATCGGTATCGGTCGCGTTCAAAACAACGCTGAAGGCCATGGTCCTGCAGGTTACAACAGCAAGAGCAACAGCGATGTTGGCGTTGCTTACGGTGCTGGTCTGCAATTCAACCCATGGGAAAACGTTGCACTTGACGTTGGTTACGAGCAAAGCCGTATCCGTAACGTTGATGTGGGTACTTGGATCGCTGGTGTTGGTTACAGCTTCTAATTGTACTGTTCCTAAAAAACGACCCTTAGGGTCGTTTTTTTTTACCTAAAAAAATTCGACCTAACCGTTTCAAAAGGTAAAGGCGTAATTGGAAAGGGGAAAGTGTAGCGTAGCCGAAAAAGGAAGGCTGAGAAGATGAGCGGTGAGCACAGGTTGACGTCTGAGGCAACTCTTTATCATAGTTCATGTTCAACCCCCTAATCAATGAAGGCAAAAATAATCAGCTATAGTGATTTATATATAGCACAGGCTATATTCTTTAGCTAATGCTATATGAGAAAAGAGTTGAGCTTGATCTCATCTCGTTTAAGATAGTGAGCATGGTCGACTTGGTCGACATTGGCCTTTGTAAGGAATTTCGATGAATCACCCAAATACTCGTGTAAAGCCATCAATTGGTCCGATTAAAAATCTTGAAAACCATGTTGAAGGTTTTAAGCAGGTTAGAGAAGCGCACCGACGCGAACTAATCGATGATTATCTTGAGTTAATTTCTGATCTCATTCATGAGTTTGGTGAAGTACGTCAAGTTGACATGGCTGCACGCCTAGGGGTTTCTCAACCGACTGTCGCAAAAATGCTAAAACGTTTAGCTGCCGCAGGGCTAATTCAACAAATTCCTTATCGTGGAGTTTTCCTTACCCAGGAAGGGGAAAGTTTAGCGCAACAGAGTCGCGAACGTCATGCTATCGTTGAAGATTTTTTATTGAGTTTAGGAATCTCACCCGAAGTTGCTCATTGTGATGCAGAGGGAATCGAACACCATGTCAGCGATGAGACGCTAGCGGTGTTTAAAGCCTTTATCAGTAAACAAAATTGTCGGCCTTAGATTTTTTCGCGATATCTTTATCATTACCCTATGAATAGTAGGGGATAAATACTAGTTTTTACTTTTACTCCCTTGTAAGTTTCGGTCAGTATTTCAACATCATCGAAAACTTACCTTTACCCCTAATTATTGTTTATCAAAAGAATTATACTAATTAATCAAAATTCTCTTACACAATAAGAGAATGTATTGAGCACAAATGGAGAATGGAATCAGTCCCAGAATTATCTGAAACTGGTTTTTTGTAATAAAAGATATTTAGCCTTTAGATTAAGAGTGTTTAATGATTACCAATTTTAAAGGTAATGAATTTGTAATGAAGGTGTCGGATTTCTTTACCTAGAAATAGTATTTATTTTTAGAATTATTATTTTCTAATTTTCTATTTATTTTCTAAACTAATTTCGGTAACCTTGCCGATATTGTGATTTTTTAAGTTTATAGAAAGGGAAAAATAATGAGCGACATTTTTAAACTACTGAACAATATCCGTACACTTCGTGCGCAAGCTCGTGAAGTTGAGTTAACTGATCTAGAAGAAATTCTAGAAAAATTAACCACTGTTGTGACTGAGCGTCGTGAAGAAATTGAAGCCGAAGAAGCATTAAACCGTGAGAAAGCAGAAAAGCTTTCTAAATACCGTGAGTTATTAGCAGCCGAAGGTATTGACCCTAGTGAATTATTAGGCGCGGCTGAGACTAGCAAAAAACGTACTAAACGCGCACCTCGCCCAGCTAAATATGCTTACACAGATGAAAACGGCGAAAAGAAATCGTGGACTGGCCAAGGTCGTACCCCAGCTGCGATCAAAAAAGCGCTTGATGAAGGTCAATCACTAGAAAGCTTCTTAATCTAAGTTTTAGTGCTACCTAAGAGCCAGCGTTCGCGCTGGTTTTTTTATTGCTTTTCTCTCTGTACTATACAGAGAATCCTTCAAATGAGTTATAATCTCTTCATTGTGTAATGATTATACAGCGGTAATTACTGTTAAGTCATACTCCATCAGTGCCCAATCCCATTAATTAAAAGGCTTAAACGTGTTAGTAACCAACAACGTAACTATGCAATTTGGTAGTAAACCACTATTTGAAAATATTTCCGTGAAATTTGGCGGTGGTAACCGCTACGGGTTAATAGGTGCGAATGGTAGCGGCAAATCAACCTTTATGAAAATTTTAGGACGTGATTTACAACCAACAGCAGGTAACGTAGCGTTAGATACTAATGAGCGTATTGGTAAATTACGCCAAGACCAATTTGCTTTCGAAGCTTTCAGTGTTTTAGATACGGTTATCATGGGCCATGATGAACTTTGGCAAATAAAACAAGAAAGAGACCGTATCTACGCTTTACCTGAAATGAGCGAGGAAGAGGGTTATAAGGTTGCTGATCTCGAAGTACTGTACGGTGAGATGGATGGTTACAGTGCGGAAGCTCGCGCGGGTGAACTTCTATTAGGCGTGGGTATTGAAGTAGATTTGCATTATGGTCCTATGAGCGAAGTCGCTCCTGGTTGGAAGCTGCGTGTGCTACTCGCACAAGCGCTTTTTTCAAATCCCGATATTCTTTTATTAGATGAACCGACGAACAACTTGGATATTGATACGATTCGCTGGTTGGAACAGACGCTTAATGAGCGTGACAGTACTATGGTTATTATTTCCCACGACCGTCATTTCCTGAATATGGTCTGTACGCATATGGCAGATTTAGATTACGGCGAAATTCGTGTTTATCCGGGAAATTATGATGAATATATGACCGCTGCGACGCAGTCTCGTGAGCGTCTGCTCTCTGATAATGCGAAAAAGAAAGCGCAAATTGCTGAGCTACAGTCATTTGTTAGCCGTTTTAGCGCGAATGCCTCAAAGTCTCGTCAGGCAACCTCTCGCGCTAAACAGATCGACAAAATTAAATTGGATGAAGTAAAAGCCTCAAGTCGGCAAAATCCATTTATTCGTTTTGAACAAGATAAAAAATTATTCCGTAATGCTTTAGAAGTTGAAGCGTTAACGAAAGGATTTGATAACGGCCCGCTATTTACCAAACTGAGTCTTCTGCTCGAGGTTGGAGAAAAATTAGCAATTATTGGTGCAAACGGCATTGGTAAAACGACGCTACTTAAAGCGCTAGTCGGAGAACTGACTCCGGAAAGTGGTAGCATAAAATGGTCTGAAAATGCGTCGATCGGTTATTATGCCCAGGACCATGAATACGAATTTGCGAATGATTTAACTGTTTTTGATTGGATGAGCCAATGGAAACAGGCGGGCGATGACGAGCAAGCGGTAAGAAGTATATTGGGACGATTGCTCTTCAGCCAAGATGATATTAAAAAGCCAGCTAAAGTTCTTTCAGGGGGTGAGAAAGGGCGGATGCTATTCGGTAAATTAATGATGCAAAAACCCAATATTCTGATTATGGATGAGCCAACTAACCACTTAGATATGGAATCCATTGAATCCTTGAATATGGCGCTAGAAATGTTTGAAGGGACCTTAATTTTCGTTTCACACGATCGGGAGTTTGTGAGCTCCCTCGCTACGCGTGTACTGGAAATTAAACCTGGTAAAGTCAGCGACTTTACTGGTAATTACGAAGACTATTTAAATTCCCAAGGGATTGCCTAGTTTGCGTTGTGCCTAACGTAAGTTTAGGTTAGGCACAAAGAGAACAGTGTGGATTTCGCTTTACCTTTAATGGGGTAAAGCTGAAATTCATTGCATCATACAGTAAATACCTTCCTTCGGTTTGGCATCCATAGTGCGTTAAATGCCGTATGGCTTCCATAGCTTGTAAACTGCCAATTACCCCCGTCAACGGTGACATTACGCCGTTCTCCACGCAGCTCCCAACAGAGTTCCCAAAACGATGGCTAAGGCATTCATAGCAAGGTTCGTCTTTCTTCCAGGTAAAACTGATCACACAGCCTTCCATACGAATTGCTGCCCCTGATATGAGCGGGACTGAGGTGGTGAAACACAGGCGATTTATCTGTTGGCGGCTGTAAAGTTGGTCGGTGCAGTCAATGATCATGTCATGTTCTGCACAACGCTCAAACCATATCTCGGAGTCATCGATTGCATACGGATAGGTAACGATGTGACAGTCTTTGTTGCGTAAGGCGAGCTGTTGTTTAGCGACGTCAACTTTTGCTTTCCCACAGTCGTCCTCAGTGAACAGTATCTGCCTCGGTATATTTGAGAGGCTTACGGTATCGGGATCGACCAGCGTCAGCCGACCAATACCGCTCGAAGCCAGGTAGGTTGCTACAATACAACCTAAGCCTCCCATACCCACAATCATCACGTTAGCCGTTGCGAGTTGCTGCTGTTTTTCAATATCAAAGTCTTTTAGGACAATTTGGCGATCGTAGCGTAATAACGCTTTATCGGATAAAGACATTATGCACCGTCTAAGAAATCAGGGAAAGGTTGAATAGTGACTGTCTCTCCTTGCTCCACTGAGCCTGTTTCACGCGGTAAACAGATAAAACAGTTGGCATGAGTAAAGGTGCTAAACATATGCGATCCCTGCTTTTCATCCGCAGTGACGTGATACTCTCCTTGATGAGACGAGAAAACCCCACGCTGGAATTCAGTTCGACCTGGCTGCTTAGAGATAGGGGCGGTGAGTACAGCCGTGAGTGGTGTGAAGGGCGCTGCGGCAATTCCTTGTAGACGAAGGATCATCGGGTAAACAAGCTGACAAAAGGTCACTACCGCAGAGACTGGATTGCCGGGGAGCCCACAAAATAAACTATCGCTTAATCGGCCAAAGGCAAAAGGCTTTCCGGGTTTCATGGCCAATTTCCAGAAAGTGATATCACCACATTCGAGCAACACATCTCTTGTGTAATCAGCAGCCCCCACAGAGACTCCCCCAGTGCTGATGACGAGATCGGCTTGTTGATCTGCGCGGTGAAGAGCATCAGTGAGCAGTGTTTTATTATCGGGGATGATACCCAGGTCAATTACTTTGCAGCCTAAGCGTTGTAGCATTAGATCAATCGCGAAGCGATTCGTATCATAAATCTGTCCGGCAGCAAGTGGATTACCTGGTGAAACCAGTTCATCACCGGTGGAGAGAATAGCCACACTAAGTTGTCGTTTAACCCTAACTTGCTGAATACCTAAAGAAGCTAAAAGGGGAAGATCTTTAACTTTTAGGCGCACACCGGATTCAAGCACCACTTGTCCCTGACGGATATCCTCACCGATACGGCGAATATTTTGGCCTGCACTAACGGCTGCCGTGAGTCGAATACCTTGTGCTTCTTTTTCGGTCTGCTCTTGCATCACCACGGCTTCGCAGCCTTCTGGCACAGGGGCTCCGGTCATGATCTGAATGACCTGTCCTGTTGGAAGAGGGCCTGAATAGGGGTGACCAGCGAAAGCTCGACCGGCGACAGGTAAAGGTTGCTGGGAGTCAATATCAGCGAGGCGTAAGCCATAGCCATCCATCGCAGAATTATCGAAACTCGGGACATTAATCGGTGAGATAATAGGCTCAGCCGTAACCCAGCCCAGCGCCTCATTGATACTAAGAGTTCGCGACGCCGTGATTGGGGGTAAGTCACGCAGTAACAATGCCTGAGCAGCTTCAACAGAGAGTAGGTCAGCTGTGAAAGGTTCCATCTCAACTCCATTCAGTGTGGGAATCCAGTACAGAATAACACGTTAGTGACTCATCATTGGTGGATTGTCATGATTATTATCCTCCCCCTTATCGTGTCGGGAGAGAAGGAGTATTATGGCTAAGGCAAGGCTAACATACTTTTAAATATGTCCTTCATCTAACACTGACCCGACGTCACGACTCTCTAAATCCCCACGCATAGGGGAGGCAGTTTGATACCTTGGACCCGTGTTAGCGACAGCAATGGATTATGCTCAAGCTGAGGAACATAGTAATGTAAGTCGCTCGGTACTATTTCATCACTCAGCGGGCCAGTAATTGCTAGTACTTTGCGGATGGGTGTCCAAGCCGCCCGTTGCAATCACTTTACCGTTTACGTTTAGCGTTTCGGCTATGGCTTGCAAGGATTTTTGCACCGCACTATCGATAAATTGGCAGGTGTTGACGATGACTCAATTTTTGTTTTAAGGGCATTATTATCTAAAAGAGTCGAGATGACTTAGCTTCCAGTATCAGTAGCGCAGCAACGCGCGGGTTTAATTCAACCTAAAAAAGAGAATATTTATTTAATGGATGCAAAAAAAATGTAAATATTTTAACACGACTGTAGATACCAACACTCCGGCAGGATATCCTCATTTTCAACGAGTTAAATTAGGACTGAGTGAAAAATAATGCACCCATCAAAGATATCGACCCCGCTACGCCCAGCGTTACTTGCTGTAATGCTCATTACCCCATGCGTTACTTTTGCAGACCCTCAACCTAATGCACCTCAGGTTGATGCGAAAGCATGGATTTTAATCGATTATGATAGCGGTAAGGTGCTAACAGATTCTCACGCAGATGACCGATTGGACCCGGCGAGTTTAACGAAAATGATGACCAGCTACGTCGTCGGTCAAGCGTTGAAAAGCGGTAAAATTAAGTCAACTGATAATGTAACTATTGGGCAAGATGCGTGGGCTACAGGAAATCCAAAACTTCGTGGTTCGTCGGTAATGTTCCTTAAACCAGGCTCACAGGTCTCTGTTGCGGATCTCAATCGCGGCATTGTGATCCAATCGGGTAATGATGCTTGTATCGCGTTAGCCGATTATGTTGCCGGTAGCCAAGATACCTTCATTGGCTTGATGAATAATTATGGTCAAAAACTCGGTCTAACGAACACACATTTTACGACCGTTCACGGTTTAGATGAGCCGGGTCAGTATAGTACTGCACGGGATATGGCGTTGCTCGGCCAAGCGTTGATCCGCGATGTACCGGAAGAATATAGCCTGAATAAAGAGAAAGAGTTTAGTTTCAATAATATTCGCCAACCTAACCGTAACCGCCTGTTATGGAATTCATCACTCAATGTCGATGGGATCAAAACCGGATATACCTCAGGCGCGGGTAATAATTTGGTCGCTTCGGCAACTTCTGGCAACATGCGTTTAATCTCAGTGGTGCTTGGTGCGAATACCGATAATATTCGTTTTCGTGAAAGCGAGAAGCTGTTGAATTGGGGTTTTCAAAATTTCGAAACGCTTTCGCCGATTAAAGCGGGTAAACCTTTTGTACAAGCCAAAGTCTGGTTTGGTGATACTAAGCAGGCTTCACTTGGGGTGATGAATAATGCCTCAGTGACAGTGCCTAAAGGTCAAGTTAATGCTTTGAAGGCAGACTATACCTTAACTCAAACCCAGCTTTCTGCACCACTCACTAAAGGACAAGTTGTAGGACAGGTTAATTTCCAGATCAACGGAAAAGTGGTCGATCAAAAACCACTAGTGGTATTGGAAGAGGTTAAGGAGGGCGGAATGTTTAGTCGTTTAGTCGACTACGTATGGCTTCATATCTCCTCACTGTTTGCGAAATGGTTTTAATCGTCTTTTGACGAGATAAATAAAAAAAGCCAGGGTAGTGAAGTCACCTGGCTTTTTTAGTCTCAGACATTGTTAGTGTTGTATCCAACCCCAGCGGATCGGCAACGCAAAAAGTTGTCGGTAAATTTTACGGGCAATGTTTAATAGTGCTTGACCATAAAATTTCCAACCGAGCTCCGCGGTTAAACAGCCGATCATTCCGACCAATAGACCACCCAACATATCAAGCGGCCAATGTACGCCAAGGTAAATTCGCGACCAAGCGATTAATACACCCACCGCGAGTAGAGCTACTCCAGACCAAGCGCGATGCCAGAACATAAAGGCTAAGCTAAAAGTAAAGATAAAGGTGCCGTGATCGCTAGGGAAGGAGGTATCTGGTGAATGATTTAACCAGTGATATCCAAGGCCAATAGCAAAAGGACGAGGGTGTGGAAACACCTTACCAATGACAAAAGAGAAAACGATAGCATAGACAAGCGCGGTAGCCGTTTTAAGGACGAGTTCACGGCGTGAGTCGATAAATTGTTTCGGTGACCAAAGCCATAAGCCGACGACCAGAAGTGGAATGATACCGATAACATCCTTAGCTAAAATAGTGGCAAAATTAATCAGCCAACGTGGAGAATCTGGAGTCGCATTAAGCCATAAAAAAAGCTGAGTGTTTAACTGCTCCATAATATAAGTGTTCTCCTAAAGGGGATAGCATTAAATGTTAATTTTCAATGTTAATATAATTAATGTTTATCGGCTAGGGTGAAAAGTCTTATCTTTTCACCTTACAAGGTCAACCACCCGGCCACAACATCACGACTAGCGTTCCAGCGAGCGTTAAAATGACGTTTGCAATAGCATAGGTTCCTGCATAGCCTAGTGCTGGAATGCTGCTTCGTGCCGTATCGCTAATAATTTCTAGCGCGGGCGCACAGGTTCGCGCACCCATCAATGCACCGAAGAGCATTGCTCTGTTCATTCGTAACACGTAAGCGCCAAAACAATAACAGATCACCACCGGTAACAGGCTGACGACAACGCCGCATAACAGCATGGAGATGCCGTTCTCACCTAATCCGTGATGCAGTCCACTGCCTGCGCTTAAGCCGACACCGGCCATAAAGACCAGCAAACCAAACTCTTTTACCATGGTCAGAGCCCCTTGCGGGATATAACCAAAGGTTGGGTGGTTGGCTCGTAGGAAACCGAGCATGATCCCCGAGAAAAGCAGTCCGGCGGCATTACCAATGCCAAATCCAAAATTACTAAACTGAAAGGTAACCATACCGATCATCAACCCAATGATAAAGAATGAGCAGAAGGCAAGTAGGTCGGTCATCTGACTATGAATTGCGACGAAACCAATACGGTCGGCGATACTTTTAACCCGTCTTGTTTCACCACTAATTTGTAAGATATCGCCCTTATTTAATAAGATATCGTCATCAATTGGCATTTCGATCTGGTTACGAATGACCCGGTTAAGAAAGCATCCATGGTCGGTAAGTCGTAATTTCCCTAATCGTTTATTCACGGCATTATGGTTTTTCACCACGATCTCTTCTGTGACGATACGCATATCCAAAAGATCGCGGTCAAAGACTTCTTTACCATGTCGAAAACTTGGATCTAGCCGAGCGTGAGCATCGGGATAACCCACTAATGAAATATCATCCCCTTCTTGCAGTACAGCATCGCCATCTGGGCTAGCCAATATCCCGTTACGTCGAATACGCTCGATATAGCAACCGGTGTGGCGATAAATCCCTAGTTCGCGTAAATTTTTACCGCCACTCCACTCCACTAACTCTTTTCCAACTCGATAAGCCCGTATAACTGGTAAAAAGACCTTACGTTGGCTGTCTGCATCAAGTCCGCGTTCGCGTGCGATTTGTTGCGCACTTGTCGGCAGGTCTTGGTGTTGTATGCGCGGAAGGTAGCGGGCGGCAAATATTAAACTTACTAATCCGACCAGATAGGTCAGTGCATAGCCCAAGCTGAGGTTATCTTGAAGTAACGCTAATTGTTGTGGGTCGGTAATGACTTGCCGCAGAGTGTCTCCCGCGCCAACCAGTACCGGGGTTGAAGTCAGGGATCCTGCTAAGATTCCGGCTGAAAGACCAATATCCCAGTGAAAAAGCTTACCCAGACCTAATACGATCAGCAATGCACTGCCAACCATAACCAGTGCGAGCATTAAATAGTTTTTTCCATCGCGGAAAAAGATTGAAAAGAAGTTAGGTCCGGCTTCAATTCCTACGCAGAAAATAAACAGCATAAAACCTAAGCTCAGCGCATTAGTATTAATAGAGTAATGTTGTTCGCCTAGCAGTAGTGAGACCACCAGTACCCCGATTGAACTGCCGAGTTGGATACTCCCAAGCCGAATTTTTCCTAGACAAAGACCAAGAGAGAGAACAACAAAAAGAAGCAAGACATCATTGGCGCTGAGCAGATTTGCAACGTTTATATTCACGAGTCAATTTTCATTTAATAAGTCGGAGAAATGATGCCGTCAGTATGCCATCGGCTAATACTGACGGTTCTAAAAAAACCGTCTCATTCTAATCGTTCACTTACACAACTGCTATGACTGATTGATGGAAAAATGGTTTTACTCAATGGGATGATGGGTACTGATTACTCAGTACCCGATGGGATTATTGATATAATCCGAGATGTTGTTTGGCATAGGCTTCAAATTCGGTGAAGCCGCCGACGTGAGATTCGTCGATAAAGATTTGTGGAACAGTTTCCACAGTCTTGCCTGCACTTTTCGACAAATCGTCTTTACTGATTCCTTCAGCGTGAATATCCACATAGCGATAGCTAAAATCATCGCGCTCGTCAGTCAATTTATCGGCTAACTCTTTCGCGCGGACACAATATGGGCAGCCTGGGCGACCAAAAATTACCACAAACATAACAGCTCCTTTGAGAAATGGAAGATTTATCATGCCTTGCCAATTGAAAGATTGGAAGCCGTGAAGAGACGTGCATACTGATTTCGCACAATCGGTGAGTTCATAAGGGTGTCAGGCAGTGTAGTAATGACTACACTTACCTCTTTGTGACATTTTTTGGAGCCAGTCATGACACCGACCATCGATCTTCTTCGCCAACACCGTTCCATACGTCACTATAGCGACGAACCGATAAGCGCTGAGCAACGTGAGGCGATCCTATTAGCGGCGCAATCTGCTTCCACCTCTAGCCTGTTACAGTGCGCTTCGGTGGTGCGGATTACCGATAAAACGAAACGTCAACGCTTGGCAGAACTCGCCGGTAACCAAAGTTGGGTGATAGAAGCTGCTGAGTTTTGGGTGCTATGCGCCGATTTCAACCGGCATAAGCAAATCAGTGAGCAAGCGGAATTGGGCTATGCGGAACAACTGATCTTGGGCTGTGTCGATACAGCCCTTTTAGCGCAAAATGCTATGGTTGCTGCCGAATCGTTAGGCCTAGGCGGTGTATTTATTGGTGGGCTACGTAATCAGCCGCAGGCGGTCAGTGAATTACTCGATTTACCTAAATTCGTATTACCGCTATTCGGACTTTGCTTAGGCTGGCCAACTGATAAGCCTGTGCTAAAGCCTCGCATGTCACTCTCTATGCTGGTTCATGATAATACCTACCAGTCTATCGAGACTGAAACACTTGCGGCTTACGACCAACACTTAGTGGATTATTACCAACATCGCAGCAGTGCCAATCGGCATGAGACTTGGAGCGAAATGGTGGAGAGAATGGTGACTAAAGAGAGCCGACCTCATATGCTCGCATTCTTACAGCAGCAAGGATGGATCACTCGCTAACCGATACGGCGGGGTGAGAGAAATAGAATTTCATCCCGCTTCAATGCTATACTACCGCGCCCCAATTCACTATCTTCCATAGGTAATCTATGTTTTGCCCTCGTTATGACGCGGGTCAGTGCCGCTCTTGTCAATGGCTCCCCAAAAAATACGTCACGCAACTTGCCGATAAGCAGGCGAAGATTGAACAGCTCTTAACAGATGTACCTGTGGCAGAGTGGCGGCCCCCTGTTCCGTCGGCGCAAGAGCGATTTCGTAATAAGGCAAAAATGGTGGTGAGTGGCTCTGTGGAGCGGCCTATTTTGGGGATCATCAATGCCGAGGGTGAGGGTGTTGACTTAATAGATTGTCCACTCTATCCAGAGACTTTCGCACCGGTCTTTCGACAATTGTTACCCTTTATCGCCAAGGTAGGATTAACGCCTTACCATATTGCGCGGCGCAAAGGGGAACTCAAGTATTTGCTACTAACGGAAAGTACCGAAGGCGGCATGATGCTGCGCTTTGTCTTACGTTCAGAGAAAAAGTTAGCACAACTCAAGTCCGTCCTTCCTGAACTTCAGCAATGCTTACCGCAATTGATCGTGATTTCGGTGAATATTCAGCCAGTGCATATGGCGATTATGGAAGGGGATCAGGAGATCATCCTAAGTGGTGCATCGGCTTTAGCAGAGTCTTTCAATCATATTCCTCTTTGGATCCGCCCACAGAGCTTCTTCCAAACCAATCCCAATGTTGCAGCCAAACTCTACCTGACCGCGCGCGAATGGACCCAAGGGTTAAAGCTTGACACATTATGGGATCTGTTTTGTGGTGTGGGCGGGTTTGGGTTACATTGCGCTAGACCAGAAACACAACTCACGGGTATTGAAATTTCACCCGAGGCGATTGCCTGTGCACAAGACTCCGCGACCAAACTTGGATTAAAAAATACGGAGTTCCGGGCGTTAGATGCCACCCGTTACGCCCTTAACGAGACCAATGCACCTGATTTGCTCCTGGTCAATCCACCTCGACGCGGTATTGGTCAGGAACTCTGTGAGTTTATTGTCAGTGCTAAGCCTGCAGCAATCCTTTACTCAAGCTGTAATCCAGAAACCTTGGCAAAAGATATTGCTAGACTGAGTGGGTATCGGCTTGAGCGTGTTCAATTATTTGATCTGTTTCCCCATACCGCACATAGCGAAGTACTCTCATTACTCATTCGAGAGGAATAAGTTGCCCTAGGGCAACTTATTCTTTATGTACGACGCTCAAAGCGTAGGGCATATGCCTCGATAGCGCGCATCAATAACGTCAATAGGCCGTTAATGCAGAGATAGATGATACCTGCCGCAATGAAGACGTTGACGTCATAGGTTCCGCCATAGAGTTGCTGACTTAATCCCATCACGTCCATCAGGGTAATCGTATAGGCTAACGAGGTGCTCTTAAAGACCAACACAACCTCATTTGAGTAGGAAGAGAGGGCGCGTTTGAAAGCATAAGGCAACAGCACCTTTAACGTTTCTCCACGCGTCATACCCAAGGCGTAACAGGACTGCCATTGTCCTGCCGGAATTGCCTTAACCGCCCCGTACAATAATTGCGTTGTATAAGCTGCACTATTTAACGACAACGCCACCACAGCACACAATCCGGGTTGAGAGAGAATCGACCATAAGGTTGGATACTGTTGCAATATTGGAAACTGTCCTGGCCCATAATAGATCAAGAAGATTTGCACCAATAGAGGTGTACCGGTAAATAGCGTTAAGTAACAATGGATCACTGCATTGGTCAAGCGGTTACGCAGCGCTAAAAGAACGGTTAGGGTCACGGCAATCAGCAAAGCGATAAGCGCTGCACTGAAGGTAAGACCAAGGCTGACTGGTAAGCCAGCACTGAGTTTCAGTAAATAGTCACTCATCATTGTTGCTCCAACTCAAAGCGCGTAACGCGGCGCTCAGCAAATTTAAGAATTGCTTGGCTCAACAATGTAATAATGAGGTAGATCCCCGCCGCGACGAGATACCAGGTAAAGGGCTGTTCGGTACGGGTCGCAATACCCTTAGTCTGTAGCATTAAATCATTCACACTGATTAGCGAGACTAATGCGGTATCTTTCAAAAGAACTAACCACTGATTACCTAACCCAGGTAACGCGTGACGCCACATCTGAGGCAATACAATGGTGAAAAATACGGAACCTTTACTCATTCCGAGGGCAAACGCCGATTCACGTTGCCCTTGAGGGACCGCGCGTAATGCACCGCGTAGGGTTTGTGATGCATAGGCAGAATACAGCAGCCCAAGGGCAATCACCCCGCATAAGAACGGACTTACATCAAAATTTTCGATGTTAAGCTGTAGGTGCAGGGTCGTGAATCCTAATGGCAGGGTAAAGCCATCGGAGAGGGTAAGTAATAATTGTGATGAACCGTAATAGATACCCAACACCACTAAAATCTCCGGTAAGCCACGAATTAACATGACTAGTAGACTGCCTAGCCATGCAATCGGTTTACAGGAGAGGGATTCCCAACTGGCGAAAATCATCGCAAGCGTTAAGCCAACGACTAGCGCGCAAAGCGCAAGGCCGACGGTTATCCCGCCGGCATTGAGTAAATAAAGTAATTCATTCATCAGCAATTATTTCTGAAACCACTTGTCATAAATTTTTTGGTATTCACCCTCGGCTTTAACTTTTGCTAAACCTTGGTTAAATTGCTGTTGTAACGCGCTATTCCCTTGGCGTACCGCAATCGCGACACCCGTACTAAAGTAGTCTTTGTCTGTGACTTTATCACCCACCGGGGCCAGTGAAGGGTTGTTCTTCAATGACTCATTAATCACCGCGGTATCACCGAATACGGCATCCACGCGGCCATTTTTTAAGTCAAGAATCGCGTTTTGATAACTATCATAAGGGACCGCTGTAATTTCGCTGTGTTTATCGGCAAGGTATTTTTGGTGGGTCGTTCCATTTTGTACGCCGACTTTTTTGCCTTTCAGCGCGGCTAAACTCGCTACTTTCCCTTTTGCTGCGACGAATAGCGCAGAGTTAAGATAGTAAGGAGTACTGAACAACACCTGTTTTTGACGCTCAGGCGTAATGTCCATACCCGCCATTGCGGCGTCGATACGACGGAATTTCAAGCTCGGGATTAAGCTGTCAAACGATTGGTTGGTAAAGCTACAGCTTGCATTAATTTGTTTACAAACTGCCATCGCCAAATCAACATCAAACCCTTGAATTTTGTTATCACTGCCGACAAATTCAAAAGGTGGATACGACGCTTCCGTCCCAAAACGGAGCGTTTGAGCCGCGAATGCAGAGGCTGACAGGCTGGTAAGAAGTGCAGCGATAAGAATTTTTTTCATGGTAACCCTGTCCTTAATGTGAAAGATAGTTCGCAAATTCGCGTGTTTGAGGATGTGTGAAACGTTCAGCATTTCCTTGCTCAACAATACGTCCATTTTCCATATAGACAATATGAGAAGCGGTTTTTTTTGCTACCTCAACTTCATGTGTCACGATCACTTGTGTGATGTTGGTGGCCGATAATTCATTGATAATCTGCACCACTTGCCCGGTAATTTCAGGATCGAGGGCCGCGGTCGGTTCATCAAACAGTAAAACCTGCGGCTCCATCATTAGCGCGCGGGCGATAGCCACCCGTTGCTGCTGTCCTCCTGAAAGATGAAGGGGATAGCGATGAGCGTAATCGGTCAAGCGTAACCGCTCAAGATACTTTTTAGCACGTGCTTGGGCATCGGCTCGGCTTAAACCCAATACTTTACAGGGGGCTTGAATAAGATTTTGTTCAACGGTGAGGTGCGGCCATAAATTATATTGTTGGAAAACCATCCCAACATCTTGGCGTAGCGTTCGAATCGCCGCAGTGGAAGGGCGTTGTGCAAAATCGAACTGTTGATGAGCAATGGATAACTGGCCTGAACGCGGGATTTCTAATAAGTTTAATACACGCAGCAATGAGCTCTTTCCTGCACCGCTCGGGCCGAGCAGCACTAGCGTCTCTCCCTGAGCACAGTTCAAAGTAATATCGTACAGGGCCTGTTGACCACCGTAGAAACAATTTACGCCTTCTAAATGAATGCTCATGCGATAAATCTGACTTTTATAAGAGTGTATTTGCCCAGATAGTAATTCATTATGCATAAGTATGCAATTATGGTGCGGGCTTTTTCTTACCTCAACCTTATCCCATTTGGTCAATCGTGCGAACAAAGGTAAAGTAAAGCATCACTCGTTAAAGGGGGTAAAAATGAAAAAGGGATTTCTCATTATGCTGGCGTTATTGTCGGGTTGTCAGGCTCATACGCCGCCCCTGAACTCTGCACATCAGGCAATAAATACGACTTACGTCGCGTTGGGTCATCAACCGCGAATTAACGCTATTGTGATCCATTACACGGTGGCAGATGAGCAGCGTGCTTTAACGCTGCTCACGGGCAAGGAAGTCAGTAGCCATTATCTTATTGCTCAGTACCCTAAGGGTAATGCGTCGTTACCAGAAATTTATCAGCTCGTACCTGAAGACCAGGCTGCTTGGCATGCAGGGATCAGTGCATGGCGAGGAACCTATAATCTGAACAAAACCTCAATAGGGATCGAGATAGTTAACAAAGGCCTCACCAAACCCACTGACCAGCACTATGGATATTGTGAAAGCTACCCGCCTCAACAAATCACGGCGTTAATTCAACTGGTGAGTGATATAGCCCACCGCTACGGTATCGAGCCTGAAAATATTATTGGGCATAGCGATATTGCGCCATTAAGAAAAGTGGATCCAGGACCTTGTTTCCCGTGGCAACAGCTGGCTAAACATGGACTGGGGGCTTGGCCTGATCATGAATTAGTTAAGAAGTTATTAGCGGGGCGTGCACCGGATACCCCGGTCGCCAAAGCATTGTTGCTACCGCTACTTAGGCAATATGGGTATGCCATCAACGCACATGCTACGCCGGCGGAGCAGCATCAACTCATTCGGGCGTTCCAAATGCATTTCCAACCCGAGAACAGCAGTGGCTACGGCGATCAATTAACCCTTGCTCGTTTGCAGGCACTTTTATTGCAATATCCATGGCGTAAGTAATCACCAGTACCAGGTGGGAAAGAGATGAGACGGGCCAAGGTAAGGCGCGTAAAATCGTTCTAGTCGTTTAAATGTGAAGCGTAAGGGTCATTCAGTGTTGCAGTACTAACTGTGCTGAGCAACCAGCAGCCCTTTACAGTACAAGCACTGATCTCCTATTTGCAGCAGGAGTAATGCGGTGATGGAAAACTTCTTCGGCACACTGAAATCGGAGTGTTTTTACCTGAACAGGTTCAGCGATCTGAATGAACTTAGGAAGGCGATAGAAGACTATATCCATTACTATAACAACGAGCGGATCAGCCTGAAGTTAAAAGGCCTGAGTCCGGTAGAATACCGAACCCAGGCCCAGAAAGCCGCTTAATATGAACTGTCCAACTTTTGGGGTGCAGTCCAAACAAGGGGCTGTTTATTAACCAAATTGGGCTAGCGGAAGAGATTAGTTTTCGCTAAATCGATGATTTCACTGCCTTGGCCATTGATGATCGCTTTTAACATATAAAGGCTGAATCCTTTTGCCTGTTCAAGTTTTATCTGCGGCGGCATAGCTAACTCATCTTTAGCCGTCGACACATCGATAAGTGCTGGGCCCGGATGGTCGAAAGCCTGCTGTAAAACATCGCTCAACTCTGAGGCTTTTTGCACGCTAAAGCCTTCTATATTACAAGCCTTAGCGATCGCGGCGAAATCAGGATTATCTAGCTCGGTACCATTAGTCAGATACCCACCCGCTTTCATCTCCATTGCCACAAAGCCAAGTACACTATTATTAAAAATCACGAGTTTTACCGGTAACTTATGTTGGGCAATCGTTAATAAGTCGCCCATTAACATCGCAAACCCGCCGTCGCCACATAACGCCACAACTTGGCGCGACATATCGACCGATTGGGCACCCATGGCTTGGGGCATAGCATTGGCCATCGACCCGTGGTTAAACGACCCCAGTAATCGTCTTTTACCGTTCATGGTCAGATAGCGAGCTGCCCAGACAGTCGGGGTGCCTACATCGCAAGTGAAGATGGTCTCATCAGTGGCGAGCCGGTCAATTTGTTGGGCAAGATACTGAGGATGAATGGGGCGATCATCATTAGCCACCGCTAAATCATCTAATTGTTGGCGGCTTTTCTGATAATGTTTGACGGATTTTTCAAGGTGCGTTGAAGCATGGGAGGTGGTGAGTAATGGTAGCAAGTCAGTCACCGTTGCCTTCACATCGCCGATTAGCGGGAAGTTAACATGGCAATGTGATCCGATGCTTGAGGGGTTGATATCTATTTGAATAATCTTCGCCGACTCGGGATAGAAAGCACGGTAAGGGAACTGTGTACCGAGTAACACCAGTGTATCCGCGTCAAGCATCGCATGATAACCTGAAGAAAATCCAATCAGGCCAGTCATCCCGACATCATAAGGATTGTCGTATTCCAGATGCTCTTTGCCCCGCAATGCATGCACTATTGGCGCTTGAAGTTTCTCTGCCAAGGCAACCACTTCATCATGAGCGCCGGCACAACCACTCCCACACATTAGCGTTATATTGTGAGCGTTGTTCAGTACATCAGCCAGCTGTTCGAGTTCTGAGGTGACAGGTTTCACTTCAGGAAGCGAAGGCGGGTACCACTCGAGGTTATCCGGAATCTTAATGCTTTGTAGGGCAACATCGCCAGGAAGTACGATGACCGCGACACCTCGTTTAACAATTGCCGTGCGTAACGCAATGGCGAGAATTTGTGGAAACTGTTCTGGGTTGCTGACGAGTTCACAGTAATGGCTACACTCTTTAAAAAGTTCCTGGGGGTGGGTTTCCTGAAAATAGTTACTGCCGATTTCACTCGAAGGGATATGTGCAGCAATAGCGAGGACCGGTTGATGGTTTCGATGGCAATCGAACAGACCATTTATTAAATGTAAGTTACCTGGGCCACAGGAGCCTGCGCAAACAGCCAATTCATTAGTGACTTGTGCTTCGGCACCGGCAGCAAAAGCCGCCGCCTCTTCATGGCGCGTTGACATCCAAGTAATTGCTGACTGCTTATTTAAACTATCGCTAATACCATTAAGCGAATCACCGGTTACCCCCCAAATGTGCTTAACGCCTACCTCTGTTAAGGTCTCGACCAGTAATGCAGCGACTGTCTTTTCCATTTACCACTCCGATTGGATTCACGTTATAGTCTTTTAATATAGTTCATCAATGACCACTGATAGTCGTTGCGCCTAAACCTAGAATGCGATCGTGCAAAGAAAAGTCGGCTAACGGCTTGTAATGAGGTTTTTTTTGGTTGTATTGTTCCAATAGGGCTAGACTGAAATAAGGTCGGTTCTGCTAAACGCCATGGTTCGTGGTAAACTGGTCGTAAAATTGCGCTTTTCTTTCAAGTATTGCTGGGTAATTATGGCTAACACGCATCATGGTTTTGACTTCGAACAACTTTTAGAGAGTAATCTCGACGAGGCGCTAAAACCGCCCTCAATGTATAAAGTTGTTTTACTGAATGACGATTACACCCCTATGGAGTTTGTGATCGAAGTTTTACAGAAATTCTTCTCGCTGGATATTGAGCGTGCAACGCAACTGATGCTTACTGTGCATTACGAAGGCAAAGCGATCTGTGGTGAATTTACCGCGGAAGTGGCTGAAACTAAAGTGATGCAAGTGAATCGTTACGCGAAGGAAAATGAGCATCCGTTGCTATGTATGCTGGAAAAAAGCTAAACAGCCCATATATCTAGGCTGAGACCTAAGCGTTAACCGATCGGAGGTACCTAATGCTCAATCAGGAACTGGAACTCAGTTTAAATATGGCTTTCGCCAGAGCGCGTGAGTACCATCACGAATTTATGACAGTCGAGCATCTGCTTCTCGCGTTAATCAGCAACCCTGCTGCGCGTGAAGCGCTTGAGGCCTGTTCTGTCGATCTCGCCGCACTGCGTACAGAATTGGAGACGTTTATTCAGAAAACGACTCCAGTGCTTCCCGAAGCGGATGAAGAGCGAGAAACGCAACCTACGTTAAGCTTCCAACGCGTTCTGCAACGTGCGGTTTTTCATGTCCAATCTTCCGGGCGCAGCGAAGTGACTGGCGCAAATGTGCTGGTAGCGATATTCAGTGAACAAGAGTCGCAAGCGGCTTACTTACTAAGAAAATATGAAGTAAGCCGATTAGACATTGTCAATTACCTCTCCCATGGTACGCGTAAAGATGACAGTGCCGAGGATAAGCCGTCTGATAACGCCTCTTCATCGGATGAAGCAGCTAGTGGTTCCAGTGAAGAGCGTATTGATAGTTTCACCACGAATCTTAATCAACTGGCTCGCGTGGGCGGGATTGATCCGTTAATTGGTCGCGAGCAAGAGTTAGAAAGAACGGTACAGGTCTTCTGTCGCCGTCGTAAAAATAACCCGCTGCTGGTGGGGGAATCTGGCGTAGGTAAGACGGCTATCGCGGAAGGGCTAGCGTGGCGAATCGAGCAAGGCGATGTGCCTGATGTCATGAAAGAGTGCGTCATCTACTCGTTAGATATCGGCTCTCTATTGGCAGGCACAAAGTATCGCGGTGATTTTGAAAAGCGCTTCAAGGCACTGTTAAAGCAACTTGAGCGAGATGAGAACAGTATTCTTTTTATCGATGAAATTCATACTATCATCGGTGCCGGTGCGGCATCAGGTGGGCAAGTCGATGCCGCCAATCTGATTAAGCCACTGCTTTCGAGCGGTAAAATTCGAGTGATGGGTTCCACCACTTATCAAGAGTACAGCTCAATTTTTGAAAAAGATCGTGCCTTAGCGCGCCGTTTCCAGAAAATTGATATTGTCGAACCTACTATGGATGAGACAGTAAAAATTCTCACTGGTTTGAAACCGAAATATGAGAAGCATCATGATGTGCGCTACACCGCTAAAGCAGTCCGCGCAGCAGTGGAGTTGGCGGTGAAATATATCAACGATCGTCATCTACCCGATAAGGCTATTGATGTGATCGATGAGGCCGGCGCACGGGCGCGTTTATTACCTAATAGTAAACGTAAAAAAACCATCAATATTCAAGATATTGAAACCGTTGTCGCGCGAATTGCTCGGATCCCGGAAAAAAGTGTTTCCGCCACTGACCGAGATACCTTACGCAGTCTCGATGACCGCTTGAAGATGTTGGTATTTGGTCAAGATAAAGCGATTAATGCGTTATCGGAAGCGATCAAAATGAGCCGTGCGGGCTTAGGAAATGAGCACAAACCTGTCGGGTCATTTTTATTCGCTGGACCTACCGGTGTGGGGAAAACAGAGGTTACGGCACAACTTGCCAAATCACTGGGTATTGAGTTATTGCGGTTTGATATGTCCGAATATATGGAACGCCATACCGTTAGTCGCTTGATCGGTGCTCCTCCAGGTTATGTCGGTTACGAACAAGGTGGCTTATTAACGGACGCGGTGATTAAACATCCGCACTCGGTGGTGCTCCTTGATGAAATTGAAAAGGCGCATCCAGACGTATTCAATCTGCTGCTGCAAGTGATGGATAACGGTACGTTAACGGATAATAATGGCCGTAAAGCCGACTTCCGTAATGTGATCTTAGTCATGACCACCAATGCGGGTGTCCGTGAAACTGAACGCAAAACCATTGGCTTGATTCAACAAGATAACAGTACTGATGCACTGGAAGAGATTAAGAAAATCTTCACTCCTGAGTTCCGTAATCGGCTTGATAATATCATCTGGTTCGAGCATCTCTCTACGGCAGTCATTCACCAAGTGGTGGATAAATTTATCGTGGAACTTCAAGCTCAGCTTGACCCTAAAGGCGTTTCGTTGGAAGTGAGTGATGAAGCCCGAGAATGGCTAGCTGAGAATGGCTACGACAAAGCAATGGGCGCTCGCCCCATGGCCAGAGCAGTACAAGAAAACTTGAAGAAACCGTTAGCGAATGAGCTACTGTTTGGTTCGTTAGTCGAGGGTGGGTCAGTATCGGTTGGATTAGATCGCAAAAAAGACCAACTGACATACCATTTTGAAAGTGCGGCAAAGCAGAAAGCGGAAGGGACTGTTCACTAGAAAATAAAAAAGGCCGGAATATCCGGCCTTTTTATGGTAGTCATTAAACTAATGATTAACGACTACGGAAGACAATGCGACCTTTGGTTAAATCGTAGGGGGTCAGTTCAACGGTGACTTTATCACCGGTAAGAATACGAATGTAGTTTTTACGCATTTTACCTGAGATATGAGCAGTAACAACGTGCCCATTTTCGAGTTCTACACGGAACATGGTGTTGGGTAACGTATCTAATACGGTGCCCTGCATTTCAATATTGTCTTCTTTGGCCATCGAATCCTCTGAATGGACTAACTAAGTGTTTACTCGACAGAATAATGCCGAAGTCTTATACCTGTGTAAAGAAAAGGCGACCAATTTGGTCAGCGCTTGGCGTCAAGCGAGCGATCTTTACGTGAATTTGGGTGTTATGTCGTTTGCAGAACACGTTAGTAGTAGGGCATTGATCACCATCTACCATAACGTTATTCCGCAAGGGAAGGGTGGGGTAAAAAGAAAATAGCGTGTTAACTAAACCGCCACCAGCATAACAAGCGCCAGTATTATACTACCTTTTTCTTGAAAAAGCCTGTTAAACATTCACCCTGATTTAAAATAACCGCTTTTTAACCCAGCATTCTGGCGGGATAATCTGTTTCTGAAGTTCTGTTAATTGCGTCAGAAACTGCTGGCGAGAAATTTCGCGCGCACCTAATGAGCGGGTATGTGGATTCAATATTTGACAATCGATGAGTTTGCCACCATAAGCTGAAAAATGACGGCAAAGTTGAAATAATGCGAGTTTGGATGCGTTAGGTTGGCGGCTAAACATTGACTCACCGCAGAAAATTCCGCCTAACGCCATCCCATAAATACCGCCAACCAGTTCATTCCCCAACCAAACTTCTAGCGAGTGTGCCCGGCCCGTTGCTGCTAATTCGCACCAAGCGGTAGTGACGTCTTCAGTGATCCACGTCCCCTCGTGATGGGTGATGGCGCAGCCCTCAATAACCGCTCTGAAATCGTGATTAAGCGTGACCTGATAGGGGCAGTTACGTAAAAAACGTTGCATGCTACGACTAAGGTGAAAAGCATCTATCGGCAGCACCGCGCGCGGATCTGGGCTCCACCATAAGATGGGATCTTCCTCTGAGAACCAAGGGAAAATCCCCTGCTGATAAGCAGAGATTAACCGCTCTGGAAGAAGATCGCCGCCGTAAGCGAGCAGCCCTTGCGGAGAAGTCAAGGCTGAATCCGGGGAAGGAAATTGGGATAGCGGTTGATGATCTAAGCAGGGCAGATAGATGGCCGTCATAGTCCGTATTGACCTTGTTGGCGCTGACGGAAGTCGTAATAACGCGCTTTTTGCGTCATAAGTTGCTGATGAGTCCCTTCTTCAATGATATGCCCTTGGTCCATAATGCAAATTTTATCGACCGCTTCAATACCCGTCAGTCGATGTGTGACCATTAATACGGTTTTCTCTTCAGTCACCTTGAGTAAAAGTTGCATAATCAGATGTTCAGTTTGTGCGTCTAAGCCTTCAAGTGGCTCATCCAGTAACCATATCGGCGCGTTATGCAATAAAGCCCGAGCAATGGCTAAACGGCGTCGCTCACCACCGGAAAGCGGTCTACCACCTTCCCCTAACCAACGGTCTAAACCGGCATCAGCGAGAAGATTACTTAATCCCACCACACGAAGGCTTTCAGCCAGTTGTGCATCATCAGCGAGAGGTTGGGCAAGTGTCAGATTGTCACGCAACGTTTGATTAAATATAGCGACACGCTGACTGACCACAGTGATCATTGAGCGCAGCTGTGACTCAGAATAGGCAGCCAATGGCTGATGATTAACGCGAATCGCGCCAGTTAATGGGTCCCAAGCTCGCGTCAACAATTGTAATAAGGTTGTTTTTCCACATCCAGTGCTGCCCAGCAATGCCACTTTCTGTTTAGCCGCAAGATGAAGGGTCAATTGATGCAAAACCCTAGGTCCTGTGGCGGTATAAGCAAAATCAATGTCCTCTATAGATATTTCACCGGCTGTTTCATTGAGAGTAAGCGTCTGTGGGGAAAACGTAACCGTCGGCGTTTGCGCTAACAAGTGATGCAGGCGCTCTGCGACGATAGAGACTTCCGATAAATGCAGGAAGGCGATTGCTACAGGTCCAAGAGACTCGAAGGCTGCGAGTACACAGAAGATTAATAAAGCACTATCGGCCGTGGCGATTTGCGCCAATTGATGGCGAGACATAATGATAAAGACAGCAACAATAGTTAAGCCAGTCAGCAAGATAATAATACTTTGCGCGAGGGCATTGAGATTCTGTTGCCGTGCTTGGGTCGCCAACCACTTTTTCTCGGTTTGTCCGAGTATCGCTCGCCAATCTTCCTGAGGTGGGAACAGTAAGAGTTCAGACATCGCGCTTAGGTGTGTTGTCAATTGTTGGCGATAAGCGCTACTTAATGTGGCAATTTGTTCACCAGCCGGTTTCCCCACACGGTAAAAAATAGGCGGGAATAATAGGATAACGCTTACCATCACGCTGGCGACTGCCAGCGCAGCTTGAAGATTGATATAACTTAATCCCACTCCCACTGCCAGCGTTACGAGTAGTGCGCCGACCATCGGTGAGATGACTCTTAAGTATAAATGGTCTAGCGTTTCGACATCGCCGACAAAACGATTCAGTAAATCACCCTGACGAAATTGCTGCGTGCCTGCAGGCGCGAGGGGATAAATTTTACTGAAGATTGTTACACGCAGATGTTTCAAGACCTTAAAGGTAGCGTCATGGCTCACTAAACGTTCGAGATAACGTGCTACCGTGCGCAGTATAGCCGCCCCGCGCACCCCTGCTGCGGGCAGCATGTAATTGAAAGTATAAATACCGGCACTCCCGGCCATCGCTGAAGCAGCGAGAAACCAGCCAGAAAGGCTCAATAGTCCGACACTGGCGAGTAGGGTGAGGGTTGCTAATAAGATACCCAGCAATAACTGCCAACGATGCCTACGCCACAGTATTAAAAAAGGGAATAATGCTTTCATTATTCAATCTCTCCTGAGCGATGACTTAACAACCGTTGAAATAGGCCTGTTTCAGCTGCGAGATCTGTAAAATCGCCCATCTGAATGATTTTTCCTGCTTCCATTACTATGATGGTGGGCCAGTCCGCCAATTGGTCAAGCTGATGGGTGACCAGTAAAGTCATTTGTTGATGGCTCGCCTGTTGCAAGCTCTGCATAACGTGCTGTTCATGATGGCGATCTAAACTGGCGGTGGGCTCATCTAAAAGCAAGAGATCACCTTGTTTCGCCAGAGCGCGAGCCACCGCAATTCGCTGTGCTTGGCCAACGGATAAGTTCTGACTATCTTCACTGACCTCGGTAGCTAAACCCTGTGGTAAGCGTTCAAGAAACTCATCAATGCCGGTCTGTGCGAGCAGCTTATGTAACGTCTCTTTGTTTAGCTTTGCTTGAGGAGAAATATTCTCTGCGATGGAGCAGGGGAATAGGCGGGGATGCTGCCCCACCCAACTCACCGATTTCAGCCAATTGTCACGCGAAAGCGTTTTCAGCTCTTTGCCATTTATCAATAGCGATCCGTGATAGGGAAGAAATCCAAGCAATGCATTAAGCAGCGTACTTTTACCGGAACCGCTAGGACCCACTAACGCGATCCGTTGGCTCGCCTTAAAATGAAAACTAAGCGGACCGACTAACTGTACGCCATCCACAGAGGTAATCACCCAATCACGTGCCTCTATCGTTAACGGGGCAGTATGATGACAGGAAAGACTGTGCGGTTGCGCTGACGGGAGTAAAGTTTCCGTTTCAGTGAGGAAGGTTTCAATCTCATCGGCGGCACCAGCCGCTTGCGCTTTAGCGTGGTAGAAACTGCCTAAGTCACGCAGCGGTTGGAAAAATTCTGGCGCAAGAATTAAGGCAATAAAGCCAGTAAATAGCGTCACTACATTGTGATAGCTACCAAAATGAAAAACGCCGAGGTACGAGAAGCCAAAGTAGACGGCGACAATTGCGATGGAGACAGACGCGAAAAATTCTAGGACAGCTGAGGAGAGAAAGGCTATACGTAATACTTCCATGGTCCGTAAACGAAACTGTTCCGAACTTTCAGCAATGGCTTGCTCCTCCGCCCGACGTCGATTAAACAGACGTAAGGTATCCAAGCCGCGTAATCGATCTAAAAAATCGCCGCTCAGCCGAGCAAGAGCGGCGAAATTTCGACGATTTGCATCTGCCGCCCCCATACCCACCATTGCCATAAAGAGAGGAATCAGTGGGGCAGTGAGGAATAAAATGGTCGCAGCCGCCCAGTTAATCGGAAAGAGGGTTATGAGAATTAATAACGGGATCACTGCTGCCAAGGTCATTTGAGGAAGATAACGGGCGTAGTAGTCGTGCATTTTTTCAATCTGCTCATGCAGCAACGTCGTCCAACTTCCGACAGGGCGAGAAGCGACCCAAACTGGCCCTAACGCCTCTAAGCGGTCTAAAACAATTTGGCGAATAGCCTGACGCAAGGCCTCGCCTGCTTTAACGCCGACTTTTTCACGGCAGTAATGCAGAACAGCCCGCAGAGCAAAACAGCCCAGTAGCAACGCTAGCCAATGATAAAGATGGGGAAGCGGCTGGTGATCGATTAAGGCACGTTGCAGGAGTTCTGCTAGACAATAGGCCTGGAAAAGAAGAGTGAGTGCGCTACAGGTGCCCAATAATACGGAGAGTTTACGCCAACGTTTAGCATGGAAACGTTGTGCTTTAAGCCAGCGGGTGAGCTGTTTTTGTCTTGATTTATCCACGGAAGAGTCACTGACCTGTTGGAATTGAACATCGACTATCTGAAATTTCCGTTAACTCTAGCACGTGAGGGATAAAAAAGGCGACAGATAACCTGTCGCCGGGATTAACCTAGATCATACAATTAACAAATTAGCGATTTTCGCTTACTAATCCATCTAAATAACGTTCAGCATCGAGGGCGGCCATACAACCGGTCCCTGCCGAAGTGATGGCTTGACGGTAGTTATGATCCATTACATCGCCCGCTGCAAATACACCTGGAATGCTGGCTTGGGTAGCGTTACCTGCCAAGCCGGATTGCACAACAATATAGCCGTCTTGTAACGTCAGTTGTTCAGCAAAGATGGCAGTATTGGGTTTATGTCCAATAGCGATAAACACACCAGCTACCGCGAGCTCATCGATACTCTCATCATGAGTCGACTTCAGTTTAACGCCCGTTACGCCCATTTCGTCGCCAACGACTTCTTCAAGGGTGCGATCGGTGTGCAGGATGATATTACCGCTGCTCACTTTATCCATGAGTCGGTCGATTAATATTTTCTCTGCGCGGAAATTATCACGGCGGTGGATTAAGTGAACTTCCTCAGCGATATTAGATAAATAGAGCGCTTCTTCAACAGCAGTATTCCCGCCGCCGACGACAGCCACTTTTTGTTTACGATAGAAAAAGCCATCGCAGGTCGCACAGGCAGAGACGCCACGGCCTTTAAACGCTTCCTCGGAAGGAAGACCAATGTAACGCGCTGAAGCACCCGTGGCGATAATTAGCGCATCCGCAGTGTATTCTTCGCTATCGCCAAAAAGGCGAAATGGGCGCTGTTGTAAATCAACGCGGTGAATATGGTCGAGAATGATCTCAGTCTTAAATTTAACCGCATGTTCGTGCATACGGTCCATGAGGAGAGGGCCGGTTAAATCGTTTGCATCTCCTGGCCAGTTTTCGACTTCCGTCGTCGTGGTCAATTGCCCTCCTTTTTCAACACCCGTAATTAAAACAGGGTTTAGGTTGGCACGTGCAGCATACACCGCAGCGGTATAACCCGCAGGACCTGAGCCTAGGATTAAGAGTTTGCTGTGTTTGGCCATTTTTATTCCTCAGTAATAAATCATAATTTTGTTGATTGTAGGGAAACTTCATCTCGAAAAAAAGCATCTGGTGATTTTGTTCTCTATTACTGCGATAGGTCACGTAAATGTCAGAGGAATTTATCGGAGAAATTTGTAGGAAAGCGCGACAAAACCCGTTTCTATGTCTCTTATAATCGTACCTTACGGATAAAAATAAAAAAAATACCGAATGTTGTACTGAAAAAAGATGTTTTGCTTTGACAATCCGCTATTGTTTTGCGAAAACAGGGGAGGTCGTTAATCGCATCAGCATAACGCCACTAAGCTACGACACAACATAAGCGGGCCAAACAATCCCCGGGCACAGGGGCGGGCTTTGCATTCAAGCTCGGAAATAAAAGAGATAATCAAAAATGGTAGATAACAAAAAGCGTCCTAGTAAGGACCTTGATCGTATAGATCGCAATATACTTAATGAATTACAGAAGGATGGGCGAATTTCTAACGTAGAACTTTCAAAGCGAGTGGGTTTATCGCCAACACCTTGCTTAGAACGTGTACGTCGTTTAGAGCGCCAAGGTTTCATCTTGGGTTACACTGCGCTATTAAACCCTCATTATTTAGATGCCTCATTACTCGTCTTTGTTGAGATAACTCTGAATCGTGGTGCACCTGATGTCTTTGAACAGTTCAATGCTGCGGTTCAAAAATTAGAAGAAACCCAAGAGTGTCATTTAGTCTCTGGCGATTTTGATTATCTCCTTAAAACCCGCGTCCCTGATATGTCTGCCTACCGTAAACTCCTTGGCGAAACGCTATTGCGTTTACCGGGTGTGAACGACACAAGAACCTATGTTGTGATGGAAGAAGTTAAACAAAGTAATCGTTTAGCGATTAAAACTCGCTAAATCTGACAGGTGCAAAGGCTGAATTTTTTCGGTACACTCCTGTAAATGCATACAGGAACAACGTCATGAACGTTGTTCCTTCCTCCCTAGACAGGCACCTGGAGAGTACTCTTGAGCCAGGAATACATTGAAGACAAAGATATTGCATTAACCCCTATGAGTAGTGGACGTCGGTTATTAGAAGCGTTACTGATTCTGGTTGCGTTGTTTGCCGTCTATTTAATGATCTCATTAGTGAGTTTTAACCCTTCTGATCCAAGTTGGTCGCAAACCGCTTGGCACGAACCTATCCATAATTTGGGTGGTGGAATCGGTGCATGGCTTGCGGATACCTTGCTCTTCATCTTCGGGATGATGGCCTATGCTATCCCTGTCGTTATTCTCGGATTATGTTGGATTGCGCATCGCTATCGCTTCAAAGAGCAACATTATATTGACTTTTTCGCTATTGGATTGCGTTTAATTGGCGTACTTAGCTTAGTGGTAACAACTTGTGGCTTGGCTTCGCTCAATGCAGATGATATCTGGTATTTTGCATCAGGTGGCGTTATCGGGAGTTTAGTGAGTAGTGCCATGTCGCAGTATTTTGCTCCAGCCTTAGGCACGCTGATTCTGCTCTTTATCTGGGCTGCGGGTATCACGCTATATACTGGCTGGTCCTGGCTCACTATCGCCGAAAAAATTGGTAATACAGTGATGCGCATCGTGACCTTCGCTAGCCATCGCCGGGGAGAAGAGTACTGGGAGGAAGAGGAGGAGTCTGAACATCCTACTACTCAGACCGCTATCAGCGCGGACGCTCCAGCACCTAAAAGTGGCAGGAGTATATTCCGACGCTTCGTGACTAATACCAAACCTGATATGATGGTTGCAGATCAAGATGATCCGCTGCTGGCACCACGCCCCGCAGCCTCTACTTCTGCCACGAAAGACGATTATGACCCATTGCTGGATTATGATCCGTTATTGGATTACCAGCCAACTACCGTGCAGCCGACGGTCAAGCCTGAAGTGGAAATGAACCAACCGGTTGAGTTCGCGCCATCGGCGATTGACCATACGCCAAGTGTGGATCCCATCGTTGTTCAGCATGCCGATGCGCAGCGCCCTACACCGGTTGCCCCGTCGAGTTCGAGTGCAGAAACCGTTGTGCCTCCCGCACAAATGCCTGAGCATTCTGTCTCTGCAACGGAACCCCTATCACAGCCGGTTTATCATTTTGAGATTCCAGCAGAAAGCCGTGAGTATCAACCCGTCTCACACCGAACGACGCACGTTGAGGCCGTCACGCCAACCGTTGCTCCACCAGTCAGTTATCCCCCAGTGGATGTGCCTCAGACGCCCTCAACGGCCGCTAGCACAGCAACCGCTGCGGCGACTGCTGCGGCGGTCAATTCGACAGCTAAACCGCTATCGCCTTTTGCCGCTGCTGCCAGCATGGGGAAATTGACCACACCAGATTTATCGGGTCAAAAACTTAAGGAATCAGGAAATAGTGGCCAGGTGAAACAAGGCATTGGTCCGGAACTACCGCGTCCTAATCCCGTACGTATCCCGACCCGACGTGAACTGGCTTCCTATGGCATTAAACTTCCATCACAACGACAAGCCGAAGAAAAACTGCGTCAACATGATGCAGTCGCTGATCATAATGACGTCAATGATGATGAGCAGGCAGAGCATAATGCCGAACTTGCTGCACAGTTTTCTGCTCAGCAAACACAACGTTATGCGCAGGTTGCCCCTTTAGACACTTCTGAACCTGATCTCGACGAGCAGGCACAGCAAGAAGAGTTAGCACGGCAGTTCCAAGCGACTCAACAACAACGTTATGAGCAGCCTGAAGTGACCGATAATACTCATAAATCGCCGCTGTTAGACCTTTCAGACTTTAGTTTCTCACCGGTGGAAGATTTGGTGACTGAGGCGCCAAGTGAGCCGCTCTTTACGATCACTCCCGCGGAGCCGTCAGCACCGACTCAAGCGGTGGTCTCACCGGAGCCTGTCGTAGTCGCTGATGCAGAGAGTCCGGTGCAGAGCGTTGAAAAGCACACGCCTACTGAGGTCGATACACAAAGTGCGGTAAAAGATAGCTTATTCCACCCTTTCTTGGTGAGACATGAACAGCCTTTAGCAAAACCGACGACACCATTACCGACGCTAGACTTATTAACGGCACCGCCTGCTGAAGAAGAGCCGGTAGATATGTTTGCGCTAGAACAGACAGGGCAACTCGTTGAAGCAAGACTCGCAGATTTCCGAATCAAAGCGGATGTCGTGGGTATCTCGCCGGGACCAGTGATTACTCGATTTGAGTTAGATCTCGCACCAGGGGTGAAAGCCGCGCGCATTTCGAATTTATCACGTGACTTAGCGCGCTCACTGTCAGCTATAGCAGTACGGGTAGTGGAAGTGATACCGGGTAAACCCTATGTTGGCCTTGAACTCCCGAACCTGCATCGCCAAACCGTCTATCTTCGTGAAGTACTTGATTGTCCAGCGTTCCGTGATAATCCTTCTCCGCTGAGTGTGGTATTAGGCAAAGACATTTCCGGCGATCCGGTAGTGGCTGACCTGGGTAAAATGCCACACTTACTGGTAGCCGGGACAACGGGGTCGGGTAAATCCGTCGGTGTCAATGCGATGATCCTCAGCATATTGTATAAAGCAACGCCAGATGAAGTGCGCTTTATCATGATTGACCCGAAAATGTTGGAGCTATCGGTGTATGAAGGCATCCCGCATCTGTTAACCGAAGTGGTTACCGATATGAAAGATGCTGCCAATGCCTTGCGCTGGAGCGTCATGGAGATGGAACGACGCTACAAATTAATGTCGGCATTAGGAGTTCGGAATTTAGCTGGCTACAACGAAAAAATTGAACAAGCGGAAGCCATGGGACGCCCAATCCCCGATCCGTTCTGGAAGCCGGGTGACAGTATGGATACTCAGCCTCCGGTACTGGAAAAACTCCCTTATATCGTTGTGATGGTGGATGAGTTCGCCGACTTAATGATGGCGGTGGGTAAAAAGGTTGAAGAACTTATTGCGCGTTTAGCACAGAAAGCGCGTGCCGCAGGGATTCACTTAGTGCTCGCCACTCAGCGTCCTTCGGTCGATGTGATCACCGGATTGATTAAAGCGAATATCCCAACGCGTATTGCCTTCACCGTTTCAAGTAAGATTGACTCGCGTACCATCCTTGACCAAGCTGGGGCGGAGTCCCTATTGGGTATGGGTGATATGCTTTATATGCCGCCGAACTCATCGATGCCGGTGCGGGTACATGGTGCTTTTGTCCGTGACCAGGAAGTACATGCAGTGGTTCAAGATTGGAAAGCGCGTGGTCGCCCTCAATACATTGATAGCATTACCGCGGGTGATGAGAGTGAGAATGGTGCTGGGGGACTCGACGGTAATGGCGAAGATCTCGACCCACTCTTTGACCAAGCGGTAGCCTTCGTGGTGGAAAAACGTCGGGCGTCTATTTCAGGTGTTCAGCGTCAATTCCGTATTGGTTATAACCGGGCTGCACGCATTATCGAGCAGATGGAAGCACAAAGTATTGTCTCTGAGCCGGGAAATAACGGTAACAGAGAGGTTCTTTCACCGCCACCTCACGAGAGGTAATCACTCTCTTGGTGAGCGCAATAGGCCAGAGTTTACTCTGGCCTATTGTTTATGCAAAGAATGCCCCCATATCCTATTTAAACCCATTCTGCTGTTCGATCGGCAAAGTAGTGGCTACAGTTATTCAACCTCGAGCAAGAATTTATAAGGAATTATCAGTGATGAAAAAGATGATCGTTGCCACAGGATTGATGGCTGGTTTACTTTCTACACAGGCTTTTGCAGATGATGCCTCGGTTCTCCAATCACGCCTGAATAAAGTTAATAGCTTCCATGCAAGCTTTACCCAAACGGTAACGGATGGTTCTGGCGAGAATGTGCAGCAGGGACAAGGGGAACTATGGGTAAAGCGTCCCAGCCTTTTTAATTGGCACATGACCGCGCCAGATGAAAGTACTATTATTTCAGATGGCAAAACGCTCTGGTTTTATAATCCCTTCGTCGAACAAGTGAGTGCCACATGGCTTAACAATGCGACCAGCAACACACCGTTTATGTTAATTGCCCGTAACCAACGTTCAGATTGGAAAAACTACAACGTGACTCAACAGGGCGATCACTTCGCGCTGACACCTAAAAATGGTAGCGGTAATCTGAAACAGTTTAGTATTGATGTCACGCCAGAAGGGACAATCAATCAATTTAGTGCGATCGAGCAAGATGGCCAACGTAGCAACTATCAATTGAAAAGCCAAAAAAATGGCGCTATCGATGTTGCGAAATTCCAGTTCACTCCGCCGAAAGGTGTTACGGTGGACGATCAACGTCAATAAGTGATAAAGGTTTACCGTGAGTAATTTATCGTTAGATTTTGCGCCTGCTGAATTTCAACCCCTCGCTGCGCGAATGCGTCCCACTACGCTTGACGAATATGTGGGACAGCAGCATCTTCTCGCCCCCGGTAAACCTTTAGCTAAAGCGATCAAAGCCGGTCATCTCCATTCCATGATTCTGTGGGGGCCTCCCGGTACAGGGAAGACCACTCTGGCTGAAATTATGGCATTCTATGCGCAAGCACAGGTTTCACGCGTTTCGGCAGTTACCTCAGGCATTAAAGAGATCCGTGAAGCGATAGAGTTAGCCCGCATTAACCGCCAGTCAGGGCAGCGCACTATTCTTTTTGTTGATGAGGTACACCGTTTCAACAAAAGCCAACAGGATGCTTTTTTACCGCACATCGAAGATGGCACCATCACCTTTATTGGTGCAACCACGGAAAATCCTTCTTTTGAGCTCAACTCCGCACTGTTATCACGCGCACGCGTCTATCTTCTCAAATCTCTGACCAACAGTGAGGTTGAGAATATCATCGATCAGGCGATGGCTGACAGCTCACGCGGTCTGGCCGGACAAAACCTCCTTTTACCGGACACAACACGTAAAATGATTGCGGAATTGGTCAATGGTGATGCTCGTCGCGCGCTCAATACTCTCGAGATGATGGCAGATATGGCGGAAGAGTCCGCTCAAGGGCAACGGCAACTCACGCCAGAACTGCTGACGGAGATCGCTGGCGAGCGCAGCGCGCGGTTTGATAATAAAGGTGACCGTTTCTACGATTTAATTTCGGCTTTGCATAAATCGGTGCGCGGCTCCTCCCCGGATGCGGCACTGTATTGGTATGCACGCATTATTACTGCTGGAGGAGACCCGCTTTATGTGGCGCGTCGCTTATTAGCGATTGCTTCGGAAGATGTGGGAAATGCTGATCCACGTGGTATGCAAGTGGCGTTAGCCGCATGGGACTGTTATACCCGGGTTGGCCCAGCAGAAGGGGAGAGAGCTATCGCTCAAGCGCTGGTCTACTTAGCCTGTGCACCAAAAAGTAATGCCGTTTATACGGCTTTTAAACAAGCGATGCATGATGCGCGCCACTCGCCAGATTATGATGTTCCAGACCATCTGCGTAATGCGCCTACGACGTTAATGAAAGAGATGGGATTAAAAAAAGAGTATCGCTATGCGCATGATGAACCCCATGCTTATGCGGCGGGTGAGAACTATTTTCCGCCGGAAATAGCTGAAACACACTATTACCATCCGACTTCGCGCGGGCTAGAAGCGAAAATTGCCGAAAAACTGGCCTGGCTTACTGAACAGGATCATAATAGTCAGACAAAACGCTACCGCAGCAATTAACATTCCGGTAATCTGATACTTATCATCGTCGTTAACCACGACAAGTCTTTTTCACTTACTTAAACAGGATTAGCATGCTCGATCCCAATCTGCTGCGTAATGAGCCAGACGCAGTTGCAGAAAAACTGGCACGCCGAGGATTCACTCTAGATGTAGAAACACTACGCGGTCTGGAAGAACGTCGTAAGGTTCTACAAGTTGAAACGGAAACGTTGCAAGCCGAACGTAACGCACGATCGAAATCAATTGGTCAAGCGAAAGCGCGCGGGGAAGATATCGAGCCATTGCGTCAAGAAGTGAATATGTTGGGTGAGAAGTTAGATCAGGCTAAAGCCGATCTGGACACGCTACTCAACGAAATCCGTCAGCTAGCCTTGACCCTGCCTAACCTCCCTGATGATATCGTCCCAGACGGTAAAGATGATACTGAGAATGTAGAAGTTTTACGCTGGGGTACGCCAAAGCACTATGAGTTTAGCGTTAAAGATCACGTCGATTTAGGTGAGTTAAGTGGCGGTATCGACTTCGCTTCTGCCGTCAAATTAACCGGTTCTCGTTTTGTGATATTGAAAGGTCAAATTGCACGACTTCATCGTGCGTTAGCGCAATTTATGTTGGACCTGCATACTGAACAACATGATTACACCGAACTCTATGTCCCTTATCTAGTGAACCACGATTCACTGTTTGGTACTGGGCAACTGCCGAAATTTGGTAACGATCTGTTCCATACCCGTCCATTGGACGAAGAAGCAGGAAATAGCCAGTATGCCCTGATTCCTACGGCGGAAGTGCCGGTCACTAACCTCGTTCGTGACGAGATCATTGACGAAGAGGCACTCCCTCTCAAGTATACTGCCCATACGCCATGCTTCCGGTCTGAAGCTGGCTCTTATGGGCGTGATACCCGTGGGTTAATCCGTATGCACCAGTTCGATAAAGTAGAAATGGTGCAAATCGTGGCACCTGAACACTCAATGGATGCACTGGAATCGTTGACTGGACATGCCGAAAAAGTATTGCAGCTATTAGAACTGCCTTACCGTAAAGTACTGCTATGTACGGGTGATATCGGTTTTAGCGCGTGTAAGACTTATGATCTAGAAGTGTGGTTACCGGCTCAAGAGACGTATCGTGAAATCTCATCGTGTTCCAATATGGGGGATTTCCAAGCTCGTCGTATGCAAGCTCGTTGTCGTTCGAAGAGCGATCGTAAAACACGCTTGGTTCATACCTTAAATGGTTCGGGCCTGGCAGTGGGCCGCACACTCGTTGCGGTGCTGGAAAACTATCAACTTGCCGACGGTCGAATTCAAGTTCCAGAGGTCTTAAAACCTTATATGAAAGGCCTTGAGTTTATCGGCTAATCACCACGATTAGCGAGAAGCTCCATCGGTAACGATGGGGCTTTTTTTTAGTCCGAAACAAAAAGTGCCCTCTACTATTTCCCTCGATTGACTTTGCCGTAATCCCTGCCATTATGCGCTCACTTTTTTTCTTCTGAGCTACCCCAACCATCATGTCGGCGCTATCACGTCCAGTTATTCTGCTATTAAGTGGCTTGCTACTTTTAACAGTATGTATTGCTGTGCTCAATACACAGATTCCTTTATGGCTCTCCCATGAGTCATGGTCTACCCTGCAAATAGGATTAATCAGTTCTGCATTCTTTACCGGAAATTTAACCGGTACCTTGTTTGCCGGTAAACTGATTAACCGTTTAGGATTTAACCGTAGCTACTATTTAGCCACGGCGATTTTTGCGATAGCGACACTAGTCTTAGTGTTTAGTCACTCTTTTGAAAGCTGGGCGTTTTGGCGTTTTATCGCGGGGAATGGCTGTGCCTTACTCTGGGTAATTGTTGAAAGTGCATTACTGTGCTCTGGAACGTTAGCGAATCGAGGCCGTCTTCTCGCCGCGTACATGATTATTTACTACCTTGGGACAGTTTTTGGGCAAATTTTCATCAGTGCGATGCCACTCTCTGTCACCGCATTAGTCCCAGCGTTAGTAACCTTGATGATGTTGGCGATTATTCCGCTGTTATTTGTGGCCGTGACGGCGGGGGAAGCTGAAGAGGCTTTGGAAACCCCAAAACAACCCGGTGTGATGAAGATGTTTTTTCGTCGTCAATCACGCTTAGGGATTAACGGCTGTATTATCTCTGGTGTGGTATTGGGATCACTCTATGGACTCATGCCGCTCTATCTTTCTCATAAAGGCATGAGTGACAGCAACGTAGGCTATTGGATGGCTTTGCTGATCAGTGCAGGGATTATCGCCCAATGGCCATTAGGAAAATTGGCCGATCGCTACGGACGCTTACTGGTGTTACGCGTACAAGTCTTTGTAGTGATCCTCGCGGCGATTACCATGCTGATGAATGCATCATTGGTAGCAGGATTATTTATTCTCGGCAGTGCGGGGTTCACCCTCTATCCGGTGGCGATGGCCTGGGCATGCGAAAAGGTAAGTAAGAGTGAGCTTATTCCGATGAATCAGGCTTTACTTTTGAGTTACACCGCGGGGAGCCTAGCGGGGCCGGCGATCACTTCATTGCTGATGGAAACTTGGTCAGACAACGTATTGTTCGTGATGATTGCCATTGTCTCATTTGTTTACTTGATGATGTTACTGCGCAAAACAGACCAGCAAGCAACGCCTATTGCTCACGCATAAAAACAAGGCCTCAATCGAGTAATGCCAGTCAGTTGCTTAACTGATCGGCATTACCTCAATCGAGGCCTTTTAATTATATTACGTTAGCCTTGCGCATGTTGACGTTTGGCCGCTTGAAGCTTTTCGTAAGCCGCGAGTAAAGATTGATGTGCAGGAAAAGCCGTTAAGGCCGCATCGACTTCTTGTAACCCATAAAACGGCGCTTCGCCACTGACGGCTGCAGACGCTGCCTCGACGGTTGCTACCCCATACATTTTATTAAAAGCATTGAGATAATCAATGGCTTGGCGTTCGTCTTCCAGCGCCAACAGAAGCAGAGTTTGTAAGCAACGATAATAATTGGCGCGCTCAGCACTGAAGACCGAACCGTTAAATTCGATCGTCCATTCCGCCCAGGTTAATGCCTGATCAATATCGCCACCGGCTAACGCCAGCATCGATTTTAACTCACCGACGCGTAACGTTGACCAGCCATTATCTTTACCGGTTGCAATGCCTAACAGCTCACGCACACGGGTAAAGTCATCTAAACCATGGTCGTCAAGCGTAGAAATCAATTCTAAGTACTCTTCCGGTTCCCACTCAGAGCCTGGCAGTGACAGGATAATCTGGCGTAGGTTGGCACCCATATTGTTATTGGCTAATAATAGGTCTTCGGCCGGATAAATATCTGACATGCCTGGTACAATAATGCGGCACGCGTAAACACCTAGATGTTCATAATCAGCAATATACACTTCTTGCTGTTCCTGATGGAAAATTGACATCAAGGTGGAGAATTCTTGCTCGGTCGAGCCAGTGAATGACCAATCCACAAAGGAATAATCAGCACCATCTTTAAACATATCCCAAGAAATTAAACCACTGGAATCAATAAAGTGGGTTTCGAGGTTAGTGTGTTCAGCCACTTCTTCATCATCAAAGGTAGGGGGGGTAAAGACATCAAGGTCTTTTAAGCCCCGACCTTGCAGCAGTTCTGTCACAGTGCGCTCTAACGCTACGCCAAAATCTGGATGCGCGCCAAATGAAGCGAAACAGGTACCATTGCTAGGATTAAATAACACCACACAGATGACCGGATATTTACCGCCTAGTGAGGCATCGTAAGACAGAATGGGGAATCCTTCTGCTTCTAAACGGGCAATCGCTTCGGTAACGTTAGGGTAGCGGGCTAAAACTTCAGTCGGGATTTCAGGCAGGCTGATCGATTCGGCGATGATTTTATTTTTAACATAGCGCTCAAAGACTTCGGATAGCCCTTGAACCCGTGCTTCATTAGCTGTATTCCCTGCAGACATTCCATTAGAGACATACAGGTTGCCAATAATGTTCATCGGGATGTAGACGGTTTGCAGATCAGATTGGCGAGTGAAGGGTAGAGCACAAATCCCGCGTTCAGGGTTACCGGATTGTAGATCAATCAAGTCTGAGCCACTGAGTTCATTTTCTGGATCATAAAACTGGCGGAGTCGAGTATCCAGAATACCGTTTGGCAGCGAGTCATCTTCGCTCAGAGGGAACCACTTTTCATTCGGATAGTGGACAAAAGGGCCGTTCGCCACATCATCGCCCAACCAAAAGTCGGCAAAGAAGTAGTTAGTCGACAAACGTTCAAAATACTCGCCTAGCGCTGAAGCTAAGGCAGCCTTCTTGGTCGCCCCTTTACCGTTGGTAAAGCACAGCGCGCAATCTTTATCACGGACGTGCACCGACCAGACATTGGGAACAGGGTTAAGCCATGAAGCTTCTTCAATCGTGAAGCCAAGCTGCTGAAGTTTATCTTGAAAACGACTGATTGAATCTTCAAGGGCGGCATCTTTGCCGGGGATAAAGGTTTGCGTCATGGTGGCGCTCTCTGGTTAATCTAGAAATGATAGCGGCTATCATACGTTTTTTCACCGCGAGCGGCTATCGTTGTGCAGGGTTTTACAGCAATCTTTGTCCTTAAAGAGATTATCTATTGCAGCAATATTCTGGCAGTGATAAAACCGAAGGCTCAGCACAAATTCTTTGACAGAATAATAAAGGGTGAAGGTCAATGACGCAGGTGTTCAATTTTAGTTCCGGTCCCGCTATGTTACCAAAAGCAGTGTTAGAACAAGTTCAAACAGAGTTGCTCGATTGGCAAGGACTGGGAACCTCAGTAATGGAAATCAGTCACCGTAGTAAAGAATTTATCGCTGTTGCCGAGACAGCAGAGCAAGACCTCCGTGACCTACTTTCCATTCCTGCTAACTATAAAGTGTTGTTTTGTCAGGGCGGTGCACGGGCACAGTTCGCGGCGATTCCTGCCAATCTGCTGGGTTCAGCCCAACATGCTGATTATATTGATGGTGGCTATTGGGCCCACAGTGCGATCAACGAAGCAGCGAAATTTTGTACTCCTAATGTTATTGATATTAAAACCACGGAAAATGGCAAGGTTGCATTATTACCCATGGATCAATGGCAGTTAAATGATAATGCCGCGTATGTGCACTATTGCCCAAATGAAACCATCGACGGTACTGCGATTGACGAAGAACCTGATTTTGGCGATCGTGTGGTGGTTGCCGATCTCTCGTCCACCATTCTTTCCCGTCCGTTAGATATCAGTCGTTATGGTGTGATCTATGCGGGAGCGCAAAAAAATATCGGTCCAGCAGGCTTAACGCTGGTGATTGTACGTGAAGATCTTTTAGGTAAAACCTTCCAACAATTCCCTTCGGTATTAGATTTCAAAACCTTAGCGGACAGTGATTCGATGTTTAACACGCCACCTACTTTTGCGTGGTATTTATCGGGTCTGGTATTCAAATGGCTTAAAGCGCAGGGCGGTATCGAGGCGATGGCCAAGCAGAACCAAGCTAAGGCTGATTTGCTCTATGGCACCATTGATCGCAGCGACTTCTATCGTAACAATGTGATTGCACGTAACCGCTCTAAAATGAACGTCCCCTTCCAATTAACGGACGCTAATCTCGATAAGCTGTTCTTAGAAGAGTCACTGGCAGCCGGCTTGCATGCGCTAAAAGGACACCGTGCCGTCGGCGGAATGCGCGCATCGATTTACAATGCAATGCCGCTAGAAGGCGTTCAAGCGTTGACTGCCTTTATGCAAGACTTCGCACAGCGTCATGGTTAATTTTTAACATCACACTTTCCCTTCGCAAGCGGGGAAAGTGGCAATACGAGTATCTTAATGCAATCTTTGACTTTACAACCTATCTCCCACGTTAGCGGGACAGTAAACCTTCCGGGTTCCAAGAGCGTTTCCAACCGTGCACTGCTTCTGGCTGCGATGGCACAGGGCACCACACGCCTGACTAACTTGCTAGATAGTGACGATATCCGTCATATGTTAACGGCATTGACCGCACTGGGGGTGGATTATCAACTTTCAGATGATCGCACCGTTTGTACGGTAGTTGGGATCGGTGGTCCATTGCAGAGTCATGAACCATTGGAGCTATTTTTGGGGAATGCGGGAACAGCTATTCGCCCTTTAGCCGCAGCGCTTTCTCTTGCTGAAAACGATATCGTGTTAACCGGCGAGCCGAGAATGAAAGAGCGACCGATTGGTCACCTAGTCGACGCCTTACGCGAAGGCTGTGCGACGATCTCTTATCTAGAAAATAAGCACTACCCACCTATCCGCCTGCAGGGCGGTTTCAAGGGCGGTAACCTTAGTGTTGATGGATCGGTATCCAGCCAGTTTTTGACCTCACTCCTTATGGCAGCGCCGTTAACGCAAGGCGAAACGGTGATTACCATTAAGGGTGAGTTGGTCTCCAAACCCTATATCGATATCACGCTCGATTTAATGGCGTCGTTCGGCGTAACAGTCGAGAACCAAGATTACCAACGCTTTATCGTACAAGGTCAACAACAGTACCAAGCGCCGGGTGAAATTTTGGTAGAAGGTGATGCCTCTTCGGCGTCCTATTTCTTAGCGGCTGCCGCAATTCGTGGCGGAACGGTCAAAGTTACCGGCATTGGCCGTAACAGTGTGCAGGGTGATGTGAAGTTCGCCGAGGTGCTTGAGAAAATGGGCGCAACCGTCGAATGGGGGGATGACTTCATCGCTTGTACCGGCGCGCCCTTACAGGCTATCACGATGGACATGAACCATATCCCCGATGCGGCAATGACGATTGCCACAGCCGCGCTCTTTGCGCAAGGTACCACCACTATGACCAATATCTATAACTGGCGGGTGAAAGAAACCGACCGTTTGTTTGCGATGGCGACAGAATTGCGTAAAGTCGGGGCAGAAGTCATTGAAGGGGAAGATTACATCACTATCACCCCTCCAAGTCAGTTACAGCATGCTGAAATTGGGACCTATAACGACCACCGCATGGCAATGTGCTTCTCTTTGGTGGCACTCTCCGATACGCCGGTTACGATTCTCGACCCGGGTTGTACGGCGAAGACATTCCCTGATTATTTTGACCGACTCAAGTCGATCAGCCAGTTCTCATAATTATTCAAGCGAGCGTTTAAGCTCGCTTTTTTTTGCTTACAGGTGATGAGGTTAATAATGCAACGTAAAATGCTCTCTATGTCAATGATGGCACTACTAGGACTGGGTACGCTCACGATGGCCCAAGCGGCGGTTGTGCCGGCGGGGACGACACTCGCAGACCAGCAACAGATTACGCGGGGAAATGGTTCGGATCCTGCTACGCTCGATCCGCAACTGGCTTAGAGTAACGAAGCCTTTAATATTATTCTCGATAGCTTTGCAGGAGTCGTGGCCTTAGACAGCGAAGGGAAGGTGCATCCAGAATTAGCGGAGAAGTGGGACAATCAAGATAATAAAGTCTGGACCTTCCATTTACGCCCTGGGATCACGTGGTCGAATGGTCAGCCTATTACCGCCGACGATTTAGTTTACAGTTGGCAACGTTTGGCTGATCCGAAAACGGCCTCGCCTTATCAATCTTATATTAGCGCCGTGCATCTGCTGAATGCTGACGCGGTGATGAGTGGTAAGCTTCCCCCTTCAGCTATAGGCGTGAAAGCAATCGATCCGCAGACTTTCCAAGTCACACTTTCTCAGCCCGTTTCGTGGTTTTTACAGGCAGCAGCCTCACCCAGTTTTTTCCCAGTAAATAAAAAGGTTGTTGCCCAATTCGGTGATCAATGGACTCAACCTGCCAACATTGTGGTCAGTGGTGCTTTTAAACCGAATAAGTGGGTGATAAACGAACGCTTCGTCTCCGTCCGTAATCCGCATTATTGGAACAATAAGGCGACCGTTATTAACCAAGTGACCTATCTGCCCATTGCTGAACCTTCAGCAACGTTAAACCGTTACCAAAGCGGCGAGATTGATATTACGGATACCATTCCTACCGTCAATTTTGCGCAGATTAAGAAAACGATCCCTGAGCAAATCAAACAAACACCACTGCTGGGCGTCTATGAATATTGGTTCAATATGAATAAGGCGCCGTTTAACGACCCACGCGTGCGCATGGCGCTCAATTTAGCCGTCGATAAATCGATCATCACCGATAAGATTTTGGGTATGGGGCAGAAACCGGCTTGGACGCTGATGCCTTTACAGATTGGCGGAGAGACCTATCAACCTACTGAGATTGCAAAATGGACGCCTGCCCAGCGTATCGCCCAAGCGAAGAAATTATTGGCAGAAGCTGGCTTTAGCGCCGATAAGCCGTTAAAAGCAGAGCTGCTTTATAATACCTCTCAAGATCATTTAAAAATTGCGATTGCCTTAAGCTCGATGTGGAAAAAGAATTTGGGCGCACAGATCACGATGCGTAATCAAGAGTGGAAGACGCTTATTCAGACTCAACATAGCGGCGATTTCCAACTGATTCGTCAATCTTGGCTCGCCGATTATGATGCGCCGCCTTCGTTCTTAAATAACTTTATGACCGGTAACACGCAAAATGATGGCAAATACAGTAACGCGGATTACGATAAACTCGTCAATGCGGCGGCAGCTGAGAGTGATCCGGTAAAAGCCAAAGCGGATTATCAACAAGCGTTAGATATTTTAAGTAAAGAAGTGCCGGCCATACCCCTTTATTACTATGTGCAAAATATCCTAGTGAAACCTTGGGTGGGTGGCGTGTCAGTCAACCGGTTGAGCTTCTATAAAACGCAGGATATGTATATCCGTAAGCACTAACGAAAAAGGCCATGGTAAAGTCCGCCATGGCCTATCGATTATTTCTTATCTTCGCTTACATAACGCTCTTTCGCATCTTCTGCGTCTTGACGTGTAGTGTGCTGACTAATCAGGGTGTCAGGATATGGGTGATCGGCTCTCAATTCGTAGTGACCCACTTTGTCTTCACCTTGACCATCTGAAACCTCAATAATCCATGCCTTACGGGGATACGGGGGATGACCTGCCATAACTCGCCTCCTAGATAGCTTATCTCTATGATTATCGTTTGTTTTTCACAACATTAAGTGTAGACAAGCTTGTGCGTTGTGCAAGTCACCCTACCGACAGAGGGTACTGTTTACACCTCGAATCAGGTATACTTGTGGGATTTTATTGCCAAGCAGTAAGGAGTAAGGGATGACTACCATTCCCGTCATTACAATCGATGGTCCAAGCGGTGCAGGTAAAGGCACACTGAGTAAAGCCTTGGCTGAACAGTTATCATGGCATCTGTTAGATTCAGGTGCGATCTACCGAGTCTTAGCGTTAGCCGCACTGCATCATCAAGTTGATATTACCCAAGAAGAAGCTCTAGTCCCTCTGGCGGCGCATCTTGATGTTAAGTTTGTAGTCGAACAGCACCGCAGCCAAGTCATCTTAGAAGGCGAAGAGGTGACCGCAGCAATACGTACTCAAGAAGTCAGTAATACGGCTTCAAAAGTAGCGGCATTTCCTCGCGTTAGGGAAGCTCTATTGCGCAGACAGCGCAATTTCCGCGAGTTACCGGGGTTGATTGCGGACGGACGTGATATGGGCACCGTCGTTTTTCCCGACGCTCCGGTAAAAATTTTCCTTGATGCCAGTGCTGAAGAACGCGCAGAACGTCGGCAGCAGCAGTTGCAGCAAGCGGGTGTAGATGTTAACTTTGAGCGCCTATTAGCCGAGACGGTAGAGCGTGATGATCGCGACCGAAATCGTGCCGTTGCACCCTTGGTTCCAGCCGATGATGCATTAGTTATTGATTCCACTGGAATTGATATCGACAAAGTGACCACAATTGCCCTTGAATATATTCAAAAAAAAATTGCCTAACTTCGGCATGTAATTGTGCTAAAATGATTAGAATGCTGTAGCTTCATTCCATGGATGGTGTGAAGAATGTTAAACAACCCCATTAGACATGAAGTCCAATGGACGTTAAATTGAAGAATCCTAAGATTATCAATATGACTGAATCTTTTGCTCAACTCTTTGAAGAGTCCCTGAAAGAAATCGAAACCCGTCCGGGTTCCATCGTTCGTGGTGTAGTTGTCTCTATCGACAAAGACATCGTTCTAGTTGATGCGGGCCTGAAATCTGAATCTGCAATTCCTGCAGAGCAATTCAAAAACGCAGCTGGCGAACTGGAAATCCAGGTTGGCGACGAAGTTGATGTTGCGCTGGACGCAGTAGAAGACGGCTTCGGTGAAACCCTGCTGTCCCGTGAGAAAGCTAAGCGTCACGAAGCTTGGATCACGCTGGAAAAAGCTTACGAAGATGCTGAAACTGTTACCGGTGTTATCAACGGCAAAGTCAAGGGCGGCTTCACTGTTGAGCTGAACGGTATTCGTGCGTTCCTACCAGGTTCACTGGTTGACGTTCGTCCGGTTCGCGATACTCTGCACCTTGAAGGCAAAGAGTTAGAATTTAAAGTCATCAAACTGGATCAGAAACGTAACAACGTCGTGGTTTCTCGCCGCGCGGTGATCGAGTCTGAGAACAGTGCAGAACGTGATCAATTGCTGGAAAACCTACAAGAAGGCATGGAAGTTAAAGGTATCGTTAAGAACCTGACTGACTACGGTGCATTCGTTGATTTAGGTGGCGTTGACGGCCTGCTGCACATCACTGATATGGCTTGGAAGCGCGTTAAGCACCCAAGCGAGATCGTGAATGTTGGTGACGAAATCAATGTTAAAGTCCTGAAGTTTGACCGTGAGCGTACTCGCGTATCACTGGGTCTGAAACAACTGGGCGAAGATCCATGGGTTGCTATCGCTAAGCGTTACCCAGAAAGCACCAAGCTGACGGGTCGTGTAACTAACCTGACTGATTACGGCTGCTTCGTAGAAATCGAAGAAGGCGTTGAAGGTCTGGTACACGTTTCTGAAATGGATTGGACCAACAAAAACATCCACCCATCTAAAGTTGTAAACGTAGGTGATGTGGTTGAAGTCATGGTTCTGGACATTGACGAAGAGCGTCGTCGTATCTCCTTGGGTCTGAAGCAATGTAAATCTAACCCATGGCAGCACTTCGCAGAAACTCACAACAAAGGCGATCGCGTTGAAGGTAAAATCAAGTCAATCACTGACTTCGGTATCTTCATCGGTCTTGACGGCGGAATCGATGGTCTGGTTCACCTGTCTGACATTTCTTGGAACGCAACTGGCGAAGAAGCCGTTCGTGAATACAAGAAAGGCGACGAAATTGCTGCAGTAGTTCTGCAAGTTGATGCTGAGCGTGAGCGTATCTCTTTAGGCGTGAAACAACTGGCTGAAGATCCATTCAACAACTACGTTGCGCTGAACAAGAAAGGCGTTATCGTTAACGGTAAAGTGACTGCAGTCGACGCTAAAGGCGCAACTGTTGAACTGGCTGACGGTGTTGAAGGTTACTTACGTGCTTCAGAAGCTTCACGTGACCGCGTTGAAGATGCAACTCTGGTACTTAATGTTGGTGATGACGTTGAAGCGAAATTCACCGGTGTTGACCGTAAAAACCGTGTTGTAACCTTGTCTGTACGTGCTAAAGACGAAGCTGATGAGAAAGATGCTGTTGCTGCTGTGAATAACAAGCAACAAGATGAAAGCACCTTCTCTAACGCAATGGCTGAAGCATTTAAAGCAGCTAAAGGCGAGTAATTGCCAATAGAGGGATGGTGACATCCCTCCAACTAGCCAAGGGTGTCCGCACTCTTGGCTTTTTTTAAAACTGTCTTTCTTTACAGGATATTTCCGGAGGATTAATGACTAAATCTGAACTGATTGAACGCCTCGCAGCCCAGCAGACACAAATCCCTGCAAAAGCTGTTGAAGATGCTGTTAAAGAGATGCTGGAATATATGGCTTCCACCCTAGCGCAGGGAGACCGTATTGAAATACGTGGCTTTGGTAGCTTCTCTTTGCATTACCGTGCCCCACGTGTTGGTCGAAATCCTAAAACGGGTGAGAAAGTGGAGCTGGAAGGAAAATATGTGCCACATTTCAAACCGGGTAAAGAGCTTCGCGACAGAGCTAATCTTCCAAGCTAGAAAAGTGCAGTTTTAAAAAGACGGTATCGTAAGATATCGTTTTTGTTTTATCACTTCTCACAACTTTTTGTCCTCGTTTCTTTTCTGATTGATTACCTTCCCAAGACGCTCACAGTAAATTGTATAGCGAGTTCTCGCAAAATATCATTGGTGTAATCTGCCCACTTTTAGGCAGAGAGACTATGCAATTACTTGCTTATGCACGACTGCTAATACTGGCTTGTCAGCCATTGATATTTATGGCTCAGATCATTGAAGTTCCCTTAATGTTAGGGATAGTAATGATGGGATTACTATTCGGCCGAAGCCGGTCACGTTATTGGCACTACTTGGGAATTACCTTACTCTTTTTTGTCTATGGCCAATGGGTGGCACACTCGATGGTGACGAAAATTAATGCATGGGGTGAACAGCGACTCAGTGCAGAAGTGGTCATCTCTGAACACCATACTTTGACCGGCAGAACGAAAGTGAGCCTGAAAAAGGTCGCGGGGCAATTACAGTTTCCTGCGTATGACGTGTGGATCAACCAAACTGTGGCAAGTGACTATTGTGTCGGTCAACGTTGGCGAATGATCTTACGTATACGACCCGTGCATAGCTTGCTTAACGAAGGGGGGTACGATAGTCAGCGCAATGCACTGGCCAAAGATGCCCCGTTTACTGGAAAGATCATCGACCAACAGCTAATAGATGCTACGTGTTCCCTTCGGCATAAACTTGATACGGTCTTCATGCAACAGAGTGCTAGCTCCCCTTGGCAAGGTATCTCGCGTGCCTTAGTCTTTGGTTTGCGAGATCATATTCCTGCAGAGGCAAGTCGACTATTTCGTGAAACAGGAATCGGCCATTTAATGGCGATTTCAGGTATGCATATTGGTTTAATTTTTTTATTGACTCGCCGAAGCTTAACGCTTGTCTTAGCGGTGCTACCGTTACGGTTAATGCAGATAAGGGTGGCTGAAGCGGGAGGATGGCTAGCGAGCGGTTTCTACTGTTATCTTTCTGGCGCGCAACCCTCGGCAATGCGCGCGATGTTTGCGTTAACGTTTTGGCTCATTGCAAAAAGTTTTTCGATCAATCTTTCAAGCTTCCATATTCTTTCACTCTGTGTTGCCTGTTTATTAACGCTCAACCCAATTATGATTTTATCGGATAGCTTATGGCTGTCGGTATTAGCTGTTTTTGCCCTATTAATTTGGTATCAATGGTTTCCTTTACCGCCTACTTATCGTCAAGGTAAAAGATACGCTATTGTGCGCTTACTGCATTTACAGTTGGGCATTATGCTCTTATTACTTCCTGTACAGATATTTTTCTTTCATGGGGCAAGTTTTACCTCGTTGGGCGCAAACATCGTCGCCATCCCCCTTGTAAGTGTAGCAATATTACCGCTCTCCTTTTTGTTGACCATTCCTTGGCCAACATTTCTCATCATTGGATTACTGCTTATACATGACAGTCTGTATAGCATGTTATTCCGAGTGTTAAGGATGCAAGGAGAGGGGTGGCATTATCTTGCTGCTGCCCCCTTAATGGCGATTAGCGTGTGGGGAGGTCTTATCATATGGCGTATTAAAGGATGGCGATATTATCCACTGAGTATTAGTGCCTTAGCCCTAAGTGTAGCCAGTTGGCGTCTACACCCCTCAGAGATAGTGTGGCGAGTTGATATGCTGGATGTAGGGCATGGATTAGCGGTGATCGTTAGCCAACAAGGGGAAGGGATCATTTATGATACCGGTAATCGCTGGCAAACCGCAGATGCAGGGGAGCGGGTTATCGTCCCCTGGCTGATTGACCAGCAGATCACACCCATTGCGGCGATTATTAGCCACCGTCACAGCGATCATGTAGGAGGGTTAGACAGTATCAAAAAGGTATGGCCCAGCCTCTCGGTGAGAACCGCTTATCCTTATGCGGGTCGCTTAACGTGTAAGCGTGGCGAAAGTTGGCAGTGGCGGCGCTTGACAATCCGGGTGCTCTGGCCAGAAAACGACCAGACATCGGGTCAAAATAATGACTCTTGTGTCGTGTATATTAGCGATGGTCAACACCATCTGTTATTAACCGGAGATCTTGAGAAAAAAGCAGAGCAGCAGTTAGTCATCTTAGAGAGAGCAGGGTTAGCGGTTACCTGGTTGCAAGTCCCGCATCATGGGAGCCGTACCTCTTCAAGTTCGTTATTATTAAGAAAGTTCAAGCCTGATTTAGCAATGGCCGCAGTGGCGAGATACAACGCGTGGCGTTTACCCGCGAAAACCGTGGTAAAACGCTATCAAGATCAAGGGGTACAGTGGCTTGATACCGCGCAATCAGGACAACTCTCGTTACGTGTGAAAGCAGACACTTTTGAAATTTTACAATTTCGTGATCAAATTTCACCCCGATGGTACCATCAATGGTTTGGTGTAAAACCCGATTACCGGTAAACTACCCGTCAATGTTAAAAAACGTGAAGAAATAATGCACTTAGACAAAGATCTCTCAACGTGGCAGACGTTTCGTCGTCTCTGGCCAATGATAGCCCCCCATAAAGCAGGACTGTTTATTGCTGCTGTTGCCCTTATTCTTAATGCGGTAGGGGATACTTTGATGTTATGGCTACTTAAACCTCTGCTTGATGATGGGTTTGGTAAAGCGGATAAATCAGTCTTGCTTTGGATGCCATTAGCGGTCGTTGGCTTAATGTTAATGCGCGGTATCACCAGTTATGTTTCCAGTTACTGTATCTCTTGGGTATCAGGTAATGTGGTGATGCGCATGCGTCGCAGTTTATTCGGCCATATGATGAGTATGCCAGTCTCCTTTTTTGACCAGCAATCCACGGGAACCCTCCTCTCCAGAATAACCTATGATTCTGAGCAAGTGGCCTCTTCATCATCCAGTGCGCTCGTTACGGTGGTGAGAGAAGGTGCATCGATTATCGGTTTATTCGTTTTGATGTTCTATTATAGCTGGCAACTTTCACTCATATTGATTTTGCTCGCGCCGATTGTCTCCTTCACGATTCGCTTAGTCTCCAAGCGTTTTCGTAATATCAGTAAAACCATGCAAAACACCATGGGTGAAGTGACGACCAGTGCAGAGCAGATGCTCAAGGGCCATAAAGAAGTGCTGATTTTCGGCGGCCAAGAGATTGAAACGCAACGCTTCGCTGTGGTCAGTAATCGGATGCGTCAGCAAGGCATGAAATTAGTGAGTGCTTCATCGATCTCCGATCCTATTATTCAATTAATTGCATCGTTAGCGCTAGCGTTTATCCTGTATGCAGCCAGCTTCCCCGCAGTGATGGATACCTTAACCGCTGGAACCATTACCTTAGTCTTCACTTCGATGGTTTCGTTAATGCGCCCACTTAAATCATTAACTAACGTTAATGCTCAGTTCCAACGAGGCATGGCAGCGTGTCAGACGCTATTCAGTATCCTTGATGCTGAGCAGGAAGTGGATAATGGACAACGCACCACACAGCGTGCTCAGGGTGATATCGAATTCCGTAATGTAACCTTCACCTATCCGGACCGTGAAACACCAGCGCTCAAAAATATCAATCTGACATTGCCTGCGGGTAAAACTGTGGCATTGGTTGGGCGTTCAGGCTCAGGTAAATCGACCTTGGCCAGTTTATTAACGCGTTTTTATGACATTCAATCGGGACAAATTTTATTGGATGGCCATGAAATCACTGACTATAAGCTGCAGTCACTACGTAACCAGGTAGCGTTAGTTTCACAGCATGTACATCTCTTTAACGATACCATTGCTAACAACATTGCGTATGCACGATCTGACCAATACAGCCGTGAAGATATCGAAAACGTCGCAAAAATGGCACATGCCATGGACTTTATTTCTCGTATGGATAATGGATTAGATACCGTGATTGGTGAGAATGGGGTGCTGCTATCGGGTGGTCAGCGTCAGCGTATCGCGATTGCACGTGCACTGCTTCGCGATTGCCCAATCTTAATCTTGGACGAAGCGACCTCTGCCTTGGATACTGAATCTGAACGAGCGATCCAATCGGCCCTAGATGAATTACAACGTAATCGCACTTCATTGGTTATTGCGCACCGTTTATCAACCATTGAGAAGGCCGATATGATTGTGGTGGTAGAGGATGGTCAAATCATTGAGCGCGGCACGCACCAAGAACTTCTCGCACAGGCGGGTGCTTATGCGCAACTCCATCGTATCCAGTTCGGACAATGATTGCGCGCTTATGGAGTGGTGAATCGGCAGGGTGGAGACTCCTTTTACCACTCTCCTGGCTCTATGGCGCTATCACTGCTGGCATCCGTTTTGTCTATCGGTCTGGGCTAAAGAAAAGCTGGAAAGCACCCGTTCCGGTTGTGGTCGTGGGTAACCTCACTGTAGGGGGAAATGGTAAAACGCCTGTCGTGATCTGGTTAGTCGAACAGCTTCAACAACGCGGCTACACGCCTGCGGTAGTATCTCGGGGCTATGGCGGCAAAGCGCAGCATTATCCTTTACTCCTGAGCAAGGATACACCTGTCGCCCAAGCGGGTGATGAGCCGGTGCTCATTCATCAACGGACAGGTGCTCCGGTTGCCGTCGCGCCGAAACGTAGCGAGGCGATTCAAGCCCTGCTGCAGGCACATAAAGATATTTCGATCATTATCACCGATGATGGTTTACAGCATTATGCCTTACAGCGCGATATTGAGATCGTGGTGGTGGACGGTGAAAGACGTTTTGGTAATGGCTGGTGGCTTCCTGCGGGGCCGATGCGTGAACGGGCTTCACGCTTAGCAAGCGTCGATGCGGTCATCACAAATGGGGGCGAAGCGAAAGCGGGAGAGATCCCCATGCGTCTTGTCCCACGGCAGTGGATCAATTTGGCTACGGGGCGCGCGCAACCGCTAGCAGCTTTGGCAGATAAACCCTCAGTGGCCTTGGCGGGTATTGGCTATCCACCACGTTTTTTCTCAACCCTACGCGCGAAAGGTATTGTGCCCGAGAGAGAGCATGCTTTTAACGATCACTATGCTTACACCTTTGAAGACATCTCGGGATTAGCGGGCCCCGGCTACGCTCTGCTGATGACGGAGAAGGACGCGGTTAAATGCCGAGGTTTTGCTTTAGATAACTGGTGGTATTTGCCCGTTGAGGCACAATTTCCTCAACCTGACGCTGAGGTTTTACTCAATAAAATATTGGCACTGCTACCCACTGCTAACTGTGGAAATACCCGTTAGCAGCTTACTTCATTTATTCATTTGGAGGTTGTATGGATCATCGTTTAGCGGGCATCGTCGCATGCCCTGTGTGTCACGGTAAGCTTGACTACCATCCTCAAGAACAAGAGTTAATTTGTAAACCCGATAGGTTAGCCTTTTCGATCCATGAGGGAATACCGGTATTATTGGAAAATGAAGCCCGTAGCTTAACTGCGGATGAGAGCTAACAATGAGCTTTGTGGTAATCATTCCGGCACGTTATGCCTCATCGCGGTTACCGGGTAAACCTTTAGCCGACATTCACGGTCAACCGATGATTGTTCATGTGTTGAATCAAGCACGGGCTGCGGGTGCTGACCGAGTCATCGTCGCAACCGATCACGCTGACGTAGCGGCAGCGGTTGAAGCTGCAGGCGGTGAAGTCTGTATGACCCGTGTCGATCATCAATCGGGCACTGAACGTTTGGCAGAGGTGATTGAAAAATACAAATTTGATGATTCGACAATTATTGTCAATGTGCAAGGTGATGAGCCGTTGATACCGCCTGTTATCATCAAACAAGTGGCAACTAACTTAGCCAGTGCCGAATGTGGCATGGCAACGCTATCGGCACCGATTACTGACGCGCATGAGGCCTTTAATCCTAATGCGGTCAAAGTCGTTACCGATAAACAGGGCTACGCACTGTATTTTTCGAGAGCCACTATCCCATGGGATCGTGAGCGTTTTGCGCAGTCTCAGGCCACTATTGGTGATCAGTTCCAACGTCATCTCGGGATTTATGCTTACCGCGCAGGATTTATTCGACGATATATTACTTGGGAACCTTGCCCGCTCGAGCAGTGCGAATTACTTGAACAACTACGAGTATTGTGGAACGGTGAAAAAATCCACGTCGCACTAGCACAAGTGATACCCACTGTAGGGGTTGATACGGCTGAAGATCTTGAAAGAGTGCGAGAAGTCTTAGCGTAATGCCTTGGTTAGCCCTCAGGGGCTAACCTTGAGTCATCCACTGCCAAGCCCTTCCTAAACCCTCATACCAAGCCCGTTCACTATGGCTCAGCCAATAAGACGAAGGTATAACTCGCTCCCAACTATTTAGTGGTGAGTGAATGGCTAACTGATTGGCAGGTGCCGGAATGGGTGATAAATGTTGCTCAGCGAAAAATTGCAGGGCTCTTGGTAGATGATTGGCGGAGGTCACCAAAATAAAAGGTTTATCTCCGAGTAATTGTTTCACGGCAATCGCCTCTTGGCGAGTATCACGAGGGGCATCCAAGGTTACCATTTTATCTTTGGGGATCCCGAGTGTTTCCGCGACCTGTTCAGCCACGCTTGCATTGCTGCGTGGATTATCACCCGCGGCGGCCCCGGTAAAAATAAGTTTAGCCGAGGGGTTCATTCGCCATTGTCTGATCCCTTCTGTGATCCTTGGTAAACTGTTTCCTAATAAGTTGGAACTGGGCGCCCACTGTGGGTTATAAGTGTATCCGCCACCGAGTACGACAATTGCTGCAACGTCTGTGGGATGGTTTAGGGTTGGGTAGTGGTTCTCAATCGGTGTTAATAAGCGGTCGGCAACTGGCTGTAAACTTAATAATAGCAGCAGAAGCCAAGCAGTCGTAAGGCAGATTTTAGCAAGGCGTTGACGTTGACTACACCACAATAAAAACAGTCCAACACCAAGCATTACTAATAAAAATGGAAGCGGTAGCAATAAGCCACCTATTATTTTTTTTAGTGTAAACAGCATAGATAGCACCGAATTGAACGAAAAAACAGCACCCAACACAGGATTCTGCAGGCAATAGCTCCATTCATATTAGAGCTGTGACAAAATAGCATATTTCCTCTGTCGTTTATGCGGAGTATCACTATGATGGATCGGAATTTTGATGATTTGGCAGAACGTTTTGCCCAAAACATCTATGGCACCCTTAAGGGGCGTATACGACAGATTATACTCTGGGAAGAGTTAGATCAGATTTTGGCGACTTTTCCCAATGCTGCTTTATCGATTCTTGATGCGGGAGGGGGGATAGGTCAAATCTCTGCCGGCTTAGCGCAGCGTGGTCATCACATTACGTTATGTGACGTCTCTGAGCAGATGTTGATCCGTGCGAAACAGCACGCAAAAGAGCAGGGTGTTGATTCGCAGATGACGTTCATCCAAACCAGTGCTCAACAAATCGGTGAGCAGCTGGAAAATCCTGTCGACATCGTCTTATTCCATGCGGTGCTTGAGTGGATCGCCGAGCCTGAAAAAACACTCGCTGCTTTATTCGACACCTTATCACCGGGTGGCGTGTTATCATTGATGTTTTATAACGTTCATGGCTTAACGCTGCAGAATTTAACCTTAGGCAATTTCGGTTATCTTAACGCTCATATGAAGAAGCGAAAGAAAAAGACACTTTCGCCTGATCATCCAAGAGATCCGGCGGATGTAGAGCAATGGTTACAAAACGTTGGTTTTGACATTGAAAGCAAAGCAGGAATTCGAGTGTTCAGTGACTTCATCCGCGATCTGCCTCCTTCAGCAAACGGTGAAGAGGGGATTATAGAAATGGAACGGCGTTACAGTCGTCAGGAACCTTTTATGAGTTTAGGGCGTTATATCCACGTCACGGCACGTAAGCCCGCAATAAAGGACGAGCTATGAGTGATTTTACCCAGACCATACCTGAGCTAGTGTCGTGGGCCCGTAAAAGTGATTTTGCTATCTCTCTTCCCGTTGAGCGATTAGCCTTTCTACTCGCCATCGCAACGCTTAATGGCGAACGTATTGAGGGCGAGTTAACGGAAACTGAATTATTAGATGCTTTTAAGCATGTCAGTAATGTCTTCGAACAGAGTCCAGAAACGGTTGAGCTTCGCGGTAACAATGCAATTAACGATATGGTTAAGCAGCGCATTCTTAACCGATTCACCTCCGAGCAAGCCGAAGGCTATGCAATTTATCGCTTAACACCTTTGGCGATCGGCATAACAGACTATTATGTGCGGCAAAAAGAGTTCTCAACCTTACGCTTGTCGATGCAGTTATCCATAGTAGGTCAGGAACTGAAACGCGCTGCGGATGACGCTCATCAGGATGGTGATCAATTCCACTGGCACCGCAACGTGTTTGCACCGCTTAAGTATTCGGTCGCAGAAATCTTTGACAGCATTGATTTAACTCAGCGTCAAATGGACGAGCAACAACAGCAAATCAAGCAAGAGATTGCAGACTTATTAAATAAAGATTGGCGAGCCGCTATCTCCAGCTGTGAAATCTTGCTTTCGGAAACGTCGGGAACCTTGCGTGAACTGCAAGATACCTTAGAAGCGGCGGGCGATAAACTCCAAACCCATCTCTTGGTTATTCAAGAGTCGATCTATGGCATCCCTGACCTGTCCTATATCGATAAATTAATTTTCGAATTGCAAAATAAATTAGACAGAATTATCAGTTGGGGCCAACAAGCCATCGATTTATGGATTGGTTATGATCGCCATGTGCACAAGTTTATTCGGACAGCGATCGACTTAGATAAAAACCGTGTCTTCGCACAGCGGTTAAGGCAATCAGTACAGGGCTATCTCGATGCGCCTTGGGCATTAACCTACAGCAGCGCTGAACGGTTATATGATACGCGTGACGACGAAATGACGTTACGCAACGATGATGTGATGGGGGAACTTCCGCCAGAACTAGAATTTGAAGAATTTAATGAAATTCGCGAGCAACTGGCGGCGATGATCGAACAAGCGCTTCAGGTCTATCGACGTGAAGGCAAACCGCTAAATCTTGCAGAGGTAATGAAGCTTTATCTCGCACAATACCCTCGAGCCCGACATTTTGACCTAGCACGCATTGTGGTTGACCAAGCGGTGCAGTTGGGGGTTTCTGAAGCCGATTTAGCAGGATTGCCTGCTGAATGGCACACTATTAATGAATATGGCGCTAAGGTGCAGGCACATGTCATCGACAAATATTGAACAAGTAATGCCAGTTAAATTGGCACAAGCTCTTGCTAACCCCTTATTTCCAGCCTTAGACAGTCAACTGCGTGCGGGTCGCCATATTAGTCTGGAAGATCTTGACCAACATGCTTTGTTGATGGACTTCGAGCACGAACTTGCTGAGTTTTATACGCGCTACCATGTGGAATTAGTTCGTGCACCAGAAGGATTCTTCTATCTCCGTCCACGTTCGACAACCTTGATTGCGCGTTCGGTGCTGTCGGAATTAGATATGATGGTCGGTAAAATTTTATGCTACCTCTATCTCAGTCCTGAACGATTAGCGAATGAGGGGATCTTTACCTTTCAAGAGCTATATGACGAACTGTTAAGTTTGGCGGATGAGAGTAAGTTACTACGTTTTGTCAATCAACGTTCCACCGGGTCTGATGTAGACAGAGCAAAACTACTGGATAAGGTACGTTCCTCCTTAAACCGCTTACGACGCTTAGGAATGGTGTGGTTTATGGCGAACGATAGCAGTAAATTTAGAATCAAAGAGTCAGTCTTTCGTTTTGGTGCGGAAGTCCGTAGCGGCGATGACCCACGAGAAGCGCAATTACGCTTAATCCGTGAAGGCGAAGCGGTAGAAATAGAAACCGGTTCAGGCCTGACTGATGAAGAAAAGGAGAGTGCCGATGATGATGTGGCCGAGGGGCAACAAGAAGGTGATGACGCATGATTGAACGTGGAAAGTTTCGTTCGCTTACCCTAATAAACTGGAATGGCTTTTTTGCCCGTACCTTTGATCTCGATGAATTGGTCACGACCTTATCAGGCGGTAACGGAGCGGGTAAATCAACGACAATGGCGGCTTTTATCACCGCGTTGATCCCTGACTTAACCCTTTTGCACTTCCGTAATACTACTGAAGCCGGTGCAACAACGGGTTCACGGGATAAAGGATTACACGGTAAACTTCGACCAGGTGTCTGTTATGCTGCGTTAGACGTTGTTAACTCCCGTGGACAGCGCTCATTAGTTGGTGTGAGGCTACAACAAGTGGCCGGTCGTGACAAAAAAGTTGATATCAAACCCTTCAGTATTCACGATGTCCCAGAAGACACGTTACCGACTGATTTATTGACAGAAGTATTGAATAGCCGTCAGGCTAAGGTGCGACCACTAAGTGAAGTCAAAGAACGGATTGATGCGCAACAGGTCATGGCCTTTAAAGCGTACGGTTCGGTCACCGATTATCACAGCATGATGTTTGATCACGGTATCGTTCCTCGCCGTTTACGCAGCCAAAGTGATCGCAGTAAATTTTATCGATTAATTGAAGCCTCACTCTACGGTGGGATTTCGAGTACCATCACCCGTTCACTCCGCGATTATTTGTTACCTGAGAACGGTGGGGTGCGTAAGGCTTTCCAAGATATGGAAGGGGCATTACGTGAAAACAGAATGACACTCGAAGCTATTCGTGTCACCCAAGCGGATCGGAGTCTATTCAAACACCTCATTACTGAAGCGACCCAGTACGTTGCTTCTGACTATATGCGCCATGCCAATGATCGCCGTATCAATTTGGATGGGGCGATTGCACTGCGTCAAGAGTTACTGACGGGTCGCCATCAACTTAACACCGAACAGTTCCGTCATGTAGAAATGGCCCGCGAGCTATCCGAACATGTTGGGGCTGAAGGGGACTTGGAAAGCGAATATCAAGCGGCCAGTGATCACCTTACTGTAGTGCAGAATGCGGTACGCCAACAAGAAAAAATCGAGCGTTATGAAAACGAGATCGAAGAGCTCTCTTATCGTCTAGAAGAGCAACAAGAGGTGGTGGCTGAAGCACAAGAGATCAACGAAGAGCATCAAGCGAACGTTGAGGCCTCTGAGATTGAAGTGGATGAACTTAAAAGTCAGCTAGCTAACTTTCAACAAGCGCTTGATGTACAGCAAACGCGTGCAATTCAATATCAGCAGGCGATAAATGCGCTTCAGCGCGCAAAAGACCTGTGTCACCTTGATGATTTATCGTCTGACAATGCGGCAGAATGGCAGGCACGTTTTCAGGCACGTGAAGAGGATGCGACGCACTTACTGCTCAACTTAGAACAAAAGCTCAGTGTCGCTCAAGCTGCACACAGCCAATTTAATCAAGCGCTAGAACTGGTTCAACAAATTAGGGGTCCCATCAATCGTGGCGAGGCGTGGCAAGTAGGGCGTGAAGTGCTGCGTGAGGCGCAACAACAGCGCCATCTTGCTGACCAATTACCTTCATTACGCCTACGCCTCTCTGAATTGGAACAACGGCTCCGCGAACAGCATGATGCGGAACGTCTGTTGGTTGAGTTCTGTAAACGCCAAGGGCAGCAGTTTGAAGCTGATGCACTAGAGGACTTACATCGCGAATATGAAGCACGTATTGAACAGCTTGGTGCGGGCGTAGACGAAGCCAGTGAGCAACGTTTACTCCATCGCCAATCCTTGGATCAAATCCGTGAAAAAATCAGTACTCTGACCAATCGAGCGCCTCATTGGTTAGCGGCACAAGAAATCCTGACACAATTGAGCGAACAGACCGGTCAAGTCTTTACGCAAAGCAGTCAGGTGACCGAATATATGCAGTATCTGCTGGAACGCGAGCGTGAAACCACCGTCGAACGTGATGAAGTGGCAAGCCGTCGACGTCAAGTTGAACAGCAAATCGAACGCCTAAGTCAACCAGGCGGAGCGGAAGATAGTCGCTTAAACCATCTGGCTGAGAAGTTTGGTGGTGTGTTGTTATCGGAAATTTATGATGACGTTACCCTTGAGGATGCGCCTTACTTCTCGGCATTATACGGTCCTTCTCGTCATGCGATCGTTGTTCCAGAATTGGCGCCAGTACAGGCACTATTAGCCGATCTTGAAGATTGTCCTGAAGATCTCTACTTGATTGAAGGGGATCCACAATCCTTTGACGACAGCGTCTTTAGTGTTGAAGAGTTGAACCAAGCGGTAGTGGTTAAAACCGCTGATCGTCAGTGGCGCTATTCACGTTTCCCGAAAGTGCCTCTGTTTGGTCGCGCAGCACGTGAAAACCAATTGGAACTTCTCTCTCAAGAGCGTGATGTGTTAAGCGAAAAATATGCCACACTCTCTTTCGATGTCCAGAAGTCACAGCGCCTACACCAATCATTCAGTCGCTTTATTGGCAGCCATTTGGCCATTGCTTTTGAACAAGATCCTGAAGCGCAAATCCGCCAGCTCACAACGCGTCGTACCGATATTGAACGGGCGATGGCGCAACATGAAGCGAATACGCAGCAGCAACGTCAGCAATTTGAGAGTGCCCGTGAAGGCGTTGCACACCTCAACCGTCTCCTTCCACGCGTTAATTTACTGTTAGACGAGACGTTAGCGGATCGATATGAAGAGCTACGTGAACAGGTTGAAGAGGCGCAAGACGCTGCGCGCTTCTTACATCAATTTGGGCAGAAATTAGCCAAATTGGAACCGATGATTGGCGTACTACAAAGCGATCCGGAACAACATCAACAGTTACAGGACGATTACCACACTGCACAGCAGCAGCAGCGTGCTTACCGTCAGCAAGCCTTTGCCCTGACGGAGGTGGTCCAACGTCGTGCGCACTTTAACTATTTTGAAGCAGAAGGAATGGTTGATGGCAATAGCGATTTAACGCAAAAATTACGTCAGCAGTTGGAACACGCCGAGAGCGAGCGTGCCGAGCTTCGTGATCGCCTACGCCAGCATCAGCAACAATTAGCCCAAAGCAGCCAGTTGCTTGCCTCGTTAAAAAGCTCTTACGACGCGAAGCGTGATATGCTCTCTGAGCTGCAACAAGAGATGCAAGCACTGGGAGCAAAAGCTGATCCGAATGCAGAGCGACAAGCAAAAGAATTGCGAGATTCACTCTACCATCAGTTAAGCCATAACCGCGCTCGTCGTCATCAATTGGAAAAACAATTGACCTTCTGTGAAGCGGAAATGGAGTCCTTACAAAAACGCTTACGTAAGGTTGAACGGGATTATAGCCAGAGTCGTAATCAGGTCGTCAGCGCTAAAGCAGGTTGGTGTACGGTCCTGCGTTTAGTTAAAGAGAACGGGTTGGAGAGACGCTTACATCGTCGTGAACTTGCCTATCTCGGCGGCGATGAACTGCGCTCAATGTCGGATAAAGCGCTGGGGGCATTGCGCTTAGCAGTGGCCGATAATGAACATTTGCGCGATGTATTACGACTCTCAGAAGAGCCACGTTTTCCAGAGCGCAAAATTCGCTTCTTTATCGCGGTTTATCAGCACCTGCGTGAACGTATTCGTCAAGATATCATCCGTACCGATGACCCTATCGAAGCTATCGAACAGATGGAAATCGAGCTTAACCGATTAACGGAAGAGTTAACGTCGCGCGAGCAAACGCTGGCGATCAGTTCACGCAGTGCCGCGAATATTATCCGTAAAACGATTCAACGCGAGCAAACACGTATCCGCCAATTGAACCAAGGTCTACAAGCGGTGAAATTCGGGCAGGTCAATAGCGTACGCTTAAATGTCAATGTCCGTGAAGCACACTCAATGCTCTTGGAGACGCTGGCTCAAGATCATGAGCAGCATCAGGACCTGTTCAATAGTCAACGCTTGACCTTCTCTGAAGCCTTAGCGAAACTTTATCAACGTCTTAATCCCCATATCGATCTAGGGAGCCGCACTCCACAAGTCATCGGTGAAGAATTACTGGATTACCGTAATTACTTGGAGATGGAAGTAGAAGTGAATCGCGGCTCTGACGGATGGTTACGTGCCGAGAGCGGGGCGCTTTCGACGGGTGAAGCGATCGGTACCGGGATGTCTATTTTGGTCATGGTGGTACAAAGTTGGGAAGATGAATCTCGTCGTTTGAGAGGGAAAGATATTTCTCCGTGTCGCTTACTGTTCTTAGATGAAGCGGCCCGTCTTGATGCACGCTCAATTGCCACACTCTTTGAATTATGTGAACGGCTTGAGATGCAATTAGTGATCGCGGCACCAGAAAATATTAGCCCGGAAAAAGGCACGACGTATAAATTAATACGTAAAGTCGTTAATGAGATTGAGCATGTTCATGTGGTTGGATTAAAAGGATTTTCCCCTGAGGTCTCCCCAGCACAGGTCCCCTCGGAATCGTTGAATGAACTAAATTAGATAAAGCAGAATTATCAATTTTTCCCGATTAAACGACATTTGATTATAACAAATGTCGTTTTTTCGTTTACACTTCAAAGGAAGAAAATAATAAAAAACATTGAACTTTTTGGTGCGTGTCTAAACAAGGTAAGGAGTCAGGGATGTTTCTAAAGTGTTTTCAACTCAAACCGGTATTGCTATTCGGCGGTATGTCACTAGCGATCGGCAGTTCAATGGCAGCGCAAGCAGCCCCTGAACAGGCGAGCTCACCTATCAATCATACTAATACTTCTAGCCCGCGTATTTCTTCGGTCTACCAAGCCTTACCCTCCGGTGTTTCGCCCTACTATGGAAGTTTGTTGACCTCGATCTATCGTCAATATCATCAGCAACCGTTATGGACGGATGAAGCCGCCATTCACAGTTTTGAGCAGCAGCTTTCTGAGGTGGCATTATCTGGCGTGCAGCCGCAATTTGCTCGGTGGCTATCGGTCTTAACCCGTAGTGACTTATCCAGCGATGCACGCGATGTAGTGCTTTCCGACGCGTTGTTAGGTTATTTGCAATTTGTGAATGCTGCACCCGCACAAGGGGAAAGTTGGTTTTATGGTCCGAACGGTTTTCGCCTCACTGCACCAAGTTCATCATTAGTAGGACGCTGGATACAAGCCGTAAATCATGGTACCACTCAGCATTTTATCGATGGATTGATGCCACAGCATCCACAATATCGTCCGATGCAAAAAGCGCTGGTGGTATTACTGGCTGATAATAAACCTTGGCCAAAGCTGGAGTTGAATAGAACATTACGTCCTGGCGATAGTGACCCTTCGGTACCGCAGCTTAGACAGCTCTTAGTGCGTGCAGGTTGGCTAAGTGAGGCGCAAGCCCAAGCCTCAATTCCTGCGGCCTCTGAACCTGCTCAGTCTCCGTCACCTGAACCTCAACCGGTCAGTGCAGCGAGTCAGCAAAGAATGTTATCCCCATCACCGGCATCGTCAACGTCAATGCCGGTAAGCAGTGGCCCTGCCGAGAGTATTTATTCCGATGCGATGGTTTCGGCAGTCAAACGATTCCAACATTGGCAGGGGTTAACCGACGACGGTATTATCGGTTTCAAAACCCGTGAGTGGTTGAATATTACTCCGCACCAGCGTGCAACGCTGCTTGCATTGAATATGCAACGTTTACGTTTATTACCTGATGATATGCATAATGGCATCATGGTTAACATTGCCAACTATTCACTGAATTATTATGTAGAAGGCAAGACCATCCTCTCCTCACGCGTTATTGTTGGCCGTCCGGAAAGGAAAACACCGTTAATGCGTAGCGCATTGAACAGTGTTGTCCTCAATCCACCCTGGACGGTGCCGAATACCTTAATTCGAGAAGACTTAGTACCGAAATTACGCAGGGATCCCAGTTATTTAGCGAAGCATAACTTCACCCTCTACTCTGGATGGGGAGCCGATGCAACACCGGTTAATCCAGCAAGCGTTAACTGGCAAACTGTCTCAGCTTCAGCGTTCCCTTATCGCGTACAGCAATCACCGGGACCGCAGAATTCCCTTGGACGCTATAAATTTAATATGCCGAGTTCTGATGCTATCTATTTACACGACACGCCAAATCATGGGCTATTTCAGCAGGATATACGAGCAATCAGCTCAGGCTGTGTACGTGTCAATAAAGCGGCACAGTTGGCCGGTTTGTTACTAAAAGATGTAGGGTGGGATCAGAGTCGTATTTCATCGACCTTGGATAGCCGCACTACTCGACCTATTTCGATTCGTCACCGTATCCCCGTTAATCTTTATTACCTAACGGCTTGGGTCAGCGACGATGGTCAGGCGCAATTCCGTACTGATATCTATAATTATGACCAATTGGCACGATCGGGATGGAGCTCAATCAGTAACGCCGAGAAGTTTTTACTCTAGTTTTCCCTCAGCTGGCGACTAAGCCAGCTGAATTTTTTACTAAGTGTAATTAAGTTGATCGTTCTCATGTCTGAGTCTTGACGAAGGGCAACACTCTGAGTATGGTTCCTCTGTTGTTTTTTTGTCCTCTTGTCTCGCGGATGTTATGCCCATGGAAAAAATTGATTCACATCGCCGTAAATTGCTCTTACTTGGCTCAGCTGCAGCGGGCTTATCTTGCTTACCACACTTCGCACAAGCCTCTTTATCGACCTCGCGACCAAAAATTCTGACGTTGAATAACATCAATACCGGTGAGAGTTTACAAGCAGAATTTTTTAACGGTAAAACTTACAACCCAAGTGAGCTTGCAAGACTTAATCATTTCTTCCGTGATTATCGAGCAGATAAAATTCATGCGATTGACCCACACCTTTTTGAACATATCTACCGTTTACAAGTGATGCTGGAAACTCGTAAACCTATTCAACTGGTTTCTGGTTTTCGCAGCATTGCCACGAACAATCATTTACGGGGTAGAAGTGCTCACAGCGGAGTTGCTAAGCACAGCTATCACACGTTAGGCCAAGCAATGGATTTTCATATTGAAGGCATTGCGCTGAGTAATGTGCGCAAAGCCGCACTTAAAATGAGTGCAGGTGGAGTGGGGTATTACCCTAAGAGTAATTTTGTCCATATCGATACTGGTCCAGTTCGGCATTGGTCCTAACGTGAAGAATTCAATGAGTACTCTTACCTATCAACTGATTCCGGTAACCGCCTTTTCGCAAAATTGTAGCCTGGTGGTCTGTACTAAAACCGCCAAAGCTGCGCTGATCGACCCGGGTGGTGAGGCCGACAAAATTATCGCTCTGCTGCGCCAACATCCCATCAAGTTAGAGAAAATTTTACTGACACATGGTCATTTAGACCATGTCGGCGCGGCAAAGGTATTGGCGCAAGCGTTTCAAGTGCCATTGATAGGCCCCCATCGCGATGACCATTTTCTATTTGAGAGTCTACCTCAGCAAAGTGCAATGTTTGGTTTTCCGCATTGTCCGGTGTTTTATCCAGACCAATGGTTAAATGAAGGGGAGTGTGTAGAACTTGGGGCGGTTAAGTTAAGTGTGTTACATTGCCCCGGCCATACGCCTGGCCATATCGTCTTTTATCAGGCGGAACAACGATTACTGTTTTCTGGCGACGTGCTCTTTAAAGGGGGCGTTGGGCGGAGTGATTTTCCTCGTGGTAACGCGCAACAACTGATCGCGTCTATTGAAAAAAAATTATTACCACTCGGGGATGATGTCACTTTTATCCCCGGTCACGGCCCCGGTTCAACCCTCGGTCATGAACGATTAACTAATCCCTTTCTTCGTTGATTTTTGCCCGGCGGTTGCCGGGCAAGAGTACTTATCGCGTGACATTAATAATTGATTCACAGAGACGGGACATATTTTCTGGGGTCATCCCTGCAATATTGATCCGTCCTGATGCCACAGCATAGATTGCAAACTCTTCACGTAACCGCGTAACTTGTTCTTTGGTTAAACCGCTGTAGGAGAACATCCCATTTTGTTTATTAATAAATGAGAAATCCTGTATGGCGCCTTTTTCTTGTAAAGTCTGTACAAATAACTGACGCATGCGCTGAATACGCTGGCGAACTTCTAATAGCTCTTGCTCCCATATCGCTCTTAGGGTGTCATCATGGAGAATTGTTGTAACGATTGATGCACCATGTGAAGGAGGGTTCGAGTAATTCGCACGGATAACGGCTTTGACTTGACTGAACGCAGCGCTGCCTGCTTGTGGTGTGGTGGTTTTTAGCGTAAAGGCACCCGCACGCTCATTATATAAACCAAAATTTTTGGAGTAGGAGCTACAAACGATAAATTCTTGATGCGATTGCGCAAATAAACGTAGACCCTGTGCATCGTCATCTAAACCTTGACCAAGGCCTTGGTAGGCAAAGTCGAACAGAGGGAGTAACGATTTACGCAGCATGAGCTCAGAAAGCTGCTGCCACTGTTCTAAAGTGGGGTCGATACCTGTTGGATTATGGCAGCAGCCGTGGAGTAGCACGACATCGCCCGCTTCAGCAGACTCTAAAGCGTTAAGCATCGCTGTAAAGTCCAGAGTATGTGTCTCTGGCTGATAATAGGTATAGGTAGCAACGTCTAAGCCACTTGCTGTAAAAATATTGTGATGATTCGGCCAACTGGGGTTACTGACCCAAATGCGTTTGGCTGTCGTATGTTGCGCAAGAAAATCCGCTGCGACACGTAATGCGCCCGTTCCACCAGGGGTCTGCGCGGTATTGAGGCATTGAGTCTCAAGAATAGGATTACCCGCGCCAAAAAGTAAGCGTTGGCTAGCCTGCGCATAGGCGGTATAGCCCTCAATACTGAGATAATTTTTGCTTGTTTCGGTTTCTAATAACTGCTGTTCAGCCTTTTTAACACTGACCATAACAGGGGTATGGCCGGTTTCGTTCTTATAAACCCCTATGCCTAAATTAATCTTATTGGGGCGAAGATCGCTCTTATATAAATCAGCTAACCCCAGAATAGGATCAGCGGGCGCAGCAGGAATTGATTCAAACATAATTACATCCGAATTGAGGTGTCGTGAACTTAGGGTAGCGGTATGCTGAAGTGCGTACAACTCTTACTGATAAATTTTCTGAGAATGATGCAGAGATAAGAGGCTACTGAGCAAAGTAGCCCCTTCCAAGACTTAGAATTGGTAGACAAGACCCGTCGCAACGATATTATCGTTGTTAATACCGAGTTTATTGTTATTACCTAACTGATTAATGCGGTAATCAACGTAGGTCGACATGTTTTTGTTGAAGTAGTAACTCGCGCCAACATCAATATATTTCACTAGGTCAACATCACCAATTCCTTCAACGTCCTTAGCTTTAGATTGAATGAAGGCTAGGGATGGACGTAGACCGAAATCGAATTGGTACTGGGCTATTGCCTCAAAGTTTTGTGTTTTATTGGCAAAACCGGCTTTTGAAACACCGTTAATATCACTGCTTATACGCGTCGCGTTCTGCCCTTCAGCATAAGTGACGGCCACATAAACCGGTGCGCTATCATACTTTAGACCGACGGCCCAGACGCTTGCGGTATCGCCGCTGCCGTAGTCCATATTATGTTGTTTGGTGGTACGGTTTTGCTGTTGGTAAGCTCCCGTGATACCAAAACCATATGGTAGAGCGTAACTGGAGGAAAGACCCCAGCCATCACCATTCGAAAGCTGCGCATTATCGCGTTCGTTTTTACCTTGGTACTGCAGGGCAACGTTTAATCCTTCGATTAACCCGAAGAAATCAGTGTTACGGTAGGTGGCAACACCGGTAGTACGACCTGTCATGGAGTCAGAGTAACTGAAGTTACCGCCAAACTCTGGCAGCATATCGGTATAGCTCAGCGCATCATAAGCGATGGCGTAGTTACGGCCATAATCGATTGAGCCATACTGATTAAAGCGAAGACCGGCAAGTCCTAGGCGGGTTTTATTCCCATCTTGTGCATCGCCGCCTTCAGTATTGTTAGCTTGGATGTTGTATTCCCATTGACCGTAGCCGGTCATATTCTCATTGATTTGCGTTTCACCTTTAAAACCGAAACGAATGTAAGAGAAATCGCCATTATTACTGTTGTCACCCGAAAAATAATGTAAACCAACAGCCTTGCCGTATAAATCTAGTTTATTACCGTCTTTATTGTAAATTTCTGCAGCTTGCGCTGAAGAGAGTGCTAAAAGACTTGGAACCAGTAGTGAAAGAACTTTGCGCTTCATCATTAATACCCTCATTGGCATTATTATTAATTTTTTTTATGTTTTAGATTTAGAAAGCCCATCGCGGGCTCGTATTGAATAGCATTATTAGCACTATTTACAAGTGTGTTGAAACGAAATAAAGATGCACATCACATTTATAGTCGTATCAATAAGTAACATAATGTGACTTTATTTTTGTTGCAATGATCTTTATCAATGGGCAAAAAAAAATCCGCCGAAGCGGATTCTTATCAGAGAGGCTAATGTTAGAAATTTGCGCTGCGAGGGGTACGAGGGAAAGCAATCACATCCCGCACATTTTGTACGCCAGTAACATAGGACACAAGACGTTCGAAGCCCAATCCAAAGCCTGAATGCGGAACAGTACCGTAGCGACGTAAATCACGGTACCACCAGTAATCTTCTTTATTTAATCCCATCTCAGCCAAACGTTGGTCTAATACGTCTAAACGCTCTTCACGCTCAGAGCCACCAATAATTTCACCGATACCTGGCGCTAAGACATCCATTGCCGCAACAGTCTTACCATCATCATTTAAACGCATATAAAAGGCTTTGATGTCTTTCGGATAGTTTTTAACGACGACAGGCGCAGCAAAATGTTTTTCAGCTAAGTAGCGTTCATGTTCTGAAGACAGGTCTATTCCCCATTCGACTGGGTTTTCGAAAGACTGTCCAGAGTTTATAAGAATATCAATCGCATCGGTGTAATCAATCTGGGCAAAATCGCTGCTGACAAATTTCTCTAAACGACTGATGGCTTCTTTATCTACGCGCTCGGCAAAGAAGGCGAGATCATCGGCGCGTTCTTTTAATACTGCGTTAAAGCAATATTTTAACATCGCTTCCGCCAAGGCAGCTGCATCGTCTAAATGGGCGAACGCGACTTCAGGTTCGACCATCCAGAATTCAGCTAAGTGACGACTGGTATTAGAGTTTTCTGCACGGAACGTTGGGCCAAAGGTATAGATTTTAGACAATGCGCTCGCATAGGTCTCACCGTTTAACTGACCTGATACAGTCAGGAACGCCTCTTTACCAAAGAAATCTTGGCTGTAGTCGACTTTACCTTGATCGTTACGTGGCAGATTTTCCATATCCAGTGTCGAGACGCGGAATAGCTCGCCAGCACCTTCGGTATCCGATGCAGTGATCAGCGGGGTTGAGACCCAAAAATACCCTTCTTCATTAAAGAAGCGGTGAATAGCTTGAGCTAAGGTATTACGTACGCGCGCTACAGCGCCAATTAAATTGGTTCGCGGGCGTAAATGGGCGACTTCACGAAGATATTCGATGCTGTGGCGTTTTGCCGCCATTGGGTAGCTATCCGGATCTTCTACCCACCCTACGACCTTGACTGCAGTCGCTTGAATCTCGAAAGATTGACCTTGTCCTGGAGAAGCCACGACAGTTCCCGTCACTTCAACCGAACAGCCTGTAGTGAGGTGCAGAACTTCATCTTGATAATTAGTAAGCGAATTATTTACAACCGCCTGAACAGGATTAAAGCAGGAGCCATCATAAATGGCAATAAAGGAAATACCAGCTTTGGAATCTCTACGGGTACGTACCCAGCCACGCACTGTAACTTCAGACTCTACAGCTACACGACCGTCTAGCACGTCCACGACAGGCACTATGCTCATAATTATCTCTCTGTTAGATGGAATCACTATTGAATTACGTAGGATATGTTACTCAGGCAGGGTAAGTAAACAAGCAAAATAGATAGAAAAAAAGGATTAGGCCAGATTATCTCTGGCCTTAGGTTAGCTTGTACAATTAATCTTCGGTAAGTCGAACGCTTTTTCCAACGCTTTGACGAAAGAAATGTCTTGGCAGATGGTTTTTCCTGGGCTATCAGATAATTTCGCCACGGGTTTTCCATCACAACTGGTCAACTTAATCACAATATTCAATGGGCTAACACCAGGAAGATCGCAAGTGAGACGCGTACCCACACCAAAAATAATATTGATTCGTGGATCGAAGTGGCGGTAGAGCTCCAGTGCTTTATCCAACGTTAAACTGTCAGAAAAAACTAAGGTTTTTTCGCGAGGATCAATCCCAAGAGAGCGGTAATGGTTAATAATTTTCTCGCCCCAGGCAACGGGATCACCGGAATCATGGCGAACACCTTGGTAACGATTGGCAAAATTGAAACCGAAATCGCGCAAAAAAGCATCAGTCGCGATACAGTCAGTCAAGGCGATTCCAAGCAGATCGTTATACTCTTCCAGCCAAGCTTGTAAGGCCGCACGTTGACTGTGCGCTAACTGCGAACTGATCTGCTGATGGGCTTGAAACCATTCGTGGGCTTGCGTCCCGACAGGTGCCAATTGATGGCGACGAGCAATATCGTAATTACTGGTACCCACCAGCCAAGGCACTTCCCTTACCAACTCTGCGACCACGGATTCTTGAACGGATTGGGAGAAGCGTCTGCGTGTACCAAAATCCATTAATTTGAAGCGTGACATGTCGAGACCAGCCGAGTCCGCTTTAAACTTAGCTAATTTAGTATTGAGTAAAGCCAATGCGTCGGCATCTGTGACAGTAGGGGAACGATCACGATGAACGATTTCAGAGATTAGCGCTAATAAAGGCACTTCCCACAGAATAACTTCAATCCAAGGCCCAGTGATAGTCAAGACTAAGTGGCCTTGTTGATTACTCACCTGAACTTGTTGCGGAGTAAACCGGAAAGTCTTAAGCCAATTAAGATAATCAATAGTGAAGAAGGGCAGTGAGGCTAAATAACGATATTCCTCATCCGTTAATGCCAGTTGCTGCATCAGATTAATTTGCGTAGTGATTTCTTCGGCATAACATCCGAGTTGTTCATCACCCCGGCACCGGAACTCTGCGGTGACGGATAAATGTCGATAACGATGAAACACCGCTTGCTGCATATGCAATTTATAAGCATCTGTATCAAGAAGCGTGGTCAGTATCGGAGAAGCAAGTGGTTTCATAGTGCTTATCGGCATCCTTTGGACATTGTCGCTCTGCAGCCCGGCAGAAAAAGTCGTTATATCAGGCAACAGTATAACTTGTCGCACTAAAAAGTGAATTGGATCACATCATAGATTATTAGCGAAATCGAGAATAAATTGTGCTAAATGTTAAATTTATGTTCTTAGAAGAGGCGACTTGCCGTCGAGGACTGGAATCTGGTATAGAGAGCGCCTAGACTTTGACTTAACACTCTATCATTGACATGGACATGGCATGACACAGCAACCTCACGTTAAATATCGCAAAGATTACACCGCGCCTGAATTTACCATCACCGACATCGATTTAACTTTTCACTTGGATGAAAAAAAGACCAAGGTGTTGGCGGTAAGCCAAGTTAAGCGTTGCGACGCGTCTGCGAAAGACCTACTTTTACAGGGAGAAGGACTAGTTCTCGTCAGTGTAAAAATAAATGGCAACGCGTGGCAGGATTATTCAGTCGAGGCGGGTAACTTACTACTGCGTAATGTTCCTGAACATTTCACACTCGAGATTGAGAATGAAATCCATCCTGATCAAAATAGCGCGCTTGAAGGCCTCTATAAATCAGGCGATGCTCTGTGTACTCAATGTGAAGCAGAAGGGTTTCATCATATTACGTGGTACTTAGATCGTCCCGATGTCTTAGCACGTTTTAGTACAACGATTTATGCCGATAAGCAGCGCTATCCTTATCTCCTTTCCAATGGCAACCGTATTGATGGTGGCGAATTAGAGAATGGTCAACACTGGATCACATGGCAAGATCCCTTCCCAAAACCTTGTTACCTCTTTGCATTAGTTGCGGGAGAATTCGAGGTCTTACGTGATTCGTTCACTACCAAATCCGGACGTGAGGTCGCTTTAGAGATCTTTGTCGATCAAGGGAATCTTGATCGCGCTGGCTGGGCGATGACGTCGCTAAAGCAGAGCATGAAGTGGGATGAACAACGTTTCAATTTAGAATATGACCTAGATATTTTTATGATCGTTGCCGTCGATTTCTTCAATATGGGGGCGATGGAAAATAAAGGCTTGAATATTTTCAACTCTAAATACGTTCTTGCTAAACCGGAAACGGCTACCGATAAAGATTATCTTGGTATCGAAGCGGTGATCGGTCATGAATACTTCCATAACTGGAGCGGTAACCGTGTGACATGCCGTGATTGGTTTCAGTTAAGTTTAAAAGAGGGACTTACTGTTTTCCGCGACCAGGAATTTAGTTCTGATTTAGGTTCACGGGCGGTGAACCGTATCGATAATGTCCGCGTTATGCGTGGTGCGCAGTTTGCTGAAGATGCTAGCCCAATGGCGCATCCAATCCGTCCTGAGCAAGTGATGGAGATGAACAACTTCTATACCCTGACAGTGTACGAGAAAGGTTCGGAAGTCATTAGGATGATCCATACCTTGCTAGGAGAAGAGAAATTCCAAGCCGGAATTGCCCTCTATTTCCAACGCCATGATGGCAGTGCTGCGACCTGCGAAGATTTCGTCAAAGCGATGGAAGAGGCTTCCGGTATCGACTTAACCCAGTTCCGTCAATGGTATCGTCAATCGGGTACGCCAGTGCTAACGGTTGAGGACGATTACGATCCCAATAGCGAGACCTATACGCTGACGGTAAGCCAAGAGACCCCCGCCACCGCGGATCAGGCTGAGAAAAAACCGCTTCATATTCCGTTAGCGATAGAATTGTACGATAACGAAGGGCAGGTGATTCCACTGCAGTATAAGGGTGAGGCCATCGATCCGGTGCTTAACGTCACTGAGTCTACGCAAATTTTTGTCTTTGATAAGGTTTGGTTCCAGCCAACACCTGCGTTATTGTGCGAATTCTCTGCGCCAGTAAAACTGCATTATCAATGGAGTGATGCGCAACTCACCTTCTTGATGCAACATGCGCGTAACGCCTTTACACGTTGGGATGCGGCGCAAAGCCTATTAGCCATCTACCTTAAACTGAATATATCTCGATTCGCACAGCAGCAGTCGCTATCCGTACCCCGTCATGTGGTGGATGCATTCCGTGCAGTATTGGTTGACGAGTCAATTGATCCTGCCTTGAAAGCACAGATCTTCACCCTACCTTCGGAAAACGAAATTGCTGAATGGTTTGACGTCATCAATCCTACGGCGATCGCAGCGGTAAGATCCTCGCTGTTACAACTGCTTGCTAGCGCCTTAGTGAAAGAACTCAAGGCCGCTTATGAAGGTAATCAATGCGCAGAGTACCGAGTTGAAGAACAAGACATTGGTAAACGCGCCCTGAAAAACATCGCCTTATCCTACCTCGTCTTCTCAGACGTAGCGCTTGGTGAACAATTAGCCGTTACGCAGTACCAAACGGCGAACAATATGACCGATGCTTTAGCGGCGATCAGCAGTGCAGTGTCCGCACAACTCCCTGCGGCAGAGCAACTACTTGCCCAGTGGGATGACCGTTGGTATCAGGATGGCTTAGTGATGGATAAGTGGTTTATTTTGCAAGCCACACGTCCCGGTGAGCAGATTGTCGACCACGTCCGTCAGTTATTAACTCATCGCTCGTTTACGATGAAGAACCCTAACCGCGTACGATCCTTAATTGGGGCGTTCTGTTCATCGAATCCAGCCGCTTTCCATGCTGAAGACGGTTCAGGTTATCAATTCCTGGTTGAAATGCTAACGGATCTCAATCACCGCAATCCACAAATCGCGGCAAGGATGATTGAGCCCTTAATTCGCTTAAAACGTTACGATGAAGGCCGTCAAAAGCTGATGCGTGCAGCCCTTGAGCAACTGTTGAAACTGGATAATCTTTCTCGGGATCTTTACGAGAAGATCACCAAAGCGTTAGCCGCTTAACGCTCACCCCTTAAAGCTCTAGGTTAATTGCCTAGAGCTTATTTTTTGCTACCACGCAAGTTAAATTTACTTTTTGCATAAAAATGCTACCATCCCACCCTGACTGAAGCCTGTTGCTATCACTATTGTCAGCCTTTTGGAGGGGAAATGTTGTATCCATTAATTCGTTCTGCGCTATTCCAGTTTGATGCCGAGAAAATCCATGAACAAACTCTTCATGCGTTAAAAAAAGTTAGCGGAACGCCCTTCGAAACATTGATCACACAACGCTTAGCCAATAAGCCGGTCGAATGTATGGGTATCACTTTTCCAAACCCTCTCGGATTGGCTGCTGGGTTGGATAAAAATGGTGAATGTATTGATGCGTTTGCCGCCATGGGCTTCGGATTTATTGAAATTGGTACTGTTACCCCGCGCGCACAAGCTGGCAATGATAAGCCTCGGCTGTTCCGTCTTGAACAAGCGGAGGGGATCATTAACCGTATGGGATTCAATAATCAGGGCGTCGACCAACTGGTTGAGAACGTAAAGTCATCTCGCTATCGTGGCATTTTGGGCATTAATATTGGCAAAAATAAAGATACGCCTGTTGAACAGGGGAGCGATGATTATTTATTTTGCATGGAAAAAGTCTATGCTCATGCCAGCTATATCACCGTCAATATTTCTTCACCTAATACCCCTGGATTACGATCGCTGCAATACGGTGAAGCACTGGATGAATTATTGGCGGCCATTAAAAATAAGCAACAGGTTCTTCAACAGCGGCATTTGAAATATGTCCCTGTTGTCGTGAAGATCGCGCCGGATCTTTCGGTCGAGGAATTAATTCAAGTGGCAGACAGTTTGGTCCGACATAATATAGATGGTGTGATCGCGACTAACACAACCTTGGACCGTTCGTTAGTAACAGGCTTACCTTACGCTAACGAAGCGGGTGGTTTAAGTGGTCGTCCAGTACAGTTAAAGTCGACCGAAATCATTAAACAATTACACAGTGAATTAAACGGCGCATTGCCCATTATCGGTGTAGGTGGCATAGATTCACTGATGGCAGCGAAAGAAAAACGCGCGGCAGGCGCGACGTTATTACAAGTTTATTCTGGTTTTATTTATCACGGACCAAAATTAATTAAAAATATTGTGATGGGTATTTAACCACTATTATTCGACTCGCACAGATAAAATGGTGTATTTTTTGTGCGATGTCGTTTATATTTTATTCCGATTTTCTAATGAATAACTTTTTTACTAATAATTTATTATTAAAGCTCAATACTATTTAGGGGTAATTGATGAATTTAAAACCCGATGATTGCTGGCAGTGGCACTATGATACGGATCAAGGTTCCGTTATGTTAGATTTTAACGATGGTTCGAGCTTCATTTCTCAGTTCTCATCTAAAATGCTTATTCCAGACGCTTTTTCTTCTCATCCCTTCTGCGTAGATGATGCGACACTTTTCTCTCAATTCGCGGAAAGCTGCCGTGATACGGCATTGGACGAGACACAATCCAAGCACCTGATTATTCATGGCCTAATTGCGTATCGGTTCCTGAAACCGCAGATGCCGAAAAGCTGGCACTTCACTCCTCGTCATCAAGCCATACAGCCATCGGTGGGTGAAATGGTACTCGCTACACTCACCAGTAATAATGAACAAGCACTACTGATGGTTGTGGAGACCAATCAACAGGCGTCTTTATGTATCGTCGCGCAACCTGAACTCTTGTTGAACAGTGGTAAGTCGCTCTACCTCGGCGACGCAATCAAAATTATGAATGATCGCTTAGTCGCCTGGCAGCCTGAACACTCGCTATTTTTAGAAAAAGTCGGTTAATTCAATTCGAGTTTTAACGGACCTTCATCAGGTATACAGCAACAGCTTAAAACGGTTGATTCGGACAGGGCACGGGTATTTAAGGCCTTAACGGCCCCCGATAGTTTAGTGAGACGACAGCTGCCACAGCTCCCCATTCGGCATGAATAGGGAATGGAGTGACCTTGTAGTTCCAGTTGTTCAAGTAAGATCTGCTGGTTATTGCCCATAAACCGCTTCCCTGCAAATTCAATCTCTACCGCTTTCTCTGTTGGCGCTGGGCGGATCACCGCATGGGTATTCTGCTGCGCAGGGTTATCTCTATACAGCCGCGGTGGTTTTGTCTGTAAAATTGAAACGCTATCACCGACCCGAATAATGCCACTATTACGGGCAATCAAATTTAATCCGAAATCGATATCCCCACTGCCATCGGCGGCTTCACGAAACTGCGATAGGGTTCGCATTGGCTCACCATTAGGATGTTTACGTGCATTCCGACTGTTGACCGTGGTGAGAATACAGCGGCTGCAGGGTTTCGCCACATCAAAAATAATCTCTCCTATACGAACCACCGCCCAATGATCTTCCTGCCACGGCTCGGCGCCCGTCACCACGAGGTTTGCTCGGAATTGTTCAATCGCGACACCGGCTGGGCAACGATTTTGTAGATCGTGTAATGAACGCTCATTAACCAATAAAAAAGGGTAACCATCCGCGAAGGAGAGGGGATGCTCAGGCCGTTTTTTAATTTTCCGTTGTGGGACTTTACCAATCCAACGTAACTGAACAGGATGCGGGAAATACTGACTTAACCATTGATTGATAGCATCAGGCGCAATTTTCGCCGTAAAGTGATTACCCCAAACCTCGGTCGGGAAGTTCATCTCTAAAAAATCGTTGATATTGACCAAAGCAATTTGTTGATCCGGCGCTTGTAGGTAGAGGCCTTCGCGTGTGAGTGTCGGGGTGAATAGGAGCATTTCAGGATATTTGCGTGCCGTAACAAAGGTACCGTCTTCTAACGTCAACATAAAATGACGATCCCATGTCAAACCGGTGGCCTCTGTTAAAGCGTGTGAAAGCTGAGTACCTTGCATGGACTTTATGGGATACGTGAACAGTTTAGTGAGGGTAATCATTAAAAGGTGTTCCTTTCGCGCGTAACAATTGCAGTAACTTTATGACATAGCGTTGTGATTCGCTATACTAGGCGCAAATTTTCCGAATTAAAGATATTTATTATGAATTCTCTTTTTGCCAGCACCGGTCGTGGACTGGAAGAACTTTTAAAAACAGAACTTGAGGGCTTCGGTGCTCAAGACTTACGACTGGTACCGGGAGGTGTTCACTACAGTGGTAGCGATGAAGTGATGTACCGGAGTTTACTCTGGAGCCGGATCGCATCGCGGATCATGTTACCGCTGGGAGAATTCAATGTTTTCAGTGACCTTGATCTCTATGTTGGTGCGCAATCAATTGTTTGGGATGAGATCTTCGAGCCAGAATCCTCATTCGTGATTAATTTCCAAGGGACTAACGACGAAATTCGTAACAGTCAATTTGGGGCACTGCGGATCAAGGATGCCATCGTTGACAGCTTTACCCGTAAAAATCTACCTCGTCCTAATGTCGACCGAGATTACCCGCATATCCGCATTAATGCGTGGCTACATCGCGACAAAGTCAGTATCTCGTTAGATCTAAGCGGCGATGCCTTGCATCAACGTAATTACCGTCACGCTACCGGTCAAGCGCCTCTTAAAGAGACGTTAGCTGCCGCGATTATTATGCGTTCTGGCTGGAAAGCGGGGACACCTATGGTCGATCCGATGTGTGGTTCTGGCACTCTATTGATTGAGGCGGCAATGATGGCGGCAGATCGCGCACCTGGACTATTGCGTGATCACTGGGGCTTCTATGCGTGGAAAAAGTTCAACCAAACCGAGTGGGATAAGGTTGTGGCTGACGCACAACAGCGCGCGAACTTGGGTATGCAAAGCAAGCAAATCCGTTTCTTTGGTTACGATAAAGACGGGCAAGTAATAGAGCGTGCGCAAACCAATGCACGGCGCGCAGGGGTGGCGCCGTTTATTAGCTTCAAACGTCAAGATGCGCTACAGCTGAAAAATCCTCAACCTGAGGCTGACGTTGGCACGGTCATTAGCAACCCACCATATGGTGAACGTCTGGAGAACGAACCTGCTCTTATTGCGTTACACAGTCAACTAGGTCGAATTTTAAAAGCAGAATTTGGTGGTTGGAATCTCTCACTCTTCAGTGGGTCGCCAGAGCTTCTCGACTGCTTACAATTACGTGCAGATCGCCAATTTAAAGCGAAAAATGGTCCGATAGATTGCCTACAGAAAAATTACAAACTTCGTGCGCCGGTTGACGGGCAAGTTGTGGGAGAGCTCGCTCCAGACTTTGCTAACCGTCTGCGTAAAAATATTAAGAAATTAGATAAATGGGCGAAGCAGGAAGGCATTGAGTGTTATCGTATTTATGACGCTGATCTGCCTGACTATAATATTGCGATAGACCGCTATGCTGATTGCGTGGTGGTTCAAGAGTACGCACCGCCTAAAACCGTCGAACCCCATAAAGCACGACAACGTCTGTTCGATGTGATCAGCGTCACTTTACAGGTGCTCGCGTTACCGGCCAATAAATTAGTACTGAAAACGCGTGAGCGCCAAAAAGGGACTCAGCAATATCAGAAACTGGCAACGAAAAATGACTTCTTCGAGGTCAGCGAGTTCAATGCGCATTTCTGGGTAAATTTAACGGACTATCTCGATACGGGTCTATTTATTGACCACCGTCTGGCGCGGAAAATGCTAGGGGAAATGAGCCAAAACAAAGATTTCCTTAACCTCTTTGCTTACACCGGTACGGCAAGTGTTCACGCAGCGTTGGGCGGGGCAAAGTCTACGACGACGGTTGATATGTCTCGGACCTATTTAGAGTGGGCAGAGCGCAATTTCCAATTAAACGATATTTCAGGACAATCGCATCGCTTGATCCAAGCAGATTGTTTGAGCTGGATTAGAGAGTCGCGGGAAACCTTCGACGTGATCTTTATCGATCCGCCAACCTTCTCCAACTCCAAACGGATGGAAGAGAGCTTTGACGTACAGCGTGATCATCTGTCGCTGCTGACTGATCTCCAGTATCTGTTACGGACTGGTGGCACCATCATGTTTTCGAATAATAAACGTGGATTCCGTATGGACCACGAGGGCCTTGCCGCTATCGGTTTACAAGCGCGGGATATTACCGCTAAAACACAATCTCAAGATTTCTCTCGCAATAAACATATCCACAATTGCTGGTTAGTTTCGCGTGTAGGTCAGGAATAATAACTATGTCATTAATTAGTATTCATGGGGCTTGGCTGTCCTATAGCGACGCACCGTTACTGGATAACGCTGAATTACATATCGAAGAAAATGAGCGAGTCTGTCTCGTTGGCCGTAATGGCGCGGGAAAATCGACCCTGATGAAAATTATTAATCAGGAAGTGCCCCTCGATGATGGCCGTATCGTCTACGAACAAGATTTAGTCATCGCCCGCTTACAGCAGGATCCTCCGCGGAATATTGCCGGTTCGGTCTATGATTTCGTTGCCGAAGGGGTAGCGGAGCAAGCACAGCACTTAAAAGCTTACCACGCAATTTCTCATACCGTGATGCTGGACCCTAGCGAGAAAAACCTTAATGAGATGGCTCGTTTGCAAGCCGTGCTTGACCATCAGAATCTCTGGCAACTCGAAAGCCGTATCAATGATGTATTATTAAAAATTGGACTTGATGCAGACACTGAACTCTCTTCATTGTCTGGAGGGTGGCTGCGTAAAGCGGCATTAGGTCGTGCGCTGGTATCAAACCCCAAGGTATTGATGCTTGATGAACCGACTAACCACTTAGATATTGAAACCATTCACTGGTTAGAAAACTTCCTTAAAACCTTTAACGGCAGCATCATTTTTATCTCGCATGACCGTTCCTTTATCCGCAATATGGCAACGCGGATTGTGGACCTCGATCGCGGAAAGTTAGTGTCATGGCCGGGCGACTACGACCAATATCTTCTGGGCAAAGAGGAAGCGTTACGGGTAGAAGACTTACAAAATGCTGAGTTTGACCGTAAGTTAGCGCAAGAAGAGGTGTGGATCCGTCAAGGGATCAAAGCGCGGAGAACCCGTAACGAAGGTCGGGTGAGGGCGCTTAAAGCACTGCGTCGTGAGCGTTCTGAGCGTCGTGAAGTGATGGGCAAAGCCAATATGCAGGTCGGTGAAGCAAGCCGTTCGGGTAAAATTGTCTTCGAGCTGGAAGATGTGGTCTATCACGCTGGTGGTAAAACGCTGGTGGATCAATTCTCCGTGCAGGTTCAGCGTGGCGATAAAATTGCCCTAATCGGTTCCAACGGCTGTGGAAAAACCACATTACTGCGTTTAATGTTGGGCCAACTCAAGGCTGAACAAGGTCGTGTTCACATCGGAACTAAATTAGAAGTCGCTTACTTTGACCAACACCGCGCTGAATTAGACCCAGATCGGACAGTGATGGATAACTTGGCAGAAGGTAAGCAAGAGGTGTTGGTTAATGGCAAGCCACGCCATGTACTCGGCTATTTACAGGACTTTCTCTTCCATCCCAAGCGTGCGATGACCCCGGTAAGAGCGTTATCAGGGGGAGAAAGAAACCGTTTATTACTGGCTAAACTATTCCTGAAACCCAGTAACTTATTAATCCTTGATGAACCAACCAATGACTTGGATGTGGAAACCCTAGAGTTACTTGAAGAGTTAATCGACGGGTACCAAGGGTCGGTGTTATTGGTCAGCCATGATCGTCAATTCGTGGATAATACCGTAACGGAATGCTGGATCTTCGAAGGCGAAGGTGAAATTGGCCGCTATGTAGGCGGATACCATGATGCACAGCATCAGCGCAGTACCTCGCGAGGTACTCAGCGCAAGTCTCGTCCTGCGGCAGTTGCCGAAGCACCAGTATCCGAGCACAACAAATCACCAGTCGCTAAGAAAGCACCCGCTAAACTAAGCTATAATCTGACCCGTGAGCTTGAACAACTGCCACAGAAGATGGAAAGTTTAGAAACGGAGATCGCCCAACTGCAAAGTACCATGGCAGATGCAACCTTTTTTAGTCGACCTCATGCCGAGACTCAGCCAATCATTGAAAAATTGGCGGCGCTAGAGGAAGAATTCAATATCGCCTTTGAACGCTGGGAATACTTGGAAAATCTTAAGAATGGTGAATAATATATTGGTGCACTATGAGTGAGCACTGCCATCAGGATCATACCCATCGCTGGGTACTGTGCCCACACTGTGATATGACCACCAAACTGCCCGGCCTTGCGCCGGGTACGCGTGCAACCTGTATGCGCTGCGAAAGCACTTTGGCCACTGCTTGGCATGAACCTTTACGTCGGCCAATGGTGTATGCTTTTTCAGCCTTAGTGATGCTGATTTTGGCTAATCTTTTCCCCTTTATTAGTATCAGCGTAATGGGAATGACTAACCAAATTAGTCTGCTGCAAATTCCGCAAGCCATGGTCGACGATAAATATCGTTTTTTAGCGACGATATTCCTGTTGTTTGTACAGATTATTCCTGCGACCTGCCTTGTCAGTATCTTAATCCTTACCCTTAACCGACGTCTCCCTCAAAGCTTGACTATCCCTCTCGCCAAAGGCCTGTTCTATATGAAGAACTGGGGAATGGCTGAGATCTTCATGGCCGGAGTCCTCGTTAGTTTTGTTAAGCTTATGGCCTATGGAAAAATTGGGCTGGAAATGGGATTTTGGCCTTGGTGCCTATTTTGTCTAGGTCAATTGCGGGCATTCCAATGCTTAGAGCGTCACGTCATTTGGCAGCGCATTAGCCCAGCACCCCCTCTGCGTGTTGAACCCATTGCAGGGATCAGCGGATTGACCCAAAATTTACGCAGTTGCCCTTGTTGTACGGCGATTGTTTCAGCCGATGAACCCTATTGTCCTCGTTGTCATCAACGGGGACATGCACGTAAACCGCAAAGTTTACAGTGGACACTGTCGCTATTAGTCACCTCAATTATTTTGTATATCCCTGCTAACATTATGCCGATTATGGTGACTGATGCTTTAGGCAGTGCCTCTGGGTCCAATATTATGGCTGGCGTGATATTTCTTTGGAATGAAGGGTCGTGGCCGATCGCAATGATTATTTTCGTTGCCAGTATTTTGGTACCAAGTATGAAGATCTTGGCGATAGGTTGGTTGAGTTGGAATGCGGGAGGCTATGGCGCTCGTGATAACCACCGTATGCAAATTATTTATGAAATTGTAGAAGTTGTTGGGCGTTGGTCGATGGTCGACGTCTTTGTGATTGCCGTATTATCAGCATTAGTCCGCATGGGCGGATTAATGAATGTCTATCCCGCGGATGGCGCATTACTATTCTGTTTAGTCGTTATTTTAACGATGTTCTCAGCACAAGCCTTCGACCCACGCTTATTATGGGATCGAGAAAGTATTAAAAAGCATGAGGAAGAGTCCATTGAGTAATAATCATTTTGGTGAAGCAAAGATTAAACAAATCAAACGCTGGTCACCGGTGTGGATCGTACCCATTATCACCATCCTGATAGGTTCATGGATTATTTATTATCATTTTTCTCATCAAGGGCCTGAAGTCGTGCTCACGACCGCTAATGCCGATGGCATCGTCCCGGGTAAAACAGCGATTAAAAGTCGCAGTGTTGATATCGGTATGGTGGAAAGTGCTAAGTTAAGTGATGACTTACAGCATGTCGAAATTCGTGCTCGGTTAAATACCGGCATGGAAAAGATGCTCCATCAAGACAGTGTCTTTTGGACAGTCAAGCCGCAAATTGGTCGTGAAGGTGTAACTGGGTTAGGGACCTTGTTATCGGGCTCTTACATAGAATTACAAGCGGGACATATAGGGGAAGAATCATCACAGTACAAGCTACTTGACTCACCGCCCCTTGCCGCGCCGGATGCAAAAGGGATTCATATTAGCCTCAATAGCGACCAAGCAGGGCAGCTTAATGCAGGCGATCCTGTCCTATTTAGGGGATTTCGTGTCGGGTCGGTTGAAATGAGCCGCTTTGATGCTGACCAGCGTCAAATGGAGTATCAGCTCTTTATTCAGGCCCCCTATGATCGTCTTGTCACCAGTAATGTTCGTTTTTGGAAAGACAGCGGCATTGCGGTTGATATGTCTGCCTCAGGAATGCGTGTCGAAATGGGGTCGTTAGCGACACTATTTAGCGGTGGGGTGAGCTTTGACGTCCCTGAAGGCTGGGACTTAGGTGTGCCTGCGGAAAATAAAACACACTACCACTTGTTTAATGACCAACGTAGCATTACCGATTCACTTTACACGCAACATACTAATTACCTCTTATTCTTTAACGAGTCAATTCGTGGCTTACAAGAGGGGGCTCCAGTCGAATTCCGGGGGATACGTCTGGGCACTGTCGCGCAGGTACCGTTTATTATCCCAAGTATGTTGAAGAAATTGAACGGCGATTACCGCATACCGGTATTAATCAAAATAGAGCCTGAACGTTTCTCCAAGAAATTAGGTGCCGATTTTAATCTTCAGCAACGTCTTGCCGATGGCCTCCAGCATGGGCTACGAGCGAGTTTAAAAACAGCCAACCTGATCACGGGCGCGCTGTATGTTGACTTAGATTTTAATAACGACGCGGGTGCCTATAAAGGGCCTACTCAAATTGGTCAATACAATATCATTCCAACAATGAATGGTGGCTTGACGCAAATGCAGCAAAAGGTGATGTCAATTCTCGATAAGTTTGAGAAATTACCGTTAAACCCGTTATTGACCGAAGCAACTGGCTCACTGAAAGAGAGTCAAAAAACCCTACAACAACTGCAAATCACCTTGGATCATGTGAATCAAATTACCAACAGTCCGGCGATGAAAACCCTGCCGCAAGATATGCAGCAAACCTTGCGTGAGTTGAACCAAAGTATGAAAGGCTTACAGCCAGGCTCTCCAGCCTATACTAAAATGGTGGGGAATCTTCAACGGTTGGATCAAGTCCTCGCAGAGTTACAGCCGGTACTGCGTACCTTGAATACTAAGAGTAATGCCTTAGTTTTTGAGGCATCGCCGGGTAAAGATCCCCAACCTAAAAAGGCTAAATAGTGAAAAAACTTTTAATTGCACTGTTCGCTGTCTGCTTGACAGCTTGTAGTAGTAGCGAATCGACGAAGTATTATCAACTCACTACACCGCAAGGTGCGGCATTAGCGGCGGACTCGACTTCTGCTTTTGGTCAACAGCCAAAACATTTGTGGGTCCAGTCTATTAACTTGCCTGACGCACTAGCCAGTACGGGGATTGCTTTCCAAACGTCTGATGTGGAGTATCGGCTGGCGGAACAAAACCTTTGGGCGAGTCCACTTGACCAGCAACTGCAACAAACGCTGGTCACGAACTTGAGTAATTTGATGCCGACTTGGTTGGTGACAAATACGTCTTTAAAGGGTGATACCGATTCGTTGACGGTCACGGTAACCGCTTTCCAAGGCCGTTGGGATGGGCATGCGGTGGTGAAAGGCTATTGGCTCTATCAGCACCAAGATGAAGCCGTGCGACGTCCTTTTGAGCGCATTGTTCCACTTAAGGACGATGGCTACCCAGCATTAGTCCAAGCGCTCTCGCAAGCATGGTATCAGGAAGCTCAACAGCTGGCGTTACAGATTCGACCTTAACCGCTGCCATTTACGTGAATAAGTGACTTAGCTCAAAACTCGCATAGCTGTTCGAAAAATAGCCATTGATCTCGCAAGTGAAGAAGGGTAAAAAGGAGAAGGTGATGAATTTATCACCACTTCTTTTAACCAACTATCTTTATGAGGGTAAACGGATATGAAGAGACAAAAACGCGATCGTTTGGAAAGAGCTTACTCACTGGGGTACAAGACAGGAAAAAGCGGGCGATCGAAAGAACTCTGTCCCTATCAAACGTTAGACTCAAGGTCACATTGGTTAGGAGGTTGGCGTAAGGCGATTGAAGAGCGCTCAGCCTTCGCATAAGACGAGAAATAAAAAAAGCAGATTTAAAAAATCTGCTTTTTTTGTGCGGTCTATTCTAGAAAGACTCTGTATCTTTGAAGAGGCCCACTTTAAGGTCCGAGGCGGTATAAATCAGTTTACCGTCAACAAATACCTCACCATCGGCAACGCCCATCACTAATTTACGGTTGATGACGCGTTTGAAGTGAATCTTATAAGTGACTTTTTTAGCTGTTGGCAGGACTTGTCCAGTGAATTTAACTTCACCCACACCGAGTGCGCGGCCTTTACCTTCTGCGCCTAACCAGCCCAAATAAAACCCTACTAACTGCCACATGGCGTCTAAGCCGAGGCATCCTGGCATGACAGGATCATTGACGAAGTGACACTTGAAAAACCACAGTTCTGGGTTTATATCGAGTTCAGCTTCGACGAAGCCTTTATCAAAGTGACCACCGCTTTCAGACATGAGAACAACTCTATCCATCATTAACATATTGTCTGCAGGAAGCGGAGGTCCGTTCTCACCAAACAATTTTCCCTGTCCTGACGCGATAAGGTCATCTTTGCTGTAGGATTCGCGTTTATCTACCATAGTTACATTTAGCCCTTTTCAATTGAAGCCCGAAGAATAGCGTACACTTGTACGCTGAGCAAGAGTTGTTAATCACGCTTCAGCCAGTTTAGCCATCGCGAAGGAGAAAAAAATCCTCCCCGAGCTTTTACAGGCTGTTGGGCTTCATCAATACGTTGTTGGATGATACCCAGGAGAGACTCGTCATCATTCTCAGCCACCCACGGTAACGACATCAGCAGCTGAAGTGCCTGATCTACCGAACTGACTGGCCATAAGTGAAACTGCTGTTGTTTGACTGCCTCAATGACCTCATCTGACAACGATAAATGACAACAATTCCGTTCAGGTAAAATCACGCCTTGTTTTCCAGTAAGACCTTGTTGTAAACAAAGGTGGTAAAACCCCTCAATTTTTTCATTCAAGCCTCCGACAGGCTGGACATTACCGAATTGGTCAACGGAGCCAGTTACTGCAATCGATTGTTGGAGAGGTCTAAGGGAGAGTGCGCTGATCAATACCGCTAGCTCAGCCAGAGAAGCACTGTCGCCATCAACCTCTGCGTAGGATTGCTCGAATACCATCGATGCGGAAAAAGGAAGCTGTTGCTCAAGCTCAAGTTCAGCGATCAGCCACGCCTCAATGATCATCATCCCTTTAGCGTGGATATTGCCTGAAAGCTCGGCTTTACGTTCGACATCGTTTATTTCCCCGTCGCCATAGTGCACTAAGCAACTAATCCGTGCAGGTTCTCCCCACGGTAGAGGGTGCCCAGGAAGGTCTAAGACGGATAACCCGTTGATTTGTCCAATTCTTTCACCCTCTGTCTCTAATAAGCTATGGGGGGCAGCTAAATCACGCTGTAGGGTTTCTGGTAAGTAACTTTCGCGCCATTTTTGTTGTGCCAGAGCTTGGCTTAAGCTGCTTTCTGTCAGTTCTTGCCCCGCAGCATAAGCCGCGCCGAGCTGCTTGTGTAACCATGTCGGGTTAATAGGTAGACGATGCTGCTCATTAGTATACCGCGAGGCTTCGCGTGTCAGCCGTAATAAAAAGCCGACATCGGGTGCGGGAAGCGCTAAAGCTTGCGCCTGTGAGGCCACCCAGGCAGCCCAGACGACCACTTGATGATCAGTAATGACTTCAGCGGTCTCTTCTATTTCTGTATAAACAGCATTCGCATGGAACTCCGGCTCGCTATCACTAAATTCCGCTAAACTCTCTCGACCGCCGACTAAAATTAGGTTAATGGAAAGAGGGAAGTCCGGAATCTGGACTGGGATAGGGCGGCGAGGGTCCGGAGAATACCAAGAAAAAGAGTGGCCACTGATGAATTTTTTCAGTCGCAACCACATCAGTGGCTGTGATAAAAGGCAGTGAAGGGATAGGATCAACGTTCCGCCATTCGCCTTATGTAACAGACCGAGTTCGGGAGTCCAAATACCCTGCTGTTCAGAGAGATAACCAAATAATTGATCTGATTCAATCCAATCAGCATAATAAACCGTAGATTCATTATGTTGAGCCACCACTTTCTGTAATTGAAATTGATTAGCAACGGGTGAATGGTACACCCACTGGTCAACACGTTTTGATGGCAATCTTTGCTCGACAATTTGAGCAAGCGCTTTCACATTAGTGGGATGCTCTTCAATCTTAATCAACAGTAAGGGTTGCACTGGATTATGATTAAGCTGATCAATAGCGTTGAGTAACCGAGGTTGCAAGGATTCTAAGCCAGACGCACTGGATGATAAGCCCTGTGAAAAAAGCGGAGCTAAACGCTTCGCATCGGGTATAAGTTCTTGCCATGAAAGTGTTGAGCTAGTCAAAGTAATCTTATTTTGCCTTGGACGTAAAAGGGTAATTATACCGTAGTTCGTAACTCGACACCATGTAACAGATGTATGACGACCACTGCTTTAAATTTGGCTGCAGAAAAACCTAAAGCTGGTATTCTAGTATTAAGTGATTAATTTTAAGGAACCTGATGAAATATTTACAGTTAGAGAATCTCGAGTCAGGCTGGAAATGGAAATATTTACTAAAAAAACACCGGGAAGGTGAATTGATCACGCGCCATATCGAGCAATCTGCCGCAGACGAAGCCGTGAAGCAGCTTATTACGTATGAGCACCAACCTGAACTCATCTTACGGTGGATTACCGAACATATGAATCCCCAGCTCTCTATTCGGATGAGCCAGACCATTCGAGCAAGACGTAAACGTCATTTTAATGCCGAGCAACAACACACTCGTAAGAAATCCATCGATTTAGAATATTTGGTGTGGCAGCGTTTAGCAGGGTTGGCACAGCGCAGAAGTAGTACGCTTTCAGAAACGATAGTGCAATTAATTGAAGATGCTGAGCGTAAAGAAAAATACGCTTCACAGATGAGTTCCTTGAAAGAAGATCTAGCATCAATTTTAGGGTCAAAAAAAGGATAAAAAAAACCCCGCTTAAGCGGGGTTTTTTCAATGTTATCTTAGCCTTGTGGCTGAGAAACAACATCTTTAACGCCTTTAACTTCGATTTCTACGCGACGATCTGGACCTAAGCAGTCGATCAGAGCAGCACGTTTCTTAACGTTGTCACAGGTGTTGCCAGTAACTGGGTTAGATTCGCCCATACCGCGTGCAGAGATCTTGTTAGACGGGATGCCTTTAGATACTAAGTAATCCACAACTGATTGAGCACGTTTTTCAGACAGGTTTTGGTTGTAGCTGTCAGAACCGATACGGTCTGTGAAGCCCAGAACAACAACTGAACCGTCTTTAGGATCTAAGTTGCTTAACTGAGAGTACAGTTGATCAAGAGCTGATTGACCAGAAGTTTTCAGCGTAGCTTTGTTGAAGTTGAACAGCACGTCTGATTTCAGAGTAAAGTGCTTAGTTTCAACAACTGGCGCTGGCGCTGGGGTTGGAGCTGGTGCAGGAGCAGCATCGTCTTGACCGAAACGGTAAGATAAGCCAAGGCTCAGCATGCCGTTGTCTGGACGTGCACCAGTGGTGTTACGGTCACCGATGTTGTTAACCCATTGGTACTCTAAACGAGCAGCCCAGTTCTTGTCCAGAGCGTACTCTAAACCAGCTGCAGCTAATGGAGAAACACCAGTGTCGATGTTGTGATGACCTTGGTAGTCTTTAGCATCTACACGCCATAACATACCACCTAAACGAGAGTACACGTCTAAGTCATCAGTGATTGGGTAGCTGAGTTTAGCAGCAAGTTGAACACCTTGACCGATGAATGCGCCGTGGTTTTGACCAGTATATTTCATACGGCCTAACCAGTCATAACCCATTTCGAAACCTAAGTATGGGTTTGCTTGATAACCAACGAATGCACCAGCACCCAATTGGTTGTCACGCGCTTCATTAGTCACTTGGTAGTGGTTACCAGAGAAACCAGTGTCGTGGTATTGAGACCAACCTAATTTACCACCAACGTACCAAGTGTCGTCTTTTGGTGCAGCTTGAGCAACGGTAGTTGCTAAACCTGCTAGTGCCACTGCAATTGCGATAGCTGTTTTTTTCATTTTGCGCCTCGTTATCATCCAAAATTGGCAATGAGCATAAAATTTGCTCTGGGTTGCAATGCTTCGCTGGGTCTTTTTCGCTCATTTTATACTCAGCTAAAACTGGAGGTTATTGAGCACCCTAGCGAGCTAAAGTCTACAACGTGTTTAAAAACTTACAAGTAAGATATAACGATGTATAGTAAAAAACAGCATTTTATACACATTCAGTTACATTTAAAACTGAACTTCATGCACGATAAAAAACTGAATAACCCTTGGAAACGTTGTCCTGCCTGAAAGTGGTAAAAAATTAGGCACAAATAAATTTTATAAAAATATTCTTCAGATAAATCTCAATAAACTTAAAGAAATGCGAAAGTGGGAATTTTTTGGTGACTGACTTGTCTGGCTGAACGATAGTTTGTTGAATTTTTGCGCAAAATAAAGACTACTGTATCAGACTCTTTAGCTAAATAATCGAGAGTATTTTGTTGTTCTACTGTTAGAGTGCTGTTTAACCATACAGTGATTACGCTATAATTCCCAGATTTGATCGCCTGAATCATAGAATCCATCTTCTGTTCGTTATTGAGCATAGGGACCTGAACTGATTTATTCAGGGAAATGCCTGAGTTCTCCAACCAAGCGCGGTCCAATTTATTCTCTGGAGTTAACCACAACATCCATTTTGCTTGCTGCCCAAGCTGCTTAATTGCAGGTAATAGCAGTAAATTGAGTAGGGTAGGGGATGCGTTGTCATAGCAAATTTGATTAATGCCGCCCAATGAGTGGGTTACCTCAGGTATAGCCAGTGTTTGCTTAGGGGTCTCATTAACAGAATGGGGTATGATCATGGTTAGCTCCTATGTACTGTATGGATATACAGTAATTATACTTCGACCAAAGATCAATCATTTCTTGCACACTTAGATAGATTTGGAATGCATCACGCGCAATTTATATTTATTAATTGAACAACTACTTCAAATTATTTAAGGTGAATATATCGATAAGGATATTTATATCAATGAGTTAGGTTGTTCTTGATCAGGAGGATCGAAATGAATAGTTCTCAACAGCGTATCGCTCAGTATAAGAAAAAAGTTGGCTACCTCGGGAGCATTGAGTCAAAGACCCAGTTTGGTGGGTATTCACTGTCGATTGACGATGTAGTGTTTGCCTTAGTCAAACAAGGCGGGATCTATTTACGGGGGAGTGAGGTTATGTCGCAATATCTTACAAACCACTCGCTCGCACCCTTTATATTTTGTAAAAGGGGCAGTGCCATCTCTCTAAATTATTTTAACGTTGATGATGAGTTATGGCAGGACGATGTCAATCTTCTGAAATTATCTCGTGCCGCATTATTGGATGCTCAACATTGTCGGACCTATAAACAATCTCATCGACGATTAAAGGATCTACCCAATTTAGGGATACGCTTTGAGACATTACTTAGGGAAGTTGGTATCCATACGGAGGAGCAATTCCGTCAAACTGGCGTTCAACAATGCTGGACGTTAATGCATGAACGTAATAAACACCTAGGGCTTCCCACACTTTTTTATTTACAAGGAGCCATCATGGGGTTACATCATGCCGTATTACCCCCTCACATCCGAGAAGGATTAATTGCTTGGCATCAAGAGTTTATTACTACCTGTAATAAAAATGCGGTCAAAAAACTTAGGGCATTAAGAGTGGCGCTTTAATTTTATTCATTTCACCTAAGTTATGGATAATCAATGAAACCTGTTGAATGATGAGCGCTTTTTGAGGTTCATCATCAATTTCAATTGAATCAGCCAGTGCTGTTAACTGCTTTAGTGCTTGCATGACCTCATCGCTTTGTAAATTCTGATAGTCCTCCACGTAAGCGGTAAGCGCATAGAGTAAATTTAGCAATTGCGGGTTATGAATACGTTGACGATGAGCCCCAAGCGCAGCGATATAACTCAATAGACTATGATTGGTACAGAGGATTGAAAAAGAAGCCTCTTTAGCATCAAGTGAAGACCACGCCTTATTCTCAGCTAAAGCGATCACTGAGGCTAGCTCTGCATCAGCATTGTGAGCATCTCTCCGAGCAATACGGTAGGAGACGCGATTGTCTTTGCCATCTTGATATTGTTGGGTGACGGCCTTCAAGTAGCGTAAGTTAGCCGTATAGGCTTTACTGATGACCTTAGAGAATTGCCGATAATGCCAATCGGGGAAGATATAGCTTACGGCGAGCCAAGCTAATCCACAGCCGACCAACGTATCGATAATACGCGGTAAGGCGACGTTAAAGCCTTCTCCAAGTAGATTGAAACAAAACAGTACCATTAGCGTAATGAATAGCGTGGCTTGTGCATACTGAACTTGTCTAAATAAAAAGAATAGAACGCCAAACAGAACGATAGCGACTAACTGCCCAGGTAAAGAGGGGATTAGCCAGAGTAGGGGAAGCCCAATCAAAATTCCTGCCAGCGTACCTATAACCCTCAACGCTAAGCGCCGTTTGGTGGCAGAATAATTGGGTTGGCAAACGAATAGCGACGTTAGCAGTATCCAATAGCCTCGTTCTAAGCTTATGGATTGAATAAATAGGTATCCTAAGCAGAGTACAACACTCACGCGTACGGCATGTCTAAATAAAGGTGATTTAGGAGTGAGATGGCTTTTAAAACGTGATCTAATATCTTGCCAGCCTTGCAAACCTTCAAACGAGAGCTCAGTGTCTATATTTTGCCAATCAATTGTAGACAGTTGTTCTGAAGCGACAGAGGCGAGTTGTTGATCAACCGCTCGTAAATTTTTAAGTAACCAACGCAATCGTTCACAGGTCTCTTTTTCTGCAAAAAGAGACACCCGCTCTAATGCGATCTCTGCATGAGTTAATGCGCGTTCGAAATGACGACTATGTTGGTAATCCTGTTTTGTTTGGAGACTTTCAGCGATTTCTCGGCAAGCCATTGCTTGGTGTCGAAGTAACCGCTCGAACCGGAACATTAATTCGTTGAAGTGCCAACTATCTTGTAAGCGAGGATGGTCGATATGTGATGAGTTAGCCCGTTCGTGGATCTCTTGCGCCACAAAATAGTAGAGTAATGCCCGTCGGCTGGTACTGCTGGCTCTATCACCGCGCAAGCGACTCTGAATTGCGGTCTTAACAATATTAAGCTGCTGAACTAACTGGCTATTGGCCATTGAGACCTTATAAAGGGGGCGCTCGCTGTGTGTCACGCCATCCGGATCGAACAGCGTCGCTTTGGCCTCTAAATATTTCGCTAACGAACTATAAGTATTGATTAATTGGGCTTCAACTGGACGGACAGGGAAGAGCAGATGGTTAATGAGAGTGAAAAGATAATACACTCCAGCACCCGCTAAGAGGAACAGGGGTTGACTATACCATTTCGGGAATAAGCCTATTCCCAACATCGTATAGATCGCAATTAAAATCGCCCCGAATGCAATCGTTGCATAGCGCTGACCGAGGGCACCCAGCATAATAAATGCCCAACTGGATAGCCCTAATCCGCCGATAAACAGCAGAGGGTGTGGGAAGAGAAGCTCAACGCTGACGGTAGCTATTGCAAAGCAGACGAGCGTGATGACAATATTTTTAAGCCGACCGGTTAAGCGATCGTCAATATCGGTTAACGCCGCGGCGACAATCCCAAGAATCAAGGGGATTGTCCAAATTACCGTATGATGGCGCCAAGCAAAAAGCGCGACGCAGCTCATTGCGACAAAAATTCGAACAGGTTCTTGCCACAACCGATTCAGAATATAATGTTGCCAGTGTTTATGTAGCACGCTGCGACCGGCCATCATTAGTTACCGTACTGTAGACGCGCAGCATTTTCACGCGCAATCTGGGCTTCCTCAACGCTGACAACCCTGCGTCCTACCGGCCATAATGCGATGACTGCAATCTTGAAATGCGCTATCCCCGTAGGAATACCAATAAGCGTTAAACATTGTGCTATACCGAGAGAGAGGTGTGAGAGGCAGAGCCACCAACCGAATAGCACAAACCAAACGATATTTAACAGAGTGCCACCTGAATTCATCAGCTTACTTTTATTTTCTGGTCTGAGGAGATCGACATGAATAGCCTCGTTACCGAAGGGTACGAAGGAAAGCTTAGTGATCTCCCAGCATGAACGGGTGAGGGGTAGAGTAAAAATAAAGACGACAGTCAGTAACGTGACAACTAACCAACAAAGGCTAGTAATGAAACCGCCGAGGAAAAAATTTAAAATATTAAGCACACTTCGCATGCAATGTTTATCCCTATTAAAGATTATGTCGAGGTAGATTTATCTGGAGGCTCAGCCTGTTGGCAGTTAAAATCGAAAACAGAGATAGTGTAAAACAATGGCCAGGTGCATGGAACTAAAAGCAACGTCAATCGGAAAGAAGCTCGCACAGCATCCCTATCATCGGGTTCGAATGCTTGCTGCTGGGGTCGAAGTCTCTGGTGATCATCACGAATATATCATCCCATTCAATCAATTGATCGGGGTTCGCTGTAAACGCGGTGTAGTATGGGGTGAGCTGGAATTCCAATTAGCGGATGAGAAAGTCGTGCGATTACACGGCACTGAATGGTCCGAAACGCAGCGATTTTGGCAATACTTGATGAAATCATGGCAATCCTGGACACAACAGATGGTCGTGATCAGTGACCAAGTGCTTACTGACCTACAGCAATTTATTCTCGATGTGGTTCAAAAAGATCGTTGGCTCACCCAAGAGGCCTTAAAGGGGTTGCAGACCCATATTCAGGAGGCTTTATCCGCACTCCCGCTGCCTAGTGAACGTCTCAAGGAGTTTCCTGACGGCTACCAACGCTGGCTATTTTGTGATGCATGGTTAACAGCCCCTGAATCGCAACGCCAATTACGCAATCGTCAGTGGATGACGCAGCTTGAAAAAACCTATGCAGAGTTTTTCGCAACCGTAGAGAGCTCCCCGCTGAATGCTTCTCAACGCCAAGCGGTGATGAATGACGAAAAGTCGGTACTGGTTTTGGCCGGTGCGGGTAGCGGGAAAACGTCTGTTTTGGTCGCGAAAACCGCTTGGTTAATGATGCGTAAGCAGGCACAAGCGGATCAAATCGTCATCCTGGCGTTTGGGCGTAAAGCGGCTGAAGAGCTTAATCAGAGAATTACCTTGCGAACTGGCTCGACGCAGGTCACGGCGAAAACTTTTCATGGTCTAGCCTTGGCGATTATTCAGCAGGTCACAAATAAAACGCCGAAAATTACCGAGTTAGAGAACAATACTGCTGAGCGGCATCAGTTATTACTTGAGCAGTGGGTGGAGCAGTGTAGTCAGAAAAAAGCCGCCGCTAATCAGTGGCGGCAATGTCTTGAAGACGATTTGGGCTGGACCTTGACGGAAACCGCTTATTGGCAACAACCAGATATCCAGAAAAAAATACCGCTGTTACTCGATAAGTGGTTGGGATTAGTCAGAATGCATGGCGGCACCCAAGCACAAATGATTGAATATGCCAAGGAAGATGAGCGGCCACTGTTTGCTAAACGTATTAAATTGATGACGCCTATTGTCAAAGCCTGGAAAGCCGCCTTAAAAGCTGAGGGCGCTGTGGACTTTGCAAGTTTACTGGAGCAAGCCTGTGGCCTAATTGAAAAAGGGCGCTTTATCAGTCCTTGGAAGTATTTATTAATTGATGAATTTCAGGATATTTCGCCACAACGGGCAAGATTAATCGCATTATTACGTCAGCAAAATAAGCATAGCCACTTATATGCCGTCGGCGATGACTGGCAAGCCATTTATCGTTTTGCCGGCGCACAACTCGATTTAACGACGAAATTTTCGCAATACTTTGGTGAGGCAGCACTGTGCCAATTGGACACAACCTATCGTTTCGATCAGCGGCAAAGCGATATTGCCTCACAGTTTATCCAGCAGAATCCTGCACAAATCAGCAAAATAATTACCAGCACCCGCCAAGGGAATAAGAAGTCGGTGACGCTCCTTCAAGAAACTCAGTTAGAGGCATTATTTGATAAGCTCAGTGGGTTTGTTACACAGCAAGAGACCATTTTGGTGTTAGGACGTTATCATTATCTTAGACCGAAAATCATCGATAAAGCAGCCACCCGCTGGCCAAACCTCACTATCGACTTTATGACGATCCATGCCAGTAAAGGGCGAGAGGCCGACTATGTGATCTTGTGTGGACTTAATGCCGGGAAGGAGGGGTTCCCTGCCGAGGCACAAGAAACAATTATCGAACGTGGATTGTTAATTGAGCAAGAAGCCTATCCTTATGCGGAAGAGCGTCGATTGGCCTATGTCGCCATGACCAGGGCAAAGCAGAGGTTGTGGTTATTGTATGACCCCAAAAACCCCTCTCCTTTTGTAAGCGAGCTTAAGCACTATGGCGTTCCCATTGCGAAAAAAGCGTAAGCCCCTTTAGGGGCTTAATGACGAAGAAGGGGAGAGGTGATTTTAGAACGCACACGTTCAGCAATATCATCTAATTCTGGGTTATCGAGATGCTCGTTGAGGATCTCACCCGTTAATTGTGATTCAGCGACATAAGTTTGTACCGTTTCGCCGCCTTCATCTTCCATGACGACATAATACCAAGGCAGAACCAGTAATCCTTCATGGATAATTAGGCTTTGAGGTGTCGGCGTTTGTAACGCATAAGCGGGATCCATATCGACAATAACCCCCAAAGCTCCCGTCAATTGGTGACGGACTTGTTGACCAATTCCAAATTTGCACTTGATCATAATAGTCTCCAACAGTGTATTGAAAGGAGATCTGGGGGCGGTTAGGTATTTTTCAAGTCAGTAGACTTGGCAAACAAAGCCTTTTAGATACAATCCTTCAGGATAAGCACTGCTTACTGGGTGATCAGCCGCTTGACGGAACTGTTCAATAAATTGCGCTGTTTTGCCGGCATCGACAGCGGCATCCGCAACAATCTTTTGAAAAAGGTCGGTGGTCATGAGTCCTGAACATGAGAAAGTCAGCAAGAAACCGCCTGGACGTAATAACTGCATGGCCAGCATATTAATATCTTTGTAACCGCGGCAGGCACCCATCAGTTGGTTTTTATTTTCCACAAATTTAGGTGGGTCCATCACGATAACATCGAAGCTTTGGCCTTCATCGCGGTAGCGACGTAACAACTTGAAGACATCATCACGCAGGAATTCGGCTTTTGATAAATCGAGTTGGTTCAGCGTTATATTCTGGCGTGCAATATCCAATGCTTCTTGCGAGGTATCTACGCTCGTGACTTTCTTACATCCGCCCATCAACGCAGAAACAGCAAATCCCCCCGTGTAGGAGAAGCAGTTCAATACTTCGGCATCTTGAGCATAACGACGTAGGCCGAAACGGCTATCACGTTGGTCAAGGTAGTAACCCGTTTTATGGCCATGTTGGATATCGACCAACAGCTTCATACCATGTTCAGTTATCGGTAATAGGGCGGGTGGGGTATCGCCAGAAATAACGCCTTGTACTGGCTCAAGACCTTCTTTCTTCCTTACGGCAACGTCAGAGCGGTCGTATAAATGACAATCCGGGAAAAGTTGCTGTAACGCCGTGATGAGGGCTGGGCGTTGGTATTCAGCGCCCGCTGACAGCAATTGTAAAACCAGAAACTGGCCGAATTTATCAATAGTAATGCCAGGCAAACCATCGGACTCCCCAGCAATCAAACGATAACTATCTAAATTATCTTTTTCGGCGAGCCAGGTACGTAATTTGAGCGCTTGTTCTACCTTACGAGTGAAAAAATCGATATCGATATTTTCCGTCGGGTCAAAACTCCACACTCGCGCACGAATTTGTGAGGAAGGAGAGAACGCGGCTTTAGCTAACCAACGACCGGTTGAGTCACAGATATCAACCGTTTCACCAGCCGTTGCTTTGCCTTCCATTTTGTTGATGGCCCCGGAAAAAATCCAAGGGTGTTTGCGAAGAAGTGATTTTTCGCGTCCTTTTGCAAGGATAATTCGTGCAGTCATAATATTCTTTACGTTAGGGGTGATATAAAGGAGTGCAGTCGATCAGCACGTTCAGTCATCAGGGGAGGTTTATTCCGCTATAAGCATTTAGCAGGCTTAGGCAATCCTGCGATTTTTGTAGCCTGCTTAGCAGGGCCTTCGGGAAAAAGGCGGAATAAATAGCGGCTATTGCCTTTCTCCTCACCATACTTTTTTGCCATCGCTTTCACTAGCATTCTGATTGCCGGTGAAGTATTAAACTCGCTGTAAAAATCTCTCACGAACAGGATAACTTGCCAATGTTCTGGGGTGAGGGTGATCTGTTCTTGCGTGGCAATAGCTTCGGCCAACGCTTCACTCCAATCACTGCTCTTTTTTAGATATCCTTCGCTATCTGTATCTATTTCTTTGTTGTCGAAAATCATCGTTAAAAATCTCATCAATCAATCGTTGGGATGGTATCAAGGTTTTTACCCAAAAAAATAGCCTTTATTTCTAAAGGCTAAACTCTTATTGATGATCACCAGAGTTAGTCGTTGCGCGAGGCAAAGCCCAACAGGCTGAGTAAGCTAACAAAGATATTATAAATCGAGACGTATAAGCTGACCGTGGCACGAATATAATTTGTCTCGCCACCCTGAATAATATTACTGGTTTCCCACAGGATAGCGGCGGAAGAAAACAGAATAAACAGGACGCTAATCGTCATCTGCAGAGCAGGGAGTTGCAGAAAAATATTGGCGATAACCGCGACGAGAAGTACGACGAAACCCGTTATCAATACGCCATTTAAGAAAGACATATCACGTCGTGTGGTGAGCACATAAGCTGAACAGCAGAAAAAGACCAGGGCAGTCCCGGCTAAGGCAAAAGCAATTGTCTCACCCATCCCCGTGCTTAAGTAACGACTAAGAATAGGGCCTAGGCAATAGCCAAGGAACCCGGTGAAAGCAAACGCAGCAAGGATACCGATTGGTCGATCAGCCAAGCGGTGTGTCAGATACATTAAGCCATAAAAGCCGACTAACGTCAGGATAAAACCTGGTGCCGGTAAGTTGAGAAGGATACTGGCAGCCGCTGTCATCGCAGAGAAAGCGAGTGTCAACCCAAGTAAGAAGTAGGTGTTGCGTAAAACGTGGTGCGAAGCTGAAGGATGGCTTTGACTGCGAGAAGTGATAATTTTTTCCATGATGAGTCCTTTATTATTTTTACTTGCACAAAGTAATCATAACCCAGTCAGGATTGAAGGGGTTTTACCCATCTTTACCTCACACCTATGCGGTTAAAAGATACTTTTTGCCGGTTTTATCATCACAAAGATCTTTTTTGCTTATTTTTCAAGCGAACGGTACATTTCGCTATTTACAATTTTTGGGGGAGTGTTTATAGTGCGCCTCATTGCGGAGGGGTGGCCGAGCGGCTGAAGGCAGCGGTCTTGAAAACCGCCGATGGGCAACCATCCGAGAGTTCGAATCTCTCCTCCTCCGCCACTCTTTAAGAAACCAGCCTAAGGCTGGTTTTTTGCATTTCTGCTGTCACCTACATCATTACCTATCGCTATTTTGTCCGTTATTACCCGACCTTGATTCACCAAGTGGGATCCACGTCAGACTATTTCTCAGTTAACCTATTCTAAAACTTTGTATTTGCTGAGTGAAAAGGAGAGTCAGTGAAATCGCCCGTTACATGTAAAGTCTCCCGGCAAGAAGCCACCTTGATCCTCATTACCCTGTTATGGGGCGCGACGTTTTTAATTGTTCACCATGCAATGCAAACCGCTAGCCCTTTCTTTTTTGTGGGGGTCCGTTTTGCTGTCGCTGCGTTACTGTTAGCCGCGGTATTTTGGCAAAGCCTGGCCGGAATGACGGCGAAAGATGTACAGGCCGGGATATTGATTGGGTTTTGTATCGCTATAGGTTATAGCTTTCAAACTTGGGGGATGCAGACCATCTCCAGTAGCCAATCGGCCTTTATGACAGCGATGTATGTCCCTTTAGTCCCGTTACTCCAATGGATTTTTCTTAAACGCCCACCGCGTCTGATGTCTTGGTGTGGCGTTGTCTTAGCCTTTGTTGGGCTACTCCTGCTGTCAGGGAATTCGGGAGAAACCTCACACGGCATGGGGATCGGTGAGTATGTTACGTTACTCAGTACCTTAGCGATTGCCGGGGAAATTATTCTCATTAGTGGTTATGCAGGGCAGGTGGATACCAAACGTGTCACCATCATTCAACTCGCTGCTGCCTCATTATTCTCGTTTTTGTTTATGGTGCCTGCAGGTGAAACCGTGAGTCATTTCTCGCCAACGGTTATCCTCAGCGCGGCGGGATTAGGGTTGATGAGTGCGATTATTCAATTGACCATGAACTGGGCACAACAGAGTATCTCACCCACACGTGCGACCGTGATTTATGCCGGTGAACCGGTTTGGGCGGGAATTTTTGGACGTATTGCTGGGGAAGTATTACCGAGCTTAGCGCTAGTTGGCGGGGCGTTAATCGTGGCTGGAGTCTTAGTCAGTGAATTAAAAATTAAACGTCGGCCTAAACAGCAGTAGTGTGAGAATAGACGGGCGATAAAGCCCGTCTTTTTTATTGATTATGACTGAATCGATTTACGTTTAAAAAACCAGCCAATGGCTAGAAGAATAAACCATATTGGCGTAACACAAAGCGCTTGGCGTGTGTCGGGTTGTAAGGTTAATAGCACAATAATAAAGGCAAAGAAGGCTAATACCACCCAGCACATCACTACTCCACCCGGCATCTTGAACGATGAACGTAGGTGCTTCTCTGGGAATTTTTTGCGATAAGCAAGATAAGAGCAGAGGATTATTGACCAGACAAACATGAACAGTATCGCGGAAACCGTGGTGACTAAGGTGAAAACGGTCATGACGTTCGGAATTAAATAGATTAATGCGACGCCCAAAAACAGACATAAGCACGAAAAAAGTAAGCCATTAACCGGAACAGAACGTTTAGATAATTTCCCGAATAATCGTGAAGCGACGCCCTGTTCTGACAGGCCAAATAACATACGACTGGTTGAGAAGATCCCACTGTTGGCTGATGACGCTGCAGAGGTCAAGACAACAAAGTTCACAATCCCCGCTGCTGCCGGAAGGCCAATCAACACGAACATGGCAACGAAAGGACTGCGAGCGGGATCAATTTCGTTCCAAGGCGTCACCGCCATAATCACACATAGCGCTAAGACGTAAAACATGATGATGCGAAGCGGAATGGAGTTAATGGCTTTAGGTAACACCTTTTGCGGATTATGTGTTTCTGCTGCAGCGGTACCGACCAGCTCAATCCCCACAAAAGCAAATACTGCAATTTGGAAACCCGCAAAAAAGCCCGAGATCCCTTTAGGAAACATACCACCATGAGACCAGATATTATTAAGGGAGGCGTAAGTGCCGTTAGGTAACGCATAGTGCGACGTGACCAACACAATTCCAACGATAATCAAACTGACGATAGCAATGATTTTGATGATCGCGAACCAGAACTCCATTTCACCGAACAATTTTACGGTGGCAATGTTAAGGATAAGGAAGGTCGCGACACAGAGGATGGCACTTAACCAGACCGAGAAATCAGGGAACCAAAATTGGAAATAGGCGCTGATCGCCACAATATCGGCGACGCCAGTGACTACCCAACAGAACCAATAGGTCCACCCCGTAAAGTAGCCGGCCCAAGGACCGAGTAAATCAGCAGCAAAATCACTAAAAGATTTATAGTCCAAATTAGCGAGCAATAATTCGCCCATTGCGCGCATCACAAAAAAGAGCATAAAGCCGATGAGCATATAGACAAATATGATCGAAGGACCGGCAAGGCTAATCGTTTTACCTGAACCCATAAACAAGCCGGTACCAATGGCTCCGCCAATCGCAATTAATTGAATATGTCGGTTATGCAAACTGCGTTTCAGTGAACCCGTACCCTTCTCAGGGTGCTGGGGATCGGTGAGATTCGTCATGACAAAATTTCCTGTGATGATAGTCAATCGTTATTGTTATTTTTAGAACGTACTATGGGTTTGTAACATACTCTGCTTCATTTTGAGAATAGGCGGTGAGGGATTGGCTGTCATATATGGCTAAAAAAGTGAAGAGAGGTGAAAATACCTCCTGAAACAGGAGGTAAATATTCATTAGGCAAGATAGGCGGCTTTGATTTGTTGCAGGGTTGCTGAGAATTGGGCTTTATCTTCGCCTTCTTCCAAGGTTGAAAGTTGGCGCTCCATACGCAGGATCGCTTTGCCTGCATCGACTTGCCCCATAGACTTCAGCATGCAGGCTAATAACATCTTCATACAGGTCACTTCTTTCGACAAACTTTCAACATCTTGAGCAGTCGTGATTGCTTGGCTCATTATGTTTTCTCCAATAGATGAAATAAATTTGGCTGATTATATCACAATAACTTTATTGCAATATAGCCGCGCACCTAGCTGATAGCGGTTATCTGAGCCATAATAGGTGAGGCAACGTTAAGCCATATCAGACAAATAGTAGACTTAGGACGGCGGCGTGACTGAACGATTTGATGCAAAAGAATTTCTAAAACATGTAACTCACCAACCTGGCGTATATCGTATGTATGATGCCAAACAACAGGTGATTTATGTCGGTAAAGCCAAAGACCTCAGAAAACGGCTGAGTAGCTACTTTCGTCAAAATGTTGGCAGTCGAAAAACGGAAGCCTTAGTGGCGAATATCGCTCAGATCGATGTCACCGTTACCCATACCGAAACCGAAGCGCTACTGCTTGAGCATAATTACATCAAGCTTTATCAACCCCGCTACAATGTATTGTTACGCGATGATAAATCGTATCCCTTTATTTTTCTCAGTGGCGATAAACACCCTCGTTTAGCGATGCATCGTGGGGCTAAACAGGCTAAAGGCGACTATTACGGCCCTTTCCCCAATGGTTACGCCGTTAAAGAAACCTTAATACTCCTTCAGAAAATTTTTCCTATACGCCAATGTGAAAACAGTGTTTACCGCAACCGTACTCGGCCCTGTTTACAATACCAAATTGGTCGTTGCTTAGGCCCTTGTGTTGAAGGCCTGGTCAGCGAGGAAGAGTACACACTGCAGACCGACTACGTTCGTCTATTCCTCTCTGGGAAAGATGATCAAGTTCTGCGTCAGTTAGTCTCAAGAATGGAACAGGCGAGTCAGGCCTTAAAATTCGAAGAAGCGGGAAGACTTAGGGATCAAATTCAAGCGGTACGTCGCGTGACCGAGAAACAGTTCGTCTCCAACCAAGGCGATGATCTCGATGCCATCAGTGTGGCCTACGATGCAGGATTAGCCTGTGTCCACGTGTTATTTATCCGCCAAGGCAAAGTATTGGGTAGCCGGAGTTATTTCCCGAAAGTCCCTGCTGACACCGAGTTGACCGAGGTGGTGCAAACCTTTGTCGGACAATTTTATTTACAGGGCAGTGAGTCTCGCTCGCTACCTACCCAAATTCTTCTTGATTTCCCTTTGCCTGAAAAAGAGGTGCTGAGCGAATCCTTATCGGCGTTAGCGGGGCGGAAAATTCAGCTGCAAACGCAACCGCGTGGCGAGAGAGCACGCTATTTGAAACTGGCTAGGACCAATGCGACTTCTGCGTTAGTCGCAAAGCGTTCACAATATTCTACATTATCGCAACGCTTTAAAGCGCTTACCGAATATCTTCAGCTTTCAACACTGCAACGAATGGAGTGTTTTGATATCAGCCACACAATGGGTGAGCAGACTATCGCCTCGTGTGTCGTGTTTGACCCTCAGGGGCCCGTTCGTGCCGAGTACAGACGATTTAATATCGAAGGTATCACTCCAGGCGATGATTACGCGGCGATGCGACAAGTATTACAACGCCGTTATGGTAAGCCTTTGGAGCCGGAAAAGATCCCGGATCTCATTATTATCGATGGGGGAAAAGGGCAGTTAGCACAGGCTATCGAGGTATTCGCTGAACTGGATGTTCCTTGGGACAAAACCAAACCTTTATTGTTAGGGGTCGCAAAAGGAACTGATCGTAAAGCCGGTCTCGAAACACTGTTTAAACTTCCGGTAGGGGAAGGGATGTCACTGCCTGCGGATGACCCTGCATTACATCTTATCCAACATATCCGTGATGAGTCCCATAATCATGCTATTGCGGGTCACCGTAAAAAACGGGCAAAGGTAAAATCAACCAGTGCTTTAGAAGATATAGAAGGGATTGGGCCGAAACGTCGTCAGCAGCTGTTGAAATATATGGGCGGATTACAGCCGCTGAAAAATGCCTCAATTGAAGAAATAGCCAGTGTTCCAGGTATTTCTTCTAGTTTGGCAGAAAAAATATTCTATTCACTCAAACACTAGCATTGAAACAGGGTGCACAATGTAGGAACATAAGGCTTCGCTCTCACTGCTAGGCCTTTGTTGCATATGCAATTTACAATACCGACGTATCTCACGTTTTTTCGCGTGATTTTGATCCCATTCTTCGTCCTTGCTTTTTATCTGCCTTTCAGTTGGGGGCCCACCGTAACGGCGCTACTCTTTGTCATTGCTGCAGTGACGGATTGGTTTGATGGCTTTCTTGCTCGCCGCTTAAAACAAACCACGGCTTTTGGGGCTTTCTTAGACCCGGTTGCTGATAAGGTATTGGTGGCGATTGCACTGGTATTAGTGACTGAACATTTTCATAGTTGGTGGATCACATTACCGGCTGCCACCATGATTGCCCGAGAGATCATTATCTCAGCATTACGTGAATGGATGGCCGAAATTGGTAAACGGAGTAGTGTAGCGGTTTCGTGGATTGGCAAATTCAAGACCAGTGCACAAATGTTTGCGCTGTTGGCACTTCTTTGGCGCCCAAGCGAAGCCTTCACTATTGTTGGGATTATCGCATTATATGTGGCTGCCATCTTAACGTTCTGGTCGATGTTTCAATATTTGAAGACGTCGAGTAACGATTTAATGAATTCTTAAGCAGTTTTTGTCTATCAATACGGCATTATGATGTTTTTTCAGACGGTCGAGACTGAAATGCCAAAAAAAGTGGTTGTGGCTATTGCCAACCCTAAGAAGACAGTCCATAATAGCCACCATTCCGAACAGGGATATGAATTAACACTTTGAAAAACAAGAAGTTAGTTCTAGCTGAAGAAGTTTACTTGTTTTAGGCAAGTATAAGAATTAAGGCGCGTTGGCAGAGTGGCTATGCAGCGGATTGCAAATCCGTGTACCTCGGTTCGACTCCGGGACGCGCCTCCAAATTCTGCCCAGGTGGTGAAATCGGTAGACACAAGGGATTTAAAATCCCTCGGCTGTAAGGCTGTGCGGGTTCAAGTCCCGCCCTGGGCACCATCGATATTAATACTAAGCACTGTGTGCAATGTCGAATTACCGCTAGCGCGGATATCAGTTTACAGTTAACCATTATTGGGTAACGCAGAAGTAAATCATTATCCCGTTTTGATAATGATAAAAAGAATTTGCCCAGGTGGTGAAATCGGTAGACACAAGGGATTTAAAATCCCTCGGCTGTAAGGCTGTGCGGGTTCAAGTCCCGC
>NZ_JABBFR010000097.1 GCF_018494065.1 Rosenbergiella gaditana | reverse complement strand
CCTATTGATATTAGTGATGATGATTTACCATTCTAAAAAATAACTAATTTAAAAATACAATTAAAAGGAGGCAGTTAATCATGGCAGGTGGACCAAGAAGAGGCGGACGTCGTCGTAAAAAAGTATGCTATTTCACAGCAAATGGTATTACACATATCGATTATAAAGACACTGAATTATTAAAACGTTTTATCTCAGAACGCGGTAAAATTTTACCACGTCGTGTAAC
>NZ_JABBFR010000096.1 GCF_018494065.1 Rosenbergiella gaditana | reverse complement strand
ACTTGCGAACGATAGGTTGTATTGAAGCCAGCAAGACTTCCACCATCATTCTGGTTACTAGCCGTTAAAGAGTAACTAAGTAAGTTGGAGGGTAATGCAGTCCCACTAACAGTAATATTACTTTGCTGATACTTATTATTTACCGTCGATAGTCCTGAACTTAACCAGTTATTATTATCAAATAGGGAGAGTGGTAAGCTTACATTTAGATAAAACCTATTATCTTCAT
>NZ_JABBFR010000095.1 GCF_018494065.1 Rosenbergiella gaditana | reverse complement strand
CATCTGCACCAAATAAGCAGAAGTGACTCAATGGTAGAGTGCCACCTTGCCAAGGTGGATGTTGCGGGTTCGAGTCCCGTCTTCTGCTCCAAAAAAATTAAATATGCGGGTATCGTATATCGGTAATACTCCAGCCTTCCAAGCTGGAAAGGTGGGTTCGATTCCCACTACCCGCTCCACTAAAACAATATGCGTTATTAGCTCAGTTGGTAGAGCACCTGACTCTTAATC
>NZ_JABBFR010000094.1 GCF_018494065.1 Rosenbergiella gaditana | reverse complement strand
GTTGTGAATTAACTTTTGCAATTCAAGATGCTAAGTAAAACAAAGAGCCTGGGACATAAATCACAAAAATAATAGCACAAAGATGATTTGAAATTGAAAATCATCTTTGTGCTTCTTTTTATATTCAATACTTCGTATTGTATGACTTCGCTTTCCTAGGGTGCCGTCTCAGCCTCGGTCTTCGACTGGCACTGCTCCCTCAGGAGTCTCGTCAACAATACTACGTATTAACA
>NZ_JABBFR010000093.1 GCF_018494065.1 Rosenbergiella gaditana | reverse complement strand
CTCGCAAGGCGCATCGCTGCGCGTGGTGACCGAACGCACGAAGATGGCCATGCCCGAAACCAACATCGGCCTGTTTCCGGACGTGGGCGGCGGGTGGTTCCTGGCGCGCGTGCCGGGTCATGTGGGCGAATACCTGGGCGTGACCGGCCAGATGATTGAAGCGGCCGATGCGTTGTCGGTCGGCCTTGCCGATTGCCACGTCACAACGGAGGCGCAGGCGGCTATCGTTCAGCGC
>NZ_JABBFR010000092.1 GCF_018494065.1 Rosenbergiella gaditana | reverse complement strand
GAAGTGACTCGTGATATGTTTGACAGACAAATTGATGTCATCATGAGTGATTTAGCACCTGTCATGCAAAAATATGCTAAATTACTTCAACGTGTACATGGATTGGACAAAATGCGTTTTGAAGATTTAAAGGTTTCAATTGATCCTAGTTATGAACCGGATATCTCTATTGATGAATCTAAATCTTATATTTATGGTGCACTTGATGTACTTGGCGAAGATTATCATTCTATGA
>NZ_JABBFR010000091.1 GCF_018494065.1 Rosenbergiella gaditana | reverse complement strand
ACTATAGAAGAACTAATAGTGCTAAACAACCTTCAATCAAGAAATGCTGAATTAATCAGTGATGGTTATTCTCAAAAAGAAAGATTACTTAAGCTAAATGAGTTAGCGAGAAATCAAATGAAAACACTATTAAAATCCAGAACACTTAAAAACTCTAAAAACCAAGAATTTTTAAAATAGCAATTAGAAAATGTCGAAATATTTTCGAGAAAAACTGTTGCGAAGATTCTCTCTTCTTA
>NZ_JABBFR010000090.1 GCF_018494065.1 Rosenbergiella gaditana | reverse complement strand
ATAGTAATCCATCTACAATTTCTAATGCTGATTTCTGAATATATTCATGGGCACGATGAACTGGGTTTCTAGTTTGAAATCCTACAACAGTCTTCCAATTCACTTTATTAAATAGCTGTCTCGTTTCTAATGGGTCAAGATGGTAATCTACAAATGCATCATGTTGTGGACGATTAATCAATTGTATTGGCCCCGCTAAGTAATACTCACCTTTTTCGTAAACCTTTTTCACCCCTGGATG
>NZ_JABBFR010000089.1 GCF_018494065.1 Rosenbergiella gaditana | reverse complement strand
CCCATAAGATACGAAAAATTCTAATACTACATTTAAAGCGTCGTTCAAAGTCATTGAACGATGCTTCCCTTATGAGTAATTAATCAATTAATAATTGAATCCCTCTAACGATATTAATAATAAAAAGTGCTCCAGATCCTAAGATAAATGCGATACCCAAAATAAACAAAATTACCATTAACACTGTACTTTGATTGTATAATGCTGGCGCCATTGCAAAACAAATAATGGCTAAAACCATACAAACC
>NZ_JABBFR010000088.1 GCF_018494065.1 Rosenbergiella gaditana | reverse complement strand
TCGGCATGGGGTCAGGTGGGACCACCGCGCTAGTGCCGCCAGGCAAATTCTTTGTGCATGAAACGTTTCTTTTTAGCATACTCGGCGTTAACGTCCCTCGCGCTACTCAGTCACATACCGCTGTATGCTCTTTCTCATCGCTTGGGCGTCGCCTTGATTACGATAAAAATTCATCGTTTCTGCAAATTCTTTTCTTTAATCTGTCAACGCGCTGATAAATCTCTCAATCCAAAACGCCTCTGGCGTTG
>NZ_JABBFR010000008.1 GCF_018494065.1 Rosenbergiella gaditana | reverse complement strand
CCACACAGATTGTCTGATAAATTGTTAAAGAGCATTGCGAATCAACGTTTTAACTCGTTGTCGCGAGGTGGCGTATATTACTCGCTTCACCTCAGGAGTCAATCATTATTTTGATTTTTTCTCCTGGACCAAATCGCTTCAGTCCCTGTCACCGCGCTGCGTATCTCGCTTTGCCGTGTCAGTGGATGCGCATTATAGGGAGTTCCGAAAAAGGCGCAATACCCTTTGAGCATTTTTTAAAAAAAAAATGCTCAAGCGTTCAAAGTTCAAGCACTGTGCTGATAAAGTCGACGATTACTGCTGATTGGCTAAGTATTTTGGTAGGTCAACTAAACTATTGATCACCACATCCGCAACGGATTCGCTCTCTGGTGTGACTTCCTTACCGGTTCTTACCAAGATTTTATACCCAACTCCCGCCGCGGCTGCTGCCAGCATATCTTCCTTCTTATCTCCAATCATATAAGAAGCACTCATATCGACATCGAGTTGTGCCTTCGCATCGATAAACATTCCTGCTTTAGGCTTGCGGCACTCACAATCTTGCCGATACTCTTCAACAACAGCTTGCGGATGGTGTGGACAGAAATAGATACCATCTAGATCCACACCTCTATCTGCGAGTGACCAATCCATCCATTCTGTTAAATGCATAAATTGGTCTTCCGTAAAGAGGCCTCTTGCTATCCCCGACTGGTTAGTGATGAGGACAAGTAAATAACCCATCTTCTTTAATTCGACCATTGCGTCAATCACACCATCAATAAAGTGAAATTCATCACTAGTGTGTACATAACCATGATCAAGATTAATCGTCCCATCGCGGTCTAAAAAAATTGCGGGTTTCATAGCAAAAAATTACTCCATTACAGTCAAGGCCGTATTATCGCACGAACCCCGTCTAATGATCACTGTCTTTACTTCGCTGCTCTCCGTCAAATGTGATGAACTACCTCTGTCACACTCACCTAGTGAAGGGAAGTCATAATGAAACGCTTCCCATTATTCCCCTCTCTTTATAGTAGAGATGCTAGCAAACCTTTAATGGCTCTTTTCTGCTTACGATCAAAAGGTCAGATTGATTTAGCCGTCTAGATAGCTTAACATCCACTTAATCACCAATTCATTTTGGTTCCCTACTTCAGCGGCATAACGACACTAAGTAAAATACTATAATGATAAAACTTGAAAATATAACTAAAAGATTTCAACAGGGAAATCTGACCATACAAGCCTTGAAAGACGTGACGCTTCATGTTCCTAAAGGGCAAATATATGGCGTGATTGGCGCTTCAGGTGCGGGGAAAAGTACTCTCATCCGTTGCGTTAATCTTCTTGAACGGCCTACCTCTGGAAAAGTAATTGTTGGCGACCGTGATCTCACCACACTCAATGCTCACGAGTTAACCTTAGCTCGGCGTGAAATTGGCATGATTTTCCAACATTTCAATTTACTTAACTCACGAACGGTTTTTGGTAACGTTGCATTACCTCTTGAGCTGGAAAACCACACGAAAGCTGATATTAAAAAGCGCGTTACTGAACTTCTTGAACTCGTCGGGTTAGCAGATAAACATGATGCTCGTCCAGCAAACCTATCAGGAGGGCAAAAACAACGTGTCGCGATCGCTCGTGCACTCGCCTGCGACCCTAAAGTTTTACTCTGTGATGAAGCCACCAGCGCATTAGATCCCGCAACGACTCGCTCTATCCTAGAACTGCTCAAAGATATTAACCGCCGTTTGGGAATTACTATCCTGTTAATCACCCATGAAATGGATGTGGTCAAACGTATCTGTGATCAAGTTGCGGTGATCAGTAAAGGGGAGTTAATTGAGAACGACAAAGTCAGCGAGATTTTTTCACATCCGAAAACCCCGTTGGCTCAGCAATTTATCCAATCAACGCTTCACCTTGATATACCTGAAGACTATCAACAGCGTCTTACTCAATCCGCTGATGATGGCAAAGTTCCACTTATTCGACTCGAGTTTACAGGCCAATCCGTGGACGCACCGCTATTGTCTGATATTTCACGCCGTTTTAATGTTGACTGCAATATTATCAGCGCACAGATGGATTACGCCGGTGGTGTCAAATTCGGAATTATGCTTACCGAAATAGCGGGTGAACAAGAACACTGCCAACAGGCCATTGAATGGCTACTACAAAAACAAGTTAAAACAGAGGTATTAGGCTATGTCTGAGGCAATGATTTGGCTGCTAGCTGGCGGTATTTGGGAAACCTTGGTCATGACCTTTGTCTCTGGCTTTTTTGGTTTTGTCATTGGGCTCCCTGTCGGAGTGCTACTTTACATTACTCGCCCTGGACAAATAAAAGAGAGTCAATTTCTATATCGTATTATTTCCGCGCTAGTTAACATTTTTAGATCAGTACCTTTTATCATCCTGCTTGTGTGGATGATCCCTTTTACCCGCGCACTAGTAGGTACCTCAATAGGGCTGCAAGCTGCGATAGTCCCTCTGACAATTGGTGCTGCACCCTTTATTGCACGTATGGTTGAAAATGCACTGCTTGAGCTACCTTCTGGCTTAATTGAGGCATCTCGTTCAATGGGCGCAACGCCTCTACAAATCATCCGTAAGGTCCTCCTACCAGAAGCGCTGCCCGGTCTTATTAATGCAGCAACCATTACACTGATTACCCTTGTTGGCTACTCTGCCATGGGCGGAGCTGTCGGGGCGGGAGGTTTAGGGCAAATTGGTATCCAATATGGTTATATTGGCTATAATGCGACAATCATGAATACGGTTTTGGTATTGCTGGTTATTTTGGTCTATCTGATCCAACTTATCGGCGATCGTGTTGTTAGGCTCGTCACTCATAAATAGTAATTCGTCTCAATAAAAATTAAGGAACGACCATGACTTTTACGTTAAAAAAATTAGCCACACTCAGCGCGGTTGTTGCAACATTAGCCTTAGTTGGCTGTGACCAAAAAACGCAACAAGATCCTAACCATATTAAAGTGGGGGTCATTGCCGGTTCTGAACAACAAGTGGCAGAGGTTGCTCAGAAAGTTGCAAAAGACCAATATCATCTGGATGTCGAACTCGTCCCGTTCACTGACTATGTTCTACCTAATGAAGCGTTAAGCAAAGGCGATATTGATGCCAATGCCTTCCAGCACAAACCTTATCTGGATCAGCAAATCAAAGATCGTGGGTACAAAATCACCGCTGTAGCGAAAACCTTTATCTACCCTATCGCTGGTTATTCGAAAAAAATTAAATCGTTAGATCAACTGGAAGATGGTGCTCAAATTGCTGTACCAAACGATCCAACGAATTTAGGCCGTTCATTATTATTATTACAAAAGGTTGGATTGATTAAACTGAAAGACGATGTGGGTTTACTGCCAACTTCTTTAGATATTACGGAGAACCCTAAGAATCTGAAGATTGTTGAACTCGAGGCCCCTCAGCTTCCACGCTCATTAGACGACAATAAAATTGCCATTGCGGTGATTAACACGACCTTTGCTAGTCAAATTGGGTTGACTCCAGTGAAAGATGGCTTATTCACTGAAGATAAAGACTCACCTTATACCAATCTTATTGTGACCCGTGAAGACAATAAAGACGCCGATAACGTTAAGAAATTTATCAAAGCGTATCAATCAGAACAGGTTGAGCAAGCGGCTGATAAAATTTTTAACGGCGCCGCCGTTAAAGGCTGGTAAATACTGTTAGTATAGTAAGTAAAGGCGACGAGAGTCGCCTTTACTTTTTCAATAGGCGCCGATACCTGGATGCTAACCCTCTAATGAATAGTTGAGTGAGGAAGATTTAATGCGTTTAAGCTTATTACCACTCTGTATGGTGATTGTAGGACTTACTGGTTGTACAACTCAGTACAAACCTGTTGAGCCTTTCCCTGAAAAGCCTCAGGCTCAACACCCGGAAAAACTACGCAAACCTGCACACAGAGCGACGCCGGTACAGCTTTATACCAATCCGGCAGACCTTATCAATAAGCCTTTTCGCGACTTAGGTGAAGTCTCAGGTGAAGATTGCCAAACGAATGCGCAAAGCTCACCGCCTAACCTCAATACAGCACGTAAACGTATGCAGTTAAAAGCCTCTACATTGAAAGCCAATGCAGTACTCGTTCACCAATGTGAAGTCATTTCTACTAATTCCGGGTGTTATCGTCAAGCCGTTTGCCAGGGTTCGGCGTTAAAAGTCACACAATGAAGTCGTTTTCTTTAGAGCAAATAGGCACCATTCACTCGCCTTGGAAAGAGAAGTTTGCTGTTCCCCGACAGCCAGGCTTAGTCACTGCAATAGGGGCTGAGTTAGAGCTTATTGCCCCTTATAACCACCATGATATTGTGCGTGGTATTGAAAATTTCAGCCATCTATGGCTACTTTTCATTTTTCATCAGACCCAGCAACAAGGGTGGAAACCTCTCGTTCGCCCGCCAAGGCTTGGCGGTAACGATAAAATCGGCGTCTTGGCGAGCCGTTCAACTTTCAGACCCAATCCTATTGGTATGTCATTGGTGGAGTTTAAGGGTGTTCGCTATGAGAAGAAGCGCCTTATCCTCGAACTAGGCAGTGTCGATCTTGTCGATGGTACGCCGATTGTAGACATTAAGCCTTATTTGCCTTTCGCCGAATCCCTACCCGAAGCGCGGGCAGGCTATGCGCAATCAGCCCCTGAAGCTTCTATGCAGGTTTATTTTTCGGACGCCGCTAAACAGCAACTATTACATCATGGGGGGAGTCATCCCAACTTAGCTGAGTTTATTCAACAAGTCTTAGCTCAAGACCCTCGCCCTGCATACCGCCGTGCTCAAGATGACCACCGTTTTTATGCTGCCAGTTTAAGCGATTTTACTGTACGCTGGCAGGTAACACCAATGGGAACAGAAGTGATTGCTATTGAGCCGATGAATTAGGCTTTTTACGCCATTCACTCACTGATAAACTATATACTACTTACTAAAACAGCTTTCCGTTCAACTGGAACCTTATTCATGCGCACTACTCAATACCTACTTTCAACGCTTAAAGAGACACCTTCTGATGCTGAAGTCATCAGCCATCAATTAATGCTTCGTGCAGGGATGATCCGTAAACTTGCTTCAGGCTTATATACTTGGCTGCCGACCGGTGTTCGCGTTTTACGTAAAGTCGAAAAAATCGTTCGTGAAGAAATGGAAAATTCTGGTGCCGTTGAAGTGACGATGCCTGTTGTTCAACCTGCCGACTTATGGGAAGAGAGTGGACGTTGGGAACAATATGGCCCAGAACTCCTGCGTATAAAAGATCGCCATGAGCGTTCTTTCGTACTAGGCCCAACTCATGAAGAAGTTATTACCGATCTTATCCGTAACGAACTGAGCTCATATAAACAATTGCCACTAAACTTGTTCCAAATCCAGACCAAGTTTCGTGATGAAGTTCGCCCACGCTTCGGCGTAATGCGTTCGCGCGAATTTATTATGAAAGATGCCTACTCTTTTCATAGCCATCAAGACTCTCTTCAAGAAACCTACGACATTATGTACCGTGCGTACAGCCAAATTTTTAGTCGTATGGGATTAGATTTTCGTGCAGTCCAAGCTGATACCGGCTCTATTGGCGGTAGCGCTTCTCATGAGTTTCAGGTGCTAGCGGAAAGCGGTGAAGATGACATTATCTTCTCTGATCAATCGGATTATGCGGCTAATATCGAATTAGCCGAAGCTATTGCGCCGACTATTGAACGTGCTGCACCGTCTCAAGCCTTGATGCAACAAGATACGCCTAATGCGAAAACAATCGCTGAATTAGTCTCACAATTCTCTGTGTCCATCGATAAAACTGTTAAGACGCTGATTGTTAGAGCAAAAGAAGAGAGCGAACATAAATTAGTCGCGCTATTAGTTCGTGGTGATCATGAATTAAATGAAGTCAAAGCAGAGAAAATTGATATTGTTGCCTCACCGCTCTGTTTTGCGACTGAACAAGAAATTCGTGAAGCAATCGGTGCTGGACCAGGATCTTTAGGGCCGATTGGTTTAGCTATGCCAATCATCGCTGACCATAGCTTAAAAGTGGTAAGTGATTTTTCAGTTGGCGCTAATATTGACGGTAAACACTGGTTTGGTGTCAACTGGTTACGGGATCTTCCAGAAGCACGTTACGCGGATATCCGTAATGTGGTGACCGGAGATAAGAGCCCAGATGGCCAAGGTACCTTACTGATCAAACGTGGCATTGAAGTAGGTCATATCTTCCAACTTGGTACAAAGTACTCTGAGGCATTGAAAGCTACAGTTCAAGGTGAAGAGGGTCGTAACCAAACGCTACTTATGGGATGCTACGGTATCGGCGTGACGCGTGTTGTCGCTGCTGCGATCGAGCAGAATCACGACGATAGAGGGATTATTTGGCCTGAAGCTATTGCTCCTTTCCATGTTGCTATCTTACCGATGAACATGCACAAATCTTTCCGTGTACAAGAACTCGCCGAGAAGCTCTATGAACAGCTACGCGGTGCAGGGCTCGACGTGATACTTGATGACCGTAAAGAGCGCCCAGGTGTAATGTTCGCAGATATGGAACTAATTGGCGTGCCTCACTCAATTGTTATCGGCGATCGTAACTTAGATAATAATGAAATTGAGTACAAAAATCGTCGCACTGGCGAAAAAGAGATGCTATCACCAGAAGCCATCGTTGAGCGTTTGGTTTCACAAATAAAACGTTAACAGCTTCTTTATAGGGCCCTCGCTCTGAGGGCCATTGCCGATCAATCCATGTTCACCTTGCCCCGCAGATTTTTCTTCGATGAAGTACGGCTTTTTCCATCCAAGCGGCGTAGCTTCGAAGCCTTGGACGGCTTGGTTGCCTTCCGAGTTTTTGATATCACCAGAAATTGTGCCAATACGGCTCGAAGCCGCTCTATCGCTAACGCTCTATTTTTCTCTTGAGAACGGGCGCTTTGCGCTTTAATGACTATTACCCCATGCTCTGTGAGCAAATGATGGCGCTTACTCATAATTATCGCTTTTGCGTCATCGGTTAAACTTGAACTATTAACGTCAAAGCGGAGGTGAATGGCTGTTGAGACCTTATTCACATTTTGACCGCCAGCACCTTGTGCTCGTATCGCGGAAATTTCTATTTCTGAGCTCGCAATCTGCTGTTGCGCATTAATAATAATCACCTTGCTTTCTGCCATAGTGCTAACTCTATTTCTACATTATTGATTCCATCTGGAAGCCAGATTACACCTTCTTGTAAGGTTACTTGCAACGACATATTACGTTGTGCCAACGCGGCTAACTGACTGAGTTGTTCATCATTGGCATGCCAAATCGTAAGATTTTGGAATTGCGCTAACCTTCCTAAGGTCTGCTGCTTCCACACCGCTGCAGCGCGAGATTGATAGGTAAACAACACGACTTTCGAAGATTGACTCACGGCTTTTTTCAGTCGCTTCTCATCGGGTAAACCTAGCTCTATCCATAACTCAGGGCTACCGTGATCATGATGCTGCCAAATTTCAGGCTCTTCGCCAGAGGATAGGCCACGTGTAAACTCTAGCCGCTCTGAAGCGTAATGGCACCATGCAAACAACCTCAACATCATCCGTTCATCATTTTCAGAAGGATGACGTGCCAATGTTAACGTATGGCTGGCATAGTAGTGTCGGTCAAGATCTGAAATATCGACAGTCGCCTTAAATATAGTGGCTTTTAACGCCATAAATTCTCCAATTATGCCCTAATCTGCTTTAGCAGGATGTGTGGGCTGACTTGCATTACGCCTTACAAACGCCTAGGCTAAGGCTAAAGATAAAAAGTGACAACATAGGGTAAGCCCTCGTATTATCTCAGAATAGTCTGGCACATTACGTTGCCATAAGCTTAAAGTTCAGTGACGCATTACCTAGTAATGCGTTTGTGTAAGGCCCGCGGAAATCCGCCATTTACTTACAGGTGAGCAATTATGTCAATCAATGATACCTATCAGCCCATTAATTGTGATGACTATGACAATCTCGAACTCGCCTGCCAACATCATTTATTACTACAACTCACGCTACGCAACGGTGAGTCGTTGAAGGCAGAAGCAGCTGATTTGTTCTTGAGAAAGAAAGTTGAGTATCTTTTGTATAAATACCACGGCGAGCAGCATGAAGTACGGTTAGATGCTATCGAAAGTTTTAGTCACCCAGAAATTGGCACCATTACCATCACTCAAAACTAATTTTTTCCCCAGAGCTAAAATTTACCCACGGTTTTAGCTCTGGATCAACCTCCTGCCAGGCTAAGCAATAACTCTCCCCTTCCGACGATAATCCAGCTTGAGTGATAAAAACTCCTGGTGCGCAAACCAGCTCTTCATCGAAATAGATAAGGGGAATACTCTCCCGTAACCAAGCTGGTATCCCCTTCTCTTGCCATATTTTTTTCAAACTTCTTCCGCCCTGTCGACCGACAAGGTGCAGATGGGCCGATTGGCCAAAACGAACAGTCACTCTTTCCTTACTACTGGGCACACGTAAGTGGAGACCTTGCGTATCAGTAGGAAATAAACGCAAGATCCCAAGATTGTCGGGGAGGACTAAAGGCGTTGAGGGTATCGGCCATGGGAGATTCGTACCACGAAGTGCAGAGAATACTCTTCCCAAATAGAGTCGTTGCTGATAACGCCGTACATATCTACGATTAATCATCAGCTGTGGACAAGCATCGTCACGACTCAATACGACCTCTTGCCAGAGGAGTGTTAAGGCTTGGCGCGAAGGTAATAGTGATCCGCAATATGAAAACCACCGTCTTAATAAGGCGTTTCTCTTCTGTTCTGTTCCGCGAGCTAAGTAGGCGATATCAATCGAGCCGTCGTCTGCCATACATCTTTGTAAATCTGATGCCAGTAATTCATCAAGTAAACTCTCCTGCTCACTGCACAATTCAGCGCTTCGCGCGACACTTCGTGAGAACTGTGGCCACCGCTGCGATAAACGGGGGAGGATATGTAAGCGTAGAAAGTTTCGATCATAATGATCATCTTGATTACTCTCATCGTCGATCCAGCTTAATTGATGTTCTTTTGCATAAACTTCTAAGTCCTGCCGAGAAAAACGTAACAGTGGACGCAGATGCCAATACTTCCCTAATTGACGAGAAGATGGCATGGCCGATAACCCCGCAGGGCCACTCCCCCGTTTTAATGCCAGCAGAAAAGTTTCGCACTGATCATCTTGATGATGAGCAGTGACTAGTGCTTCTTCGGGGGTGAGTAATTCCTGGAAAACACGATAACGTAATGTTCGGGCTTCGGCTTCAATCCCCCCTTGCCCACCTAGAAGTTGTACTTTACGACTGATAAAAGGAATATCTAAGTCGGTACAAAGCTGCTGACAATGCATTAACCATTCATCGGCATGCTGGCTTAATCCATGATGAATATATACGGCGCGTAGGGAGATCGACTGCGTGAGTCGTAATTGGGATAACTTATGTAATAAAACCGTTGAATCAAGTCCACCACTAAAACCGACCAGTAATTGGCGATGACCGTGAAGCAGTAGATCATTCACCATCACCGGTTCCATCTTGATAAAATTCGAGCGGCAATCCGTCAGGATCGCTAAAAAACGTGAAAGCTTTATCCGTGATGGAATCGATACGGATCGGCTCACATTCAACGTGATGAGTTTTTAAAAAGGCAATGGCCTGCTCAAGATTCTCGACTGCGAAGGCGAGATGTCGTAACCCGCATGCTTCGGGATAACTCATACGAGGTGGAGCATTGGGAAAAGAGAAGAGTTCAATAACATACTCTCCACAAAGCGCGAGATCAGCCTTCCAAGACTGGCGCTCAACACGATAAGTCTCATTGAGCAGCTGGAAGCCCAAGACCTCACAGTAGAAATGTCGACTCTTTAGATAATCGGAAGCGATAATCGCAATATGATGGATCCTATTGAGATTTAACATAGCCTCTCTCCCCTTTTAAAGTGATAAAAAAAGGCCGCCAAAGCGACCTTATTCACCGGCTATTGCTTACGCGTAGCCATAGCTCATCAGACGCTCATAGCGACGATCTAAAAGCTCTTCAGTGGTGAGTTCATCAAGCTCAGCAAGATCAGATAATAATTGCTCTTTTAGCGCTGCAGCCATCTCTTTAGGATGACGGTGTGCGCCGCCTAAGGGCTCGGGGATCACTGAATCGATTAATTCAAGTTCAGAGAGACGATCGGCAGTAATGCCCATCGCTTCCGCGGCCAAAGGTGCCTTATCCGCACTCTTCCATAAGATTGATGCACAACCCTCAGGCGAGATAACAGAATAAGTACTGTATTGCAGCATATTGACTTTATCGCCAACGCCGATTGCTAATGCACCGCCAGACCCGCCTTCTCCAATAACGGTACAAATAACCGGCACGGTTAAGCCAGCCATTTCACGCAGGTTACGAGCAATCGCTTCTGCCTGACCACGCTCTTCAGCGCCAACGCCTGGGTAAGCACCTGGCGTGTCGATAAAGGTGATGATAGGCATTTTAAAGCGCTCAGCCATTTCCATCAGACGCAATGCTTTACGGTATCCCTCTGGAGCAGGCATACCAAAATTACGGCGAATTTTCTCTTTCGTCTCGCGACCTTTTTGATGACCAATGATCATCACTGGACGCCCGTCTAAACGTGCGATACCACCGACAATCGCTTTATCGTCTGCATAAGCCCGATCACCCGCTAATTCATCGAAATCGTCAAACGCATTGCGCACATAATCTAGAGTATAAGGACGCATTGGATGACGTGCTAACTGCGCAATTTGCCAAGCACCTAAATCTGCGAAGATTTTTTTAGTTAGCTCGACACTTTTGCTACGCAAGCGTTGAATTTCATCATCAAGATTAATGTCGTGCTTTTCATCTTGAGGGCCAAGGGATTTCAGTGAATCAATTTTCGCTTCAAGTTCAGCGATAGGCTGTTCAAAATCCAGGTAATTAAGACTCATAATGTTCCTGTTTTAATCAAACTCCAGTTCAACCTGCTCCGTTCCGATTACGAGACGTAGATCATTAAGTAAACGATCACTTGGCGTTACCCGCCAAGTTGCCCCAAATCGCAATTTCGCCCGAGCGTCCTCTCTTTGATAATAGAGATTTACTGGGATGGTACCTGAACGGTGAGGTTCAAGAACCTGTCGAAGACGGTTTAAAAGCTGGTCATCAATTTGCCTGTCGATCAGTGAGAGAGCAAGACCGCGAGCATATTTTTCGCGAGCTTCATCAATATCCATCACTTCTCTTGCAATCATTTTAAGACCACCAGAGAAATCATCGAAACTGACCTGTCCACTAACGATCAGAATTTTATCTTTTTCCAGTAACTGCTGATATTTGTCTAGCGCGTCAGTATATAACATTACTTCTAAACGGCCAGAACGATCATCCAGTGTACAAATACCAATTCGGTTGCCACGTTTAGTGACCATTACTCTTGCAGCAAGCACTAAGCCTGCGGCAATGGTTGTTTTTCCACGCTCAGTGGGATGCATATCTTTTAGACGCATCCCGCCAACATAACGTTCGATTTCCTTCAGATACTGATTAATCGGATGCCCCGTTAGGTATAATCCTAACGTCTCCCTTTCACCGTCTAACTGTACCTGTTCTGGCCACCGATTTATACTGGCATATGACTGTTCGATTTGCTCCGGTTCTTCTGCAAGAACCCCAAACATATCGCCCTGTCCTGTTGCTTCCGCCTTTGAATGCTGATCAGCAGCCTTAAGTGCATCATTCAGCGCACTCATTAATGCCGCTCGATGTGGCCCTAATCGGTCAAAGGCACCGGACATTATCAGTTTTTCCATCACACGGCGATTAATTTTTTTGATATCCGTGCGTGCACAGAGGTCAAATAGCTCCTTAAAATAACCGCCTTGATTCCTCGCTTCAAGTATTGCTTCAATTGGACCTTCGCCAACGCCTTTTATTGCACCAATACCGTAAACAATCTCACCCTCGTTATTGACATGGAAAGGATAGAGGCCTGCGTTGATATCAGGAGGCAATACCTTTAATCCCATTCGCCAACATTCGTCGACGAGGCCGACGACTTTCTCAGTGTTATCCATGTCCGCTGTCATCACGGCTGCCATAAACTCAGCCGGATAGTGCGCTTTTAGCCACAGTGTTTGGTAGGAGACCAGCGCATAAGCCGCAGAGTGGGATTTATTAAATCCATACCCGGCAAACTTTTCTACCAGGTCAAAGATCTTCATCGACAATTCGCCGTTGATACCCATTCGCTCTGCGCCATCTTTAAATATTGAGCGTTGCTTAGCCATTTCTTCAGGTTGCTTCTTACCCATCGCCCGGCGCAACATATCTGCACCGCCTAGGGTATAACCTGAGAGGACTTGCGCGATCTGCATAACCTGTTCTTGATACAGAATAATGCCATAGGTGGGCTCAAGCACTGGCTGGAGACTTTCATGCTGCCATTGAATGTCTGGATATGAGATCGCTTCGCGACCATGCTTACGGTCTATAAAGTTATCGACCATCCCTGACTGTAGTGGCCCGGGGCGGAATAAAGCCACCAATGCAATCATATCTTCGAAACAGTCAGGCTTTAATCGCTTAATCAAATCTTTCATGCCACGAGATTCGAGCTGGAATACAGCTGTAGTTTCAGCGCGCTGAAGCATATCAAAACTTTTTTTATCGTCGAGCGGAATAGCATCAATATTAATCGGCGGCTCGCCTTGCTTCTCGCGCCGTGCATTGATCATCTGCAATGCCCAGTTGATGATGGTTAACGTCCGTAAGCCCAGGAAGTCAAATTTGACCAGCCCTGCATATTCCACGTCGTTTTTATCGAATTGCGTGACAGGATGCTGGCCAAGTTCATCACAGTACAGCGGGGCAAAATCGGTAATTTTGGTCGGCGCGATAACAACGCCCCCCGCATGTTTACCTGCATTTCGAGTCACCCCTTCGAGCTTACGGGCCATATCGATAAGCGCTTTAACTTCTTCATCTGCCTCGTAAATCTCAGGTAGCTGAGGTTCGGCGACAAAGGCTTTTTCGAGGGTCATTCCGGGATCGGGAGGGATTAATTTGGAAATACGATCAACGAAACCGTAAGGGTGCCCGAGGACTCGGCCGACATCACGAATAACGGCTTTTGCCGCCATGGTACCGAAAGTAATAATCTGTGATACCGCTTCGCGACCATACATTTCTGCCACGTGATCAATCACTAAATCACGTTTCTCCATGCAGAAGTCGACATCGAAGTCGGGCATTGAGACACGTTCCGGATTAAGGAACCGTTCGAAAAGCAGGTCAAATTCCAGTGGATCGAGGTCAGTAATTTTCAGTGCATAGGCTACCAGTGATCCCGCACCCGAACCTCGCCCTGGGCCAACGGGCACGCCATTATCTTTAGACCACTGGATAAACTCCATAACAATCAAGAAGTAGCCAGGGAAACCCATCTGATTAATAACCGTCAATTCTATCTCTAAACGTTCATCATAGGCTGGGCGCTTAGCGGCACGAATTTCATCATCCGGGAATAAAAATAGCAGGCGCTCTTCCAATCCCTCTTTTGAACTGGCGACCAAAAAGTCTTCCGTGGTCATCTCACCCGTTGGAAATTGAGGAAGAAAATACTCACCTAATCGAATGGTGACATTACAACGACGGGCAATTTCAACACTATTAGCCAATGCTTCAGGAATATCCGCAAAGAGTTCGCACATCTCCTCTGTAGTCCGGAGATACTGTTGTTCGGTATAGAGTTTGGGTCGTTTAGGGTCGTCAAGCGTATAACCGTCATGGATGGCAACGCGGATTTCGTGTGCGTCAAAATCTTGGCGACTGAGAAAACACACATCATTGCTTGCTACGACAGGAATTTGATGCTTAACCGCCAGCTGTAGCGCTTGATGCAGATAGCTCTCTTCCTCGTTACGCCCAGTTCGAGTCAGTTCAAGATAGTAGTTATCCGGAAAATATTCTTGGTAAAAGGCAATGCATTGTTCTGCCAGTGCCAAATTGCCTCTTAACAAGCTATAACCGACATCCCCTTTAAAGCCCCCTGATAGGAGAATAAGACCTGACGCATGCTCAATTAACCATTGTTGATCAACAATCGGCCCTTGATGCCCGTATCCTCGTTGGTAGGCTTTGGAGATAAGTAACGTCAGATTCTGATAGCCATCATTATTGGCAGCAAGCACTGTTAACTGCGTGGGCTCGTCACCCAGCAAAGGATTGATAACCTTAAGATCAGCGCCAATGATTGGTTTTACACCTGCCCCTAACGCTGCCCCATAAAATTTGACTAAGCCACACAAGTTCATATGATCCGTGATACCCAGTGCAGGCATACCTAAACTCGCTGCTTTTTTTACTAAAGCACCGGTTTTGGCGATACCATCAATCATGGAGTAATCGCTATGGACATGAAGATGAATAAAACGTGGGTTAGCCATAATGCTCGCTTATCGGGTTTACAGTTCTCTGATTAATTGGACAGGGTAGTCAATAGATTTCTGACCGGCGCAAAACTTCGACGATGGTCTGGAATAGGACCCAAACGTGCCAACTGCTCAAGGTGTTTTGCGGTCGGATAGCCTTTATGTTGTGCAAATCCATACTCTGGATACTGTTCGGCAAGTAACGCCATTTCGTGATCTCGGGTGACTTTCGCTAAAATGGATGCGGCACTGATTTCGGCCACCAGGCTGTCACCTTTAACGACCGCTTGAGCGGGCATCGCCAGAGCCGGACAACGATTACCATCAATCAGTACAAAATCAGGAGTCATAGATAACCCAGCGACGGCACGCTGCATAGCGAGCATCGTTGCATGAAGAATATTGAGCTGGTCAATCTCTTGCGGTTCGGCTCGACCAATCGACCAAGATAACGCTTTTTCTTTAATCTCGCTGCATAACATGAGCCGTTTCTTTTCACTTATTTTTTTGGAGTCAGCTAGTCCCAAAATAGGCTTATTTGGGTCCAGAATGACGGCTGCCGTGACAACAGCGCCCACTAAAGGTCCACGCCCCACTTCATCGACACCGGCGATACAGTGGGCAACAGGGTAAATAAAATCAGCCATGTATAAGTTCCAGTACTGCGTCTGCAGCTTGGTTATCAGCATCCCAACGTATTTGCTGATGCAATGTTTGGAAAGTCATAAGCAGTTCCTGCCGTTCAATGCTGTCATGCAGCAAGGGGGCAAGGGCACTTGCTAGGTGTTGGGGTGTGCACTCTTCTTGAAGAAGTTCTTTCACTAATTCCCTGCCAGCAAGGAGGTTGGGTAAGGATACCCATTCAGTTTTCACTAATCGTTTCGCCAGCCAGAAAGTAAAAGGCTTCATTCTATAGCCGACGACCATTGGGCATTTCGCTAACATACATTCTAATGCCGCAGTACCCGAAGCCAATATTGCTGCATCGCTCGCGATCATTACTTCACGCGCTTTCCCCTCAATTAAATGTAGCGATAAACTCGGAGCTATCTCTTGCTTGATGGCAAGAAATTGCTCAGCACGACGTGCATTCGCGGCAGGAACAATAATTTCAAGATCGGGGTAACGCTCTCTCAGTAATACTGCTGCACGTAAAAAATCTGCACTGAGTATTTCAACTTCACTGGAGCGACTACCGGGAAGCAGCGCTAAACATCTAGCCTCGGGTGCAATATTTAAAGTCTGCCTAGCCGCTAATTTATTAGGATGTAAGGCGATATCGTCCGCCATTTTATGACCGATAAATTGACAAGGGACATTAAATCGATCGTAGAATGCTTTCTCGAAAGGCAAGAAAGCTAACACCAAGTCAGTATTGCGACCTATTTTAAAGACTCTTTTTTGACGCCATGCCCAAACAGAGGGGCTGACATAGTGAATGGTCGGGATCCCCGCTCGCTTTAATTTACCTTCCAAGGGAATATTGAAATCGGGGGCGTCAATACCAATGAAAACGTCTGGCTTAAGCGCCGTCAACCGCTCAGTTAACTGACGACGGATGTGCAGCAATCTTCTTAAACGGCCCAGTACTTCGACAATTCCCATCACCGCCAACTCTTCCATCTCATACCATGCCTCGCAACCTTCAGCTTGCATGAGCGGACCCGCGACGCCAACGAATCGGATATTAGGATTTTTTACTTTAAGTGCACGGATTAATCCGGCACCTAAAATATCGCCGGAGGTTTCTCCGGCGATAAGGGCAACAGTCAAAGGGCGCATGAAAACCTTTTATCTTATAAGACCGCGAGTCGAACGAGCGAAGAAATCATAGAAGGGCTGAACTTCACTGTGTTCTTGAGCTAGGGCCGCAATCTCAGGTTTAACTTCTTCAAAAGGTCGTCCGCTACGATAAAGTAGCTTATAAGCGTTACGTATTGCATGTAGGGCATCTTTACTAAAACCACGACGCTTCAATCCTTCAATATTGACACCATAAGGAGAAGCGTGGTTACCTTGTGCGATCACATAAGGTGGGACATCTTGTACGACCCCAGAGCATCCACCAACCATCACGTGTGCACCAATGGTGCACCATTGATGCACAGCGGTCATCCCACCGATGATCGCGTGATCGTCTACCGTCACATGCCCCGCAAGGGTTGCATTGTTAGCAAAAATACAGTGGTTACCAATCAGCCCATCATGTCCAACATGAGTATTCCCCATAAGAAGGTTATGATTACCGATGCGGGTAACACCTCCTCCTTGCACGCTACCACGATGAATAGAACAGCCTTCACGGATACTATTATGATCACCGATGATCAACCTTGTATCCTCTCCCGCATATTTTAGATCTTGGTTAACTTCACCAATAGAGCTAAATTGGAAGATGAGGTTATCTTGCCCTATTTGCGTGAAACCATTGATTACTACATGAGAGTTAAGTACCGTTCTGGCACCAATTTCTACATGCGGACCAATGATACAAAAAGGGCCTATCGATACTTCAGGGCCAATTTTAGCCCCTTCTTCAACGATGGCAGTGGGATGAATACGAGCTGATTGATCGATCACTTTACGCCTCCCGGCTACGGGCACACATCATAGTCGCTTCACAGACGACTTTACCGTCAACGGTTGCGACACCTTTAAAGCGAGTAAGTCCACGGCGCGTTTTTTCAAAGGTAACTTCCATCACCATTTGATCTCCTGGGACCACTGGCCTTTTAAAACGTGCGCTATCGATGCCAGCAAAATAGTACAACTCACCAGGCTCAAGACCGCCCACGCTTTTGAAAGCGAGGATCCCGGTGGCTTGTGCCATAGCTTCCAGAATCAGAACGCCTGGAAATATGGGTTTACCAGGGAAGTGACCTTGGAAGAAAGGTTCATTAACACTGACATTTTTTACCGCACGCAAATAAGTATGTGGTTCAAAATCTAAAACGCGATCAACGAGTAAAAACGGATAGCGGTGTGGAAGTAAATCAAAGATTTCTTCTATCGCCAGAGTATGTGTTTCAGTAGTCAAGATACTCTTCCTGCTCTAAAAATGTTAGCAAAAACACGACACGATGAAAAAGTTAATCGGTCGCAAAGGGTAAACAGGCCGCGCACATTTCATTGTTTATATAATTATGCAACGATGACGTGAGGATGGCCTTTGGCTCTTAAGTGTCGCTTTTTGGGGTAGCTTGACGTTCGAGCGTTTTCAAACGTTTGTTGATCTCATTGATATTCATGACCAATGCTGCGGTTTTACGCCACTGCTTGTTTGATTGTAACGGGATTCCTGAAGAATAGATGCCTGGCTCAGTGATTGGCCGCATTACCATTCCCATTCCTGTAACAGTCACTTTATCACAAATTTCCATATGACCATTAATAACGCTAGCACCGCCAATCATGCAGTAACGCCCTATTTTTAAGCTACCGGCCATGATGACACCACCCGCAACTGCGGTATTGTCGCCAATAATGACATTATGTGCAATCTGACATTGATTATCGATAATCACACCGTTACCGATTTGCGTGTTATCTAATGCGCCACGGTCAATCGTCGTGCAAGCACCAATCTCGACGCGGTCACCGATCACTACTGTACCAAGTTGAGGGATTTTTATCCAATTACCACGGTCATTTGCGTAGCCGAATCCATCGGCACCAATGACAGTGCCAGATTGAATCAAGCAATCCCGCCCAATTTTTATTTCATGATAGATTGATACATTCGCCCACAAACGCGTATGTGGACCGATTGTAGTCTGTTTCCCCACAAAACAACCCGGGCCTATCACGACATGATCGCCAAGTACTACACCAGATTCAATAACGGCATTTGCACCAATAGAAACGTTATTCCCCAGGGACACATCACTGGCGATAACGGCGGAAGGTGCAATATTGTCTGCTGGTTGAGGTGTTGTATCTAAAACTTGCGCTAATTTTGCATAGGCGAGATAGGGGTTTTTAACCACTAATGCCGCACTATGACAAAATTCTAAATCAGCTTCCGTCAGCACCACAGCTGCAGCGTTGCACTGAGAGAGTTGCTCGCGGTAACGACTGTTTGCAAGAAAAGTGATCTGTTCGGCACCCGCGGATTGCATCGACGCAATGCCGGAGATGGCGATATCGCCATCTCCATGCACCGTTGCATCTAATTGGCGGGCTAATTCAGCCAGACTAATAGATGCCATCGGTTATTTAACCTGTTTCAGTACATCAGCAGTAATATCTTTTGAGTTTGCTGCGTAAGCGACTGAATTAGTATCCAGTACTACGTCATAACCCTCATCATCAGCAACTTTTTTGACTGCAGTTTGGATGCTAGATAAGATTTTATTACGCTCTTCCATCTGACGACGGCGGTTATCTTGTTCAAAAGTTTGTGCTTTATTCTCAAAAGTTTGACGCTTAGCCATAATGTCTTTCTCTAAGCTTGAACGCTCGCTTGCTTTCATGGTTGAACCATTACGTTGCAAGTTCTGCATTTGAGCTTGAATAGCACGCTCTTGTGCTTGAAGATCAGTCGCACGACCTTTGAACTCGTTTTCCAATTGCTTCGCAACGGTTGCACGTTGGGGTAACTGTTGGAAAATATTGGAGACGTTCACTACTGCAATCTTATCAGCAGCTTGTGCAGCTGATGCAGCTAATGCCAATCCAAGACCCGCGGCACATAACAACTTTTTCACTATATACTCCTTTCCATTACCTTGAGTGCGTAAAACACCATTTTATGCAAAATGACAGGGAGCATTCCCTGCCATCGCAATTGATTTACCGATAAGATATTACCACGTTTTACCGATATTAAATTGGAACTGTTCCGATTTGTCGCCTTCGTATTTCTTAATCGGTAGAGCATAAGAGAATACTAGCGGCCCAAGTGGAGACATCCATTGTAGAGCGACACCCGACGAAACGCGAATGTTACCTGGTTTGCTATAGTCTGGGATCCCCAGCGCACGCATTTGTGCAGTATCATCCCAGTTCGTATCCCAAACCGTCCCTGCATCCACAAAGACAGAGGTTCTTAACGAGTTCGAGTATTTCTCGCTAACAAACGGGGTCGGAGTGATGAGTTCTAAACTCGCCACTGCCATAGCATTACCGCCCACCGCATCGTTCGACTTACAAATTGCGCTAGTTGAATTATCACAATTCGAAGAAGAGCCATAGTTATAGTAAGCGGCTTTAGGTCCGATAGTGTTCGATTGGAAACCACGAACAGTGCTGGAGCCTCCCGCATAGAAGTTCTCGTAGAACGGCATCTCTTTGCCGCCTAGTCCATCGCCATAGCCTAAACGACCACGTCCTAATAAGACCCAAGTGCGGTCCTTATCAAGCGGAAGATATTGTTGGCTATCCAAGGTCACTTTATAGAACTTATTGTCCGAACCGGGAACGGTGACTTTACCATTCAAGTTAGTTTGGTTACCTGACGTTGGGAAGAACCCGCGGTCAAGAGTGTTATAAGTCCAGCCAAGGTTAAGCGTAAAGTCATCAGTGGAGTAATCACTGTCATCATTACTGGTTGGGAAGTTTTTACCTACTGATTTGAAGTAACGCCACATCGCGACTTGCGGTTGCATGTCAGACAGATCGTTATGCACATAACCCAAGCCAACACGTAAAGAGTTATCTTCGTTAATCGGGAAGCCTAAGGTACCGTCTAGACCATAACTTCTATTGGTATAGTCAGACAGGTCTGCATCGTCAGCTTTAAAGTCATTATAGAATAGACGTCCGCCTAAACTTACCCCGTCAACGGTAAAGTACGGGTCAGTCATGGAGAGTTCAGCGTAGGTTTGGTAGTCGTTTTTCGTCCCACTAATCCCTACAGTGTTACCCGTTCCCATCCAGTTATCTTGCGTAACACCTACTTGGAAGCTCACGCCACTTTCAGTGCCGTAACCCACACCGATATTAAAAGTACCTGTATTACGCTCTTTAACCTTATAGACAACATCGACTTGGTCGGCAGTACCTGGTACACGTTGCGTATCAACATCAACGGTTTCAAAGTAACCTGTACGGTTTAAACGCTCTTTACCTTGGTCGACAAGCCCGCTTCCCAGCCAAGATCCTTCCATTTGACGCATTTCGCGGCGTAGAACTGAATCTTTGGATGTGGTATTACCTTCAAAGCGAATTTTGCGGACGTAGAAGCGATTACCAGAATCAACACTGATGTGCAGTTTAACGGTCTTATCCGCATCGTTGATCTCAGGTTGCGTCATCACACGCGGATACGCGTAACCATAGTTGCCCAGCAGTTTTTTGATGTTATCTTCAATCTGCGTAACCTTGGTACCGTTATAAAGTTCACCTGGCTCAATCTTAGACAGCTTTTCAATTTCGGCTGAGTGACCGGCCATGTTCCCGTTAACATCAACGCCGGCAATTTTATATTGGCTGCCTTCATTAATGTTGACAGTAATATAAATACCTTTCTTATCAGGGGTTAAACTGACTTGGGTCGAGTCAATATTAAAACGTGCATAACCACGGTCTAAGTAGAAACTACGTAAGGTTTCTAAGTCACCGGCAAGTTTTTGCTTCTGATATTTCTGATCAGCAACTAAGTTCCACCACGGCACATCATCACGTAATTGGAAGCGTGAAATCAGCTCGTCAGAACTAAATGACTTATTACCTACAATGTTAATCTGCTGTATTTTAGCAGAGACACCTTCAGAGAAGACAAATTTGAGATCGACGCGGTTGCGTGGTAGTGGCGTAACGATAGCCTTCACGCTAGCGGTATACTTACCGACGCTGTAGTAAAAGTCTTCAAGTCCCTTCTCAATTGAAGAGATGGTAGTACGGTCAAGCGCTTCGCCAACGCGTACACCAGAAGCTTCTAGATTTTGTTTGAGTTGGTCCTCTTTGACAGCTTTGTTACCTGAAAAGGTAATGCTAGCAATCGTCGGGCGCTCTTTGACCTGAACAATCAGATTATTACCATCTCGTAATACCTGAACGTCTTCAAAGTTACCCGTCGCAAAGAGGGAACGAATACTGTTTTTGATGTCATCGTCGTTGACTGTATCACCAACACGTACCGGCATACTGAGCAGGGCCGCGCCGACAGCGACTCGCTGCAGGCCTTCGAAATGAATGTCTCTCACCACGAAATCGTCTGCACCGTACACGGTGGCGCTGCTGAACAGCAGCGACGCTATGAGCAATTTTTTCATCGCCATCGTTTTTATGCGTGTTCCTAACTAGTCCTCACAAGTAGATAATCGTCTACAAGCGAGAGAAATCATTGAAAAGTGCCAGGCCCATTAACAGTATTAGCAGTACTGAACCAATACGATAACTGAATGCCTGAACTCGCTCTGACACTGCTCCACCTTTAATTTTTTCAATCATAAGGAAGAGTAAATGCCCTCCATCTAACACAGGCAAGGGAACTAAGTTGATAATCCCTAAATTCACACTAATTAATGCTAAAAACATTAAATAGTAAATCATACCATATCCTGCTGAGGCCCCTGCACCTTGCGCAATCGAAATTGGACCGCTAAGGGTATTCAGCTTGATATCTCCTAACACTAACTTACCAAGCATTGTTACAGTAAGCTTTATCAGTTGCCAAGTTTTTGTCGTGGCCTCTTTCAAGGCAGAGAATGGACCATAACGATGCTCAGTTTTATAAGCATCCGGTAATGGTTCAACACGAGGTATCACCCCTGCAAATCCTTCTTTACTTGAGCCAGGTTTGGCCTCAGGCGTCAAGGTTAACGCAACCGCGCTGCCTCCACGCACCACTTTCACCTGCAAAGGTTGTTGTGGATTGTCTTTGATCATCTTGGCAAAAAATGCCCAATCGCTCACCTGCTGACCATTGACTTTAGCGATCCTATCGCCGGCTTGCAAACCCGCTTTATCGGCGGGAGAGCTTTTTTGCACTTGAGCGAGCACTTGTTCAATTTTTGGTTGAACCGGAATTAAGCCCAAGGCGACCAAAGGATCCTGTTTTTCAGGGTCGAATTTCCACTGCCGTAGATCGATATATCTTTCGACCTGCCCCTGTTGACCACGCAGAGTTACCTTAAGTTCAGCTGAAGTGTCACCAATTTTTGATATCAAAGCTAAACGCGCAGCATCCCAGTCAGGCGTTTCGATACCGTCTATCGCATTTAGTTCCGCTCCTGCCGTCAAATGTGACTGCTCGGCAATCGAGCCACTTATCACCTGCCCGATTATTGGTTTAACAGCCGGGACACCATGCATAAAGACTAGCCAATAGGCGACAATCGCAAAAAGGAAATTTGCCACGGGTCCCGCAGCAATTATTGCGCTGCGTTGACCAATGGTTTTAAAGTTAAATGCTTCGTGGAGACGATTTTCAGGAACAGGGTCAACGCGACTGTCCAGCATCTTAACGTAACCGCCAAGAGGGATGATCGCGAGAACGAACTCTGTTCCTTGCTTATCCTTACGTCGCCAGATAGCTGGACCAAAACCTATTGAAAAGCGCTCAACCCAAACTCCACAACGTCGCGCTACCCAAAAATGCCCAAATTCATGAACAGTGATAAGAATTGCTATAGCAACAAGGAACGCTGCAAGACTCCAGAAAAAACTTCCCAAAGGTTAACTCCTTACTTCACTTGAAATATGAGTAATAACACGCAAGTAAAGACAGGGACGGCTGCCGTCAAACTATCGATTCTATCTAGGATACCGCCGTGTCCAGGGATCAGGTTGCCACTATCTTTAATTCCCGAAGCACGTTTGAACATACTCTCGGTTAAATCGCCCAATACAGAGGCCAACGTTGCAATTACCGCACTGCAGATCAGGCTTGTTGGCGCAACGTTAAGTGGCGCGTAGTACGCAAACAGCCAAGCAATCACAGCAGACGTTGCCAATCCGCCTAAACACCCTTCAAGCGTCTTACCTGGTGAGACTTTAGGCGCAAGCTTATGGCGACCAAATAGCTTGCCAAAAAGGTAGGCTCCTGAGTCAGCTCCCCACACGAGAAGGAGAACAAATAACAACCACCACGCACCCGCATAGCGATCATAATCGTAATGATATTGGCGAAGGACAAGCATGCCCCAGAAAAAAGGAACGAGTGTTAAGGCCCCGAAAATTAATGGTAAAAGACGTGAACGTTCCCATAATATTTTCGATTTAGGGTAGGCAAGCACCATAAGTAGTGCGACACACCACCAACTGAGTGAAATCCACAGAGATAGCGCAACATAGGGTTGGTGTATATCCCGTTGATACGGAGGGAGCATAAACACCATACCGGCTAATAATAATCCGAACACCAACGCTAAGAGAATACGCTGCAAAGGTGTTTTAAGCCCAGCGAATTGCCCCCACTCCCATGCAGCAAGCATAGTAATAGCTAATACGACTAGAATAAATCCGTCAGCGGGTAGGAAAAAAAGTGCAGCAATAACAAGTGGTATCAGAATTATTGCGGTTAAGAGTCGAGACTTTAACAAAAAAACCCCCGGGTATTAGGATTCATTAGATGCTACACCGCCAAAACGGCGTTCCCGTTGGGAAAAAGCATCCAAAGCACCTTGAAATTCTTGTTCATCAAAATCGGGCCAAAGCACCGGGCTAAAATAAAACTCTGCATACGCCACTTGCCATATCAAGAAGTTACTAATTCGATACTCACCACCGGTTCTAATCACGAGATCCACTGAGGGTAAGTCCGAGAGGCAAAGCTGCGAGTTCAACCTATCTTCCGTAATATCTTCTGGTTGTAGTACTCCCTTTTTTACTTGTTCCGCTAGCTGCTTTACGCCGTGGACAACATCCCAACGTCCACCGTAATTCGCTGCTATGTTTAAGGTTAACCCACTATTATTCGCCGTTAAATTTTCAGCTTTTGTAATACGGTCTTGAATTTTTTTATTAAAGCCTGAAGTATCGCCAATCACGCGTAATCGAACATTATTTTTATGTAATGATTTAACTTCGCTCTCTAAAGCCCAAATAAAAAGCTCCATTAACGCAGTCACTTCTTGAGCCGGACGGCTCCAATTCTCGCTACTAAACGCATAAAGAGTGAGCGCCTTAAGGTCATGCTTAGCCGCAAACCGCACCGTTTTTCTGACCGCTTTGGCGCCAGCTTTATGGCCTGACATCCTTAATTTACCGCGATTTTTCGCCCAACGTCCGTTGCCATCCATGATAATGGCAACGTGTTGTGGTAAAACTTGGGGGAGCCATTCTGCTTCATTTAGGCCTTGTGACAACATATCGGGCTTTACTCTCTATTAAAAACGCATCGATTTATTCGCCACTTTTTTCCGTTAGCCTATTCCAATCAATCAAGAGTACGCGTGAAACCAGAAAAAGACGGCGAGCGACTATACCATTTTCCGCATAGAGCGACAAATCTGTTGCCCTGCTGTAGTGGCTTAGAAGTGTTTTTCTATCTGTTGACGCGCTAAGGCGCGACTCTCTTCATCAATTTGTAGAACCTCATCAATACTCTTTGGCTCATTAAAGTGTATTCGACCTAAAATATCTGAATTAAGTGCCGCAATATCAGTAAATAAAATTCGGCCTTCTAGAAAAGCGGCAACCGCCACTTCATTCACTGCATTTAATGCTGTAGTAAAGGACTGCCCTTTTTCACAAGCGTCGATCGCCAATGCTAAGCATGGATACCGCTGATCATCCGGCTTATTGAAAGTTAGAGACTGCAATTGCGTAAAATCTAAAGGCTTACCACCGGTGCGTACGCGGTGAGGCCAAGCGATTGAGTGGGCAATCGGCGTTTTCATATCCGGCGTCCCTAACTGAGCAATAACACTGCCATCGCGATAGCGCACCATAGAGTGGATCACTGACTGCGGATGAATAATGACTTCCATCTGAGAGCGTTGTGCATTGAATAACCACCTCGCTTCAATATATTCCAGTCCTTTGTTCATCATCGTGGCAGAATCTACAGAGATCTTCCTTCCCATCGACCAGTTAGGGTGAGCACACGCTTGATCTGGCGTCTTATTAACGAGTTCTTCTATAGGAGTCTGTCTAAAAGGCCCGCCTGACCCCGTGAGAATTATTGAATCAACGCCATTTTCACTTAGGTCACCATACCCAAGTTGTTGCTGTAAAGTCTCAGGTAAACTCTGAAAAATAGCATTATGTTCACTATCAACCGGTAACAAACGGGCATTAAAGTTTTGGACTGCGTCCATAAACAATTTACCGCAGGTCACTAATGACTCTTTGTTGGCTAATAGGACGCGTTTACTTGCTTTAATAGCCGAGAGTGTAGGCAAGAGACCTGATGCGCCAACAATCGATGACATTACTTGGTCAACTTCGGGTAAAGCCGCTAATTCAGACGCTGCCTGTATCCCCCAAGAAACATCGAGTGTTAATTTTAATGCCGTCAATCGTTCACGGAGTTCGTTAGCCGATTTTTCATCGGCCATTGCGACATAGTCTGGTCGGAATTCTACACACTGCTCCGCCATTAAAGCGGAATTTTTTCCACCTACTAGCGCACTAACCTTATAACGCTCAGGATTTTCTCTCACCACATCCAAGGTGTTAGTGCCTATTGAGCCCGTAGAACCCAGTATCGTTAGTCGTTGCATCGATTTTCCATTCTCTTAGTGAGGGGGAGAACACATAATGACCAAATAACATAAACAAAACGCCGTAAGAAAGCTCAATAGCTGAGCCTCCATTACGGCGTTGTAAAGCAGAATTAACGCTTAGAAATCGAGAAGTTCTTTCTCTTTATCAGCGAGTGCAGCATCAACTTTTTTGATGCTAACATCGGTAAGCTTTTGAACATCATCTTGTGAACGACGATCGTCGTCTTCACTGATTTCTTTATCTTTTAATAATGCTTTCACTTTATCATTCGCGTCACGACGTACGTTACGAACAGACACTCGACCTTGCTCGGCTTCTGCACGAACAATTTTGATTAAGTCTTTACGACGCTCTTCAGTCAACGCTGGAAGTGGCACACGAATATCAGCACCGGCAGAACTTGGATTTAATCCTAAATCTGAAGCCATAATCGCTTTTTCTACAGCCGGCCCCATTGAACGGTCGAATACGTTGATCTTCAAAGTACGTGAATCTTCAACCGTGACACTGGCTAATTGGCGCAGTGGCGTAGGCGTACCGTAGTATTCTACGACAATACCATCAAGCAGTGACGGGGACGCACGTCCGGTACGAATTTTGCTAATTGCTGTTTTAAATGCTTCAACACATTTGTCCATGCGGACTTCAGCATCTTTTTTAATATCGTTAATCACGTTAAAACCCTTGGATTGTTAATGCGCTCCGATAACATTCGGAGTAATTCACTTTGCCTGTCACTCTGGCCGACAGCCCCGAACGAACTCATCTCCACCAGAATATACCTTATTTTCTAAGACACAGGAATTATTGTGAGATTAATGTACCTTCATTTTCGCCCATCACAACTCGACGCAGCGCACCTGGCTTATTCATGTTAAAAACACGAATCGGTAAATTATGGTCACGTGCCAGCGTAAATGCAGCGAGATCCATGACTTTCAGCTCTCGTTCTAATACATCTTGGTAGCTGATTTTATCGTGAAGTACCGCATCGGGGAATTGAACCGGATCTGCGGAATAGACACCGTCAACTTTCGTTGCTTTCAAGACGACATCCGCTTCAATTTCAATACCGCGTAAACAAGCTGCTGAGTCGGTGGTGAAGAAAGGGTTTCCCGTACCTGCCGAGAAGATAACCACTTTATTTTGGCGCAGTAAGCTAATCGCTTCAGCCCAGCTATAGTTATCACAAACACCGTTTAAAGGAATGGCTGACATCAAGCGTGCATTGACATATGCACGATGAAGCGCATCACGCATCGCTAAGCCATTCATCACGGTTGCGAGCATTCCCATATGATCGCCGACAACACGGTTCATACCTGCTTTCGCTAGCCCGGCTCCACGGAATAAATTGCCGCCACCAATAACGACACCGACCTGGATACCAAGTTCGACTAACTCTTTAACTTCCTGAGCCATGCGGTCTAAGATACTCGCATCAATTCCAAAACCATCAGTTCCCTGAAGCGCTTCGCCACTCAGTTTTAGAAGAATACGTTGATATACAGGTTTTGCGTTCGTCGCCATAATAGTTTATTCCCGGAAATTGGCTGAATAATAGGAGTATTTTTCGGGTTAATCATCCCATATTTTTCTTTGAAAAAAACAGAATGAGAAAAAATCGGATAGTGTTACCTTTGACAAAAAAGAACCGCCTAACTGGCGGTTCTTTTTAGCATTAAGACTGCTTAGACATTGCTGCAACTTCAGCAGCGAAATCAGTCTCAACTTTTTCAATGCCTTCACCCACTTCAAAGCGGATAAAACCAGTTACGTCAGCGCCTTTTTCTTTCAGCAGTTGACCAACTGTTTTGCTTGGGTCCATAACGAAGCTTTGTCCAGTCAGTGACACTTCACCGGTGAACTTCTCCATACGACCTTTAACCATTTTTTCTGCGATTTCTTTAGGCTTACCAGATTGCATCGCGATATCGAGCTGTACTTGGTACTCTTTCTCAACGACGTCAGCAGAAACATCTTCAGGCTTAACGAATTCTGGCTTGCTTGCAGCGATGTGCATAGCGGTTTGCTTAACCAGCTCTTCGTCCGCACCCGTTGCAGCCACGACAACACCGATACGAGCACCGTGCAGGTAGCTACCTAAAACGTCGCCTTCTAATACTGCAACGCGACGGATGTTGATGTTTTCACCAATTTTAGCGACCAGTGCAACACGCTCTTCTTCGAATTGCGCTTTTAACACTTCAACATCAGTCACTTTATCAGCTGCTGCTGCATCTAATACTTTATCAGCAAACGCTTGGAAACCAGTATCTTTAGCAACGAAGTCAGTTTGGCAGTTGACTTCTAAAATCACAGCGAAATCGGCAGTAACCTTAGTTTTGATTACGCCATCTGCTGCGACGTTACCCGCTTTTTTAGCCGCTTTGATCGCACCAGATTTACGCATATTTTCGATTGCAAGCTCGATGTCGCCACTCGCTTCAGTCAGCGCTTTTTTACAATCCATCATGCCTGCGCCAGTACGCTCACGCAGTTCTTTTACCAGAGCAGCGGTAATTTCAGCCATTCTATTTTCCTCGGTTAACTGTGACCTGTTCATCTCCATTATGGATTCTAAACAGTATCATTTTCGTAGGAGTGATTATGCACCAAACGTTTAATAGAACGTTCAATACATTGAATATACGAAGGGGCCATTGCTGGCCCCTGACAGATTACATCTGATGCCAGTACTCTTTCGAGTAAAGATTATCAGGCGTTTTCTAAAGATGCAGCTTCTGCTTGTACAGCCAGATCTTGTGAACGCGCTTCGCGAACAGTAGTCGCAACAGCGGTCAGGTACAGGGTGACTGCACGGATCGCATCGTCGTTACCAGGGATGATGTAATCAACACCATCTGGATCAGAGTTGGTATCAACGATAGCAAATACTGGAATACCTAAGTTGTTTGCTTCTTTGATTGCGATGTGCTCGTGATCAGCATCGATAACGAATAGTGCATCAGGCAGGCCGCCCATATCTTTGATACCGCCTAAGCTGTTTTCCAGTTTAGCCAGTTCACGACCACGCATTAACGCTTCTTTCTTAGTTAACTTCTCGAAAGTACCGTCTTGTGATTGTGCTTCAAGATCTTTAAGGCGTTTGATTGACTGACGAACAGTTTTCCAGTTAGTCAGCATACCACCTAACCAACGATGGTTAACGAAGTACTGGTCACAGCTTAGTGCTGCTTCTTTAACAGCTAGGCTTGCTGCGCGCTTGGTACCAACCATTAAGATTTTCCCTTTACGAGAAGAAATCTTGTGCAACTCAGCCAGAGCGTCGTTGAACATTGGTACAGTTTGCTCAAGGTTGATGATGTGAACTTTATTACGTGCACCGAAAATGAAAGGTTTCATTTTTGGATTCCAGTAACGAGTTTGGTGACCGAAGTGAACACCAGCCTTCAGCATATCGCGCATTGAAACAGTTGCCATTATAACCTCTAAAATTTTAATTGGGGTTGAGCCTCCATGTACCCCATACCACCGACCTTTGCAGGCACCCCGGAGTATGTGTCGGTACATGTGTGTTTTGGTTTGACCTTCACAGTAAACTACGAAAATCACCTTTCACATAATGAGTGTAAGTGATGCCCTACCTTTCGTGAAGAGAGATAAAGAATCATCGGCGCGCTTTATACCATAAAATCAACCTTGGTGCTATATTTTGTTCGATTTTTGCAGGGCTCAATACAGCTTTCCTACGGGTATATTGGCAGCGCAGGGGCAGCCTGTGTTAATCTATGTCGCAATTATTACGTAATCGCCAGCGTTGTGCATTCTGGCTACTATGGAAACGAAATTTATGGCTATCTCAATTAAAACACCTGAAGAAATCGAAAAAATGCGTGTAGCGGGACGTCTTGCCGCAGAAGTGCTTGAAATGATTGGTGCACACGTCAAACCGGGTATTTCTACTGGTGAATTAGACCGAATCTGCGCGACTTATATTACCGAACAACAGCAAGCCGTCTCTGCGTGTTTGGGTTACCACGGCTTCCCAAAATCTGTCTGTATCTCAATCAATGAAGTGGTCTGCCACGGCATTCCTAGCGATGAACGTCTATTAAAAGAAGGTGATATCGTTAATATCGATGTTACCGTCATCAAAGATGAGTATCACGGCGATACCTCTATGATGTTTATTGTTGGCAAACCAACCATTTTGGGCGAACGTCTTTGTAAAATTACCCAAGAGAGCCTTTATCTCGCATTACGCCTTGTGAAGCCTGGTATCCGTTTACGCACTTTGGGTAAAGAAATCCAGAAATTTGTTGAAGCGCAAAATTTCTCTGTAGTACGTGAATACTGCGGTCACGGTATCGGTAAAGGCTTTCATGAAGAGCCGCAAGTTCTACACTATGATGCAGATGATCAAGGTGTGGTCTTACAAGCAGGTATGACTTTTACAATTGAACCTATGGTCAATGCCGGTGATTACCGTATTCGAAGTATGAAAGACGGTTGGACAGTAAAAACTAAAGATCGAAGCTTGTCTGCGCAATACGAGCATACTATTGTGGTCACAGACACTGGCTGTGAGATTTTAACGCTTCGTAAAGATGAAACCCTACCTGCGGTATTAGTCAACTAAGTAAGATCTTACTGAATTAATCATAAAGCCGGCACTTTAACAAGCCGGCTTTTTTTATGATGAGAATAAGCAAATGAGCGAGCCTGTTCCTCAAGCCTTGACAGCATTAATCCACGTTATAGACAGTTGGCAAGACGATCAATTACAACGTGATATCATCAAAGCCTCCCTAGACCGTTTTCAGCAACTCTCCGCTGAAGCCTTTGACCAAGGTGTGCCAGTTGAAGAGCTGATTGCTATTCGCAGCCATTTTATCGACCATCTTTTACAACGCCTCTGGAAGTTCTACCAATTAAGCGAATCGCCGGAGTTAGCGTTAGTTGCCGTGGGGGGCTATGGGCGCGAAGAGTTGCTTCCCCTCTCTGATATTGACTTATTAGTGATTAGCCGCCTCCCCCTTGATGAGCATCAAGCTCAGCACGTCAGCGCACTTATCACTCTACTCTGGGATGTTAAGCTTGAAGTAGGACAAAGCGTTCGCACACTTGATGAGTGTCTAACAGAGGGGCTGGCAGACTTAACAATTGCGACTAATTTAATTGAATCAAGAATGTTAATTGGCGATGTATCGTTATTTCTTGAACTTCAAAAAAATATCTTTAGTGAAGAATTCTGGCCCTCAGTCCACTTTTTCTCAGCAAAAATCAAAGAGCAAACCGAACGCCATCTTCGGTATCACGGTACCAGTTATAATTTAGAGCCAGATATTAAAAGCAGCCCAGGTGGACTACGCGATATCCATATGCTGCAATGGGTCGCACACCGCCATTTTGGCGCAACCTCCCTCGATAACATGGTTCAGTTTGGGTTTCTTACGGTCGAGGAATGCGATGAACTCAAAGAGTGCCAATCGTTTCTGTGGCGGTTACGTTTTGCCTTACACCAGACCTTAACTCGTTATGACAATCGGTTGTTATTTGATCGCCAACTTTCTGTCGCAACCCGTCTTAATTATCTTGGTGCAGGTAATACGCCCGTCGAAAAGATGATGAAGGACTACTACCGTGTAACGCGCCTTATCCGTGAGCTCAATACGATGTTACTGCAGCTCTTTGATGAAGCCATTCTTACCCTACCGACTACTGAACGCCCTAGACCTATTGACGATCTTTTTCGATTAAGGGGTGATCTTATCGAGTTAAGAGATAGCCAGAGCTTTAATCAATCACCCGAAACGATTTTAAAAATGTTTCTGGTTATGGTTCGCCATCCGGAAATCACTGGGATCTATTCAGCAACTCTGCGTCAACTTCGGCTAGCCCTCCAGCAGCTGGATAGCCCTCTATGCGATATTGCGGCAGCCAGACCATTATTTCTCGAAATTTTGGGCAGTAATGGCGTGGTAAGCCGAGCTTTGATACCGATGCATCATCACGGTGTACTCGCTGCGTACCTCCCTCAATGGGAATCGATTGTCGGTCAAATGCAGTTCGATCTTTTCCATGCCTACACCGTTGATGAACACACTATGCGGGTACTGCAAAAGCTCGAAAGTTTTGGCCGAGAAGAGGTCCGACCTCAGCACCCTTTATGTGTCGAAATTTGGCAGCGTTCAGCCAACCACCTAATTTTAATTATTGCCGCCATCTTCCATGATATTGCTAAGGGTCGAGGGGGTGATCATAGCTTATTAGGTGCGGAGGATGTTTACGCTTTTGGGAAACTTCATCAGCTCAATTCACGCGATATTGAGCTAATAGCTTGGCTCGTCGAACATCATCTTTTAATGTCAGTCACCGCTCAGCGTCGAGATATTCAAGACCCTGAGGTGATTCGTCAATTTTCGGAAACAATGGTTAATGAGCGCCAGCTTAAGTTCTTAACCTGTCTGACAGTCGCTGATATTTGTGCCACCAATGAAAGCCTATGGAACAGCTGGAAGCAGAGCCTATTACGTGAGCTCTTCTTCGCAACAGAAAAACAACTCCGTCGCGGGAAAGATAAACGACCCGACCTACGTTCACGTGTACGTCACAATCGTCAACAAGCCTTAGCATTACTACGTATGAACGATGTGGACGAAAACCGCCTATTTCATTTATGGAACCGCTGCCGTGCGGATTATTTTTTACGCCATACTCCGACACAACTGGCTTGGCATGCACAGCATCTGCTCAAGCATCAATTAACCGAGCCTTTAGTCTTAATCAGCCAGCAATCTGCTCGGGGCGGGACAGAGATATTTATTTGGAGTCCTGACCGCGCCTATCTATTTGCTACCGTTGCCGGTGAATTAGATAGACGAAATTTGAGTGTGCACGACGCACAAATTTTTACCAACCGTGATGGAATGGCTATGGATACCTTCATTGTTCTCGAGCCAGAAGGTAATCCCTTAGCCCCGGATCGTCATGCCTCGATTATTCAAGGCATTACCCAGTCCTTACAGCAGGAAAAATGGACTGTACCAAAAACTAGACGAACATCATCACGCTTGCGCCACTTCACCGTTGAAACTCGGGTTCACTATTTGCCTGGTCACACCGACCGTAGGACGTATCTGGAGCTTGTCGCATTAGATCAGCCTGGGTTGCTGGCACAAATTGGAGCGATATTCGCTGAACTTGATATTTCGCTTCATGGCGCTCGTATCAGTACAATTGGTGAGCGAGTTGAAGATTTATTTATTCTTGCAGACAACGAACGTCGTGGATTAAGTAAAAAAATGCGGGAGCAATTACGTCAAAGGTTGACAGAGACCCTCAATCCAACCGATAAGATGTAGTTCAAGGAAGATCGTAATAGGTAAAGAGTTGAATCTTTGCTCTACACCGGTAGTTAAGTGTAATTTACTGCTTACTTAGACAATTAGAAATTTTTGGGAAATTATGATGCAACAGTTAGAAAAAATTATTGAAGCGGCTTTTGAACGCCGTGCCGAAATCACGCCTAATAACGTCGATGCTGAAACGCGCGATGCTGTAAATCAAATTATCCAACTTATCGATAAAGGTGAAGTCCGTGTAGCCGAGAAAATCGATGGTGAATGGGTGACGCATCAGTGGCTAAAAAAAGCAGTACTTCTTTCATTTCGCATCAATGACAACCAAGTCATGGATGGCGCAGAAACCCGTTATTACGATAAAGTCCCATTAAAATTTGCGGACTATGATGAAGCGCGTTTTCGCCAAGAAGGTTTACGCGTTGTTCCCCCAGCAGCCGTGCGTCAAGGTGCCTACATTGCTCGTAATACAGTGCTGATGCCTTCCTATGTGAATATCGGTGCTTATGTCGATGAAGGGACAATGGTTGATACCTGGGTGACCGTTGGCTCCTGTGCGCAGATAGGTAAAAATGTTCACCTTTCTGGCGGCGTAGGAATTGGCGGCGTGTTAGAGCCATTACAAGCTAACCCAACTATTATCGAAGATAACTGCTTTATCGGCGCACGTTCTGAAATTGTAGAAGGTGTCATCGTCGAGGAAGGTTCGGTTATCTCCATGGGCGTTTATATTAGCCAAAGTACACGTATCTATGATCGTGAAACCGGTGAAGTGTTCTATGGCCGTGTCCCGGCGGGCTCTGTAGTCGTTTCCGGTAGCATGCCAGCTAAAGATGGTAGCCACAGCCTATACTGTGCAGTCATTGTGAAGAAAGTTGATGCGAAAACCCGCGCGAAAGTCGGTGTTAACGAATTACTTCGTAGCATTGATGATTAATTGCTCCACTCGCTTCTTGTCTACAATGTGATTGATTCTGGACAAAGGTGAACTCAAGAGGTTAACAACCATGTTTGATAATTTAAAAAGCTTAGGGATCACCCATCCTGAAGAAATTGATCGCTATAATCTTCGTCAAGAAGCGCATCACGATATTTTAAAGATTTACTTTAGAAAGGATAAGGGTGAGTTTTTCGCGAAGAGCGTTAAATTTAAATATCCCCGCCAGAGTAAATCAATTGATCATTTACCTGAAAACGACATTCAAGAGATTAATCCTAACCTCTCTTATGTGATTGAAGAGCTGGATCAGTTATGTCAGCAAAATCCGTTAGAAGTAGATTTGAAAAATAAAATTCTTGAAGATCTGCGTCATTTAGAAGCAGTAGTTTCGAATAAGATCGCAGAAATTGAAGCCGATCTTGATCGACTCACTCGTTATAAATAATGTCTGATTAAAAAAAAATCCCGCTTAGTTGCGGGATTTTTTTATGATATTTAACTGCTCCGGTCACTACCTTCATCGCTATCGTAAATATCACAGCATCTAAAACAGATTAGATTGCAACAACGTTCACAGCAGAAGGACCTTTTGCGCCGTTCTCAATTGAGAACTCGACGTTTTGACCTTCGTCTAACGTTTTAAAATCATTGCTTTGAATAGCAGAGAAGTGAACGAACACATCTTTACTACCATCTGCAGGCGAAATAAAACCAAAACCTTTACCCGCATCAAACCACTTTACTAAACCAGTCATTTTGTTAGACATCGTTAAATCCTTACTTATCGATCCGCTCAGAATGGCGAATCTGATCTGCTATACAGTAAATAGCTTATGGTCACTTAGAAGAAGACTCACGAGGAAGGATATCGATGGATAACGCTTGAACTGAAGACTGCTTTACTAAAATTGCTTACATAAGGTCTGTACTACAAACCGATGACTCTATAATAACCACACTCTTAACGATTACACAACTCTTTTTGGAAAAAATATTAGTGTCTAGTCGGCTTAATCACGATATTCGTTGATTGATGCAGCCCACTAAGTGAGTGTGGGCTGATAATAAAACCTGTGACAGGTCGAATTTTATTGAGCAAGTAAATATAAAACCGCGTTACCGCGCTTAATATTTAAAGCTAACACTGCAGGCTTTGTCTCTAATACCTTGCGTAGTTCACCAAGGTTGGCGATAGATTGCTGATTAACACCTAAGATAATATCGCCCTTTCGTAAACCAATGCGCGAAGCGCTAGACCCGACTTTCACCGCATCCACATGAACGCCTTTCTGTCCATTACTTACCGAGTTACTTAATTCTGCCCCTTCAATTCCTGCATAGATCGTTGCTGAAGAGACATTATCTTGGCGACTCTGTTGAAGTTCGATGGTCACATTAATCGGTTTACCGTCACGTATTATCCCGAGTACTAGCTTAGTCCCTACCGGTAATGAACCCACTTCCGCCCGTAGGGCTGCGAAACTATTTAACGGTTTACCGTTCATCGAGACGATCACATCCCCCGGTTTAATTCCTGCTTTTTCAGCTGAAGAATTAGGTAAAACTTGGCTGATAAAACCGCCACGTTGAGCATTAACATGAATGGCTTTGGCCAATTCAGAGTTAAGTTCTGTGCCCATGATGCCTAATTCCCCCCGCTTGACCTGACCATATTCGATCATCTGTGCCGTGAGGTTTCTCACCATATTGCTTGGGATAGCAAAGCCAATACCTATGTTGCCGCCGTCTGGCGCGAGGATCGCAGTATTAATTCCGATCAGCTCACCATTAAGATTCACGAGAGCTCCTCCCGAATTACCTCGGTTAATCGCGGCATCGGTTTGAATAAAGTTCTCGTAATTATCAACATTCAATCCACTGCGGCCGAGTGCCGAGACAATGCCAGAAGTGACGGTCTCCCCCAGTCCATAGGGGTTGCCAATCGCCACGGTGTAATCGCCAACTTGTAGATTATCAGAGTCAGCCATTTTAATTGCGGTAAGATTCGTCGCATCGTTAAGCTGAATCAGGGCGATATCGGAGCGAGGATCTTTACCTAATACTTTCGCATCAAAACGACGCCCATCACTTAATTGAACAGTGATTTTCGAGGCATTTTCGACAACGTGATTATTGGTCACCACGTAGCCTTTTTGTGCATTAATCACGACCCCAGACCCTAACGCACGAAACTTCTCTTGCTGACTGCCTTGACCTTGGCCTTGGTTCGGCGTTTGGCAGAGAGGTGAGTTCATGAAGGGAGAGCCTTGCTGGCAAAATGGTGTCATATCACCAAAAAATTGCTGGAATTGCTGATTCGCTTGATTTTTAACCGTAGTAGAGCCCTCTACACTGATACTCACAACGGAGGGCATGATTTTTTGCAACATTGGCGCTAAGCTTGGCATTTGTAGGCTATCAGCCGACGTGGTTTGTGCCGCACTAACGCTTATTGAGCTAAATGCTAAACTTAAACTGAGGGCAACCATACTGAGTGATAATATGTTCTTTTTCATAGTCGGATTCTCTTATTTTTACTTTCCTGAATCATTTCTGTGATAACTCACTTAAGAATGAATGTATACCAATTAGTTCCTTATCAACTCCCTGTAAAAACGTAAAAATATATTTGAACTCTTGACACTTTCTAGACGAAATCGACGGCCATTAAACGGCGATATTCTTCCCAAGCGTACAGGTCAGTCATCCCGCTGACATAATCCTGAATCAAACGATATCGGTAATAACGCTCCCATAGCATCAACGTTGAATGGGATAAATCTTGACACTGCTGTAAATGGTGGCAGTAGGCTTTGCAATGTTTATCCGATAAACGGTGAAAAAGCCGCGTTTCAATCGGATAACCTGATAATTCATCTTCCCTAATAAGCCGAGTAAAAGCCTCGTAGGGTAGTAGCATCATCGGTTGGTAAATATCCAACAGCCCACGGATTACACGGTAACCTTGAAGCTCTAACTGTTCGACTTCCGAATGGCGAAAAACGTATTTACGCGCCACTTTTTTAAACATTGCTAATAATCGCCCGGCATCCCCCTCATCTTCAAGCAACGCATGATTGAAGCTTCCTGTAAAGATCGCGGGTAAATGATCAATAAAACGCTGCACTGCATGTTTGACAAGCTCTCGCTGCACATGCACCCGCAGGGACATAAAAAATTGGTCGCCTTTACTCCGCCGTTTCTTCGTTTTCGCCTCAGTCCATGCCTCTTCGACGGTACGCGAAAACAGGTCATTATGTTGTACCGCCCCCCACTCCGTGGCTAAATATCCATACAGCGCATCCACATTGAAAATCGCTTTCTCCACGGCATCGTCTAAATCTGCGATACAATAAGAAATATCGTCTGCCGCTTCCATAATGTAAGTCAAAGGAAAGCGATGAAACTCAGGAAGTTGCGTTTCTTGTCTCAGTTTCTCGATGTAAGGCTGTTCAGACAGATAAAAGCCCGGTTTCTTCATTAACGTTGAATAAGCCTCAGGCTTCTCTCCCTGCCACCAAGCGGGAGCCGTATACTTCATAATACAGGCAACTTGGGCATAGCTGAGATTGAGCTGTAAGATGGTGTGCACTAAACGAATACCCTGAGCATTCCCCTCAAAATGACTCAAGTCGGTACGAATCTTTGCAATCAGTGAGGCAAGATGGGGTTCATCATTATCGAAACCCGGGATACCGACGGCTAAGTGCTCCTGGAACCAATCTTTTAAGGCTGCTTCTCCAAAGTGTCCAAAAGGCGGGTTACCCACATCATGTAGTAAGCACGCCATCTCCACTAAACTCTCGAAACTACGCGCAAAATTTTCTAGACCATAGTGTTCAAGTCCAGAATGCCGCTGTAATTTCAATAAAATTTCACGGGCGATATAGCGCCCTGCCTGCTGGACTTCAAGAGAGTGCGTGAGTCGCGAACGAACGGAGGCGTTGCGTTCTAGGGGAAAGACTTGGGTTTTTTGCTGTAAACGGCGTAATGCGGCAGAGTGTATAATGCGGCCTCGGTCACTCTCAAAAACGCGACTAATTTGTTCTTCAGTCTCAGGAACACGGCCATTATTAAAAGGTCTTTTAACGCTAATTTTATCTTTAAAATTAATCCTCACTCTCTCCTCCCCTCAGACAACATCAATTCCTTCTTACACCATGATAGACTATGCTAACTAGCATAATTGAATCCACCGTTTTAGTAGGAAACAGAATGAAAATAGGCATTATCGGAGCTATGGAGCAAGAAGTTACGCTACTCCGCGATAAAATCGAACAACGCCAAACTATTAGTCTGGCAGGATGTGAGATTTATACAGGCACACTGCAGGGCGTCGACATTGCGCTACTGAAATCGGGCATTGGTAAAACCTCTGCTGCGCTGGGCACAACGCTATTGCTTCAACTCTGTAAGCCAGATGTGGTTATTAATACTGGCTCAGCGGGCGGCTTAGAGAGTAGCCTTAAGATTGGTGATATCGTGGTATCCAGTGAAGTTCGCTATCACGATGCTGATGTCACCGCATTTGGTTACGAGCCAGGTCAAATGGCGGGCTGTCCAGCCGCTTTTCAAGCCGATGAGAATCTCATCTCTACAGTAAAAACCTGCGCGGCTGACTTAGCATTGCATACGGTAACTGGCTTAGTCGTGAGTGGCGATGCATTCATTAATGGTGCAGAGACATTGACACGTATACGTACTACCTTCCCTCAAGCGATTGCGGTAGAGATGGAAGCAACAGCGATTGGCCATGTCTGCCATCAATTCACCACACCCTTCGTAGTCGTCCGCTCTATTTCCGATGTGGCCGATCAAGCCTCACATCTGAGTTTTGATGAGTTCCTAACAATTGCCGCTCAGCAATCATCTTTGCTGGTTGAAGCCATTGTTCAAAAGCTAGGCTAAACTCAAAAAAAATCCCGCCAAGTGCGGGATTTATAAAGAATAAAACTTTACGTTAATTCACAAAATAGCGGCAAAAACTCACATTAGACCGACGTATTTTTAAAATCAGGAATGATTTTTTTATCGATTAAGTGGTCGAATAGCTTATAGAAACTCTGCTCGGTCGATTGATAATCCGTAAAGCCAGCCAAGCGGCTCTTGGTCATATCAGTAAACGCTTCAAAAGATCGCCCCAAATCAGCGTCGGTATGCCACCATGAGGCGAGTTTATCGACGTCTGTAATCTCAAGCTGATATCCCTCCGCTAACGCTGCCCATAATTGTTGAGCATTCGCCTGCTGCATTTGAGTATCAAGCGGTGTCGCACTACCGGAGAATTCACCAGGCTCAACACCAAAGTAATTGGCTAATCTTGGCCATAACCATTTCCAGCGAAAATGCTCACCATTAACAATATTAAAGACCTCATTTTGGGCCTTCTCGGCGTCAGTGGCCCAGATAAGTTGACGGGCCAAGATCCCTGCATCAGTGACATCAGAAACGCCCTGCCACTGCTCAAGGGAACCCGGAAAAACAAAAGGCCAACCTTGTTCACGACAGAGGGCAGCATAAACCGCTAGAGTCTGTCCCATGTTCATGGCATTACCTTGAGCAGCTCCAATAACCGTATGCGGGCGATGCACGCTCCAACGATATCCATATCGTTTCGCTCCCGCAAAAATCTCATCTTCTTGCGCATAATAAAAATTATCGACAGGTTGACGGGGTTGCTCTTCCCTAAAAGGCGTGACCACTGTTTCTGCAGCACCATAAGCTTCAAAAGGACCGAGATAGTGTTTTAGACCGGTGACGAGAGCGACGTGACTTGCCGACAAACGATCACCTAATGCATCAATAACATGCCGAACAATCGCACCGTTGACACGGATATTCTCTTTCTCATTATTTTGGCGTGACCAGACAGTAAAAAATACCGCATCTGGGCGCTGCTCGCTGAGCGCCGCAGAAACCTGCTCCGCTGAAGTGAGATCGGCTATCAGCCCTTTTACATCTTCTGGCAAGGGGGAATGGCCGCGAGAAAGTCCCGTTACCTCCCATCCTTGTTGCAACAGCTCTAAAGCAAGAGCGCTTCCAGTTATACCGCTACAACCGATAATAAGTGCTTTTTTTTGCATACAATCTCCAAAAGTTTGCCTATTCCTCTAGCATAGCCCAGAATTAAATGCTCATCTTAGGTCAAATTTCACACTACTTTTGAATTAAATTCACAAATATGCATGATCAACGTTTTAAAAATATTCACCAATTTATCGCCTGTGTTCAAACTGGAAGCTTCACTGAGGCAGGAAAACGTCTATATCTCTCTCCCTCAGCAATCAGTAAAGCCATTCAAGCCTTAGAGCAACGGTTAGATTGCCGACTCTTCGAACGATCGACTCGAAGATTGCAACTCACCGATGCGGGCAGTACTTATTATGAAACCTGCTTACAGATCCTCCGACAATTAACCGAGACCGAGACGACATTACAACTGAGCCAAGTCTTACCTACCGGTAAAGTTGCCCTCGCTCTTCCCGAAACCTTCGGTAAAGTGGTGGTGCTGCCGTTACTATGCGCCCTCACGCAGCGCTTTCCTGAGTTGCTTCTATCGCTGCATTTCTCAGATACATTACTTGAGCTCGAACAAGAGAAAATCGATATCGCAGTGCGGATAGGGGGGGAAATCCCTTTCGATACCAACGAAGGGTTTCAGCTTTTCGGCTATGAAAAGATGGTGTTTTGCGCAAGCCCTGACTATATCGCCGAATATGGACTACCAAGCACACTGCGCGAAATTTGCGCCCAGCACATCGTCGGCTATCAGGCTCAAAATGGAAAGATGAAACCGTGGATTATTCCGACAAATAAACATCCGCAATCCTGGCATCCTTCACACTACCGGTTGACCGTTAATAATACTGAAGCACAATTGATGGCAGTATGCCAAGGGATTGGCGTTGCGCAGTTACCCTATTGGTTAATCAAAGAAAAGTTAGAACGAGAAGAACTGGTTTTGATAATGCCGGAAATCAAACTAGACGGGTTGCCATTAACATTGCGCTTTAAAGCAAAGCAGCAATCGTCCCCGAAAATTCAGGCAGTGCTTAATGCATTGCACACATTAAGCCTGATAAATTGACGGGGAAAAAGATTAAACGCTGAAGGAGGAGCCGCACCCGCAGGTGGTTTTTGCATTAGGGTTGGTCACAATGAAACGAGCCCCTTCAAGACCTTCGGTGTAATCAACAGAGCCACCCACAAGGTATTGTAGGCTCATTGGGTCAACCACCAGCGCGACGCCTTGTTTCTCAATGGTCATATCGCCATCATTCACTTTATCGTCAAAGGTAAATCCGTATTGGAAACCACTGCAGCCTCCACCTGTGATATACACCCGTAATTTCAGCTCGGGGTTCTCTTCATCTGCGACTAAGGTTTTGACCTTATTCGCCGCCGCATCGGTAAATTGTAACGGCACATTTGCCACGTCATCGCTCATTATTCTGCTCCAAAAAGAGAGGGTCAAATTACAACCTTATCCCTCTATTATCAGCCAGCATAGCTTCGCAATCAAGCCTACAACTAAACCGACCGTGCCGTGATGAGCCCAACCGATAATCATGCCATTAACAGCATGGGGGGTTTTCCATTACACTGTAGGGTATTCTTTCTCCGTTATGCAGGAATTTGCCATGAATAAGTCTGAAACACTGTTTCAAGAAGCCCAATCCGTTATTCCTGGTGGGGTAAACTCACCGGTCCGAGCCTTTTCAGGCGTTGGCGGCACACCTCTTTTTATTGAGCGGGCAGAGGGAGCCTACATCTATGATGCAGACGGCAAAGCCTACATAGACTATATCGGGTCGTGGGGACCGATGGTGCTTGGCCATAATAACGCTGAAATCCGTAATGCAGTGATCCAAGCAGCTGAACGTGGTTTAAGTTTTGGCGCACCAACCGAAATGGAAGTCAACATGGCGGAGCTGGTCTGTGAGCTAGTCCCCTCGATGGATATGGTGCGTATGGTGAACTCAGGGACAGAAGCGACAATGAGTGCTATCCGCCTTGCTCGAGGCTATACCCAGCGCGATAAGCTGATCAAATTTGAAGGCTGCTATCATGGACATGCCGACCACTTGCTCGTGAAAGCAGGATCCGGCGCCCTGACCCTCGGACAACCTAACTCTCCAGGTGTACCGGCCGATGTGGTACGCCACACCTTGACCTGTACCTACAATGACCTCGATTCCGTTCGCCAAGCCTTTGAACAGTACCCTGATGATATTGCTTGTGTGATTGTAGAACCCGTTGCCGGTAATATGAACTGTATTCCTCCACAACCAGGCTTTCTACAGGGCTTGCGTGAGTTATGTGATGAATTTGGGGCGCTATTCATTATTGATGAAGTGATGACCGGCTTTCGCGTTGCACTAGGCGGTGCCCAAGCATACTACAATGTTACGCCAGATCTTACTTGCTTAGGTAAAATAATCGGCGGTGGTATGCCAGTCGGCGCATTTGGTGGCCGCAAAGAGGTGATGGAAGCTCTCGCTCCCTTAGGGCCAGTTTATCAAGCCGGGACACTCTCTGGGAACCCCATTGCTATGGCAGCAGGCTATGCATGTTTACAGCAGCTGTCACAGCTCGGTGTTCACCGTACCCTCACCTCACTTACGCAACGTCTCTGTGCCGGGCTTGAGCGTGTGGCAGAGCAAAACAATATTTCGTTAGTCACGAATCAAGTTGGCGCGATGTTTGGCCTGTTCTTTACCGAAGATAAAGAAGTCACCTGTTATGCGGATGTTACCCGCTGCGATACCGAGCGCTTTAAACAGTTCTTCCATCTCATGTTGGAAGAAGGTATCTACTTCGCCCCTTCAGCGTTTGAAGCAGGCTTTATGTCACTGGCGCACAGTGAAGAGGATATCGATCGGACGATCGACGCCGCTCGCCGTAGTTTTGCCAAACTAGCCTAACCCTTCTTTCGGGTAAAAAAAAGCGCTGCCTCAGCAGCGCTTTCATTGTGTTCAGCCCACTTAGTGGCCAAACATATCTTTTATCCAACCGGCCACACCATTACTTTGGCTGCCTTGTTGTTCTTGCTGTTGCTGCTGCTGTAACTGCTGCTGCTGTTGCTCAACCTGTTGCTGTTGTTGCTGACACAGTGCATTTGGATCAGCGGTCCAGACAGGTAGACTCCGCCATGTACTGCTTCCCGTATTACAGACAAAATTCCCCGCTGAATCGACAGGCATCATTGAGACGTCATCAGGGGGCGTCAGCTGTAGAGGCGTTGGCGGTTGACTCGCAAGATAGCGACGATAAATTTGCATTGCACCACTTGATCCGTAGAGGCGTGTCGATTGGTTATTATCACGACCAATCCAGGTGATTGCGACTTCTTTACCATCTATCCCCGCAAACCAGCTATCGACTAAGTTATTCGTGGTACCCGTTTTACCTGCTAAATGCATCGAAGTGTATTGGCTGCCTAAAGCATGAGCGGTCCCATGGTCCACGACCTGCTGCATGGAGTAGAGCGTTAGATAAGCGGCTTCCGGTGGCTCAACCTGCTGCGCTTGAGGGTAACTTTGATACAGAACTTTATTATCTTCGGAGATCACTGATCTGACTGCAGATAACGTCGCACGGTTACCACCACTGGCAATAGTCTGGAAAGCCTGAGCGACCTCGACCGGTGTCAAGTTAAGCGCGCCCAGCAACATAGCCGGTACCGGCGCTAACTGGTCTTGGCTTACGCCAAGCTTTGTCCAAGTCTCCACAACATTTTTTAGGCCCAATGACATTCCTAGGTTAACTGTAGGCACGTTCATCGAGTGCGTTAAAGCATCCACCAACATCACTTTACCGCTGAACTGATGATCATCATTCTCTGGACGCCAAATCTGACCATTAGGCTGTTTTAAGGCTAAAGGTTGGTCAGCAATCCAACTGTTCAGGCGATATTGCTGCGGCTGACTTAGCGCAGTCAAATAAGTCGCTGGCTTCGCTAGGGAGCCGATAGAGCGCCGTGCCTGCAGCGCACGGTTGTATCCAGCAAACTGAGGATTTGATCCCCCGACCATTGCACGGACTTCACCACTGAAACGGTCCACCACCACCATCGCTGTTTCTAAATCGGCAAGACGACGTTGTTTACGTAGAGTAGGTATCCCTTCTTCGACGGCTTTTTCTGCGGCATCTTGTGAAATAGGATCGAGAGTGGTGAAAATTTTCACTCCTGAAAGATCTTGTACCTTATCTCCCAGTTTTTGCTGCAACTCGTTACGAACCATTTGCATAAAGGCAGGCTGAGGCGTAATCACACCGCCTTTTGGCTGGACTCCTAATGGTCGTGCGGAGAGCATGTCGTAAAGTTCTTGGTTAATCACGTTCTGCTGTTGCAGTAAACGCAGCACCAAGTTACGGCGCTCTAATGCTAATTTCGGGTTACGCCAAGGGTTGTAGAGAGAAGCCCCTTTTACCATACCGACTAGCAGCGCCTGCTGATCGAGGCTCAGCTCATCAACAGGACGGCCAAAGTAATATAAGCTCGCTAAGGGGAATCCACGGATTTGATCATTACCCGCCTGACCTAAATAGACCTCATTGAGGTAGAGCTCCAGAATGCGATCTTTGCTATAACGCGCATCAACAATTACCGCCATATAGGCTTCACGCACTTTACGCCACAGTGAACGTTGATTGGTTAAGAATAAGTTTTTAACCAATTGCTGGGTAAGCGTACTGCCCCCTTGTACGGCACGCCCAGCCGTAAGATTCGCCACAAAAGCACGGCCAATCGAGTAGAGGCTGATACCATCATGCTCATAGAAATGGCGGTCTTCAGTCGCGACCAAGGTATCGACCAACAGATCAGGGAACCCAGCACGTGGAACAAACAGACGCTGTTCGCCATTCGGTGACTGCATCATAGTAATCAAACGAGGATCGAGACGGAAATAACCAAAATCACGGCCAGTATCGAGGTTTTTAATCTCACTAAGCTCACCGTCTTCAAAATTCAATTGAGTATGAATTTGGCCTTCTTTACCCTCTGGGAAGTCGAAAGGTCGACGCAATAATTCGATGCTATTCCCTTTAACAGAAAACTCACCCGGACGAGTAATTTTCGTCACCTGGCGGTACTGTGTCCCTTCAAGCAAGGCGATCATATCTTTGCGATCAAAAGGCATTCCTGGCTCAAGACTCACCATACGTCCATAAACGGTCGCAGGAAGATCCCAAACGCGCCCATCAATCCGGTGACGAATTTCAGAATCGAGATAGACACCCCATGCTGCAATAATCACAGCAACGACTAGGATAATTTTTAGTAGTAGACCTAGCCAACTTCTTTTATGGCTTTTTCGCGGGGCTTTTCCACGTTTTTTAGTTACAGGCAATGACGTATTCTCCTCATCATCATAGCTATCCTGATCTTCTTGGTATTTCGTATTGCGTTGTGAAGCCGGATGGCTTTTACCCTTCGGCCTTGATTTTCCTTTACGCCCTATGGGTTCGCGATCATTCCCAGACATGGATTCTCTCTCCAGGCTTTGCCTCAATCGGCGACATACTTTATCTTTATTTTAGGTCCAAAAACACAGAACCTTCCGAAAGATTCGTGACTAAATTTCAGGTGGACGACTTTCTTATTTTGGTTGTAGGTAAAGTATTGGCCGGATCATCAGGCCATAGATGTTTAGGATAGCGTCCTTTCATCTCTTTTTGTACTTCACGCCAACTTCCTTGCCAAAAACCAGCTAAGTCCTGCGTTATTTGAATCGGACGTTGCGCGGGGGATAATAGCTCAATCACCAAATTAATTCGCCCGCGCGCCACACTTAAAGGGCGTTGTTGACCATACATTTCTTGTACCCTGATCGATAACAAAGGCGCTCGAGGTGAGAGATAATCAATAGCCACTTTTCTACCGGTTGGCACACTGATATGCGTGGGGATATCAGTCTCTAAACATTTCCATTGTTCCCAACTCAACTGAGCTTTCAGCGCCTCATAAAGATTGATACGTGAAAAATTCCCCGAAGAGGGTAAACGTACAAGTTCAGGGCCTAACCAAACCGCCAAACTGTCCATTAAGTGTGTATCTGTCATTGATGGCCACGCGACTTCTGGTAACCACTGTTGAGCATAACGCAGCCTCTCTCGCAGTTCGAGTGCTGGCTTATCCCAAGGCAACCCTGTCAGTCCTTTTTCCCTTATCCAAGCTAAATAGGCGGCGATTAACTGCTCCGGGTTAGGCTTAGCCCCAGGACGCGAACTCACAATAATCTCGCCAATAACTTCATGTTGCCATACTTTATACTGCGCCTGATTCTCCTCCCACTCTAGCGCATGCCGATGCGTAATTAACTGCGGCGCTTCACGTCGGATATCGTCAAGTGACAGAGGAAAGGCTAGCTGAATATTTGCTTCATGCCGATCTGCCGATAGCTGTAAGTGTAGCACTATCAGCCAAGTATAGCGGGTCAAGGGATGGTCAAGTGTAAGTATTGCTCCGCGGCCATCGGCTAATTGGTAGCGATGACTGGCCCCGCGTCGATAGGCGATTCGGTCAGCAAACGCCGACAATAACAGGGGAAGCACTTTATCGGGATGGCTGGTGGTAAATGTTCCCCCTAGTATGCGGCAAACCTGCCGAGCGCGAGTATTCCATACACCGCTCGGTGCGGCGAGACTATCGCGTAAGTCGCCATCACCTCGTCGTTCGGGTTGCTCAATGATCGCCGTCAGTAATGCGGCGGTAGACAGACTAGCGCTAAGTGACTCGCTCGCGATCAACATCGCTGCTAACCGTGGCGCAATACCAAGGTTAGCCATTTTTATTCCCTTAGACGTCAGAGCCCCTTCAACGTCAACGGCCGCCAACTGGCGTAATTGCTCACGAGCATGAGCCAGTGCGGGCTGAGAAGGCAAATCTAACCAATTTAACCGCGTCACCTCTTGGCACCCCCAAGCAAGTACATTCAGTAGTAGCCCGGTTAAATCACTCCGTAAAATCTCGGGTATGGCTTGTTCTGCCAAGCGCTCAGCTTGCTCGTAAGTAATCAAATGCCAACACTTCCCCGGCATCAGGCGGCCGGCACGCCCCGCGCGTTGAGTCATTGACGACTGGCTCACATAGTGGGTTTTAAGCCGGTGAGTACCCGCCCGTAAGTCAAAGTGCGACACTCGCTCCAACACCGAGTCGATGATTAAGCTGATCCCTTCAATGGTCAGACTGGTTTCGGCAATGTTCGTGGCAAAGACGACTTTTCGCTGTCCGGTTGCTGAAACCGTGATTGCCTGTTGTTGCTGTTCGATAGATAAAGCGCCATATAGAGGGCTTAACACCACTCCGGCCGGGCAACGTGCCGCAACCTCATTGATAACTTGATGGATCTCACGCTCACCGGGTAAGAAAACCAGCATATCACCCTGTTCTTGCCGGAGTACTTCAACGATTTTATTCGCGAGGTTTACTGAAAATAGTCCTTGTGAAGGTATCCCGTGATAGAAGCGCTCAACCGGAAAATGCCTGCCTGCCGAGGTAATGATCGGTGCCTGTGCTAAAACGTCCCCTAATCGACGATTATCGAGAGTTGCCGACATAATCAGTAGTTTAAGATCGTCACGTAAGCCTTCTTGGATATCCAACATAAAAGCTAAAGCGAGGTCAGCCTGTAAACTACGCTCGTGAAATTCATCAATGATCACCAGTGAAACATCTTCCAGCATGGGATCCTGTTGCAATCGGCGTGTTAAAACCCCTTCGGTCACGACTTCCAGACGAGTCGTCTTCCCAATACAATGCTCCGCACGCATGCGATAGCCGACCGTAGCACCGGGCGCTTCACCCAGATAGTGAGCGAGACGATAGGCCACATTTTTGGCAGCTAACCGTCTTGGCTCTAACATAATAATTTTGCCGGTCAGCGGGAGGCGTTGCAGTAACTGTATGGGGAGCCAAGTAGATTTCCCTGCACCAGGCGGTGCCTGAAGAATAACTTGAGGTGAAGTAGAGAGGGCGAGCACTAGCTCATCAAGCACGTCATGAATCGGGAGGGGGCTCAATCTTCGCTCCGTTTAGGGATTATGATACTATGGGCACTATACCATTAATTCGTGCTTCATACTTGTTCCCCTCTACGATCGTCATAAGGAACTTTGTGGTTTCCCCAACAAAAACCGTGGCAGATAATTACTTCTTAGCACTAACGTTACCCAGTAGCGCCACTGAGCAATTGATTAATTGGCGCGCCACCGCTCTCCCTGCTGATGCGGGAATACCCGTCGCCAGAGAACAGCTTTACATGGTCCTTGCCTGGATGAATGCGCCAAGTGCTTCACAACTGGTTCGACTGCAACCACTTATTGCGTCGCTGCAGTCCCCCTCGTTTACTCTCACGCTCAATGATGCTGGCTATTGGCCAAGGTCGGGGCAGCTTTGGGTCGGGTGCCGTCCTGCACCACGAGAACTTTTACAGTTGGCAGATCTGCTACGCTCAAGGGTAGCCCGAGTGGGTTGCCCTCAACCTGCTTTTCCTTTTCATCCACATATCACGCTATTAAGACAGGTCCCGGCGTCAATTCGCTTACCAGGACGCGACTTTTCATGGCCCATCACCTGCCAAAATTTTTCGTTAATGAGTAGCCGTTACCAGCGTGGCAGATTAACCCTTAACACAGAACACTGTTACCCACTGTTCGATAGATAGGAAGATTGATGGAATTTATCTCACCACTCCAGCCAGCCACCTTAATTAAACGCTACAAACGCTTTCTCGCCGATGTCCGTCTACCCAACGGTGAGATCACGACAATCCACTGTGCGAACACCGGCGCAATGACGGGCTGTGCGACGCCGGGTGATACGGTATGGTACTCAACTTCCTCCTCATCAACGCGTAAATATCCCTTTAGCTGGGAGCTCACACAAACCGCGGATAATCATTGGATCGGTATAAATACCTTGCGAGCGAATCATGTGGTTGAAGAACTCCTCGACCAACAGGGAGTCCCTTCCCTTCGTAATTTTACTCACTTGCAGCGCGAAGTGGCGTTTGGCGATGAAAAGAGTCGTATCGACTTCGTCCTTTCCAATAAAAATGAAGAAAAATGTTATCTTGAGGTTAAATCCGTCACGTTATTAGAAAACGGAAAGGGCTATTTCCCTGATACGGTAACCGTTCGCGGGCAAAAACATCTTCGAGAATTGACCTCGATTGTTAAGCAGGGCCATCGAGCTGTACTTTTTTTTGCGGTATTACACACGGGTATTGACCAAGTCAGTGTAGCTAGGCACCTTGACCCGGTCTACGCGCAACTTTTGAGCGAAGCGATAGCAATAGGTGTCGAAGTTATCGTCTATCGTTCACAAATCACCCGCTACCAACTGTTACTCGTGGACCCGATACCATTCGTCGAATAGAGGGGTAATTGTTTTCTTTTAGGAGTTTTTCCTCTTTAATTAGAAACATATTATCAATAACACGAAACTCATCGTTATCAGTAATTGCCAACCCTTGAGGATTCTGATATTTATAGCGCCCTGTTTTTTTCCCTTAGTGGGAATCAGGAATCGATAGTGCGTGTTATCCAGGAGAAGCAACATGCAAGAAGGGCAAAAACGTAAAACATCGTCTCTGAGTATCCTCGCCATCGCTGGGGTGGCGCCGTATCAGGAGAAACCGGGCGAAGAGTATATGAACGAAGCCCAGCTGGAACACTTCAAGAAAATTCTTGTTGCTTGGCGTAATCAACTCAGGGATGAAGTAGACCGTACCGTCAGCCATATGCAAGACGAAGCGTCTAACTTTCCTGACCCGGCCGATCGCGCAACACAAGAAGAAGAGTTCAGTCTGGAACTGCGTAACCGAGATCGTGAACGTAAGTTAATTAAGAAAATAGAAAAAACGCTGAAAAAAGTTGAAGATGACGACTTCGGTTTTTGTGAAGCTTGTGGTGTAGAAATCGGCATTCGCCGTCTTGAAGCACGCCCTACTGCCGATATGTGTATCGACTGTAAGACGTTAGCAGAAATTCGCGAAAAACAGATGGCAGGCTAATCCTACCGCTGATCGAGGATATACCTAATTGCACGGCCGCAACGCCTAATCGTTAGTGGCTGTGCGATTACTCTGATTATGACTGACTCTACGCCTATCATTGGACGCTTTGCGCCCTCCCCCTCAGGTGACCTCCACTTTGGTTCGTTAATGGCAGCGCTGGGAAGCTATCTTGATGCGCGTTCTCAACACGGCCTGTGGCGAGTTCGCATTGAAGATATAGATCCCCCCAGAGAGATCGCGGGTGCCTCCCACCGCATCCTCCAACAACTTGAACGCTATGGATTAGAGTGGGATGGCCAAGTCGTTTGGCAATCACAGCATCATTCCCGTTATCGCGAGGTTTTAGAGTGGTTGATTACGCATCGACGTAGTTACTACTGTACCTGTACCCGAAAATCGATTCAGCAATCGGGGGGATATTATCTTGGTACCTGCCGCAATGCCCATCGAAGCGCCGAAGGTGCTGCGCTACGTTTGTATCAACAATCACCTGTCACCCATTTTAATGACCTTTTGCGCGGTACCGTTAACTGCCACCCACCGTTAGCGCAAGAAGATTTTATTATTCATCGTCGAGATGGACTCTTTGCCTATAACCTTGCCGTCACGGTCGATGACCACGATCAAGGCGTGACGCAAGTGGTACGGGGTGCGGATTTGATTGAACCCACGGTGCGACAAATCGCGCTTTATCAGCAACTCGGATGGACAGCACCCGATTATCTCCACCTTCCGCTAGCATTGAATCAGGAGGGGAGCAAGCTCTCGAAGCAAAACCACGCTCCGCCACTTCCCAGCGAAGAACCACAGAGAATGCTGATCTTAGCCCTCGCTGCATTAGGGCAAAATGTTAACGATGAGTGGCGCGATTTAAGTGTAGAACAGCTGATTCATCAGGCGATAAAGCAGTGGCAGAGAGTAAAAATCCCAATTAATAGCACTTTCATTACTACAGATGTGTTATCAACATTCTAAAATGATTCACAACAGGCTATGATGAGCTCCCATTTAGAACCGTATTTACTTTTTATTGTTGAGGTGTACTATTTTTACCCGAGTCGCTAATTTTTGCCGAAAAATCCTTACGCGTGACGAGGAGAGCATCTCTGCAGAAAACGTCCCACCGCCGATAACGATCATTCCACGCGATCAACACAATATCTCTCGTCGAGATATTAGTGATAATGCATTGAAGGTCCTGCATCGTCTTAATAAGTCCGGTTTCGAAGCTTACTTAGTCGGTGGTGGTGTCCGTGACCTTCTTCTGGGTAAAAAACCGAAAGATTTCGACATCACCACCAATGCCACCCCAGAGCAGATGCGCAAATTATTCCGTAACTGCCGGTTAGTCGGGCGACGTTTTCGCTTGGCACACGTGATGTTTGGCCCTGAGGTGATTGAAGTAGCGACCTTTCGCGGACATCACGAACAAGAAGAAGCTATTGACCGAAATACGTCGCAACAAGAACAAAACGGCATGCTGTTGCGCGATAATATTTTTGGGAGCATTGAAGATGATGCGCAACGCCGCGATTTAACCATCAACAGCCTCTACTATAGCGCGGCAGACTTCACGGTACGCGATTATGTCAATGGCTTAAGCGATTTAGAGCAAGGCATTATCCGCCTTATAGGCCATCCTGAGACCCGATATCGCGAAGATCCTGTTCGGATGTTACGAGTCATTCGTTTTAGTGCAAAGTTAGGGATGAAAATCGCGCCAGAAACGGCAGCGCCAATTAGCGATCTCGCGGAACTCTTAAAGAATATTCCGCCAGCACGTCTCTTTGAAGAAACACTTAAGTTACTGCAATCCGGTTACGGTGAGCACACCTATCCATTGTTGCGTGAATATCATCTTTTTGAACCACTCTTCCCGTTAATTCATCAGTATTTCACTGAGAGTGGCGATAGTCCGATGGAGCGTATTTTAGTACAAGTGCTAAAAAATACGGATCATCGTATACAAAACGATAGCCGAGTTAACCCGGCGTTTCTCTTTGCGGTAATGTATTGGTATCCGCTACAGGAGAAAGCGCAGCAAATTGCTCAAGAAAGTGGCCTACCTTTCTTTGAAGCCTTTTCGTTGGCCATGAACGACACCTTAGATGAAGCCTGTCGAGCTATTGCAATTCCTAAACGCTTTACAACCATGACCCGTGATATCTGGACGCTACAACTACGGATTTCTCGGCGTCATGGCAAGCGCGCTTGGAAATTAATGGAACACCCTAAATTCCGCGCCGCCTATGACCTGTTAGTCCTTCGTGCAGGTGTCGAATCCTCAGTAGAGCTCCAGCGTTTAAGCGATTGGTGGACCGAATTCCAGACTAAAAATGCCACCGACCAAGCCGCGATGTTACAAGATTTAGGAAGCGATCCGGCTCAGCGCCGCCGCTATAATAGGCCACGTAAGCGTGCGCCTAAAGGTAATATTTCGCGCCGAAATGAGAGTTAATCATGGTTCGCGTCTATATTGCACTGGGTAGCAATCTACGTGACCCACTTGATCAGTGCCAGAGGGCGATTACTGCCCTCTCGGCCCTGCCGGCATCAACGCTAGTCGATATTTCATCTTTTTACCGAACGCCACCTTATGGTCCGCAAGATCAACCTGACTTTTTGAATGCCGTGGTGGTGTTGGACACTGAATTGTCGCCTTTAGCACTGCTGAACCATACCCAGCGCATTGAGTTAGAACAAGGGCGAGAACGTAAAGACCAGCGTTGGGGTCCCCGCACGCTCGATCTCGATCTGCTCGTTTTTGGCGAACAGCAAGTTGACAGTGAACAGCTGACACTGCCTCATTACGACATGCATAACCGCGCCTTTATGTTAATACCGCTGGCAGAAGTTGCAGGTGATCTGACCATCGGCGACAAGGGCAGCGTATCAAGTTGTCTCGCTTTATTGGATACCTCAACGATCACTTTGTGGTAATAGACGAAAGTCGGTATGGGGATTCCCGTGTAGTACGAGTTGCTGTAAACTCCGCGTCACAATTATCCTTGACAAGAGTTTATAATGACACCTATCACCCTGAAAAATTTACGTCAGTGGAAACTTGAAGGTAAAAAATTCGCCTCACTCACGGCGTATGATTACAGCTTTGCAAGGCTTTTTGCTGAGCAAGATATTCCGGTATTACTCGTCGGTGACTCCCTAGGAATGACGATTCAAGGCCATGACTCTACCGTTCCCGTCACCGTCGATGATATGGTTTACCATACTCGTCATGTGCGTCAAGGTGCGCCAAACGTCTTACTGCTCACCGACCTACCCTTTATGAGTTACCCTACCCTAGAGCAAGCCGGTCATAATGCGGCACGTGTAATGCGAGCAGGCGCTAATATGGTGAAAATCGAAGGGGGTGCATGGTTGGCCGATACTGTTCGCCACCTGACAGAGCGCGCAGTCCCTGTGTGCGGTCACCTTGGATTAACGCCACAATCCGTGAATATCTTCGGTGGCTATCAGGTTCAAGGTAAAACAGAAGAACAAGCCGACCAACTCCTCAATGATGCACTGACCCTTGAAGCCGCAGGAATGCAGCTACTGGTGTTGGAATGCGTCCCTATTTCCTTGGCGAAACGGATTACCGATGCGCTGACTATCCCGGTTATCGGTATTGGTGCGGGAGCTCAAACCGATGGTCAGATCTTAGTGATGCAAGATGTCATCGGTATTACCTCTGGCTATGTGCCCAAATTTGCTAAAAACTTCTTAGCTGAAACCGGATCGATTTCACTCGCCGTTGCGGAATATCAACAACAAGTGCTAGACGGCACTTTCCCTGAGTTAACCCACAGTTTTAAAGGATAGACTTCTTTCCATGCAGACTTTTCACGATATAGCCGCCCTGCAACAGCGATTGAGCGACTTGCGCCGCCAAGGTAAAACCCTTGCTTTTGTGCCAACGATGGGAAACCTTCATCAAGGTCATATCACCCTAGTGGAGCGAGCGAAGCAATTAGCCGATAGTGTTATCGTCTCTATTTTCGTCAATCCAATGCAATTTGATCGGCCAGATGACTTAGCACGTTACCCGCGTACCCTTGAGAATGACCAGCAATTATTGACTGATAAGGCCGATATACTGTTTGCCCCCGCTGCAAACACCCTCTATCCAACAGGGCTAAATGAACAATCCTTCGTCCATGTCCCGGGACTCTCTGAACTATTAGAAGGCGCCAGTCGCCCTGGACATTTTCGTGGCGTGAGTACGGTTGTCAGTAAATTATTCAATATCGTACAGCCTGATGTGGCGTGTTTTGGGGAGAAAGATTTTCAGCAATTAGCCATCATTCGCAAAATGGTTCTCGACCTCAATTATCCAATCACGATTGTCGGAGTCCCGACTGTACGAGCTGAAGATGGCCTAGCCCTCAGTTCTCGTAATGGCTATTTAACGGAAGCCGAACGCCAGCAAGCGGTTCAACTTAGTCAAACCATGCAGGCGATGGCAGAGCGTTTACGTCAGGGTGAGAAAGATTACACTGCAATCGTTGATAGCGCTGTAACGAGCCTAGCGGATAAAGGCTGGCAGCCGGATGGTATTGCCATTTGTGATGCGGAGAACCTAATGCCTCTGACCGCGAACAGCCGTAAAGCAGTCATTCTGATGGCCGCTTGGTTAGGAAAAGCCCGGTTAATTGATAACCAGCAGGTCACACTCCCATAGTGTGAAGCGTTACCTCCTCACACTATGGGTCTTTAGCGTTGAGGAGGTTAACTGCGTAGCCCTTTGCCACGTTCGATTAAGGACCATACTATCGCGTAAAATATCGCAACGAATACGACGAGGATGGTTAGCGTCAAGGGGACGGGTACGTCTTGAATGCCCAGAAATCCGTAGCGAAAACCACTGATCATATAAACAATCGGATTAAGCTTAGACACCCCTTGCCAAAAAGGCGGAAGTAGCGATAAGGAATAAAAAACGCCGCCCAAATAAGTCAGAGGGGTCAAGACGAAGGTCGGGATTAAGCTAATATCATCAAAACTACGTGCGAAAACAGCATTTAATAACCCCGCTAACGAAAAGACGATAGCTGTCAGTAGGATGGTCAAAGCCACCATTGGCCAATAAAAGACATGGAAGGGTACAAACAGCAGTGAAATGGCAGTAACCAATGCGCCTACACAAATGCCTCGCGCTACACCGCCCCCCACATATCCCGCAATAATAACGTGCGTAGGTACAGGCGCTACAAGCAGTTCTTCAATATTGTGCTGAAACTTAGCACTAAAAAATGATGATGCGACATTGGCATAGGAGTTAGTGATCACCGACATCATGATCAGCCCCGGTACAATGAATTGCATGTAGGTAAAGCCATGCATGTCACCAATACGCGAGCCGATCAGATTACCGAAAATAATAAAATAGAGCGTCATGGTAATAACCGGAGGAACTAATGTTTGGATCCAAATACGTCCAAAACGATGGATCTCTTTCGCCCACAGTCGTTTAAGCGCTACCCAATATAAGTGTGCCATTAATTACCTTTCACCGTATTACTGACTAAATCCACAAATAACTCTTCCAAGCGATTCGCCTTATTTCGCATACTCAGTACCTGAATATGTTGTGCAGAAAGTTGGCTAAAGACTTGGTTAATCCCCTGCTCACGTAGCACCTCAACCTCTAAGGTTGTCGCATCGATACTTTCATAATGAAAACCTTCTAACACGGCTGGTGTCTCATGGGGAGCTAAATCAAAGATAAAGGTTTCCGAGACCACTTTCGCGAGTAATGCCTTCATACTGGTATTTTCGACCAGTTCTCCTCGCTGAATAATTCCGATATTGCGGCATAACATTTCCGCTTCTTCTAGATAGTGTGTCGTCAAAATGATCGTAGTGCCAGCCTCATTAAGCTGCTTAAGAAAACCCCACATAGAACGTCTTAATTCGATGTCCACCCCTGCAGTCGGTTCATCGAGAATCAATAGTTTAGGCTCATGCATTAAGGCGCGAGCAATCATCAGGCGTCGTTTCATACCGCCGGACAGCATACGGGATTTTTGGTGACGTTTTTCCCATAAATCGAGTTGGCGAAGATATTTTTCGGCTCTAACTAAGGCCAGTTTTTTTTCAACACCGTAGTATCCTGCTTGGTTAGTCACTACCTGTAGGACACTTTCGAAGGGATTAAAGTTAAACTCTTGCGGAACTAAGCCAAGCTGCAGCTTGGCTCGCACTTTATCGGTATCTAAGTCATGACCAAAAACGCGCACACTTCCCGATGATTTATTAACCAATGAGCTTATAATACCGATTGTCGTCGATTTCCCAGCACCATTCGGGCCAAGTAATGCGTAAAAATCGCCCGCCTCAACCGTTAAATCGATCCCTTTTAACGCTTGAACCTGATTACCATAAGTTTTCGTTAGCCCGGAAATTTCCAGTGCATAATTCATATCAACTCCACGCCTGTTTAGGTGACAGATTAGCGTTTAAAAAAAGTCCCCATTCAACCTAGCGGTGGGATGAGGTAATGAATGAACCTGAGTGACAAATTCTCGTGATGCTGTGGCGGCATTAGGGAATTTGATCGTACTTCATCGAACACAGTCTAGCCGAATGGCCGATCCAGCGTGCTCTTTGTAATAAGAGATTCGTAAATCTTATCGCGACTCAGTGTAAAAATTGCCTACGTAACGTTGAGACTAAAGCGCCGGCTTTCCCTTTTAGAGATAGCAGAGAAGCGGAACGACACGCAAAGGGGAATACGGCGACTAAAACATATTTATTATGGATCTCGTGTCGTCACAAGATGAAGTGACAACTGACATGCCACCGTTTTCAAAGCGATTAACGCGACTCACAACGCCTGACCGCCTAAAGCAGTAACGCTGTCAGACACTACTCATAAGTGCTCCATTATAGAACAGGCCAGCAAGGCTGGCCTGAAACTTTGTGCTATTTACTATCTACTCTGGTACCACACGCCCAACATAGGGGAGATGGCGATAGCGCTGTGCATAATCAATCCCGTATCCGACAACAAACTCATCAGGAATAGGGAATCCTACATACTCTACGGTTACCTCAACTTCGCGACGCTCAGGTTTATCCAACAAGGTACAGATCGCTACCGAAGCTGGCTCGCGTAATTGTAAGATTTCACGCACTTTACTCAGCGTATTACCAGAATCGATAATATCTTCGACAATGAGGACATCTTTACCGCGGATGTCTTCATCTAAATCTTTAAGAATTTTCACATCTCGCGTTGAAGACATGCCATTTCCGTAACTTGAGGCAGTAATAAAGTCAACTTCGTGGGAGACATCAATCGCCCGACAAAGATCCGCCATAAACATAAATGAACCGCGCAGTAGTCCCACTAACACCATGTCTCTCCCGCGATCTTGATACGCGGCGGTGATCTGTTGCCCTAATTCTGTAACACGATTCTTTATTTCCTGTTCGGAAATCATCACTTCAACGGTATGTTTCATAATCTCTATCTCACTGAGAGTACTCAGTTTTCATTGTGCGGCCAAGCGTAAAAGTCTTGAAAGGTAGGATGCATACCCCAGAAATTTACAGCTAAAATTCAGGGGGTGCAGTATAACAGGGATTCTAATTGAGATAAAAACCCTGTGTTGCGCTTAATCAATCCTGCTTACCGACGGTGAAACTCATCATCATGCCAGTATCTTCATGTTCTAATAAATGGCAGTGGGCCATATAGGGTGCCTGATGGTCGGCAGTGTGCGGGAAAGAGACTAGCACTTGGCTCACACCACCTTCAACGCGAACCGTATCTTTTAAGCCTTGCCGATGTGCCGCGACAGGCTGATCATTTTCACTCAGAATCCGGTACTGCGTACCATGGATATGGAACGGGTGTAACATCATGTCACCCTCACCACTGATCTCCCAAATCTCATGTTGGCCCTGTGGGCTTTGCCAAGCAATATCACCAATTTGGTAAGCCTTACCGTTAATCTTATTACCTTGGTGAAAATCATAACCTTGCGAAGCGTTCTGCATAGTAGGCATCGCCGACATCCCATGCCCTTGGCTCTGACGCGTTTTATCAGAACTCTCTGCCATCGGTGCTGAGTGGTGCATCGGCATGCCTGCCATCGCTTGATGGCCATAACGTTGCATTAATTGCTGCATACCGATTGTATCAAGCTGCTTATCCATAGATAGCCCTATACGGCGGCGCGTGAGCCCCTCTGTACTGGGAAGCGAAGGCAATGTTGCTAAATGGTCCGGTAATTCTGCTCCGCCACCAATACGCAGCGGTAAGACTTTTAATAACGGTAAGGGTTGATCAAAAGGCGGAAGCGTCATCCCCATTTGAGTCACCGGCAGTGTGACAAGGTCGAATGGCATGGTATCCGTTAACTCAATCATCACCTCGAAACGCTCGCCGGGTAACATAGCCAACTGTTCAACTTTAACAGGTTCAGCTAATAGCCCTCCATCACTGGCAATGACATACATGTGACGACAATGGCTTAACGCCAGATTCATCGAGCGTGCATTACAACCGTTCAATAAACGTAAACGTACCCAGCCACTTGGTAACGCCACTTGGGGATATTGGTTACCATTGGTTAACATCATGTCACCAAACCATCCCACTGCTGCATGCATAATATCGAGTTGATAGTCGATATCTGACCCCGCATCCGTCAATTTTTTGTCTTGGAACACTAGCGGAATATCATCAACGCCCCATTGCGAGGGGATGCGTAGCGTTTTGATGTGCTCGTCTTCAATGACGAGCATTCCCGCGAGGCCTTTGGCCACTTGAAAACCAGAGGTCATATGCGGGTGAGGATGGTACCAGCAAGTAGCGGCAGGCTGATCAGGCGTAAAGGTTACTTCTCGCTGCGAACCCGCACGAATCACCACCTGCGGACCACCATCGACCTCGCCGCCAACCACTAGACCATGCCAATGGACAGTGGTATCGACAGAGAGTCGATTATGGACGCGGAGCGAAACAGGCTGATTGCGACGAAGTTTAATAGTCGGGCCCAAATAGCCACCATTATACCCCCAAGTCGAGACCGATTTATTATTCCATACACTGTTCCCCGCCATTGCAGTCAACTCTATACGTTGATGCAGATCGGGTTCAAGTAAGCTAGGCGTGGTAAGAAGTGGACGCTGACCTGACATGACCTCTCGGCTCCATGCAGGCAAAGCCCCCGCACTAATCAGTAATGAGCTAAGCTTTATAAAATCTCGACGTTGCATACGTATCCCCCCTAATTTTTCAGTCTTTGACGTTACGCTATACCCTTATGGGAAGGTCAAGCGTTCTGTGCGTAAACCTGTCGTCATTCTTGCCCATTATGTGCTAACGTTTGGTGATACTTGTAGTGATGAGAATTTTCATGAAAACCTTAGCTAAAATACTCTTTTTCCCACTATTTTTTCTGTCGTCGAGCTATTGCTACGCATTAGACGATTCACAAGCTGACGATATGGCTGATTTAACCGCCGTCTTTATCTATCTTAAAAATGATTGTGGTTATCAGGATCTGCCCGATCCACAAATTCGTAATGCGCTAATCTATTTTGCGCGCAACAATGGCTGGAACTTGAGTAACTATAATAGCTTCAATATGCAACAGCGTGGTGAAAGCAGCTACGAGGATCTGCGCGGTATCCATGTCGATAATAAGCAAAAGTGTCATCTATTAGCGGAGAAATCATTAGGGCTATTGGCCTTTGTAAATCGACAATCTCATTGACCACTAAATTGACGGTATGCATCGACTAACGCGAAGAAATCCTCAAAACCACAAAACGCGAGGGATTCTTGGTCGTAGTAACTCATTCCTTCATCCAGTTCATCGACACTTATCGCCAATAAGTTCGCTTGAATCATGACTTCATCATCACTTAATGCAATAGTGTATTCACGTCCGATATGTTGCCATTGTTGTTCTGTCCCTTTGACCCTTGTTGCCGCATTGACGACCTCGTCGAGTAACGCTGGGTTAGCATTGACTTCTTCATTAAACCATTGCCCGATCACTTCATGATCCATCGACATCTGTACACGGACGCCGCCCTCAATATCTTTAACAAACTGATAATCCATGATGATTCCTCTTTTCGTCTGGACTGGGGATTTCTGCCACCTCTACAACGATAAAAAGGGGGAGCCATTGGCTCCCCCTTTCGGTTGGATTATTATTTCATAGGCTGATGCTGATTACACCGCGCTTTGGAAAATAACTTCATCCGCTTTAGAGGTATATTGGTTAAGGCGGTCAAAGTTGAGATAACGATAAGTGTCATCGGCACTCTTATCCACTTCATTCATATAAGCCTGATACTCGTCCGCCGTCGGTAATTTACCTAATAATGCAGAAACAGCAGCGAGTTCAGCTGATGCCAAGAACACATTAGCCCCTTGACCAAGACGGTTAGGGAAGTTACGGGTCGAGGTCGATACGACTGTTGCACCCTCCGCTACGCGAGCCTGATTCCCCATACAGAGTGAACAGCCTGGGATCTCAATACGTGCCCCACTCTTACCAAAGATGCTGTAATAGCCCTCTTCCGTCAGTTGCGCTGCATCCATCTTAGTCGGTGGTGCCACCCACAGACGCGTTGGGAGTTGCCCCTTGAATTTATCAAGAAGTTTACCTGCCGCACGGAAATGGCCAATATTAGTCATGCAAGAGCCGATAAAGACTTCATCGATCTTCTCTCCCTGAACATCAGAGAGCGTGCGTGCATCGTCAGGGTCGTTAGGTGCGCAGAGAATCGGTTCTTTGATTTCAGAAAGATCAATCTCAATGATTGCCGCATACTCGGCATCCGCATCGCCTTCGAGCAGTTGTGGCTCAGCCAGCCATTTTTCCATATTTTGAATACGACGCTCAATCGTACGACGATCGCCATAGCCTTCCGCGATCATCCACTTTAGTAGCACGATATTCGAGTTAAGGTATTCAATTATCGGAGCCTGATCTAATTTGATCGTACAGCCTGCAGCAGAGCGCTCTGCAGAGGCATCGGAAAGCTCAAAGGCTTGCTCGACTTTTAAGTCCGGTAAACCTTCGATTTCGAGAATACGTCCGGAAAAAACGTTCTTTTTCCCTTTCTTCTCAACGGTTAATAAGCCTTGTTTAATGGCATAGAGAGGAATGGCATGTACCAGATCACGCAGCGTGATACCCGGTTGACGTTCACCTTTAAAGCGTACTAGCACCGACTCAGGCATATCTAATGGCATTACACCGGTTGCCGCCGCAAAGGCGACTAAACCTGACCCTGCTGGGAAAGAGATACCAATAGGGAAACGAGTATGTGAATCACCGCCGGTACCAACGGTATCCGGTAACAACATACGATTTAGCCAACTGTGAATAATGCCATCGCCCGGACGCAGTGAAACGCCACCACGATTCATTATGAAATCAGGCAATGTGTGGTGAGTTTGTACATCAACAGGTTTTGGATAGGCCGCGGTATGACAGAATGACTGCATAACTAAATCAGCAGAGAAGCCTAAGCAAGCCAGATCTTTAAGTTCATCACGAGTCATTGGCCCTGTGGTATCTTGAGACCCCACCGAGGTCATTTTAGGCTCGCAATATTCTCCTGGACGGATCCCGTCGACGCCACACGCCCGGCCAACCATTTTTTGCGCTAAAGAGTAACCACGAGTACTGGTCTCAACCGGTTTTGGACTACGGAACACATCGCTAACAGGCAGCGCTAGGGATTCACGCGCTTTAGTGGTAAGACCACGTCCAATGATCAGTGGAATACGTCCGCCCGCCCGCACCTCATCCAATAAAACCTCTGTCTTGAGTTCAAAACGAACGAGAACTTCATCGGTGTTATGGCGACAGATTTCCCCTTTATAAGGATAGATATCAATAACGTCGCCCATATTCAGGTCGCTGACATCAACCTCAATCGGTAATGCCCCTGCATCTTCCATGGTATTAAAGAAAATTGGTGCGATTTTACTACCTAAAACCACTCCACCGCCCTTTTTATTAGGCACATGCGGGATATCATCACCCATAAACCATAAAACGGAGTTAGTGGCCGATTTCCGTGAAGAACCGGTTCCCACTACGTCCCCAACATATGCCAATGGGTAACCTTGGGTAGCGAGTTGCTCAATTTGCTTAATTGGACCAATATTACCCGGTTCATCCGGCACTATCCCTTCACGTTCGTTTTTCAACATGGCTAAAGCGTGTAAGGGGATATCTGGGCGAGACCAAGCATCGGGAGCAGGAGATAAATCATCCGTATTCGTTTCACCGGTCACTTTAAAGACGGTTACGGTAATTTTTTCTGATAATTCAGGACGCGCTTTAAACCATTCAGCTTCAGCCCAAGACTTAAGGATCTGCTCAGCATAAGGATTACCTGCTTTCGCTTTTTCCTCAACATCATAGAAATTATCAAACATTAGCAGTGTATGGGATAGGGCTTTCACCGCAAGGGGCGCTAGAGAGTCATCATCTAAAAGTTCGATTAAAGGATGGATGTTATATCCGCCTTGCATCGTTCCTAATAATTCAGTGGCTTTCTCGCGAGACACTAATGGAGATGTGGTTTCGCCCTTAGCAACGGCCGCTAAAAAACCAGCTTTGACATAGGCCGCTTCGTCAACACCCGGCGGAACTCGATTAACTAATAAGTCGACCAGAAACTCTTCTTCACCTTGTGGTGGTTTTTTGAGTAATTCTACTAGGCCAGCCATTTGGGTCGCATCTAAAGGCTTAGGTACGATCCCTTGGGCAGCACGTTCAGCAACGTGCTCACGGTATTCTTCTAGCACGACGTTCTCCTCGCTCACATTGTTATAGCTTTTCAACCCTCACTACCGATAAATTATCATCTTTTTATAGGTTTTTGATGGTCGGTTTAGCCCACTGAGAATAGCAGTATTTTTATTCTTTGTTAATCTGTTTACAAAAACACAACATAATTACTACTAAATAAAAAGCAGTACCACGATAAAAATAACCCTACATGCCAAGGTGTTAGAGAATAATGCTGTAGGGTTTACGCAGTTACCCCTCAAACAACGTTCTGTTTTAGCACTTATTAACTCAAAGTAAAGTAAGTGATCATCCATGGCAGCAATAACGTTTCTAACATTTGTTAACCGGAATCATCATCTTACTAGACGCTTATTTTCGATCGCTGTCGAGCTTTTTAATTGATGACCTCTTCAGTCATTAGCTGTACGGCAGGCATAAAAAAACCGCGATAAAATTATCGCGGTTTATAATTATGCATCATGAAAAAATTACTTTTTCTTTGCTTTAGGGTTAGGCAAATCGGTAATGCTCCCTTCAAACACTTCCGCCGCTAAACCAATAGATTCATGTAACGTTGGGTGAGCATGAATGGTCAGCGCGATATCTTCAGCATCGCAGCCCATCTCAATCGCCAGACCTATTTCGCCCAGTAACTCGCCACCGTTAGTCCCAACGATGGCACCACCGATCACACGATGCGTCTCTTTATCAAAGATCAGCTTAGTCATACCGTCGGCACAATCTGAAGCAATGGCACGACCTGACGCTGCCCAAGGGAAAGTCGCCGTTTCGTAGCTGATACCTTGTTCTTTAGCTTCTTTTTCTGTCAGACCGACCCAAGCAACTTCTGGCTCAGTATAAGCGATGGATGGGATCACTTTCGGATCGAAGTAATGTTTTTTACCGGCAATGACTTCTGCCGCGACATGACCTTCATGAACGCCTTTGTGAGCCAACATTGGTTGACCAACGATATCGCCAATTGCGTAGATATGCGGCACGTTGGTGCGCAGTTGCTTATCGACACGGATAAAGCCACGCTCATCGACATTTACCCCGGCTTTTTCAGCATCGAGGTTTTTGCCATTCGGAACACGACCAATAGCAACCAACACTGCATCGTAACGCTGTGGTTCAGATGGGGCTTTTTTACCTTCCATCGTCACGTAGATTCCGTCTTCCTTCGCCTCGACTGCGGTCACTTTGGTCTCAAGCATTAAATTAAATTGCTTACTAATGCGCTTAGTAAAGACCTTCACCACGTCTTTGTCTGCGGCCGGAATAACTTGGTCAAACATCTCTACCACATCGATAGAAGAGCCTAAAGCATGATAAACCGTGCCCATCTCTAGACCAATGATCCCGCCGCCCATCACTAATAGACGCTCAGGCACGGTGGTTAGCGCCAACGCGTCAGTGGAATCCCATACACGTGGATCGTCATGTGGAATAAACGGTAAGGTAATTGGACGCGAACCTGCCGCGATGATGGCGTTATCAAAGTTAATGGTGGTAGTACCATTTTCACCTTCGACAGATAGAGTATTTGCACCAGTAAATTTACCAAGTCCATTCACTACAGTCACTTTACGGCCTTTCGCCATGCCAGCCAGACCGCCGGTTAATTGACCAATAACTTTATCTTTCCAAGCGCGAACTTTATCAATATCGGTTTCAGGTTTACCGAAGACGATGCCGTGAGCTTCCAACGCTTTCGCTTCTTCAATCACTTTTGCAACATGTAACAGTGCTTTAGATGGAATACATCCGACATTCAAACAGACTCCACCAAGAGTGCTGTAACGCTCAACCAGTACGGTTTCTAAGCCTAAATCGGCGCAGCGAAATGCTGCAGAATAACCTGCAGGACCGGCTCCAAGTACCACAACTTGGGCTTTAATCTCTGTACTCATCATGACCTCTTATTCGATTCTCCGGGGTAATAGTGCAAGGACTTTTATGCACCTATTTTCCCGGAACCTATGTAATGCAAGAGTTTACATAATTGTTAAAATTGTGCAAACGAGATTGCGTAAAGGTTAGTTGTTTTGAGGATTAGCGCATTATTTCTCAATAAAACACAGCCCTATTCCCTAATAAGATTGAGGCCGGCAATCGCCGACCTCAAGATATTACATAACTAGACGACGAATATCGCCAAGTACCTGACCAAGATAGGAGATAAAGCGTGCACCTTCTGCACCATCTATCACTCGGTGATCGAACGAGAGCGAAAGCGGCAGCATTAAACGTGGAGCGAACTCTTTTCCATTCCAAACAGGTTTCATCGACGACTTGGAAACACCCAATATCGCTACCTCAGGAGCATTAACGATTGGCGTGAAAGAGGTCGTCCCCAAACCGCCTAAGCTCGAAATAGTGAAACAGCCGCCTTGCATATCTGATGCGGTTAATTTACCCGCACGTGCTTTCTTGGAGATTTCCATCAGTTCACGAGAAAGCTCAATAATACCTTTCTTGTTAACATCACGGAATACAGGCACAACCAGACCGTTTGGCGTATCGACTGCAACACCAATGTTGATATATTTTTTCAACGTTAAGCGTTGTGCATCTTCGGACAGAGAGCTATTAAAGCGTGGATAGGCTTCGAGCGCCTTAGCTACCGCTTTCATGATAAACACGACTGGCGTGATTTTTACGTCCAGCTTTTGTTTGTCGGCTTCAACATTCTGTTGCTTACGGAAAGCTTCAAGCTCTGTAATATCCGATTCATCAAAGTGTGTAACATGTGGGATCACCATCCAGTTACGGCTGAGGTTAGCACCCGAAATTTTCTGGATACGCCCCAATTCAACTTCTTCAATTTCACCAAACTTACTGAAATCAACTTTCGGCCAAGGCAGCATTCCTGGAAGGCCACTTGCCGCTGCAGGTGCTGCATCAGCGCGTTTTAATGCCTCTTTGATATATGCCTGAACGTCTTCTTTAACGATACGCCCTTTACGACCGGTTGCTTTGACTTTCGCTAAATTAACGCCAAATTCACGCGCTAGACGACGAATAACCGGAGTCGCATGAACATAAGCGCTGTTTTCCGCGAACTCATCCTTCGCCGTAGGCGCAGCGGATGGTGCCGCAGTCGGTGCCGCCTTGGCGGGGGCCGGAGCGGCCTGTTTTTCAGGCGCTGCAGCCGGAGCTTTTTTAGCGGCTGGGGCATCACTACTAAAGACCATAATGGCAGAACCGGTACTCACTTTATCACCTACTGCCACCTGAATTTCAGTGACCGTACCGGCGAAAGGTGCTGGGACTTCCATCGACGCTTTATCGCCTTCGACGGTGATCAGTGATTGTTCGTGTGAAACCTTATCGCCGACTTTAACCAGGATTTCAGTCACTTCGACTTCATCGCCACCGATATCGGGGACGTTAACCACTTGATTTGCTGTTGCCGTGGTGGCCGCCGCTGGCGCGGAATTTTCCGTTGAAGGTGCGCTGGCCGGTACCGAAGCTTCACCAACCACCTCAAACGTCATGATTAACGATCCGGTATTAACCTTATCGCCGGTGCTCACTTTAATCTCTTTCACTTTTCCAGCAAAAGGCGCAGGCACTTCCATTGAGGCTTTATCGCCTTCGACCGTTAATAGTGACTGTTCAACCTCAACGGTATCACCGATCTTGACCAGAATTTCGGTGACTTCAACCTCATCACCGCCAATATCAGGAACCATCACATCTTTCGCCGTAGCAGTCGCTGCAGCCGGTGCATTTTCAGCTACCGGTTGAGCAGCCTCAGGGGCTGCTGCAGAGTGCTCTTCGCTTTCAAAGATCATGATTAACGAGCCAGTTTCGACTTTATCGCCGGTCGTGATTTTTATCTCTTTAATTACGCCTGCTTGAGGTGAAGGCACTTCCATTGAGGCCTTATCGCCTTCAACAGTCAGTAAGGACTGTTCGACTTCAACCTTGTCTCCGACCTTAACCAAGATCTCGGTGACTTCAACTTCGTCTGAACCGATATCCGGAACTTTGATCTCAATTGACATCTACTCTTACCTCTTACGCCAGACGTGGATTGACTTTGTCTGCGTCAATATTGAATTTCTTAATCGCGTCAACAACCACTTGTTTGTCAACTTCACCACGTTTAGCTAATTCACCCAATGCAGCGACAACCACATAGGAGGCATCAACTTCAAAGTGATGACGCAAGTTTTCACGGCTATCGGAACGACCAAAGCCATCGGTACCTAACACGCGATAATCACTTGCAGGAACATAAGTACGAACTTGTTCAGCAAACAATTTCATGTAGTCGGTGGACGCTACAGCAGGGGCATCGCTCAATACTTGAGAGATGTACGGCACCCGAGGCTCTTCAGTTGGGTGTAACATGTTCCAACGTTCACAATCTTGACCGTCACGAGCCAACTCAGTGAAAGAGGTTACGCTGTAAACGTCAGAACCTACACCGTACTCTTCAGACAGGATTTTCGCCGCTTCACGAACATGGCGAAGGATAGCACCTGATCCCAGTAACTGAACTTTGCCTTGAGTACCTTCCAGCGTATCAAGCTTATAGATCCCTTTACGGATACCGTCTTCAACACCTTCTGGCATGGCTGGCATGTGGTAGTTTTCGTTTAGGGTCGTGATGTAGTAGTAAACGTTTTCTTGTGCTTTACCATACATACGCTCTAAGCCGTCTTGCATAATCACAGCGACTTCATAAGCATAAGCCGGGTCATAAGAGATACAGTTAGGGATAGTCAGGGATTGAATATGGCTATGACCATCTTCATGCTGTAAGCCTTCACCATTCAAGGTTGTACGACCAGATGTCCCACCAATCAAGAAACCACGTGCTTGTTGGTCACCCGCGGCCCAGCAAAGATCGCCGATACGTTGGAACCCGAACATCGAGTAGTAAATATAGAAAGGGATCATTGGTAAGTTGTTGGTGCTATACGAAGTCGCGGCCGCTAACCACGATGCGCCTGCACCTAACTCATTGATACCTTCTTGTAAAATCTGACCTTTCTCGTCTTCTTTGTAGTAAGCCACTTGTTCACGGTCTTGCGGAGTATATTGCTGACCATTCGGGCTATAAATACCGATCTGACGGAAGAGACCTTCCATACCAAATGTCCGCGCTTCGTCTGCTAAGATCGGGACAAGGCGTTCTTTAATCGATTTATTTTTCAACATCACATTCAACGCACGAACGAAGGCGATAGTGGTTGAAATCTCTTTATTCTGCTCTTCCAATAATGATTGGAATTCGCTTAAGGCTGGCATCTCAAGCTCTTCAGTAAACTCTGCTTGACGCGTTGGCAGATAACCGCCCAAATTTTCACGCTGTTTATGCAGATATTTGTACTCTTCAGAGTCTTCAGAGAACGTTACGTAAGGAAGTTTTTCAAGGTTCTCATCAGTGACAGGAACATTGAAGCGGTCACGAATATAGCGGACGCCTTCCATGTTCATTTTCTTCACTTGGTGAGCAATGTTTTTGCCTTCAGCCGTTTCACCCATGCCATAACCTTTTACGGTGTGAGCAAGGATAACGACAGGTTTATCTTTGGTCTCTTGCGCTTTTTTGAATGCCGCATAGATTTTCTTCGGATCATGACCACCACGGTTCAGGGACCAGATCTCTTCATCCGACATATCTTCAACTAATGCAGCAGTTTCTGGATAGCGACCAAAGAAGTGCTCGCGCACATAAGCACCATCGCGAGATTTGAAGGTTTGGTAATCGCCATCAACGGTTTCGTTCATCAGTTGGATCAACTTACCGCTGGTATCTTTACGCAGTAACTCATCCCAACGACCACCCCAGATCACTTTGATCACTTCCCAGCCAGCACCGCCAAAGATCCCTTCTAATTCATTAATGATCTTACCGTTACCTGTAACCGGCCCATCAAGACGTTGTAAGTTACAGTTAATCACGAAGACTAAATTGTCTAATTTTTCGCGGGTCGCGATGGTGATTGCACCTTTAGATTCAGGCTCATCCATTTCACCATCACCTAAGAAGGCATAAACGGTCTGCGCTGAAGTCTCTTTTAAGCCACGGTGCTCAAGATATTTTAGGAATTTAGCTTGATAGATAGCGCCTAACGGTCCCAGACCCATTGATACGGTAGGGAACTGCCAGAAATCAGGCATTAATTTAGGGTGTGGATAAGAGGAAAGACCTTTACCGTCAACTTCTTGACGGAAGTTATTCATTTGCTCTTCAGTCAGACGACCTTCGAGGAAGGCACGAGCATAAACACCAGGGGAGATGTGGCCTTGGAAGTAAACTAAGTCACCGCCATCTTTTTCGGTACGCGCACGGAAGAAGTGGTTGAAGCAGACTTCATAAATGGTGGCGGAAGATTGGAAAGAGGCCATATGTCCACCCAGCTCCAAATCTTTTTTAGACGCGCGGAGTACGGTCATGATCGCATTCCAGCGGATCGCTGAGCGGATACGACGTTCTAAACTCGTATTACCTGGATATGTAGGCTCTTCTTCCGTTGGGATAGTGTTAATATAGTCTTTGATCGCCGATCCAGTTGCTACCTTTACACCACCATTGCGAGCCGCATTCAATACTTGATCGATCAAATATTGCGCGCGTTCGACACCTTCTTCACGGATGACCGATTCAATCGCCTGTAGCCAGTCGCGAGTTTCAATCGGATCCACGTCATTATGTAGACGTTCTGACATGGGGTATTCCTTATCTGTGTCTGTACATTGAAATTGATAACGTTGCTGAGTAAAGACCATGACGTATCATGATGCCTATCCCCGCTCTTTATACTTAGGTGACTCAATCTTTTCGTTGCTGTAAGCGACGCAATGATCGCTCACGGCGGGATTGCTCCCGGTTTCTCTCCAATAAAATTTCTTCAAGAAAAGCCAAGTGCGAGTTGGATTCTTCACGGGCTTTTTCGGGCTGTCGGGCAATGATTGCTTCGTAGATCCTTGCACGATGCTCACTCACTTTGGCCAGCATATCGCGGCGAGAGTAAAGTAATTCAAAATTTGAACGCACATTTTGCTTGAGTATTGGCCCCATTGCTCGGACCAAATGCAGCAGTACCACATTGTGTGCAGCTTCAGTAACGGTAATTTGATAATCAATAACCGCATCCGCCTCTGCGTCTAAATCACCACTATTTTGCGCCTTCTGAATCGCCAAGTGATAGTGGTTGATTCTTAATAGGTCATTTTCCGTCCCGCGAAGTGCAGCATAATACGCTGCAATGCCTTCAAGTGCATGACGCATTTCGAGTAAATCAAATTGAGACTCGCCATGTTGTGCCAATAACCCAATTAAAGGGTCACTGACGCTTTGCCATAGGCTGTCTTGCACGTAGGTGCCTCCACCATGGCGGCGATACAATAATCCTTTTGCTTCCAAACGCAAAATAGCCTCCCGTACCGAAGGACGAGAGACATCAAATTGTCGAGCAAGCTCACGTTCTGGCGGTAGCTTCTCACCAGGCCGAAGTGTCCCTTCCATAATTAAGGACTCCAGCTGCTGCTCTATGACATCAGATAGCTTGGGCTGCCTGATTTTACTGTAAGCCATCATACTCGTAGTCATTGCTGCTCTTATAAATTGGTCATACCAATTTCCCACAAGATGGGCTAAGCTAACAAAACATTTACCTACTGTCTATATTGCGTTCACCAAAGTACGCTTTAGATCAAAAAAATGAGTTACCGTTTTGCCTTCAGTCAACACGTCAGTTTCCCAATAAAAAACACTTTTGTTAGCGATAATCACTTCACTATTAAATAGTTCATGGGTGAAAATAAGTAAAATAACCCACCACAAATAGAGTGTTTAACCTGATATTATCAACATTAAGTCATTAAAAAGAAGGATATTATAACCCTGTTTCGCTCTGATTTTTTGAGTCTACCCCGTAAATATCTGATCATTGCATACATTCGACGTAGTAATTTACTGCCATAACCCCGTAAAATAAATGACACAGTCTGTCACATTCTCCTTACAGCCTAAAATAAGGTACGAGAACACTACGCGAGAGGAATTTATGAGCGAGCAACAAACAGGTTCGTTGAAACGGGGGCTGAAAAATAGACATATTCAGTTAATAGCCTTAGGAGGAGCCGTTGGGACTGGACTATTTTTAGGGTTAGCGCAAACCATCAAAATGGCGGGTCCTTCCGTCCTGCTAGGATATGCCATAGGCGGTTTTATCGCCTTTATGATTATGCGCCAGTTAGGGGAAATGATTGTTGAAGAGCCTGTAGCAGGTTCTTTTAGCCACTTTGCCTACAAATATTGGGGCAGCTTCGCCGGCTTCGCTTCAGGTTGGAACTATTGGGTGCTCTATGTATTAGTGGCGATGGCAGAGCTTTCTGCGGTCGGCCTGTACATTCAGTACTGGTGGCCCGAGATCCCCACCTGGGTCTCTGCAGCCGTATTCTTCGTCCTGATTAACGCCATCAATCTCGCTAACGTTAAAATTTATGGTGAATTAGAGTTCTGGTTCTCAATTATTAAAGTCGCTGCCGTAATAGGAATGATTGCCTTTGGCACATGGCTGCTAGTGAGTGGTCACGGTGGCCCGCAAGCCTCTGTCACCAATATCTGGGCACAGGGCGGGTTCTTCCCTCATGGGGTGACAGGATTAATTACGGCAATGGTTATTATTATGTTTTCGTTTGGGGGGCTCGAACTGGTCGGAATTACCGCTGCAGAAGCCGCAGATCCTCAGCAAAGCATTCCTAAAGCGACCAATCAAGTCATCTATCGTATCTTGATTTTTTATATGGGGTCTCTGGCAATCCTACTGTCGCTCTATCCGTGGACAAACATTATCGAGGGTACCAGCCCATTTGTTCTTATTTTCCATGAAATCGGCGACAAATTAGTAGCTAACCTGCTGAATGTCGTGATCTTGACGGCCGCTTTATCTGTTTATAACAGCTGCGTGTACTCTAACAGCCGCATGTTATATGGCTTAGCAAAGCAAGGTAATGGCCCTAAAGCTTTGCTTAATGTCGATAAACGCGGTGTTCCTTACGTAGCATTAGGCTTTTCAGCGCTGGCTACGGCACTGGTCGTTCTGCTCAACTATCTCATGCCAGGAGAGGCTTTCGGCTTATTGATGGCCTTAGTAGTGTCTGCACTGGTGATCAACTGGGCAATGATCAGTCTAGCGCATATGCGTTTTCGTAAAGCGAAAATCAAACAAGGTGTAACCCCCCGTTTTCCTGCGCTATTTTATCCACTCGGCAACTGGGTTTGCCTACTGTTTATGATAGCAATTTTGGGCATTATGCTCACCATTCCGGGAATGGCTATTTCAGTGTGGTTAATACCTGTTTGGGTGGCCATTTTAGGCATTGGTTATCTGTTCAAGAATAAAATAACTCGCTAAAGATAAGGGGGAAAATTTCCCCCATTTTTTATAGAATAACACCTGCCACTGTCAGTACTGCCGTTATCAGCACAATGACTAAAGTAATGCGTTTTGCGAGTGCCACTGCAATCCGGGGCATTTCTACCTTGTCTTTACAAGGATCACGTTCCAATGAGAACTGCGCTAATACCGACAGCACATGATAAGGCTTATGTCGAAAATCTGTCATAAAGCGCCACCATGCTGGTAATGCTTTCTCTCCATGGCCTAAGAACGCATAAGCTAACCCTACAATCCTGACCGGGATCCAATCAATCCAAAATAACAGTACATCGACACCCGACTGTTCACGATGCTGTCGACTTTGCTTAGCTAACCATCCCTGCCATGCCCGCAAAAATGCGTACCCGAGTAATAAAACCGGACCATAACTTGCTCCTACGACAAACCAGAACAAAGGCGCTAAATAAAAACGATAATTAATCCACAGCAACGCATTTTGCAGTTCGCGTAAATAGAGTTTATCGGTGATGTGGCTCGACATTGGGTGTATCACACTGAGCTCTTCCGCCATCGCTTGATGCCCAGTAACATCCTGCAGATTAGCGGAATGCAAGTAGGCACGGTAATGTTGGCGACTTTGCCCAGCACCAATACATAGAACCCCCACTAAAATCCACACTACCAGCGATAATACACCGAATAATAGCCCTTCAATCGCATGAAGCAATAAAGTGAAAATTAGCATCACAAGCACCACTAATCCGACAGTGCGGATTAACGAAAAGTGTTGTTGTTTACCAAACAGAGGAACAAGCCGATGTTCAAGTTGCCAATGCTCCCCCCACTTGAATAGCCGCTCGCAAATAAGAACAAGCAATAGCGTAAATAACGTCATGACTTAACTCTACTCCCTAAATGATCAGTGTGATGCAATGAGTGAATGAAAATAGTCCCAATCGAAAGATGGCCCGGGGTCTGTTTTACGGCCAGGAGCGATATCGCAATGCCCAGTGATATTTTCTTCCTCCAAAGCGTAAGTCTCAATAAGAGACTGAGTTATTGCCGTCAAAGCCCGGTATTGCTCCGCGGTGTAAGGTAATTCATCAGTTCCTTCAAGCTCGATACCTATAGAGAAATCATTACAGTTTTCGATACCGTTATAACTCGACTGGCCAGCATGCCAAGCTCGCTTATCAAAAGACACATATTGCACTATCTCACCGTCCCGACGGATTAGACAATGCGCAGCGACACGTAACGCAGCAATTTGCGCAAAATAGGGGTGCTCTTCCGCACATAATGCTCCTGTAAAGAGTTGATCAATGTAAGGACCACCAAATTCACCAGGGGGAAGGCTAATATTATGGATGACCAATAAACGCGGTGTTACCCCTTCCGGACGTTCATTGTAATGAGTTGAAGGGACTCTACGCGCAAGGGTCAACCAATGATCTTTTATCATCAACATGTCAGTGTCGTTTACCACTTATCTAAGCGGCCCTTTTGATTAAACGAGTGTGTCCAACAACAAGCCAGACTTTCTTCAAGATTACCATAGGTATTTCACGATAACTCACAAGCTTTGTGCAACACCATTAGAAAAAACGTTCACGCTGTGAAGATGAATCCTAGATCTATTATCGCCTCTTCCTAAACGCTCTCAACCTCTTTAGTAATATGTTTTTATTCGCTTAAGGAGAGCATTATGGAACAAGGATTTACGTTAATCGAATTGATGATCGTTATCGCGATCATTGCTATTTTGAGTTCGTTGGGCATCCCGGCTTACCAAGGCTACCTGCAAAAGGCCGCGCTAACCGATCTGCTCCAGATATTACAGCCCTATAAAACGGCGGTAGAACTGTGCGCGCTAGAAAAGGGGCAGCTTAATTCTTGCCATAGCGGTCAGGAAGGTATTCCCCTTCCGCGTACCACGCGATATATCACAGAATTGACCGTTAATAACGGAATAATACGTGCCCAAGGAACTAATACATTAACTGGACTGAGCGCTGAACTTATCCCCACGCTTCAACCGGAGCAAGGTGCGCTGAGTTGGCAACGCCGTTGCACTGCCGCCAATCAAACCTTAAAAGAAAACTGCGAAAGACAATTACGCTATGACGATGTGGAGAATAAGCCATGAGTGCTAAAACTACACACCTAAAAGCATTCTGCGAAAATCATCCTGCTCTTGTCACTCATGAAGATAGGGAATCGTTGTGCTTGATAGTCATGTCACCGCCATCGGCCGAGGATATCAATCAACTCGCGTTTACCTGTCAGAAAAAAATTGCTATTAAAACGGTGTCTAAAGAAGAGTACTGCACCTCTCAGCAACCTGCTACGCCATCGCTCTCCTTGCATGAGGAATATAAGGGGGAAGACAGCCCCACAACTATCGAATATTGCCAAGCTATTTTGTGTCATGCCGTGCAAAAAAAGGCCTCCGATATTCATATTGAGCCCTATGCACAGGGGGCAAGAATACGCTTAAGGGTCGACGGTGTATTATATATTTATGGTGAATTATCTCCCCTCGAAACCAATGCTATTAGCAGCCGTTTTAAATTACTCGCCGGGGCGGATATTGCGGAAAATCGCCGCCCTCAAGATGGCCAACTTAGCCTGACTTATCAAGATATAGAATACTCATTCCGTTTAGCCACCTTACCCACAAGGTTTGGCGAAAAAATCGTTTTACGATTATTAGAAACATTCAGAGGGGACTTAGCGCTAGAAAATCTAGGAATATCCTCCCCGCAATTAAGTTTGCTAAGGGCTGCACTAGCTTCCCCTCAAGGGTTGATTATTGTCACCGGGCCAACGGGAAGTGGTAAAACTGCAACACTCTATAGTGCTCTTAACCATCTCAATAGCGCGGAGCGCAATCTCTGTAGCGTGGAAGATCCCATTGAGCTGGTTATCCCTGGTATCAATCAAACACAAATTAATCTTAAGGCGGGACTGGATTTTCCAACGATTTTACGCGCATTGTTGCGGCAAGATCCCGATATCTTGATGATTGGTGAAATCAGAGATAATCAAACGGCGGATATTGCCATTAAAGCGGCTCAAACCGGCCATTTGGTACTCAGCACTTTACATACCAACTCAACAATCGAGACCTTAAGCCGATTAACACAAATGGGAGTTATCGAATACTTAGCGGCTAGCGCTTTAAGACTTATTATTGCTCAACGGCTCGTGAGGCGGTTATGCGTACGGTGTCGAATACAATCGCCCGATCCCTTACCCTCATACTTAGCTTTACAATCATTTGAACATTGGCTCGCTATAGGTTGCCGATTTTGTGTCTCCGGCTATCTGGGTCGCCATGCCCTTTTCGAGTTACTCCCTGTCGATGCGGCTATACGGCATGCGATTATTCAACGTACTTGCCCACAAAAAATCCGTGCACTATTACGTGAAAGGGAAATACAAAATTTATTTGAGGCAGGACTTAATGCTGTAACGCAAGGTGTCACCACCTACCAAGAACTGCTCCGAGTGGTAGGGGGAGAAAATGAAGCAGCTTAATCTCTATTTTTGGCAGGGAATATCTCTCAACGGGGAAAGTTGTACGGGTTATCAACTCTGCACTCACCGACAGGAGGGTGAACAGCAATTGATGGCGGAAGGTATCGTCCCTTACCATTTCAAAGTGAAACACCATCGCTTGATGAAAACTTGGCAGCTGAAAACGCTTATCATTTTTTTTCAACAACTGGAATCTATGCTTAATGCAGGGTTAACGTTAACAGTGAGCCTGGAATTATTAATGAGTAACCAGTCTTCACTGCCTTGGCGAGTCGTTATCGAACTATTAATAAAAAAAATTACGGCTGGAGAAAAGCTATCGACAGCACTCAGTCAGTGGCCTCAAATTTTTCCGCCTACAATATCGGCTCTGATTAGTGCCGGAGAGTTTACGGGTCACCTTCCTAATAGTTGCTTACAGGTCGTTAATCTATTGCAGCAGCGACAGGCCATGAGAGAGGAACTTATTGCTGCACTACGCTACCCTTCTATCACTCTTTTATTTCTGGTCCTCACGACCAGTGGACTCCTTGTTTTTGTTCTTCCAGAATTTGCACTGATGTACCAATCACTGAATACACCCCTGCCAACCCTTACACAACTATTGATACAAGCCTCTCATTATTTAAATGCCTCACTACCTCTATGCTTAATAATCGCCGCCCTTATTCTGCCAATTTTCCACTACTGTGATCGCCGATATCCAAACTGGAAACTGGCTCGTCATCGACTTTTACTCAATATACCGCTGCTAGGTGAAGTGTGGCAGAGCAGGTACCTCTCATTGCTCTTTTCCACCCTATCCAGCACACAACAATCGGGGCTCACTCTCCTTAATGGGTTACATCTCGTTGCGGGGATATTTACCTCCCCATTATGGAAAAAATGTATCGAGGAGGTTTACCAACGTCTTCATACGGGGGAGAAACTTTCTCAAGCCATGGCACATTACGATGAATATCCCTCATTATCACTACTCCTTATTCGTTCAGCTGAAGAGACAGGGCAACTCGACAAAGCATTTTCCCAATTAGCCACTTGGTATTCACATCAAGCATCCGCACTTAGCCGACGTCTCACACAACGCATTGAACCTATCATGCTCGCTATCAGTGGAGGAGTCGTTGGAACTGTCGTAATAGCGATGTATTTACCTATATTCTACTTAGGAGAAGCCTTAGGGTAATTCTTCCTCAACTCACAAGGTTTACACCCTCGCCTATCCCCTTCATACTTATCCCAATAACTGAGAAAAGTGCTCGATGGCCGCACTAAAGATTGACGTTGGGACAATAAACATGACATATATTGTGGCGCTTACAGGTGGCATTGCGAGTGGTAAATCAACTGTCGCCGATCTGTTTGCGGCAAGGCAGATCGATATAATCGATGCAGATCTCATCGCTCGTGAAGTCGTTGAGCCTGGCCAACCCGCATTAGTCACGATGGCTGACTATTTTGGTCATAAGATCCTGCTAGAAAACGGTCAGCTTGATCGTAAGCAACTGCGTAACATTATTTTCTCCGATCCAAGACATAAACAATGGTTAAACAACCTATTGCATCCACTTATCCAGCAAAGAACTCAACAAAAATTTGCGCAATGCTCCGCTGAATGGTGCCTCTGGGTGGTACCACTTTTAGTGGAAAATCAGCTTCAACACCTTGCCCAACGCGTTATTGTGGTAGATAGCGAAGAAGAACGGCAAATTGAGCGAGTCTGTGAGCGCGATAGGATCTCACGTTCGCAAGCCTTGGCTATCATTCAATCTCAGGCGACACGGCAACAAAGATTAGCCATCGCTGATGATATTATTGATAATAATTTATCTAAAAGCGCTTTAGCCGAGAGAGTCTCTCAGCTTATTTTGACCTACAATCAATTCGCATCAGAATATAAGGGTCGCAAACTATGACGCAGTCACCGATCACCTTCGAGTATCCGCTCAATGAGAAAATGCGTAGTTGGTTACGCGTCGAACACCTACTGCAACAACTTGCTGCCTCGAACAATGGCAGCTCGCCAGAAGCTTGCTTACTCTTTTTGCGCACCTTGACAGAGTTACTCGATATTTTTGAGCGTAGCGAATTACGTGCGGACCTCCTTAAGGAGTTAGAAAAACAGCAGGGAAAACTACACCAGTGGCTGACAGTACCGGATATCGACGTTCAAGCCGTCAACCAATTAATTAGCGAGTTAAGCACACATAGCCACAAAGTAAATGTTGCCCCCAAATTTGGTACGACTTTCAAAGAAGATCGTTTTATTGGTCAATTACGTCAGCGACTCTCGATTCCCGGCGGCTATTGTAATTTCGATACGCCGACACTACACCTCTGGCTACATCTACCGTTAGAAAAGCGCCAAGCACAACTCAATCAATGGTATTCGGGTCTAGAGGCACTTCATCTTAGCTTACAGGCTATCCTGCATTTGATTAGACAGAGTGGGCGATTTAATGAAGTGCAGGCCCATCAAGGTTTTTACCAACACTCGGCGGAAGATAAAGATCTCATCCGTATCACGTTGAATAGCGATGATGAGATTTACCCGCAAGTTTCCGGACATAAAGCTCGTTTTTCAATTCGCTTTTTTCCTTTAGAAAACGATGATAGAGTCCCTGAAATTTTGTTATTCCAACTCGCTTGCTGCTAAGAGGCCTTATGCAATCCGAACCCACCACCGTTAATTGTCCTCAGTGCCAAAAAGAGGTGATCTGGGATGAGTTAAGTACTTGGCGCCCATTCTGCTCTAAGCGCTGCCAAATGATTGATCTTGGTGAATGGGCGGCGGAAGAGAAATCTATTCCAGGTCAGCCTACGCATTTCGACCATGAGTCATGGAGTGAGAAAGACCCAGAGTAAAACCTAAAGACTGGCGACTACAGCTCGCCTTTCACTAGTCGTTTGACCATCTCAATATTCGCTGGCGGAAACTCATCAGCTTTTAAGTCTGTTTGGGCTATCCAGCGTTGAGGCTGACCTTCTTTACCCCAAGGCTCTCCCGCCCACTGCTCAACTAGGTAAAAATAGAGTGTAACGCTAACCTCCTGATAAGTATGGCTTGCTGTACCAATAGGCTGAGCCTCGGTAACAGTGATCCCCGTTTCTTCCATCAGTTCGCGGATTAACCCTTCTAACGCCGTTTCACCCGCTTCGATCTTACCGCCTGGAAACTCCCACTTGTTGGCCATGTGTGAGGTCGAGGCTCGTTGAGTAAGAAAAATTTCTTTCTTAGTGTTACGAATGATCCCGACTGCAACCTGTAGATTTTTCATTATTTACGCCCCACTAGACAGTAAAAAGGCCCATGTTTCCATGGACCTTTTCTGATATCAGCTACTTACCAGAACGAATTAAGCTAAACGTCCATGACATTGTTTATATTTTTTACCCGAACCACATGGGCATAAATCGTTACGACCAACTTTACGCTCCGCTGCTTGGTTAGCCATTTCATTGGCTGCCGCAGTTTCGTCGTCGACGTGGCTAAGCTGTTGCTGTTCTGCTAAACGCTCAGCTTCGTCACGGAACTGCTGCTCCATGGCCTCAACCTCTTCAGGCATACGAACTTGGACTTTACTTAAGGTGCTGACAACTTCATATTTCAGCCCTTCAAGCATACTTGCGAACATTGCGAAGGATTCACGCTTATACTCTTGCTTAGGATCTTTCTGTGCGTAACCGCGTAAATGGATACCTTGACGTAGGTAGTCCATCGCTGCAAGGTGCTCTTTCCACAGTGTATCCAGCGTCTGTAACATTATCCCCTTTTCAAAGCTACGCATGGTGTCCACACCTACTGCAGCTTCTTTATCGGCATACTGTTGCAGAGAGTTCTGTAGAATACGCTCACGTAAAACTTCTTCGTGTAACTCTGGCTCTTTATCTAACCATTCGGTAAGTGGGAGATGGAGCTCGAAATCAGTACGAAGGCGCTCTTCTAAGCCAGGCACATCCCACATCTCTTCGAGCGATTGTGGTGGAATAAACTGACTAATCGTTGAGCTCAATACATCTTCACGAATACTGTTGATCGTTTCACTCACATCAGAAACGTCCAGCAGTTCATTTCGCTGCGAGTAGATAGCTTTACGTTGATCATTCGCCACATCATCGTATTCCAGTAATTGCTTACGGATATCGAAGTTACGGCTTTCTACTTTACGTTGAGCATTAGCAATTGCCTTAGTGACCCATGGGTGCTCGATGGCTTCACCTGGCTTCATCCCCAACTTACGCATCATGCCTGAAACACGGTCAGAGGCAAAAATACGCATCAGCGCATCTTCCATTGAAAGATAAAAACGCGAAGACCCTTTATCACCCTGACGTCCTGCACGACCGCGAAGCTGGTTATCAATACGGCGAGATTCATGACGCTCAGTACCAATAATATGTAGACCACCTGCTTCAAGCACCGCATCGTGACGCACTTGCCATGCTTCTTTAATCGCCGCAATATCCGCTTCGGTTGGATCCGTTAAGGCTTCAACTTCTACGTGCCAACTTCCGCCTAACATAATATCAGTACCCCGACCCGCCATGTTGGTCGCGATAGTTACCGCGCCAGGCTGTCCTGCTTGTGCAATGATATCGGCTTCACTTGAGTGGAATTTAGCATTCAATACGCTATGCTTGATTCCCGCCCGCGCTAAAGCATCCGCAACAACTTCTGATTTCTCAATCGAGATGGTACCGACCAATACTGGCTGTCCGCGAGAAGTACAGTCTTTGATATCTTCAATAATTGCATCAATTTTTTCTTTCTCAGTCATATAGACCAAGTCAGCGTTGTCTTTACGCACCATTGGGCGGTTAGTGGGGACGACAATAGTATCCAGCTTATAAATACTGCTGAATTCAAACGCTTCGGTATCTGCAGTACCGGTCATCCCTGCGAGTTTTTCGTAAATACGGAAGTAGTTTTGGAAAGTGATGGAAGCCAGTGTTTGGTTCTCATTCTGGATTTCAACGCCTTCTTTCGCTTCAACGGCCTGGTGTAGCCCCTCAGACCAGCGACGGCCTTGCATGGTACGACCGGTATGCTCATCAACGATGATCACTTCGCCGTCTTTCACGATGTAATCGACATCGCGAGTAAAGAGCGCATGCGCACGAAGCGCTGCCGTCACATGGTGCATCAGCATAATATTAGTCGGTGAGTAAAGTGACTCACCTTCTTCCATGATGTTCTGTGCCACAAGTAACTGCTCAATTTTTACTAAGCCGCGTTCGGTTAAATGTACCTGACGCGCTTTTTCATCCACAGAGAAGTCACCTTCACCTTGGAAGGTATCGGAGTCTTCTTTATCTTGGCGAACTAAATGCGGGATGATTTTATTGACTTGAATATACAGTTCAGAACTGTCTTCCGCTGGCCCCGAAATGATTAATGGTGTACGCGCTTCGTCAATCAAGATGGAGTCGACTTCATCGACTAAAGCATAGTGGAGTTTACGCTGCACACGCTCTTCTGGGCTGAATGCCATGTTGTCGCGCAGGTAATCGAAACCATATTCATTATTGGTGCCGTAAGTGATATCTGCAGCATAGGCTTCACGTTTAGCAGGCGCTTGCATGCCTGGTAAGTTGATACCAATAGACAGACCTAAAAACTCAAATAAAGGGCGGTTATTCTCAGCATCACGTTGCGCAAGGTAGTCATTCACTGTTACAACATGAACACCCTTACCACTTAATGCATTGAGATAAGCCGGAAGCGTTGCCGTTAAGGTTTTACCTTCACCGGTACGCATTTCTGCAATACAACGCTCATTCAATACCATGCCGCCCAATAATTGCACATCGAAGTGACGCATATTGAAAACGCGTTTACTGGCTTCACGAACGGTTGCAAAGGCTTCTGGAATTAGGCTTTCAAGGCTTTCACCCTTTTCCAGACGCTGACGAAACTCGCCGGTTTTTGCCTTCAATTGCTCGTCACTGAGGGCGACGTAATCCGGCTCCATCTTATTAATAACATCAACGACTTTACGCATACGACGTAAGGTGCGGTCATTACTGCTACCAAAAATTTTTGTTAATAACTTCATTACCATGATTATAAATTCTCTATATTGACAACAATTTCACGAGTTGTGACTGAATAATTTTTTAATTTTTATCGTGAAGAGGCCCGGCTCGTATCCCTTGTACTTGTGCTACCCAATGGCCAGCAGAAAAAACAATAGGTATTCCAGTCGCTAGACGCTCGCGAATAAGACGGCTGGCTTTAAATGCCGCGGCCGACGTCAATAATGTGATGAATGAATAAAGAGCAACTAAGCTTTTAACGGTAAGCTGTGAATAAGCAGGCTCGCTACGCTGAGTTCTCGGCAATGAAAAAGAGAGGTGTCGAATGACAGCACGCAGAGTTTGCTGATGCCAGAAATTTTGTACGTAGGTAGGGCGTAATACACGTTCGTGTAAACGTATAATATGATAAATACGTGCTTGCGGGGAAACGGAGAGCTTGTTGGATAAGGCTGAATCATTGGTGTTGGTTAGCAAGCCGTTGGTAAAAGGCAGTCCAAGTCCTGCCGCGACTATCCCTAATAAGAGATGCGGCCATAGATAGCGTCTACCCAGTTGTCCCCAGCGCGAAATCAAACCAATCACAATTCATCCGTTAATATTGAAAAATAGCTTCTATTATCGTTATAAAGGATAGGTGAAGTCTTTTCCTGATTGTCCTGCCTACACAATAACGTTGATAGTAGCATCAATCCACCCATGCCACACTAATGATTACGTCGAGTAACCGAAAAAGCCGCCAACCGAGTAGATTTCATACAAAAAAAACGGGCCTGCTGAACGGAGAGTAATCAGCATGGCCCGTCTGGTATTACGGTGTTGACCGTAATAATTATATTAAGCGAGGACGAAATTTTTCAGTTTAAACGCCTGCGGAATCTCAGCTTCACTTTCAAAAGTTGTCCACTCAAAGGCTTCTTGATTGGCTAAAACCGCTTGTAGCAATTTATTGTTTAGGCCGTGACCAGATTTGTATGCAGAGAACGCCCCCACCATATTGTGGCCACACATAAACAAGTCACCGATCGCGTCTAACATTTTGTGACGGACAAACTCGTCGTCAAAACGCAAACCTTCTTCGTTTAAGACCCGAAAGTCATCCAATCCGATCGCACAGTCAAGACTTCCGCCCAGGCACAGGCCACGAGACTGTAGTTGTTCGATGTCGCGCATGAACCCGAAGGTACGTGCGCGGCTGATCTGACGGATAAACGCTTCAGTAGAAAAATTCAGTCGATAGTTCTGAGAACTCGAGTCAATCGCTGGATGCTTAAAGTCGATAGTGAAATCCAGTGAGAAGCCATTATAAGGCTTCACTTCGGCCCACTTATCGCCATCTTCGACACGCACTGCTTGCTTAACGCGTAAGAATTTCTTCGCGCTATTCAGCTCCTCGACACCTGCATCTAATAACAGGTAAACGAAAGGTGCTGCACTGCCATCCATAATAGGAATTTCAGGCGCATCGACTTCAATAATGATGTTATCAATCCCTAATCCAGCAAGAGCTGAGTTAAGGTGCTCGACTGTAGAGATACGGATCCCTTGGTCGTTGATAAGGCAAGTACTGAGCATCGTGTCGCGCACAAATTTGGCATCAGCCGGGAAATCAACCGGTGGATTCAGGTCAGTGCGGCGATAGATGACCCCAGTATTTGCTGGCGCAGGCCGCAGGTTCAGCGTCACTTTCTTGCCGGTATGTAAACCGACCCCAGTGGCCTGAACAATACGTTTTAATGTCCTTTGTTTGATCATCGTATCAATCTCGCAAAATTACTATTTCCAAACGGGAATATACCCCATAAACGGACGTAGACTTTAGCACAAAAAGCGGTTATCGCCAATTTTCAGTAATATCTTAATCTGCTTGCTTACGTAAGAACGCAGGAATATCGAGATAATCTGGCTCTTTATTCGGCTGTGAACTTGGCTCGTTGACCACTTTCGCCGCAGGTTTGTTCTCTTGCGGTAACGGAGTCAAACCGTGTTGCTGGTAACGATGATCGACCACAGGTTGTGAGTTGTTTTTGTTAGTAACTAGAGTGATTTCTGGACGTTTGTCCATACCAATACCCGTTGCAACAACGGTCACACGTAGCTCATCGTTCATTTCAGGGTCAAGAGAAGTACCAATTACCACTGTTGCGTTATCTGAAGCAAAGGCACGGATGGTATTACCAACTGTTTCGAACTCGTCAAGGCGTAGATCAAAACCAGCAGTGATGTTAACCAGCACGCCACGTGCGCCAGAAAGATCGATATCTTCTAACAGTGGGCTCGAAATAGCCATTTCAGCGGCTTCTTCAGCACGATCTTCACCGCATGCAATACCGGAACCCATCATGGCATAGCCCATTTCGGACATAACAGTACGCACGTCAGCAAAGTCGACGTTCATCAGACCAGGGCGAGTAATCAGCTCAGCAATACCCTGTACTGCGCCTTTTAGTACGTCATTCGCCGCGCCGAAAGCATCCAGTAAAGAGATACCACGACCCAATACTTTAAGCAGCTTGTCATTGGGAATAGTGATTAAGGAGTCAACATGCTTAGACAGTTCAGCGATACCTTGTTCAGCAAAAGCCATACGCTTTTTGCCTTCAAAGTTAAACGGTTTAGTGACCACAGCAACGGTTAAAATTCCGAGGTCTTTAGCCACTTCAGCAACGACAGGTGCTGCACCCGTACCGGTACCACCGCCCATACCTGCTGCGATAAACACCATGTCCGCGCCATCTAATGCTGCACGTAATGCTTCGCGGTCTTCTTCTGCTGAATTACGTCCAACTTCTGGGTTAGCACCCGCCCCTAATCCTTTAGTAATGTTATTACCAATTTGGATTGTTTGGCCGACTGCTGTTTTACGTAATGCTTGCGCATCTGTGTTCACTGCGAAGAACTCAACACCTTCAATACGCTCACGTACCATGTGTTCGACAGCATTACCACCACCACCACCGACGCCGATGACTTTAATCACCGCATCGTTGGTTAATTCCATAGGTTCAAACATGATTACTCTCCGTTATGTGCCTGTTGCCAGAGGATCACTCAGTAAGCTTAGGATGATCCTCTTTAATCAAAATTAAAACTCTTTTTTTAACCAACTGTTAAATTTTTTGAACCAAGTACTGACAGGTGAGTGCTTTGATGACTCTGCCTCGTCCCCCAAATGGGACTCTTTGCCATAATGTAAGAGACCCACTACCGTAGAGTAATAAGCCTCTTGCGCGTAATCCGTTAAACCTGTGATGTTTAACGGTTGGCCAATTCTTACTTGGGTATGGAATACTCGCTGCGCGCACGCGGCCAAGCCTTCAATCTGTGCAGCGCCTCCGGTCAGAACTATTCCCGCCGCTAAATGGTGCTTAACCCCTTGCTGACGTAATTGCTCTTGTAGCTCAAGAATCTCGTCATTGACCAGATTCAGTAATTCAGTGTAACGCGGTTCAATCACTTCCGCTAAAGTTTGGCGCTGTAAGCTACGAGGCGGTCTTCCCCCCACACTCGGTACTTCAACATTTTCGTCTTTACCTACAATAGACCCTAAAGCACAACCGTGGCGAACTTTAATCGCTTCAGCATCCGTTGGGGGCGTACCAAACGCATAGGCAATATCACTGGTCACAACGTTACCTGCATAAGGTATCACTTTAGTGTGACGTAACGCACCACCAGTATAGACTGCCATATCCATGGTGCCGCCGCCAATATCGACGACACAGACGCCAAGCTCACGTTCATCTTCGGTAAGCACCGCATAACTTGACGCTAGGCCCGCAAAAATCAGTTGGTCAACTTTCAGTCCACAGCGTTCGACTGCTTTAACAATATTTTTCGCCATATCGTTATGGCAAGTGATCAGATGTACTTTAGCATGCATCCTTACCCCAGATAAGCCGACAGGGTTTTTAATCCCTTCTTGATAGTCAATGGCATATTCTTGCGGGATAACGTGCAGTATACGATGTTCGTCTCGAACCCGTACCGACTTTGCCGTATGAACCACATTCTCTACATCATCCTGGGTTACTTCCTCTTCCGAAATCGGAACCATCCCGATTTCGTTCTGGCAACTAATATGTTTGCCCGATAACGAGAGGTAAACAGATGAGATTTGGCAATCTGCCATCAACTCTGCTTGGTCAATTGCCCGTTGTACGCATTTTACAACTGACTCAAGATCATTAACACCACCTTTATCCATTCCACGAGAAGGGCAGCTACCAACCCCAATAATATTGACCATACCATCGGGCAGAATTTCCCCTACCAGGGCAGCAACCTTAGCGGTGCCAATCTCTAGTCCTACTACCAGTTTTCTGTCCGTTGCCTTGATCATTGTTGTTTAGCCTGTGCCTGATTTTGTTGCTGATTACCTGCTTGCGTGTCTACGGGTACGGGGCCCCATCCAACTGCGGCGCCCGAATCGTAACGAAGATCGACATAGCTGATAGTCTTATTATCAGCCTGTGCCTGTTTAACGAGTTCTGGATAAAGGGTGATAAAACGTTGTAACCGCTTATCGTCCTCCCCTCTTCCTAATTCAATTCTCATACCATCATTGGTGATAAGCTGCCAAGAATGACGCTCGGTCATCGCAATGGCTTTCAATGTTAAGTGTACCGTATGCAGTTTAGTTGCCATTTGGTAGAAAGCTGCCATGACCTCTTTCTCGCTCCCTTCTGGACCATTAAGTAATGGAATATCTTGTTTGGGAGCCCCTTGATGAAAAGGAAGTGTGAATGAGATACCTGACGCATCCACCACATGCTGATCATTCCACCTTGCTACGGGAACATATTCAACCAGATGAATCTTTAATTCATCTGGCCATTGCTTACGCACGCTGACTTGTTTAATCCACGGCAACCTTTCAAGCTGTTGCTGAATAATGTCGACGTTTTGCGACATAAAGGTCCCCGGTGGACCTAATGAGAGTATCGCTTGGCGAACATCATCATTAGAGGTATAGCGCTTTTCACCTGTTACCACGAGCTTTGAAAGGGGTAAGCGCGAGACATCATCCATCCAATTGACGACCGCTATTCCACCAAACACGATGGTACCAACGACCATCAGAAGAAAAACGACGCCAAAAAGACGAGTGCCATTACTCCGACCAGAGCGTAAACGTTTTTGCGTTTCTTTATTTTTCGTATTCAGTGCAGCCTGAGACATATCAGTCTGTTTACTCCAGAATCTGTTGGACAAGCAGCGTGATATCGTTTGCTGCTTGCTTGGCTGCCATTGGGATCAAATTTTGCTGGGTCATGATAAGAACAGTATTCACCTTATCGAACTTAAAATAACCTTTGCTGCCCCACCTGTTATTCACTTTTGCCCTTCCTTGGCAGCCAATGGTTGGTCATGCTGACCATGCTAAATTACGCTAATGGTGATCTTCGCGAACAATCCGTCCTGAAGAACAAAAATATCGTTTCTCATCAGAAAGATATTTTGCATTATAATCATAAAAATTATTAATAGTCTGAATCTGTATTGATGGCAATATTTTGTCACTAATTATTGCAAACAACTCTTTATTACCGCTTAAAAAACCGTCAATAAGTGGGTTTTCATCGTCAGCCGCCATCGGAATGATGGCTTGAGCTAATCAATACCCCACCTCAATGTCCCCCCTCATTAACGGCTTTAATTAATAAAAGGTTGATAGGGGGATGAGTCACCCTGTTTTCGTAGTGGCTAAGGTTATGGCTAGCCCCATCAGGTATCGATTCCAGCGACTTAGATACACTTTAGCTTAAAATAAGTATACTCCCCCTAAAACAATGGAAGCTGCTTGACTTAACACATTGTCTCCTTGATCTCTCGCTATCTTTTAGTCCTTAGCCTGAGCCGCTGGCGCTACCCAGTTTTCGGCTAACTGTCGGGCAACACGTCCTACCGTACCAGCACCTTGTAAGAGCACAAGGTCATTGCCGCTTAGTGTGGGTGCGAGGAACTCCAGCAATCCATCTTGGTCAGTCACAAGAATAGGATCAACTTTACCGCGAGAACGGACAGATCGACACAGTGCACGGCTATCTGCCCCAGCAATGGGTGTTTCGCCTGCAGAATAGACATCCAACATCAACAATACATCAACATTCGATAGAACATTGGCGAAATCGTCAAATAAGTCGCGAGTTCTCGTATAGCGATGAGGTTGAAATACCATCACTAACTTTTTATCTGGCCAACCCGCTCGTGCCGCTTTAATGGTTGCATCCACCTCGGTCGGGTGATGACCATAATCATCCACCAACATTGCGCTACCGCTGATACCGCTAACGGAATCCGTAGCAAACTCTCCCAATACATCAAAGCGACGTCCGGTCCCTTGGAAACTCTCCAAAGCAGCTAGGATATCGTCGTCGTCGATACCTTCCTCAGTTGCCACAGCAATAGCTGCTGCCGCGTTAAGGGCATTATGGCGACCAGGCGCGTTTAAGGTGACCATCACCTCGGGTTTATCTTGTCGATAGACGGTGAAGCGACCCGTTGCGCCCTGTTGCTGATAATCGGCAATCCTAACGTCAGCATCGTCACTGAAGCCGTATGTGGTTACTTGACGTCCCACCTCAGGCAATAATCCACGAATCACCTCATCATCAACACATAACACCGCACGACCATAAAAAGGGAGATTGTGTAAAAAGTTAATGAATGTCTGTTTTAAATTCTCAAAGTCACCTTGGTAGGTATCCATATGGTCAGCTTCGATATTCGTCACTATTGCTACCATCGGTTGTAAATGCAGGAAGGAGGCATCACTTTCATCCGCTTCCGCAATCAAGTAACGACTACTTCCTAGACGCGCATGAGTACCTGCCGCTTTAACTAACCCACCATTAACAAAAGTCGGATCAAGTCCACCTTCGGCATAAATACTGGAAACCATTGCTGTCGTCGTCGTTTTACCGTGTGTCCCGGCAACTGCGATCCCATGACGAAAACGCATGAGTTCCGCGAGCATCTCAGCACGTCGAATAACCGGAATACGAGATTCTCTTGCCGCAACTAATTCTGGGTTATCTTCGGCAATAGCACTGGAAACCACTACAACACTGACACCCTGAATATTTTCTGGACTATGGTTGAAATAAATCGTCGCGCCAAGGCCAGTCAGGTGTTTAGTTACCGCGTTAGGTGCCAAATCAGACCCACTAATTTGATACCCTTCATTGGCCAACACTTCAGCAATACCGCCCATACCTGCGCCACCAATCCCAACAAAATGGATGTGCTTAACACGTCTCATTTCTGGCACGATAGAGCGTAACTTTGCTAATTGTTGAGTATTCATGAATAACTTCTTACCTATAACTTACAAGAGATGAAAGCTTCATCCCTAAATTAATGAGCGACAATATGTTTGATTGCTTGTGCAACGCGTTGTGTAGAGTCCGGAACAGCCGTAGTCTGCGCATTCACGGCATTGCTCAATAACGTTTCACGATCCCACTTTTGCAAACAATCTATCACTGCTTGTGCAGTAAAATGGGGCTGTTCCAAGATAACTGCTGCCCCCGCCTTCTCTAGCGATAATGCATTCCAATATTGTTGACGGTCTTTATGCGGGAATGGGACAAAAATAGCCGCGACACCTGCCGCCGCTATTTCGCTAACCGTTAGGGCTCCCGAACGACAAACCACCACATCAGCCCAAGCATACGCCTCTGCCACATCATCAATAAATTCAGTAATCTTATGATGGCACACACCGCGTTGCCAATAATCTTGCTCAACTCCCGCTTGATTACCTTTACCGGTTTGATGCCAAAGCGTAATTTTATCACCTAACACTTGCGCGACGTCGGGCAGTTGCTGATTAAGAATGCGTGCCCCTTGACTGCCACCCATCACTAATACTCTTAATGGCCCTTCCCTGCCCACAAATCGAGCAGTCGGCGACGGTAATGCTAAGACATCTTTGCGCACTGGGTTGCCCACTATCTCTGCATGGGGAAAAGCACCGGGGAAAGCTTGCATCACTTTACGCGCAATTTTCGACAGCCATTGGTTCGTCAGGCCTGCTATCCCATTTTGTTCATGCAGTACGACGGGAACACCACAACTCCAGGCCGCTAAGCCACCAGGCCCAGAGACATAGCCCCCCATTCCCAATACGATATCGGGTTGCCACTGCTTAATAATTTTTCGGGCTTGTCGCCATGCTGAAAAGATCCGCCAAGGTGCTTGTAAAAGAGCTTTAACACCTTTACCACGCAATCCATTGATTTTAATGAAATCGATAGCGATACCATGTTTAGGCACTAAGTCGGCTTCCATTCTGTCAGCCGTCCCCAACCAACGCACTTCCCAGCCTTCTTCCATTAATTGATGGGCCACCGCTAGGCCTGGAAAAACGTGTCCTCCCGTACCACCGGCCATGACCATCAGTTTTTTGCTACTCATCGATTACCTCGAGTTACCGCATGGGCTTTCGCTAAGCGCGTTTCAAAATCGATACGCAAAAGTAGGACTATTGCCGTAGACATAATAATTAAGCTCGACCCGCCGTAACTAATAAGCGGTAATGTCAGACCTTTGGTTGGCAACATACCGGCCGCTGCGCCAACGTTAACTAAAGCTTGAAAACTGAACCACACGCCTATCGCACAAGCCAAAAAGCCGGCAAAACGTTGGTCAAGCTCCAAGGCTCTACGCCCAATAGACATCGCACGAAATGCCACAAAGAATACCATCAATAGCGCGAGAACCACACCAAAATAGCCAAGTTCTTCGCCTATAATCGCAAAGATAAAGTCGGTATGCGCCTCAGGAAGATATTCGAGTTTCTGTACTGAATTTCCGAGGCCCTGTCCCCAAAACTCGCCACGACCGAACGCCATAAGGGATTGCGTTAATTGGTAACCACTGCCAAAGGGATCGGCCCATGGATTGCTAAAGGAGGTTACGCGACGCATCCGGTATGGCTCGACCATGATCAGCAGGACAACCGAGAACAATCCACAACCAATGATCGCAAGGAACTGCCACAGCTTAGCACCGGCTAAAAACAACATCGCCAAAGTGGTCACGAACAGTACAATTACCGTTCCTAAATCCGGCTGTGCCAAGAGCAGCACCGCTAAAATAACCATCACTCCCATGGGTTTTAAAAATCCCCAGAGATTACTTCTCACTTCCTCCACCTTACGGACCAGATAACTGGCGAGGTAACAAAAAAGCGAAAGTTTGGAGAATTCTGCCGGCTGAATACGTAATGGTCCTAAGGCAATCCACCGTGAAGCACCATTTACCGAGCTACCCACTACCAATACCACGAGGAGCATCACCACAGAGATCAGCAGCATGACATTACTGTACTTTTGCCAAAATGACATTGGTAAACGCAAGGTAACTAACGAAATGGCGAAACCGAGTCCCAGATAAAAGGCATCGCGTTTGGCAAAATAAAACGGATCATCGTTCATACGCTGCCCGATGGGCACCGACGCCGACGTCACCATGACAAAACCGATGATGGCTAGCCCAAAGGTCAGCCATAATAAGGTCCGGTCGTAAAGAACCACCGTGGAAGCATCACTCTCCCGTGATCCCATTACCCAATTTTGTATCCGTTCTGAAAGCGCAGCAATGCCGCGCCCTAAGAGCCTCAGACCCGGGATATGCATTAGCCCAACTCCTTCGCTAGCGCCGCAAACCGTTCGCCACGCTGTTCATAATTTTTAAATTGATCAAGACTGGCACAGGCGGGCGAGAGTAACACTACATCCCCTTTTTTCACCTGTTGGCTGATCGCGTGCATTGCGTCCTCGAGTGTGTCGACGTTAACTGATATATCAGGGCGTAGTGCGTATAACAATTCCGCATCTCGGCCAAAGCAGTAAACCTTTATCTTGTCACCTTGTAGTAATCGCTCAAGAGGTGAAAAATCGGCAGACTTCCCATCCCCACCTAGGAGCAACCACAATGTTCCTTGGCACTGCAGTCCCTTTAAGGCCGCTTCTGTACTGCCAACATTGGTGGCTTTCGAATCGTTGATCCACTCGACACCCGCATTACGATGAACCAATTGATAACGATGCGGTAGTCCGGCAAAGGTAGTTAATGCTTTTAAACAACTGGCACGCGGCACGCCAACAGCCTCTGCAAGCGCTAAAGCGGCTAACGCATTCGTCAGGTTATGTTGTCCGGTCAGGTGCATTTCGTCGCTATTGAGGACTTTTTCACCCTTGGCACGTAACCAGGTTTGGCCTTGCTGCTGATTGAGATGATAATCACCAAAAGTCACCCCAAAACTAATGCAGCGGCGATCAACGCCTCGAATTGGCATAGTCATCGCATCATCAACATTAACGATACAGTGCTTGGCATGCTCGTAAATGCGTAATTTTGCCGCACGATATTGCTGAAAACCAAGTGGGTAACGATCCATATGGTCTTCTGTTACGTTTAAAATAGTTGCCGCCGTCGCTTGGAGGCTATGGGTGGTTTCTAGCTGAAAGCTCGACAATTCGAGCACATACAGCTGAATATGGGGGTTCAACAACGATAATACAGGCAGCCCAATATTCCCTCCCACCGCTGTTTGCCAGCCCGCGGCACGGGACATTTCTCCCACCAAGCTGGTCACAGTACTTTTACCGTTCGAGCCGGTAATCGCAACGATAGGGGCTTGTGCTTCGCGACAAAATAATTCGATATCGCCAACGATCTCTATACCCTCTGCCGCCGCAGCACTGATCGCAGGGTGTGACAGCGCGACACCAGGGCTTAGGACAATTAAGTCAGCAGCTAATAACCATTGCTGATTAATCTCCCCGATCCAGCGCTCAACCTGTTCAGGCAATTTATCGATACCAGGAGGATTGTTACGGGAGTCAATAACCTTAGGCACAACGCCTCGCGCCAAGAAAAACTCAACGCAAGAAAGTCCAGTAATACCTAAACCGACGATAACAATCTTTCTACCTTGGTAATCTGCCATGATTAACGTACCTTAAGGGTGGCGAGACCGATTAACACTAACATTAATGAAATGATCCAGAAGCGAACGATCACGCGCGGCTCCGGCCAACCTTTTAGCTCATAGTGGTGGTGGATAGGCGCCATCCGGAAGATACGCTGACCACGTAATTTGAATGACCCCACTTGTAAAATAACCGATAACGTTTCGACTACAAACACACCGCCCATAATGACCAGTAAAAACTCTTGGCGTAGCAATACGGCAATAGTTCCTAATGCCCCACCCAGCGCTAAAGAACCGACATCGCCCATAAAAACTTGTGCTGGGTAAGTGTTAAACCAGAGAAAACCGAGCCCTGCCCCAACAATCGCCGTGCAGACAATGACCAGCTCACCCGCATGGCGTAGATAAGGAATATGCAGATAGTCAGCGAAATTCACATTTCCCGTCGCCCAGGCGACAAGTCCAAAACCTGCCGCGACAAAAACGGTTGGCATAATGGCTAAACCGTCCAGTCCATCTGTAAGGTTGACGGCATTACTGGTGCCTACAATCACAAAGTAGGTCAAGAAGAGATAAAATAAGCCTAATTGCGGCATAATATCTTTGAAGAAAGGCACGACTAATTGTGTGGCTGGGGTATCTTTCCCAATAGCATAAAGAGCGAACGCCACACCCAGAGCAATCACCGATTGCCAGAAATATTTCCAGCGAGCAATTAAGCCTTTAGTATCTTTACGGACAACTTTGCGATAGTCGTCGACAAAACCGACTATCCCGTAGCCTACCAGCACCACCAACACACACCATACATAGGGGTTGGAAGGATAAGCCCACAACAGTACCGAAATAGTAATGGAGGTGAGGATCATAATCCCCCCCATGGTCGGGGTCCCCCGCTTACTAAAGTGTGACTCGGGCCCATCATTACGCACGACTTGCCCAATTTGTAATTTTTGAAGCCAAGCGATTAACCGTGGGCCCATCCACAATGAGATAAATAAAGCCGTTAATAAGCTGACAATGGCGCGAAACGTCAAATATGAGAAGACGTTAAATCCTGAATAAAATTTAGCCAGATGCTCGGCTAGCCAAACTAACATGCGTCTTTCTCCTGTAATTTCACAACTATTTCTTCCATTGCAGCACTGCGTGATCCTTTCACTAATAGCGTCACAACTTGATGTTCTTTAATTAATTCGCGTGCGCGTTCAGTCAACGCTGATTTTGTGGCAAAAACTTCCCCAACCTGGCTCTCTTGCGCGATCCATTGACTATATTCGCCAACCGTTAAGACTTTATCGATGCCAGCCTCATGCAGCGCTTTACCCACCTTACGGTGGCAAGATTCGGTATCACTTCCTAGTTCACCCATATCGCCAGCAATCATAATCCGATAGCCGGGCATCGTCGCTAACACCTGTGCCGCAGCGGTCATAGACCCAACGTTGGCGTTGTAGGAATCGTCAAGCAGCAATACCGACTCAGACAATTTGACTGGATAAAGTCTTCCAGGTACTGCAGTTAACGTCGCGAGGCCTTGTTTTATGGCCTGTAATGACGCCCCCACCGATTGAGAGAGTGCCGCGGCGGCAAGCGCATTAGCAATATTGTGCTGGCCGGGTAAGGGGAGAATAACCTCACACTCGCCGTGAGGCGTATGTAAGCAAAAGATCGTCCCTTCTGCCGTTACCTTGATTTGCGTTGCGTAGTAGTCATCCCTGTCCTGCTCAGCAGCAGAAAAGGTCATGACCTGTTTATCTGCCAGTGCCGGTTGCCAGTTATGTCGGTCATTACTTTCAGCATTAAGAATAGCAATGCCATGCGGCGGTAGGCCTTGGAAAATTTCGCCCTTCGCTTTGGCAACACCTTCTATCGAACCGAACCCTTCTAAGTGAGCAGCGGCTAAATTATTCACCAGCGCCACGTCTGGCTTCACTAAATGGGTGGTGTAAGCAATTTCACCTTGGTGGTTTGCCCCCATCTCAATCACCGCAAAACGGTGCTCAGGTGTAAGACGTAAGAGGGTCATTGGCACACCGAAATCGTTATTCAAATTCCCCGCGGTATAGAGTGTTTCACCACACTGTTTCAACATCGCAGCAGTCATCTCTTTCACCGAAGTTTTTCCCGATGAACCAGTCAATCCAACAACTTTGGCGGGAACCTGTTGGCGTACCCACGCGCCAATTTTCCCGAAGGCGATGCGCGTATCCTCAACCACTATTTGCGTAACGGGAATATCTAAACGACGGCTCACCAGTAATGCACTGGCGCCGGCACTGATTGCTTGATCCGCGAACTGGTGCGCATCAAACCGCTCACCGAGCAATGCCACGAATAAGCTACCTTCAACAACTTCACGGGTATCAGTGGTGATATGACACAGAGTCACTTCTGCTCCAACCTGTTCACCCTCAGTGATCAGCGCTAGTTGTTCACTCGTTACTGGGATCATGCCATCATTCCTAATAGAGTTGCGACCGTCTCGCGGTCTGAGTAGTCGAGTCGCTGATGGCCAATGATCTGATAATCTTCATGCCCTTTTCCAGCGATCAATACCATGTCTTGTTCTGTAGTCTGTTGTAATACCTTGATGATCGCCTGTGCTCGGCCAGCGATCACTTGCGCACGGCTAGCATCGATCAATCCGGCCAGAATATCACGGGTGATGGACGCAGGATTTTCGCTGCGTGGATTATCGTCGGTAATGACTACATGATCGGCAAACTCTTCCGCGATCGCCCCCATTAATGGACGTTTACCTCTGTCTCGATCCCCTCCGCAGCCAAATATGCACCAGAGTTGCCCTTGACAATGGCGACGCGCTGCCTCTAAAGCCTTCTGTAGGGCATCTGGCGTGTGAGCATAATCCACCACTGCGACAGCATGCCCTGCTTTTTTAAACACTTCCATCCGGCCACAGACAGGAGAAAGTTGAGAGGCCGTAGCGATTAATTGCTCTAGGGGGTACCCCAGCGCCAACAGCGTCGCCAAGGCTAACAATACATTACTGACATTAAACTCCCCCATTAACGCGCTGACGCATTGACCCGATCCCCAAGCAGAATCGAATTGTATGCATACACCATGTTCACGGTAGGTGATCGCGGTTGCACTCAACCAAAGACCATGGCGTTGCGAAAGGCTTAATCCACGAACACTCACGGCAACAGAATCAGTCAGTTGCTTTAGCCATTGCTGACCCGTCTCATCATCGGCGTTGATGACGCTTACGCCAACCTGATGTTCAGTAAATAACGATAACTTTGCTGCTGCATAACTTTCCATATCACCGTGATAATCAAGGTGATCACGACTTAAGTTAGTAAAGATAGCCGCTGAAAAGGGTAGCGCCGCCACACGATGCTGCACTAAGCCATGGGAAGAAATTTCCATGGCGGTCAAGCTGGCATGCTGTGCGGAAAATTCCGCTAGCGTTTTCTGCACGTCAATGGCTGAGCCGGTAGTATTTTCGCTCTCAATCAGCTGTCCATAAAGGCCGTTGCCGACAGTTCCCATGACTGCGCTTGACTCACCGAGTAAAGCGACCCACTGCGCCAGTAGTTGCGTGATCGTCGTTTTGCCATTGGTTCCAGTGACCCCAACAATATGCATGTTGTCGAGGGGACGCGCATAAAAGCGCCCAGCCAAGGCTGATAAGCGCTCAGATAATTGTGCAAGATAGATAATGGGTACACCGTCGAGCGTGCGTATTTCACCATCCTTCGCGACATCTTGTGCATCGGCGACCACGGCCGTAACCCCTTGAGCTATGGCCTGTGAGATATATTGACGTCCATCGACACTGTGACCGACGACGGCAACAAATAGATCGCCCGCTTGAGCATTACGGCTATCAAGTGTCATCTCCTTAAGCGCTTGTTGAGGAGCATTAGGTACCCAAGGTGCTAACACCTCTTGTAGGTTACGATCGGTCACTTGATCCCTCATTCGTTGTCGTAAGTTCTTTGTTTTCTGTTACCAGCGCATCTGGCTCAACATTCATCGTGCGTAACACACCGCCCATGATGGCACCGAAGACGGGTGCAGAGACAGCGCCCCCATAATATTTCCCACCTTGTGGATCGTTAATCACCACAACTAAGGCAAATCGAGGGCGACTAGCCGGCGCAACCCCTGCGGTGTAAGCAATATATTTATTAACATAGTGACCATCAGGCCCAACTTTTTTTGCCGTACCGGTTTTGATCGCAATGCGATAACCTTTGATCGCCGCTTTAACACCGCCGCCGCCAGGTAAAGCCACGCTTTCCATCATATGGACTACCGTTTTTACCGTGGCTTCATCAAAAGCGCGCGTCCCCGCTACAGGCGGTGAAACCTTAGTGATCGATAGGGGGCGAGCAATTCCATAACTGCCTATGGTGGCATAGACTCGTGCCAGTTGTAGCGGCGTGACCATCAATCCATAGCCGAAGGAAAACGTTGCACGATCGATATCTGACCAACGCTGTTTATGCGGATAAATACCTTTGCTTTCGCCCACTAATCCGAGATTAGTCGGTTGACCCAATCCGAAGTGAGAATAGGTTTCAACCAGTGCAGAAGAAGGCATGGCGAGCGCCAGACGGGATACACCAACGTTACTCGACTTCTGTAAGACACCGGTTAAGGTCAATTCATTATAACGCGCAACATCTTTGATTTCATGACCATTAATCCGATAGGGTACAGTATTTAATACGCTACTTGGATGCACCACTCCCCGTTGTAGGGCCGTCATCACTACCATAGGTTTTACTGTCGAACCCGGTTCAAAAATATCGGTAATCGCGCGGTTGCGGATACTTTCACCTGGCGTATTACTAAGATTATTGGGGTTATAAGCCGGGCTGTTCGCCATCGCGAGGACTTCACCCGTATTAACGTCAACCAAGACGGCGGTTCCCGACTCCGCTTTATTAAACGCGACTGCATTATTCAGCTCGCGATAGACTTGCGCTTGCAGTCGCTCATCAATACTCAGGGTAAGATTATGCGCGACACGGCTATCGGTAGAGGAGATATCTTCAATCACCCGCCCTTGGCGATCTTTACGCACGATACGAGCGCCCGCTTTACCGGTTAGCCATTCATCAAAGCTTTTTTCAACGCCTTCAATACCTTTACCATCAATATTGGTAAAGCCAATCAAGTGAGCGACAACTTGCCCTGCAGGGTAGTAGCGACGCGATTCCCCACGTAAGTTAATCCCCGGTAGCTTTAATTTCTGAATATAACTGCTGACCGCCGGATTGACTTGGCGGGCGAGATAGACAAAGCGGCCTTTCGGGTTAGCATTAATCCGTGAAGAAAGTTGATCGAGGGACAGTGACAGCGCATCTGCTAAGGCCTTCCAACGGTTATCGTAACCAATTCCACCGTGAGCATTCACTTCTTTAGGATCCGCCCATATAGCACTTACGGGTACGCTGACGGCGAGCGGTCGACCATTTCGGTCGCTAATCATGCCCCGAGAACTCGGTACTGACTGAACGCGTAGTGAGCGCATATCGCCCTCTTTCACTAAACGCTCAGGTTTAACCACTTGCAGCCATGCCACACGAGAGAGCAGGCCGACTAACGCCAGCAGAATTCCGCCACATAACAATGCAAAACGCCAACGGATAAAATTGGCTTTGATTTCTTGCTTATTTGTTTTCAGCGTTTTTTTTGCGCCGGCCATCAGTTTTCTATTCCTATGGTTGAACCACAATATGTTCCTGAGAAGGGTCAACATGCTGCATATGGAGTTTTTCCACTGCTAAACGCTCAACACGGCTGTGATCACCTAAGGCATTCTCTTCGAGAATCAGATTTCGCCACTCGATATCTAATGAGTCTTTCTCTAACACCATCTGTTCACGTTGTGCGGTAAGCAGACGGGTCTTTTGAGTCGTAATCACAACCATGATCGAGGTAACTAGTACGCCGATGAGAAGAATTATGGGTAGTTTTCCATGCCGTAGTAAATCACCGCCAATGACGGCAGGTAGACTATGACGCTCATTATTGATCACGCCTCACTCCTTTCTGCGATGCGTAATACTGAGCTGCGCGCGCGCGGGTTTTCTGCTACTTCTGTAGGGCCTGGTACCGATTTACCCAGTGAACGAAGTTCTCTTCCACCCAGCGCCTGTATTTGCGCCTCGGTCATGGGAACACCCGCAGGGACTTGTACGCCTCGACTATGGGTACGCATAAAACGTTTTACCAAACGGTCTTCAAGGGAGTGAAAACTAATAATCGACAGCCGTCCTTGCGGGGCTAACGCCTTGATCGACGCACCTAATGCACGTTCAATCTCTTCTAACTCGCTATTAATCCAGATACGAATGGCTTGGAAACTGCGGGTTGCTGGATGCTTATGCTTATCCTTTACTGGCATCGCCGCGGCAATCACTTCTGCTAACTCTTTAGTCCGCGTCATCGGCGCTAAGCGGTTACGTTCCACGATGGCACGTGCAATACGTTTACCAAATTTCTCTTCACCATAGGTTTTGATCACAAAGGCAATATCTTCTTCTGCTGCGCGCATCAACCATTGCGCCGCAGATTCGCCTTGTGAAGGGTCCATCCGCATATCCAGAGGCCCATCGCGCATAAATGAAAATCCGCGTTCAGCATCATCGAGTTGCGGAGAAGAGACCCCCAAATCGAGCAATATACCATCAATTTTACCGACTAAATCTAATGATTCTACATAGTCGCCAAGCTGCGAAAAGGGGCCATGAATAATAGAGAAACGCGGATCATTAATCTGTTCGGCTGCGGCAATCGCTTGTGGGTCGCGATCAATGGCGATCAAACGCCCCTTTTCACCTAACTGGGAGAGGATTAATCGGGAGTGCCCTCCCCGGCCAAAAGTACCATCGATATAGATACCCTCTGGCTGAATATTTAGCCCGTCGACGGCATCGTCGAGCAGTACGGTAGTATGTTTAAAATTGTTAGACGTCATTATAACGATAAGTCCTGCAAACGCTCAGATAATACACCCTGAGCATGTTGCTCAGCCTCAATGTCTTGCTTAACTTGGTCATACCAAGTCTGTTCGTCCCAAAGCTCAAATTTATTGTATTGGCCGACCAGCATAATGTGTTTAGTTAATGTGGCATGGGTGCGTAAAGGGGTTGTCAATAATAGTCGTCCCGCATTGTCAAGTTGCCCCTCCGTCGCGTGTCCGAGTAATAACCGCTGTATACGACGTTCTGATGGATTCATCGAAGACAAATTAGCAAGCTTATGCTCAATACGCTCCCATTCCGGCAAAGGATAGAGCAGTAAACAAGGCTGATGAATATCAATCGTGCAAACCATATTCCCTTCAGACTGTTCATAAAGTTGTTCACGATACCGCATTGGAATCGCAAATCTTCCTTTACTGTCTATATTTACAGGGTTGGCCCCACGGAACATGACATAACCTTATATTTGGAAAGAAATACCACTTTGCCCCACATTTTCCCACAAAGCGAGTTTACGGAGCGGAGGAAAAGCTTGTCAAGCGGCTTTGACTGTTGCCACGGAATATTTCCTGTTATTACGAGCTTTTTTTTAGTGAAAAATCGCTTTACTGAGAGGAAATTATGGTAACTCAATGAGTTAAAGCGGAAGAAACTCTACTGGTACAGAATAATCCATATTTGAATAGATACTTTGTCAATCACTACCGTCTAACCCACTTCGGCAAGAGATTATACAATAATTTTAACCATTGTACCGCGATTCATAGAGGATGGGTTGAGCGAACTAAAGCGCCCCGAGCATGCAGATGCCGACGAATAGTGGTAATTCCCAATTCGGGAAGGTTGGTCTGTTCAAGGGTTTTCAACACTAACGCCAACACACATTCAGCAATATCCTGGTGACGTTGACCCGCCGATAGAACGGGGCAGGCAAGAAAGTCTAACAATTCATGGTCTCCGAAGGTCGCAATTGACAGTGTCGAGGGGAGTTCGCCTAGCGTCGAGAGGCAGGCATCCATCACCCCTTGCAGTAAGCCGAACGAGGTGGTAAATATCGCGGCAGGTAAGCGATTCTGCTGCAGGTAGGCAGTAAATTGCTGTGCAGCATTTTGGCGGTCAAAGCTATCACTGTATAAAAATTGCGTTGGTCGCGAATCCCCCTGCCAAGCATCGCGAAACCCTTGCTCGCGTAGAAAACTGACTGAGAGCTCAGGTAATGCTCCAAAGAAGAGAATATTATCGATTGGCTGCTGACGCTGAGCATCGGCCAGCGCAAAAGCATCCTCGCGATCCGCCCCGACCACACTGCTGAACAATCGCTGGTCTAAAGGTCTATCCAAGGCGATAACGGGTAATTGGCGTTCTGCGCAATGTAGATAAAAGGGATGTTGTGCCGGTAATGAGGTTGAGACGATCAGGGCATCTATTTTTCGTTGTAATAAATGGTCAATACAGCGCATTTCGTTATCCGGTTGATCTTCCGAACACGCAATAAGTAGTTGGTAGCCCTGTTGACGAGCCTGGCGTTCAAGGTATTTCGCAATACGGGTATAACTGGTATTTTCCAGATCAGGAATAACTAACCCGATTGAGCGCGTTTTACCCGCTCGAAGACCGGCAGCCACGGCGTTGGGGTGATAGTTATGCTCTCGTACAACCGCCATCACTTTTTCGACGGTTTTCTCGCTAACCCGGTATTGCTTGGCCTTACCGTTGATAACATAGCTAGCAGTTGTTCTGGAAACCCCTGCCAGTCGTGCAATTTCGTCTAGTTTCACCCTTCCCTCACTCTTCATCCCCTTCAATACGCCCTCAGGTATCACGCATTGACGCCTCAAGACTATATACCCTATGAAGCGAGTAACAGGCAACTGGTGTGAGAGGGAAAGGCTTGAAAAGCCTTTCCCTTAGAAAAGGTTAACTGAGAGTTTTATCGCCACGAGAGATACCAATAACGCCCGAACGTACCACTTCGGCAATTTCGGTCACTGCACGAACTGCGGTTAAAAATGCATCGAGCTTTTCTGTGCTACCGACCAGTTGCACGGTATAAAAGCGAGGGCTGACATCGACAATCTGACCACGAAAAATATCGGCACAACGTTTGGTCTCTTCGCGGGCAGCGCCTTCAGCGATAATCTTTACAAGCATCACTTCACGTTCAACGAAAGCACTTTGCCCTAACTCATTGACCCGTAACACATCGACCAGCTTGTGGAGCTGCTTCTCAATCTGCTCCAACACCTTTTCATCACCGATGGTTTGGATAGTGATACGAGATAAAGTAGGGTCTTCAGTCGGTGCCACCGCAAGGCTTTCGATGTTGTACCCTCGCTGGGAAAATAGTCCGACCACTCTCGATAACGCCCCAGACTCATTTTCAAGTAATACTGACAATATCCGGCGCATTATTCACTCCTTTCCGTCTTGCTTAACCACATCTCATTCATCCCAGCCCCGCGAACCAACATTGGGTAAACATGCTCACTACCATCAACCATGACATCAACAAATACCAAGCGCCCTTCTGCAACCAAATCCAGAGCCTGTTGGAGCTTATCTTCCAATTCATCCGGTGACGTAATCGCAATCCCCACATGCCCATAAGCTTCAGCAATTTTGACGAAGTTCGGTAAAGATTCCATGTATGAATGTGAGTGACGCCCGGAATAGATCATATCTTGCCACTGCTTAACCATTCCTAAGTAACGGTTATTCAGGTTCAGGACCAAGATAGGTAAGCCATATTGCAACGCAGTAGATAACTCCTGAATATTCATTTGAATACTGCCATCCCCCGTCACACAGACCACTGTCTCTTCAGGTAAGCACAACTTCACTCCCAATGCCGCAGGTAAGCCAAAGCCCATCGTGCCGAGGCCACCGGAGTTGATCCAACGCCGTGATTGGTCGAAAGGATAATGTAACGCGGTAAACATTTGATGTTGGCCCACATCAGAGGCCACATACGCCTGTCCCTTGGTCAGCTTCCACAAGGTACGGATAGCGGCTTGGGGTTTGATTTTATCGCCCTCAGTTGAAAAACTGAGGCAATCACGCGCGCGCCATTGGTCGATTTTCGCCCACCACTCTGCGCTCAGCGTCTCAGAGATAGGTGGCGCGTTGTCGAGTAATTCCACCATCTGCTCCAACACATGGCGTGCATCACCGACGACAGGTACATCCGCATTAACGGTTTTCGAAATAGAGGCCGGGTCGATATCGATATGAATGACCGTGGCATCTGGGCAATACTTCGCAATGTTATTGGTCGTCCGATCATCAAAACGCACCCCTACCGCAAAAATAACGTCGGCGTTGTGCATGGTCATATTGGCTTCGTAGGTACCATGCATCCCCAACATACCTACGCTTTGTGGATGTGTTCCAGGGAAACAGCCTAACCCCATCAACGTCGTCGTGACCGGTAAATGAAGTTTTAGAGCCAAGGTTTTTAGAGCGGATTCTGCGTGGGCGGTAATAATGCCTCCGCCCGCATAAATGACTGCCTGTTTCGCCGCCAACAGGGTGCTCAATGCACGTTTGATCTGCCCTTTATGACCTTGTACCGTTGGATTGTAAGAGCGTAAACTCACGCTTTCTGGCCAGTGGTAAGGCAATTTCACTGCAGGATTAAGAATATCTTTAGGTAGGTCAATCACCACCGGGCCCGGGCGTCCCGTTGAGGCTAGCCAAAACGCTTTCTTAATCATTTCTGGAATATCTTCGGTGCGTTTTACCAGAAAACTGTGTTTAACGATCGGCCGCGAAATACCAATCATGTCGCATTCTTGGAAAGCATCGCTACCAATCAAGGATGAAGCAACTTGTCCAGAGAGGACGACCATTGGGATAGAATCCATGTATGCCGTGGCAATTCCTGTGATGGCATTGGTTGCGCCAGGTCCAGATGTTACTAATACCACTCCCGTTTCGCCCGTCGCACGCGCGACGGCGTCAGCCATGTGCACCGCTGCCTGTTCATGACGGACTAAGATATGGTCGACGCCACCTACAGTTTGAATGGCATCATAAATATCCAGCACCGCTCCACCGGGATAACCGAACACCTGTTTTACACCTTGATCAATCAGTGACTGAATGACCATTTCTGCTCCTGACAACATCTGCATTACTGCCTCCGGCTTCTCACTCACACAACTGATTACTTTCTCAGTGATAAGAAAATCTACGCTTATGACTCCCACTCACCCTAGGGGCCGATCATTTTATTTTTTACTGAGTGGGAAGTTTCTTACGTTAACATACCGCTTAAATTCGCGGCAGGGAAAATAAGTGAAAAATATTTACTGAAGAAATTAATAGAGAATTATTCTGGCATTTCATTCATCGGCCTAATAAAAAAACTAAGCAGAGACACAGAAATAGTTTGATACACTCCACTCTCCACAAAATAAAGAAAATGCATCATGGCGGGTAATGCGAATTATACTAAGCCAGCTATGTTGCATAAGGTTATTACAACGAACTAAATATCCAACTATTTTAAATTAAGCAGAATAATCATCTATTACAAACTCATTTATATGAAATTATTATATAAAAATCATTAAGTTATAATAACACCTAAAAACACGACCATCTTCTCGATTGACTCATCCAACCTAACTTACGGCGCGGTTATTTTTTCGTTGACAGGACAGATTAATTCACGTACCAATATAAGCACACACAGATTCTATAGGCTTTAATAATGATTCGTTTCACTTCTCACACAGACCTCCTCCTCCTCGCTAAATATCAGCGCGGTTGTTCTGTGGGCGAAAACGAATAAAGATTAAAGCCTGAAAGAACTGAAAAACCCGCGCCGAACAGCGCGGGTTTTTTTTATGCGCTAAGGCCATCAAATAAAAGAATTTAAGGAAGCAAATTATGAGCCAGCAAGTCATTATCTTCGATACAACGTTACGCGACGGTGAGCAAGCATTACAGGCAAGTTTAAGCGTGAAAGATAAATTACAGATCGCGCTGGCATTGGAACGGATGAAAATTGATGTAATGGAAGTCGGCTTCCCTGTCTCCTCTCCCGGTGATTTCGAATCTGTACAAACCATCGCGCGCACCATCAAAAATAGCCGAGTTTGCGCCCTAGCCCGCTGTGTTGAAAAAGATATTGATGCTGCATACGAATCCTTAAAAGTGGCTGAGGCTTTCCGTATTCATACTTTTTTAGCCACCTCCCCGATGCATATCGAAACAAAATTACGCTCGACGCTACCACAAGTGATTGAGCGTGCGGAGTATATGATTCGCCGTGCACGAAATTACACCGATGATGTTGAGTTCTCTTGCGAAGATGGTGGACGTACACCAATCGACGATTTGTGTCGTGTGGTAGAGGCGGCTATCAACGCCGGTGCACGCACCATTAATATTCCTGATACCGTCGGTTATACCTTGCCGCACGAATATGCCAATATCATCTCTTCACTAATTCAACGCGTGCCGAATATCGATAAAGCCATTTTATCGGTACACACCCACGATGATTTAGGTATGGCCGTCGGTAACGCGATGGCAGCAGTGACTGCAGGGGCTCGCCAAGTAGAAGGCACATTGAATGGATTAGGCGAGCGTGCGGGTAACTGCGCGTTAGAAGAAGTCATCATGGCGATTAAAACCCGCCATGCCATGATGAATGTGCATACCGGCATTAATCACCAAGAGATTTATCGTACTAGCCAAATTGTTAGCCAAATTTGTAATATGCCAATCCCCGCCAACAAAGCCGTGGTCGGCAGCAACGCCTTTGCCCACTCCTCGGGCATCCACCAAGATGGCGTCCTGAAAAACCGTGAGAACTACGAAATTTTAACCCCAGAATCGATCGGCTTACACCAAGTTCAATTGAACTTGACCTCACGTTCTGGACGCGCTGCGGTAAAACACCGGATGGCGGAAATGGGCTACCAAGAACAAGATTACAATTTAGATACCTTATATGAGGCATTCTTAAAGTTAGCCGATAAGAAAGGCCAAGTATTTGATTACGATTTAGAGGCGTTAGCTTTCATTAATAACCAAACCGATGAGAGCGATCACTTCGTGCTGCATGATTTTACGGTACAGTCAGGGGCAAGTATCACTGCTACCGCTTCAGTAAAATTAGCAATTGGAGCGGAGATCAAAGAAGAAGCCGCGACCGGTAACGGCCCTGTTGATGCCGTATACCAAGCAATCAATCGCATCTCAGGATTAGATATCGAGTTAGTCAATTATAAATTAACCGCCAAAGGCCAAGGGGAAAATGCACTGGGCCAAGTGGATATCGTCGTAAAATATAACGACCGGAAATTCCATGGGGTTGGCTTAGCCACCGACATCGTTGAGTCTTCCGCGAAGGCGATGGTGAATGCATTAAACACGATTTGGCGCGCACGTCAGGTCGAGCAAGAATTAAAGCGTAAGTCTCAGACTGAAATTAAGGAAACAGTGTAATTATGTCGACTCACTATAATGTTGCCGTTTTACCGGGTGATGGAATCGGTCCAGAAGTGATGGCTCAGGCCGAAAAGGTACTGGCTGCGGTCAGCCAGCGTTTTGGCTTTCAGATCAACACTCAGCATTTTGATGTCGGCGGCATTGCCATCGATAACCACGGTTCGCCTCTCCCTGCTGCAACGGTAGCAGGCTGTGAGCAGGCGGATGCCATTCTGTTTGGCTCAGTCGGTGGACCTAAATGGGAACACTTACCGCCGAGCGACCAACCCGAGCGTGGCGCCCTGCTTCCGCTGCGTAAGCACTTTAAACTGTTCAGCAACTTACGTCCGGCGGCCCTGTATAAAGGCTTAGAGGCTTATTGCCCACTGCGTAGCGATATTGCAGCACGCGGATTCGATATTTTATGTGTGCGTGAATTAACCGGTGGCATCTACTTCGGTCAACCGAAAGGCCGTGAAGGTAGCGGCGATCAACTACGCGCTTTCGATACGGAAATTTATCACCGTTATGAGATCGAGCGTATTGCGCGCTTAGCGTTCGAATCAGCGCGTAAGCGTCGTCACAAAGTCACATCAGTCGATAAAGCTAACGTATTACAGTCGTCGATTTTATGGCGTGAAACGGTCACAGAGATTGCGAAAGAGTATCCGGACGTCGAGCTATCGCATATCTATATCGATAATGCCACGATGCAGCTGATCAAGGATCCTTCTCAATTCGACGTACTGTTATGCTCCAACTTATTCGGCGATATCCTATCTGATGAGTGTGCGATGATTACCGGGTCTATGGGAATGCTTCCTTCAGCTAGTCTGAATGAAGACGGATTCGGATTGTACGAACCTGCTGGCGGCTCGGCCCCCGATATCGCGGGTAAGAATATCGCCAACCCGATTGCACAAATTTTATCACTAGCATTGTTGCTGCGTTATAGCTTACAACAAGGTGATGCGGCAGAAGCGATTGAAAATGCGATCAGCAAGGCGCTGGCTGCAGGGCACCGCACTCACGATTTAGCCGGTGACGGTCAAGCAGTCAGTACTGACGAGATGGGTAATATCATTGCCCGGTATATTGCTGAGGAAAAATAATAAAATGAGCAAAACCTTATACCAGAAGTTATTTGATGCACATGTCGTTCACGAGACGCCACAAGAGACGCCTATCCTGTACATTGACCGTCACTTAGTTCATGAAGTGACCTCACCACAAGCCTTTGATGGTCTTCGTGCCCATGGCCGTAAATTACGTCAGCCGTCGAAAACCTTCGCTACGATGGACCATAATGTCTCGACAGAGACTCGGGATATTAACGCGTCCGGTGAAATGGCGCGTATCCAGATGCAAGAGCTGATCAAGAACTGTGCCGAGTTTGGTGTCAGTCTGTATGACTTAAATCACCCATTCCAAGGAATTGTTCACGTTATCGGTCCAGAACAAGGCATCACCTTACCGGGTATGACCATTGTCTGTGGTGACTCTCATACCGCCACCCACGGTGCCTTTGGTGCCTTGGCATTCGGTATTGGGACATCAGAAGTTGAACACGTGATGGCGACCCAAACCTTGAAACAAGGCCGGGCGAAAACGATGAAAATCGAGGTGACCGGCTCAGCCATTGGCGGTATCTCAGCGAAAGACATTGTCTTGGCGATCATCGGTAAAACCGGCAGCGCAGGCGGTACGGGTTATGTAGTGGAATTCTGCGGTGCGGCGATCGAAGCGTTAAGTATGGAAGGCCGCATGACCCTGTGTAATATGGCCATTGAGTTAGGGGCTAAGGCCGGATTGGTCGCACCCGATGACACCACCTTTGAATACTTGAAAGGCCGTCAATTTGCGCCGAAGGGCGAACAGTGGGATGACGCCGTTGCTTACTGGAAAACCTTAAAATCCGACGATAACGCTGAATTCGATTGCGTTGTCACGCTGGATGCAGCAGATATCGCCCCTCAAGTCACCTGGGGAACGAACCCTGGACAGGTAATCGCTGTTGACCAACCTATTCCGCGTCCAGAAGAGTTTAGCGATCCTGTTGAACGTGCTTCAGCAGAAAAAGCGCTGGCTTATATGGGGTTAGAGGGTGGTATTCGATTAACAGATGTCGCGATCGATAAGGTCTTTATCGGTTCTTGTACTAATTCGCGGATTGAAGATTTACGTGCGGCAGCAGCAATTGCCAAAGGGCGTAAAGTTGCACCTGGTATCGTTGCAATGGTTGTTCCGGGTTCCGGCCCCGTTAAAGCACAAGCTGAGGAAGAAGGTTTAGATAAAATCTTCTTAGAAGCAGGATTTGAATGGCGTTTACCGGGCTGCTCAATGTGTTTAGCGATGAATAACGATCGCCTGAATGCCGGTGAGCGTTGTGCGTCAACCAGCAACCGTAACTTTGAAGGACGTCAAGGTCGTGGTGGCCGGACTCACTTAGTCAGTCCAGCCATGGCAGCAGCAGCAGCCGTCACTGGTCGCTTCACTGATATCCGTACCTTGAACTGAGGACCTGCAGCATGGCAATTAAATTTACTCAACATACCGGACTGGTTGCGCCTTTAGATGCGGCCAATGTCGATACTGATGCGATCATTCCAAAACAGTTTTTACAGAAAGTCACCCGTACAGGTTTTGGTCAGCATCTTTTTAACGATTGGCGCTTTATCGATGATGAGGGCAAAATCCCTAATCCGGATTTCGTACTGAATAAACCACTGTATCAAGGCACCAGTATTCTATTAACACGCGAAAACTTTGGCTGCGGCTCATCGCGTGAGCATGCGCCTTGGGCCTTAACCGACTTTGGTTTTCGCGTCGTAATAGCGCCTTCTTTCGCGGATATTTTCTACAGTAATAGTTTCAATAACCAACTGCTATTAGTTAAATTAAGCGAAGCGCAAATTGACGAACTTTTCCAGCAGGTCGAGCAACAGCCGGGGATCAATTTTACCGTTGATCTGGAAGCGATGACTATTCAGGCGGGAGATAAGACTTACACTTTCGAACTGGATAGCTTCCGCCGCCACTGTATGTTAAATGGATTAGATAGCATTGGACTGACACTACAACATGAAGCGTCGATCGATGATTATGAAGCGAAGCAACCCGCTTTTCTCCAGTAATTCTCTCAGCGTTTAGCATAAAAAAAGGGACATTTTCATGTCCCTTAAGATTGCTGACGCCCCCCATCTTTCTGGTGGGGCTCTTCTTTTTGAGCGACCGGAGGTCACGATCGCGATATTTTTTTGACTCTTTCTTTGCGTGTCTTTTGACGCCCTATCACTCTTCTGACAAGCTCTGTCAGTAGCGCTATTTTTTTATATTATGCGCTGCTGTCGCCATCAGGTACTGCATCTACTCGTTAATCAGCCTTCAAAACCGCGCGTAACGGTGACCATGATGTTGCTTTGCATCCACGTAGCTCTTCTCAATCGTCTCTTTTCGCCGTGCATACACTTTTGATCCTAGGGCGTCAGTCTCATTTCGTCCGCCCGTTCCTTACTTTCCTCCCACACGTGACGCGTTACCACTTTTTGCCTGTTCTGGCTCTGCGTACAAGACTTAAGTTGTGGGCACGCTGCACAGATATACGGCGAGCTACGATACTGACGATAGCCCTCGTGACGGGTGGTTTTCTAAATCAGTGCCAAGAGGCCAGAACTTTGCCAGCAATCTGCAAGGTCCTTAAAGAACCTTTTTTGTGCGCCCTAACGCATTCTCTTGCTTGCTAGGTTATAGACGTCACTACGTTCTCGCTTACCCACCGCTACAACTGCAATAACAAGCTGATCATCAATCACCTCATAAACTAAACGAAAGCCGGAAGCGCGTAGTTTAATTTTGTAGCAATCTTTTAAGACGCTCAACTTAGCTGAGGTAATATGCGGATTTTCACAGCATTTTTTTAACTTTTTAGCGAACTGCTGCTGAATGACCTTATCTAGCTTTTGCCACTCTTTGAGAGCCGATTCCCTGAATTTAATTCTGTAGGTCACAGGTAGCTGTCCAGATCTACCTCAACTAAAGGTTGGTTTTTGCGTTCTGCAACTAACTTAACAAGCTCTTGATCATCCAAAGACTCCAATAATCTTTCGTAAAGCTCCGCTGGGACACAGTAAAAGGCTGGCTGATTACGATTCAGAATAGCGACCGGGAACCCATCACCGGCATTCACCGTGGCCATAGGATTTTTCTTTAATTCACTAACACTGGCACTGGTATCACTAAGAATAATATTTGGCATATCGACCTCAAAAGACTCATTAACAGGTCATGAATAGTAATACTGAAAAGACCTTTTAACAAGTCTTTTGAAGTGGTAGCCGCTTGTTTTCTTTTATTCATCCAACGGTGTCTAAATAATTATATCGATTCCCACAAATGTGAAGGGCTTCAGAGCTTACGTAAAACATACAAATTGAATGATAATCATTCTTGACTATAGGCATTAAAGGTCCGATATTGTACTGCATATATAAACAGTACAAGGCTACTTTTTATAAGGAATTAATCATGAGTGAACCTGCTTATTTTCGTGACGGTGTACCTTACACTTCTTCTGGTTAACCCATTATCTATATTACCGGTGGTGGAGGTTAATTAGCCCCTAATTCTTCTGGCGTTGGGGCTAACCAATTCAACGCGAATGGTGTAAACCAGAGCTATGGAATAGGTTTAGTTACTAGGCCTAATTCAGTATCACAGCATATCGACCCACTAGATTTCGCGCAAAATGTACCCAAAATCCATCACGATGAATTAATTGCAGCAATGCAAGAGATCGATGCAAAACAGAAAAATTTAGAGGCTGCTTTGGGTCAAGCTCAATCCAATACCGTTAATGCTTTTAACGAAATGGTAAATAGATTAAACAGTTCCCCTCAAAACCGTGCGCAAAGCTTTGTTAATTATCAGAACATGCTCGTAAATGAGATGAATGCAAAGATTGCGTCTGAAAGGAATGCAGCTGACTATATTGATGCTGACATTATGATGAATAACGGCCGTATAGGGTGGAAAACAAGTGATGAAGATGCGGCCGAGGATCTTGCCAATAAGGCCAAGGGAAAACGGATTAGAAGTGCTGGTGAGGCTATAAGACATTTCCTTAAAAATTGTGAGTCATTGGCGCTTTCGCTGGTGGTGAAGTGTGCTCAGTATTTTCATCGGACGGGTTATCCAAGCAACATTGACCTAAATTTCCTGAACAAGACGGCGCTCACTGGGGATGCCAAAGAGATAGCCAAGCAGCATCATTGTAAACTGCACAACAGGGTCGATAGCGGGCCGTCCGTTGTCATGGTAATAAAAATGGGCCACTTCGCCACGGATGAAATTGAAATCGATAGTGGCGTCGACTTTTCGCATCAGATGATTTTTAAGCACCAGCTCTTCAAGGGTGACCATTTCGATTTGATATTGCTGAGGGGGGAAGATTCTTTAAGCATCGGCGTTAGCTCATTAATTAGGCTAACCCTATTAGATTAAAGTCCTGGCCAAGAGGCCAGGACTTTGTCATCAATCTGAAGGGACATTTTCATGTCCCTTTTTTAGTGGCCGGTATTCTACTGAATACGTGGCTGGTCAGCCCCTTCTTTCTCGACTTTCTGCACTAACATATGTTCGCGCTTCATACCGAGTTTCAACGCCAATGCAGACGCGACGTAAATAGAAGATACTGTACCGATGGTCACACCAATTAACATCGTCAGTGAGAAGCCGCGTAATAGCTCACCCCCAAACAGAAACAGCATTAACACAACGACTAACGTGGTTGCCGACGTCATCAATGTCCGGCTCAATGTCTGAGTGAGAGAGATATTGACGATATCGTAAGGCGTACCACGGCGAATCTTACGGAAGTTTTCACGGATCCGGTCAGAAACGACGATGCTGTCATTTAACGAATAGCCGATGACCGACATCAGTGAGGCAATAATCGTTAAATCAACCTCGATATGGAACAGTGATAACACCCCCATCGTAATGATGACATCATGCGCTAGGGCTAATACCGCTCCCAGAGCAAGGCGCCATTCAAAACGAAAGCCCACATAGATTAAGATACAGATCAATGCCGCCAGCAGCGCTAACGCCCCTGCCTGTGCCAGATCACTGCCGACGCTCGGGCCAACGAACTCAATACGTTTTACCACGGCAGTTTGCTGCGTCGCTTGGTTAATCTCACTAATGACTTTAGTCCCAAGCTCTTGCCCAGCGTTGCCATCATGGGGAGATAAACGCACCATCACTTCACGGCTGCTACCAAAGTTTTGTACTTGGGGATCGCTAAAACCAGCATGTTGTAATGCACTGCGCATCACATCCAATTCACCGGGTTTCTCAAGCGTAATCTCGATCACCGTACCGCCGGTAAAATCGAGCCCCCAGTTAAAGCCACGCACACCAATAATGATGGCAGAGGCAATTAACAACAGCGCTGACAGGGTAAAAGCTAACTTGTCCCAGCGCATGAAATCATGCACCTTACGGCCATAGTTGAGTTGTTCAATACTATATTCTTGTGCCACAACAGGCTCCTTAAATCGACAGCTTGTTGATACGTTTACCGCCGTAAAGCAGATTCACAATTGCTCGTGTCCCTACAATGGCCGTAAACATGGAGGTTGCCACCCCAATCGCTGTCGTAATCGCAAACCCTTTAATAGAGCCTGTACCCACAGCATAGAGAATGATAGCCGTAATAAGCGTTGTGACGTTGGCATCGACAATACTGGAGAACGCACCACGATAACCTTCGTGGATCGCCTGCTGTACCGTACGCCCGTTACGTAGCTCTTCCTTAATCCGCTCATTGATCAATACGTTGGCATCAACCGCTACCGCAAGGGTCAAGACAATCCCGGCAATACCTGGCATCGTCAAGGTTGCACCAGGCAACAATGACATAATACCGATGATTAAGATTAAGTTTGCAATCAACGCTGTGGTCGCAATCACACCGAACTTTTTATAGAACACCAGCATAAACAGAATTGACACCGCGACGCCCCACAAGCATGCATGTAAGCCTTGTTGGATATTCTGTTGACCCATGGTTGGACCAATGGTGCGTTCTTCAACGATCTGAATTGGCGCGATTAATGCCCCAGCACGTAACAGTAACGACAGCTGATGCGCTTCATTTGGATTGTTGATGCCCGTGATACGGAAGCTATTAGCGAGACGCGATTGAATATTAGCCACGTTAATGACTTCTTCTTGTTTCGCTAAAATGGCGCGTCCGTTAGCATCTTTTTTACCACTGTCTTTATATTCAACAAACAATGTTGCCATCGGTTTGCCAATATTATTCCGCGTGAAATCAGACATCGCGTTGCCACCCGCGCTATCTAGCGAGATATTAACTTGCGGCTGATTGTACTCGTCCATAGTTGACGTCGAGTCGGTAATATGATCACCCGTTAAGACGATACGCTTATAGAGGACAACGGGTTGTCCGTCACGCATAGTCTTGACTTCAGAATCACCCGGTACGCGTCCTGCCGCGACAGCGGCTGGGTCAACACTGGTATTGACTAAACGGAACTCAAGTGTCGCCGTTGCACCAAGGATCTCTTTAGCGCGCGCGGTGTCTTGAATCCCCGGTAGCTCAACCACAATACGGTCCGAACCTTGACGCTGTACCAATGGCTCTGAAACACCTAATTGGTTAACACGGTTACGGAGAATGGTAATGTTTTGCTGTACCGCATATTCACGGGCTTCGCTTAAGCGGGCATCGGTCATTGCTGCGGTCAGTTGATTGCTACCACGGCTTCTGATGACAAGATCACGATGACGTGGGCTTAAGTAGCTCACTGCGGCATCACGCGCTTGCGAATTAGGGAACTGGATTTGAATACCGTAATTATCGATTTTACCCACAGTGGTATAACCGAGTTTAGCGGTACGAAGGTCGCCCCGTAGCGTTTCTGCATTTTGCTCTTGCAACTTGCCTAATGCAGTATCCATATCCACTTCCATTAAGAAGTGCACACCACCCCGCAGGTCTAAACCAAGCTTCATCGGCTCAGCCGAAAGTGCCGCTAACCAACGAGGGGTCGCAGGAGCAAGGTTCAATGCTACGACGTAGTTATTGCCTAACGCATTAACCAGTGCTTCACGCGCACGCAATTGAATATCGGTATTAGCAAAACGCGCCATGATTGCGCCATTCTCTAATGCGATAGAACGGGTGTCGATATGTTGTTGTTTGAGTACTGTCTGGATCTGATCCAATGTCTGCTCACTGGCAGCGGCGCCCCGCTCACCAGTGATTTGAACAGCCGGATCCTCACCATAAAGGTTTGGAAGTGCATACAACAGGCCGACCAGTAATATAACGATCAGCATGATGTACTTCCATAAAGGATAACGATTTAGCACGGCAGTTCCCTAAGGAAGAGTTCAATTATAATGCTTTCATTGTGCCTTTAGGCAGAACGGCAGCGACGAAATCACGCTTAACAACGACTTCATTAGTTTCGTTCAGCGCAATAGCAACATAACCCGTTTCAGAGATTTTAGTAACTCGACCAACGAATCCTGAGGTGGTCATCACTTCATCCCCTTTTGCGATGGATTCCATCAATTTTTTATGCTCTTTTGCACGCTTTTGCTGTGGACGCAAAATCATAAAGAAAAAGATCAGGCCGAAAACGACCAACATGATGACCATCGAAAAACTACTGTTTTGTGCTGGTGCGCCAGCCGCTGCCGCGGCATCAGAAATGAAAAAGCTCATAAACTATCCCTCATTAATTAAAATCAAAATGGTAAAGCTGGCACTTCTTTGCCAATCTTCGTATAAAAGTCAGCAACGAATTCTTCTAACCGATCGTCTTCAATCGCTTGGCGTAATCCTGCCATCAAACGCTGATAATAGCGTAAGTTATGGATAGTATTGAGCCGCGCGCCTAAGATTTCATTACAACGGTCTAAATGATACAGGTAAGCGCGAGTGTAGTTTTTACAGGTGTAACAATCGCATTCAGCATCCAGCGGTGAGGTATCACTTTTGTGTTTAGCATTACGGATTTTTACTACGCCGTCGGTCACAAATAGGTGTCCGTTACGAGCATTACGCGTTGGCATCACGCAGTCAAACATATCGATACCGCGACGTACCCCTTCCACTAAATCTTCAGGTTTCCCCACCCCCATCAAATAACGGGGTTTCTCTTCAGGTAACTGTGGGCAGACATGCTCAAGAATACGATGCATATCGGCTTTAGGTTCCCCGACTGCTAAGCCGCCGACAGCGTACCCATCAAAACCAATATCTACCAGTCCTTTGACCGAGATATCGCGTAAATCTTCGTAAACCCCACCCTGCACGATACCAAATAGCGCATTCTTATTACCCAACTCATCAAACCGGTCACGGCTACGCTGTGCCCAACGTAACGACATTTCCATCGAACGTTTCGCATAGTCCCAATCCGCTGGGTACGGCGTACACTCATCAAAAATCATTACGATGTCCGAACCTAAGTCATACTGAATTTCCATCGATTTTTCGGGGTCGAGGAAAATAGGATCACCATTAATTGGGTTACGGAAATGAACGCCTTTTTCGGTAATTTTACGAATGTCGCCCAAGCTGAAAACTTGAAACCCGCCAGAATCTGTCAAAATAGGGCCTTGCCATTGCATGAAATCATGTAAATCGCCATGCAATTTCATGATTTCTTGGCCTGGACGTAACCAGAGGTGGAAAGTGTTCCCGAGCAAAATTTGTGCGCCGGTATCCTTTACTTCTTCTGGTGTCATGCCTTTTACGGTGCCATAAGTGCCGACAGGCATAAATGCTGGCGTCTCAACTGTACCGCGCTCAAAGACTAAACGACCACGGCGCGCGCGACCATCGCGCTTGATATATTCAAATTTCACAAAACTTCTCCATCAGAGAAACAGTCTGATTAGATGATAATAAGTACGAAGTAAAAACCCCGTGAAACCCGCGACTTAGCCAGCTTCCTCTAAATCGCCTGTGCAGATTTTTGCATTTTTTTGCCGATTGGTGTCTCTCATTTGACACAAAATTGACACACCTAAAATCTGAGCAAAGGATGCTACCATAAAGTTGATGATTTCCCTATCCCACTCCCTGACTCCCACACTGCGCCCCCCTAAAGTCAGAAGTGACAGTAATAGGCGACTGCGTTGTTTGTCAGGCTCAAGGAAAATACAGCGTTGTACCTCTTCCGATGAGTATCTGAATGGAATGAGATAAAAGAAGTTACCCTGCCACTTATCAACATCCGTTTAGATCCCAATAACCGCTGTGCACTCACAAGATTAAGTAAACCTTATTAAATATTTAGTTGGCACTGCCGTGCAGTCAGTGTGAGCGAGGCTACATAGCGCTAAAACTGAAATTTTAAAAGGATTATATTTTGCGGCCAAGGCTATTAAAAATTAGATAAAATAATCATTCCATCCAGTAAAACAAATGATTATGATTGGCTTTCTCATTTACTGCCGTTGCCATTGATTGTCGAAATCTATGCTGACAAATAAAAATAAAGGCAATCAGCATCTAAATCTTTTTGATTTATAGGGATAACTATGTCTGCTCCTCGCGGAAAATCAGCCCGTTTCTTTGCCCACACACCGCATATTAATAAGATATTTACCCTCTCGCTGCTGGCGATCACTGTGCATTTATTTATTTATCTTCCCTCAGCACACGCTGCTGGCTCAAACACCACCGCGACCAGTGAGACACAACAAGATGTAGTGGTCTACGGTGCACCTGCGGATAACAGCGTTGATAAAACCAAACAGGACTATCAGGTTAAGACAACCCGAGCAGGCACCAAGTTACTCCTGACGCCTCGCGATGTCCCTCAATCTTTGAGCGTGATTACCCAACAGCGAATGCAGGATCAACAACTGCAAACAATCAACGATGTATTAAATACTACAACGGGGATCACCAGTGAACGGGATGATAGCGAAAGGGCCTATTACTATTCACGGGGATTCAAGCTAAATAACTTCACTTATGACGGTATACCTACCTCGATGGGTGATGCCTGGAACTATGGCGATACCGCATCAGATACGGCGATTTATGATCGGATTGAAGTGGTTCGGGGAGCCACTGGCTTGATGACGGGTGCTGGCAGTCCGGCAGCCTCCGTTAATATGGTTCGAAAGCATGCTGACAGTAAGACCGCCACCGGTAGTTTGAATGCCAGTTATGGTAGTTGGAACAAACAACGTTATGTCGCCGATCTTTCAACACCACTTAATCAATCAGGGTCGCTGCGTGGCCGGGTGATAGCAGGCTACCAAAACCAAGACAGCTGGCTAGATCGCTACACCAAAAATACCAAATTCCTTTATGGGACAATCGACGCTGACCTAAGTGAACGCACCACGCTTTCTCTGGCCTATGATTACCAAGATGCCGATACGAGTAACCCTACTTGGGGAGGAAATCCCGTCTTTTATCGTAACGGTACGCTCACCCATTATCGTCGAAGCCTAAATTCGTCTGCAAACTGGACCTATTACCACACCACCGTACGTAAACTCTACGCTGACCTGGTGCATCACTTCGATAATGGTTGGTCTACCCATTTAAACGGTACCCATGCTGAAAATACCTTTAGTGATAAATTACTCTATGTGGGTTATCTCAGCATGCCAGATAGAGACTCTGGGGAGGGTACTAACGGCTTTGGCAGTGAAGACAGCGGTAAACGCGAACTGACCTCTGTCGATGGCTATGCAAGTGGCCCATTTGCGCTATTCGGTCGCCAGCATCAGCTTATGCTCGGCGTGAACTATAGTCGCCAGCATAATGCTACGGATAGCAGTAACGGTACGACCAGTGCGGATGGCAGCGAAATTGCTAGCAGTGATATCGGAATCTTTAATAACCATTGGAACGGAAATATTGCCCAACCGAATTGGGGTGATTGGTATCAAAACGCCAATGATATTATCCGTCAAAAGTCTGCTTATACTGCTGCGCGGTTCTCGCTTACTGATCCACTGGCACTCATTGTCGGGGCACGTTATACCCAATATCGCAGCAATGGTTCCAGCGGCGATATGGAAAAAAATAATCTTATGCCTTACGCAGGTGTAGTGTATGACCTCAACGATACTTGGTCAGCCTACGCTAGCTATACCTCTATCTTCCAGCCTCAAACCTATCGCGATAGTACAGGCCGTTATTTGTCACCAATCACAGGTAAAAGCTATGAAACAGGTCTGAAGTCAGCTTGGGACGATGGACGACTGACCGCCACCTTCGCGATTTTCCGCATTGAACAAAACAATGTGGGTCAGGAACAAGATGGCGTATATGTGAATAATAGTAGCGAGCAGGCTTATGTCGCGACCAAAGGGGCCCGTAGTAAAGGCGCTGAGTTCGAAGTAAACGGTGCGTTCACCGATAACTTACAAATGACTTTTGGTGCAACACGCTATGTCGCGACCGATTCAACGGGCCGTTACAGCAGTAATCAACCACAAACCGTATTTAAACTTTTTAGCCGTTATCAACTTCCTACATTGCCCGAGCTAACGATAGGCGGCGGTATTACTTGGCAAAACAGAGTATTTTGGGACGTTTCAACCCCTGATGGCAGCACTCAACGGGTTTATCGAAGCAGCTATCCTCTAGCAAACCTGTTCACTCGCTATCAGATAAACAAACAGGTTGCGGTGCAAGCTAATATTAATAACCTGTTCGATCGCACTTATTACACTTATAGAAATAATGATGTGTACGGTGAACCGCGTAACGTCTCAGTGAATTTATCTTATCAGTTCTAATCGGTCACACTAACGTCCTGTCGAACCAGGACGTTTCTCCCTCAACACGTTTTTACTCAATAAAGGAGTTTGATATGAGAGGATTTTTCCCCTCGTCGAAGGCGTTGTACTCGGCACTCTTTATGACCGCACTAACGGCTCCAACTGTTTTTGCCCAACCATCACAGCCTGCTCCCCTTGAGGCTTCTTCGCCTGCCGACTCATCACTCAAGCAACGTCAACTCGGTGATGGCTTATACGAATTAGCCCTAATTCCTGGCAAAAATATGCTCTATATTGCGAGTGCTCAGAGTTTTAAAGGGGTTAATGGCGGTGTGATCTATCGACTGGATCCCACCACACTGGCCGTCACTGGCGAAACGCATACCGACCTTAAAAACTTTGGTATGGCCATTGATGATAAGGGCCAGTTCTTTTATACCACCAACTCACTGGATGGCGGTGTCTCGAAAGTCGATACGCAGACGGGAAAGGTTGTCGAACGCCTTTTGTTTAAGGGGAAAGATAAAGATGGGGACCCTGTTGGGGCGCGAGAAATTCTCTTTCACAATCAGCAACTTTATATCGGTCGTGTCACCGACCCAGGATATATCTCTATCGTCGATGCCCATACGATGACCTTGAAAGGTAAAATAGATAATGTCGGTAAATGGGTAACGGGAATTATTTACTCCCCGCTGACTCAACGTATCTATGCAGCGAGTGGCAGTGGGCAAATAGCCGTGATCAACCCTACGAATAATAAAATAGAAAAACGCTGGAAGCCTGACGATGGACATAACTATCTTTTCCTTAATATGGCGGAAGATCCAACGACCGGGCATTTGTTCGTTACCGATAATTCCGAAGGAAAGACGACTGTAGTGTTCGATGAGCGAACTGGAAAAGTAATTAAACGACTGCAAGGAGATGCCTTAGGCATTAAGTTTAATGCTAAACGTCATGAAATTTACATTAGCCAACGTGAGTCGAAAAAGGTATTACAACTTGACGCGACGAACTTTACGTTAAAGAAATCATGGTCGTTTGAAGGGCATCCCAATAGCCTGCTCGTTTCACCCGATGGAGACACGCTATACGTGACGATAAAACAGGATTTTAACAAGGACAACACGACCAAAGGTCCCGACAGTGTCGCGAGAATTTCGCTGAATTGATTGTGGTATTAAGTCGCCCCCCTATGTTGCTCGATTCACGGCAAGGTTAAGGCAATAGTAGTTATCTTCTCACCGAGATACGAAATTGATAAGGCTCGCGATCAGTAAAGACATTGGCGGAAAAGGCGATGAGTGACAATATTCACTCTCTTTTCGCTACTAATAATGCTCAGTTTCCCCCCTCTTATCGAGGCTTTTATTGCATTATCATTTTAACTGAAAGTGAGGAGGGCAGTCTCAGCCCCTCCTCAATGAAGCGAGCGTAACGGGTTACGAACTCAATACTTCATGAATCGCTTGCGGATTTTGTGTAATAAACATGGCATCACCGTAACTAAAGAAGCGGTATTGCTGTTCCACGGCTTGCTGATAGGCATGCATAGTATTTTTATAACCGGCAAACGCAGACACCAGCATGATCAGTGTTGATTCGGGTAAATGGAAGTTAGTGATCAGCGCATCGATCACTTGGTACTGATAGCCTGGGTAGATAAATATCTGTGTATCATCAAAGAAAGGCGCGATTAAGGCGTTGTCTGCCGCGTTGGCGGCGCTTTCCAAGGAGCGTACCGAGGTGGTGCCTACCGCCACGACCTTATTTCCTCGCGCTTTACAGGCCAATACCGCATCAACCACTTCTTGCGGCACTTCAGCATATTCAGCATGCATAATATGGTCTTCAATGCTCTCGACCCGTACCGGTTGGAATGTCCCTGCCCCAACATGCAAGGTCACAAAAGCGGTTTCAATCCCTTTTTGACCTAACGCATCCAGTAACGGCTGGTCAAAGTGCAGCCCCGCGGTCGGAGCAGCGACCGCGCCCGGTTTCGCGCTATACACTGTTTGGTAAAGCTCGCGATCGGACTCTTCATCAGGACGGTCAATATAAGGCGGTAACGGCATATGACCGATATGGTTGAGGATATCTAACACCTCACGGCTATCGTGAAATTCAATTTCAAAAAGCGCATCGTGGCGAGCAACCATTGTGGCACGCACGTCTAAGGCGTCACCGAGTAATAATTCCGCACCCGGTTTCGGTGCTTTGGAGGCACGAACATGGGCCAATACCCGTTTGTCATCAAGCATCCGCTCCACCAGCATCTCAAGCTTACCACCGCTGGCTTTTTGACCATAAACCCGTGCTGGGATTACGCGGGTATTATTAAACACCAGTAAATCACCGGGTTGCAGCTTATCTAATACATCGGTAAATACGCCATGCTGTAACTCCCCCGAGGGCCCGTCTAACGATAGCAGTCGGCAAGCGCTCCGCTCAGATTGTGGATAATGGGCAATTAACGACTCAGGTAAAGCAAAGTTAAAATCAGCAACGCGCATGGTGACTTATTCCGATAAAAATTTAGGCGCACAGTGTAACGGAAAAGGCTGCATTACAGAACCTTTGGCTTTTCGCACAACTCAAGCGATAATAGCCCTATGAATTTTCTTGCTCATCTCCATCTCGCCCACCTTGCTAGCAGCTCATTAACCGGTAACTTACTGGCGGATTTTGTGCGCGGCGATCCCGACGGACGCTGGTCACCTGCCATTGTTGCCGGTATCCAGATGCACCGTCGGCTCGACAGCCTTTCCGATCACCTTCCTGAGGTACGTGCAGCTAAACAGTTATTTACTCTGGCTACGCGTCGCGTCGCGCCTATTGCGCTCGATGTGATTTGGGACCATTTCTTAGCCCGGGACTGGTCAAGCATCCATCCTAGACAGAATTTGCCTGAATTCTGTGCCATGGCTGAGCAGAACATTGCTCGCGATCTTCCAGAGACCCCAGACAATTTCCAACACTTGAATCGCCTAATCTGGCAGCAACGTTGGTTAGAGCGCTATGCCCAGCCGAACAACTTAGAAAATGTACTGCAGCAAATGGCGCAGCGTCGGCCACGTCTGGTAAGCCTTGCCGATTGCTATCAAGATTTCGTCGCCAACTATAGCGAATTGGAAATCTTATTTTACCGTTTTTATCCCCGATTAATGGCGCGGGCCACAGAAAAACAGCTGTAAAGTCCCCCGCCGGTTATTCGGTTCTGATACACTGCCTTGGCGCAACAGACGCAGGATCCGCTCAACCTGAGCGTGTGTCCTAAAACGATTTTATTCATTAACACTTGGAGTATGTATGGTACTTGTGACTCGTTCAGCCCCTGATTTCACTGCTGCGGCAGTTTTAGGTAACGGTGAAATTGTTGAGAATTTTAACTTCCATAAGCACATTGCCGGCAAACCTGCCGTACTCTTTTTCTGGCCAATGGACTTCACCTTTGTTTGCCCTTCAGAGCTGATTGCTTTTGATAAGCGTTACGCTGAATTCAAACAACGTGGTGTGGAAGTGGTTGGGGTTTCTTTTGACTCAGAATTCGTTCACAACGCATGGCGTAACACGCCTATCGATAACGGCGGTATCGGTAAAGTGCAATACGCTATGGTTGCTGATATCAAGCGTGAGATCCAACAAGCTTACGGTATCGAACACCCAGAAGCAGGTGTTGCACTGCGTGGTTCATTCTTAATCGATAAAGATGGCGTTGTTCGCCACCAAGTGGTTAACGACCTGCCATTAGGCCGTAACGTCGACGAAATGTTACGTATGGTCGACGCACTGCAATTCCACGAAGAGCACGGCGAAGTCTGTCCTGCACAGTGGGAAAAAGGGAAAGAAGGTATGGGCGCATCACCAGAAGGTGTTGCCAAGTACCTGTCTCAAAACGCGGCGAAGTTATAATCGCCTCGCCCCCTAAGACGTTAGGGGGCACTTACTCGCTTAAGGAATCACAGCGCCGTAGACAACCTTTTTGCAGCCCTTTTGATAGCGTTGCCATTTCTAAAATGATTATGCAACTCCCTCTACCCAGTATATTAGACCTATACAGACGTTACCTCTACCACGCTTACTTAACCTTTATCGAAGCGAATAAATTTCGTAATCCGTCGAATATGAAAAGTTTTAGCCAAGCATTAGAGAGCATCTTATTACGGCTTGTAAACTGACTTCTTTATCTCGGGCATCTTTTTTATCGTCGCGGCACTGACTGGCATAAGGCTGTGATAGACGCTATTCAGGCTATTTTGTCCGAATCACCTCAAGCAGGCTTCTGGAAATGTTATTTCCGCCTCAGGTTTAAGGGGGTTATTTTCAACCATAAACGTGTTTATCGCGTGTACTGCCGGTTAGGTTTAAACCTTAAACGGCGGATCAAAAAGACACTGCCTGCGCGTGATAGAAAGCCGTTATCTGTTGTGAATAAACCGAATGTTCAGTGGGCGATGGATTTTATGCATGATGCCCTGTATTGCGGAAAACGATTCAGAACACTGAATATTATTGATGAGGGAACACGTGAGTGTCTGGCAATTGAAATCGATACCTCGCTACCCGCTGGAAGAGTGATCCGCGTACTTGATCGTCTGAAAGAAGAGCGCGGACTGCCTCAGCAAATCAGAGTTGATAATGGCCCGGAACTGATATCAATTAACTTACTGAATTACTGTGAATATAATAATATCAAACTCTGCCATATTCAGCCGGGAAAACCTCAGCAGAATGGATTTATTGAGCGGTTTAATGGTTCATTTCGTCGGGAGTTTTTTAATGCTTATTTATTTCAGTCCCTCAGTCAGGTAAAAGAAATGGCTTGGTTCTGGCAGCAAGATTAGAATCTGAATCGGTCACATGAAAGTCTGGGGCATCTTCCCCCGGAGACATACCGGAAACAGCTAGAAAACTCTAATCAGGTGTGTCTCAAATAATGGGAAGTGGACAGTAAATTTGATGCAGACAGAACGAACACACGGAAAGGACATTCAGGATGAGTAAGCGATCAGAAATTATTGATGGGCGATATGTAGGTAGTCAAAAGGGAGGTCTGATTTACACTGAAGTACTTGGCAGGGTGGGGTTGTGAGTAAACGTATAATAGCCAAGATTGGTGTCGTTTTTATTGCCGGTATTATTCTGGCCGCTATCTGGATTTTTTGTAAATTTTTCTTTGCTGGGTCGGCATATTACACTGAACGCGACTGGATAAAGTATGAATTTTATACGCCCGATCTACTAAAGGAAATGCCTCGGTTATCGTCTAAGTATAAGTTTGATTTTGTTAATATTACCGGGCCGGATGCTCATGTATTTACAGTGCATTTTTATGGCGTGACAGATAGCAGCGAAATAAGAAATTACTTGAAATTGAAAGGATATGAAGCACAAGTATCTTGTGATGTTGAGGCCGAGTGTTGGAAGCATCGTCATGACGATGACGTAATTACGATTGCTAAATTTCAGTCGCCAAAGGAAGTATTTGTTCAGATATATCGAAAGTTTGGGACTCCATACGATGAATTCCAGTGAATTCAAAAGGATCTTCTTGTGATCCTTTTTCTTCGGGCGTAATCTCCAGTCCTGTAAACGAAAAAAACCGCCGGAAGGCGGGTTGGTTCGGGCTAGTCGAGCTAGTAACTCTTCGAAACCGGACGGTAACTGGACTTTAGCGGGAACAGTCACCAAATCAGTATGGTTAGTTTCGCATCTAGGCTGATACCTTCAAGTAGTCGTATATATTTATATAAAGATATACGCGTTTAGTAACCTCCCGCTAAATTCCCCAGTTACCAATGGCTGCTGCCAGTGGCGTTTTTTCGCATCTGTACCGGGTTGGACTCAAGAGGGTTTGGTGACTCAACCGTTGTCCAGATCATCAATGGAGAAAGCAGAGATAATCTTGATTCAGCTTGGAAAGCGTGGAACAAAAGTCAGGGAAGTGTTAGTTCTGGATTGATGAAACGTCGAGAGACTGAGTTGAAAATATATTATAAGGCTGATTACACAAGATGATGAAAAGATATAAATTATTTCTACTCTTTTTCTTCGCGTTGACGTCTAAGTATTAGAGTTCATACTCCGCATTTTTAATTTTCTCAGGTTTAATTTCATAGCCAGAATCCCAAAGGTTGCTTTCGTGACTACCCTCTGTTTTTTCACCCCCCACTACCCTATGAAGCTCATAAGTACTGAATCAAAGGTCTAAGGCTTTCCATTCCATGTTTACCCATTAAACCGCAAAAACGCTCTAATTCAGTATTAATATCGTTATCCATATTCAAAAAAATCCTGCGAAAGTGAACAACTTCATCCTCCATTAATTATGCAGACGTAGCACTTAACGGTGAAAGTGATGAGGAATGGGATTTTTGTGTGCAGTAAAACTTAGATACAGTGACACCGTTATGCGTAGAAAGCTAAAACAGCCGCTGTTTTGGTAATCCCCCAAGAACAGGTGAACATGTTATGCGCTATTACCTCTGCTTACTCATTACTAATTCGTTTTTAGTTACCATTTCAATAGTTTTTATGAAAATATGATATTGGTATAAAATTAGACATACAATGAAAGTTGAATTTAAATAAAAGACTATAAAAATAAGGACGTTATACTCAATATGCAACTCCCACTACAACATTGGCTTCAGACCCTAGGTCTCACTCATTACACCGATATTATCGCGACCTTACTCATGTTAACCGCGATGATTTTTCTCTCACTGATTATCCATGTACTCTTACACAAACTACTATTACCCATACTGAAAAAACAGTCAGAAAAAAGCCAATATCTTTGGCCAAAATCCTTATTTAAACACCGCTTATTTAATCGCGCGACGTGGCTACTACAAGGCGCACTCTTTCAAACATTGCTGCATATCCTGTTCAATCCACAAAGTATGCTGTTCGTCGGCCTGACCACCCTCTGTCAATTATGGGTGATGCTCTTCAGCTTATTGATCGGCTTCTCACTGCTCGATGTGATCCAAGCGGTGACCGCCAGAAGCGAATTCGCCAAACAGATCCCGCTGCGCGGCATCTTCCAAAGTATTAAATTAATTATGGCGATTTTACTCGCCATTTTGATGATCTCGCTATTACTAGGAAAATCACCCGGTACCCTGCTGACAGGACTGGGTGCGATGACCGCCGTGTTGATGTTGGTGTTTCGCGACCCTATTCTCGGTTTAGTGGCCGGTATTCAGCTCTCAGCCAACGATATGCTAAAAATTGGGGATTGGCTCGATATGCCAAAATATGGTGCAGATGGCGCGGTGATCGATATCAATTTAACGACGGTGAAAGTCCATAATTGGGATAAAACTATCGTCACTATCCCTGCTTACGCCTTGATTTCCGACTCCTTTAAAAATTGGCGGGGAATGTCTGAATCAGGTGGACGACGCATTAAGCGTAGCATCAACATCGATACGACTAGCATTCACTTTTTGTCTGAGACGGAAATTGACCAACTTGGCCAAGCCCATCTGCTTAGCCCCTACTTAGTAACTAAGCAGCAAGAGATCACTCAGTGGAATGCGCAGCGCGATACTCATAATGCTTCGTTACTTAATCATCGTGCCTTAACCAATATTGGTACCTTTCGTATCTGGTTGGAGAGTTGGTTGAAGACCCATCCACACATCCGACAAGATATGACGCTAATGGTGCGTCAGTTAGCGCCCACCGAGAACGGTCAACCGATTGAGATTTATGCCTTTACCAATACTGTGGTGTGGGCAGATTATGAAGCGATCCAAAGCGATATTTTTGATTATATCTACGCGGCTCTGCCTGCATTTGGCTTGCGTGTCCATCAAACTCCAACCGGCACAGATATTCGGGCGTTAATGCCTACGCCGCCTTCCCACCACAATAGTCTCTAAAACAAGGGGCCATTTGGCCCCCTTATCCCTATGCTTGCTCTTTGACTCGCAGTAACAGTAGCAGTGCGATAACCATCAAAACTGTCGCTAAGTAATAAATCGCCTGATGGCCGAGAACATCACTTAATATCCCCTGGCAAAGTCCCGCAAAGATCATCCCGGTGGAAACCGAATTGGTGAATAGCGTCGTCGCAGCGCCCGCTTTACCCGGCATCAAATCCTGAAACCACAGCATCACTAACCCTGCCACAATACCGATAAATACCGCATTTAGAAGTTGGATAACTAATAATCCTGTTTGTTGATGAAATACTAACATCGCGGGATAAAAAGCAAGGCCACAAACCACCGCAACGATCACCAATAACCGTTTACCTATCCGTTTAGCCAAATAACCCGCCAGCAGCATTACCGGAATTTCTAGACCCGCGGCCGTCCCCATCAGTACTCCAGCAAAACTTTCAGGCATACCTAAGCTTTGACTGACATAGAGCGGCATATCGATGATATACATCAGACTACACACCCACATCAGTACCGAGGCGGCAAAGAGTAGACGTACATCCGTACGTTTCCAGCCACTGACCGCGCTTTTGGCCAAATCCTCTGCTGGATATAGCCTTGGCACACTGGGTAAGGTGGTTTTAATTAAAATGAGTGATAAGAGAAACAACGCGGCCGCCACCAGATATAAGGTAATAAAACCATAATTAAGTGCCAGTGCGAAAGAGATCGGTGGGCCAATCACCCAGGCTAAAGACATTTGCGCACGCATCACCGAACTGAACATTACGACTTCACGTCCAGTACGATCAGCATATTCCCTTGCTAAAGCAAAAAGTTGTGGCATTACCACACTGGTTAAGGCCGACAAGATCAGCCCCAGTGTAATCAGCACCACATACTGCCGCACAAAAGCGAACATCACCGCATTCGCAATGGCCATCGCACAGCAAAACATCAATAACTGCCGTCGATCACCTTTGCGGTCTGAACGCTTGGCCAATATAAAACTGATGATGATACCGGTCACGGCATTGATGGTAAAAAACAGTCCAACCATAAAAGGTTTAGCCTGTAACTCCTGACTAAGATAAAGACTGAGTGTCGGAGCTTGTAACGCCCCAGCAATGCTGACAAAGAATGTCACCAGCATAAACATCATAAAAACAGGGTTTCCCCCTTTCCGGGCGGGCGGGGTAAATGATTGCATAAGTGGCCTATAAGACTAACGCCCTAGTTAAGGGTTAGCATGGGTCAATACGAGACCTTTATCATATCAGTTACAGAATGATCGAGGTATCGGCAAAATATCTTTCGATTTGTGACTGACGCCATTGACGGGGACTGGTGCCGAACCAGCGTTTAAAGGCCCGTGAAAAGGCGCTGACTTCCGAATATCCAAGCAGTAATGCCATATCGGTCACCGAGATGTGTGGCTGTTCCAGAAAGCTCATCGCCATCTCGCCACGCACTTTATCCACCAGTCCTGTAAAGCTGACGCCCTCTTGGCGTAATCGGCGTTGCAGTGACCAAGGGGTCATTGATACTTGATCCGCAATCAGTTCAAGATCCGGTTCCCCCTGCCCTATCGCTAATTGCACCTGCATACGAATCTGATCAATTAAGGGCTGTGTGGACACGTGATAATTTAACTGGCGGATCGCATCTTGTGTCACGGTCAATAACATTGGATCACTGTCCGGCATGGTACGTAACCCATCGCTTTTCGGGATCACCATACAGTTGGTCGGTTGATCAAACCAAATAGGCGCATCAAAAACCTTACAGTGTTCATGCCACGCGGCAGGGCGCGGGTGTTCAAAATGGACTTCTCTGGGTGACCAGTGGCTACCTAACGCATGACGAATCAAGTTTAAGAACATACACAGCGTTAATTCTGCATCTTGCCGACGTTGCAAAATGGCGCCATGGCGTACTTGATAGTGTAATTGCCAGCTGTCGCCCTTATCGACCAATTGAATCAGTGTATCGTGTTGATGATAGGGAAAAGCACGAACCACATTGCGCAACGCTTCTTCTAAGGTGGCTGAGCAGATCCCTATATAGCCAATCAAACCAAGTGATTGCGGTTTGAACTGCTTGCCGTAGTAAAGCCCAAAGTTATCCACCCCTGAATGTTTTGCCGCGACTTCCATCACGCGACAATAATTCACTAAACTCAAGCTCATGGTCGGATTACCCAGTAACTCAGGATTAATGCCACTCATGCCAAACACCCGATCACTATCCCCGCCTTGGTGCGTGATAAATTGGCTAAGTCCACTCGCGGCTGCCGCTAAGACGCCATGATGAGCCGGTTGGTGCGAGGGAGAGTATAATGATTGCATGGTGATGACCTCATGGAAAATCGCAACGATATTAATCGTTCAGCAAATTTCATACCAAGAGTAAAAAGCGCGATAAAACACGCGCTTTGTATCACGATGACGGAAAACCACACCTTCCTGCTACTTAATAGTGCACACCTTGACCAATGGGTAGCTGCTTACCCTCCAAATAAGTGCGACATAGCTCAAGGGTTTGTGCGGACCACCCTTGCGCGACGCTTCTTGCCATTTCTGTATCGCGATGCGAGGCCAGCCATGCCGTCAATTGAATACGCCGTTGGATTAACAGTGCAGGTAATACAGCAAAGTCGTCGTCACTAAAACTATGTACCTTTTGATACCCCTCGATCCAGCGATCCACCCATAGCGGTGCGTTCGGATGATGATCCACAAAACTGATCGCCGCCGCCAGATCATGTAAATACCAACCAAACCCACAATCGTCAAAATCGATCACCCGTGTTTCGCCACGATCTAATAAAAGATTGGTGAGACGCAGATCAGCATGAATCAAGCCAAAGCGGTTACTCTGTTGGCTATAACGGGTGAGCGTTGCTTCCACGTCACCGATCACAGTGAAGATAAGGTCATGATCCTTGACAGACAGATCGCTAATATCACGCCAATCTCCCCAATGGCTGGAGGCACCTACCATCGAGTGATGGTCCCAGCGTAAGCGCTGAAAATCTGCCGGGCGCTGCCAGTGACGACTGTGCTGGTGTAACCGTGCAGTAATCTCCCCTAACTGCTTAAAGGCGTCGGGCGACACCTCACTGGTAGGCATTTCGCCCTCGATCCAGTGAAAAATCACCGCGTGACGCTGCTCGTTTGCGGATAATACATACGTTTGGATACGCTCCCCTTTAGCATCGCGTAATGCTTCAGGCACTTGGATCCCTTCTACCCGCAGTGCGTCCAACCACAGTAATTCACTCTCGATAGCCGCTTTCTGATGATAATTACCACGATGTAAACGCAGCGCATAACGCTTCCCTTGAGCAGTCACCGAAAATGTGGCGTTTTCTGAACGACATAATAATTTGATTTCCGCGTTCTGTAGCAGCGGATAGGCTTGTACGACGTGATTCGCAATATGCATTAATACCGCTTGGTCAAGAGCATCGTATTGTTTCACACTCATCATCTTCTCCTACACAGCGTTGGGACCTAATGTGAGGTGTAGCATCCATCAGAGTGACCTCTGCGGGCTTGACGATAAAACAGCGAAAATTGACAGGAGAGTACAGGCGTGACTTTTTGCTGCATGACTTAACTTGAAGTAACAACAAACTGTCTTTTCCGGTCAAGTTTCTCGCCGTTAAGCACTGCATTATCTTTCGAAACGCAGTATTTACCTGCGACGACGTCTTCAATAATGCTAACGGGGTTCACTATGACGACATCATTAAAACCGACACTCGGTGCACTGCATTTATGGGGGATTGCCGTAGGTCTGGTTATCTCAGGCGAGTATTTTGGCTGGAGCTATGGATGGGGCGTAGCAGGAACGCTCGGCTTCCTCGTCACCACGCTCATTATCGCCGTGATGTATACCTGCTTTATCTTTAGTTTTACTGAACTGACAACGGCTATCCCACAAGCCGGTGGACCTTTCGCTTATAGTCGTGCCGCGTTTGGGGATACCGGCGGATTAATCGCTGGGCTCGCCACCCTGATCGAATTCGTCTTCGCTCCCCCCGCTATCGCGATGGCGATTGGGGCCTATCTCAATGTGCAATATCCAACACTTAACCCTAAATATGCCGCCTTAGGTGCCTATATTGTCTTTATGGGGCTAAATATCCTCGGCGTAAAATTGGCGGCAATGTTTGAACTGATCGTTACCCTGTTAGCGGTGTTTGAACTGCTGGTCTTTATGGGCGTCGTCTCCCCAGGGTTTAGCATGAGTAATTTCGTGGCCCATGGCTGGTCGGGACAGGAGCATTTCTCGATGGCCGCCCTGCCCGGTATTTTTGCTGCAATTCCCTTCGCTATCTGGTTTTTCTTAGCGATTGAAGGAGCCGCGATGGCTGCAGAAGAGGCTAAAAACCCGAAAAAAACAATTCCTATCGCTTACTTAACCGGAATATTGACCTTGGTGTTCTTAGCATTAAGCGTCATGCTATTTGCGGGCGGTGCTGGCGATTGGCGTGCCTTATCAGGGATTAATGATCCGCTACCGCAAGCGATGAAAATGATTGTGGGTGAGCACTCTCGTTGGATGCATATGCTCGTGTGGATTGGATTATTCGGTCTAATAGCCAGCTTCCATGGCATTATTCTTGGTTATTCCCGTCAGTTCTTTGCCTTATCCCGCGGCGGCTATCTTCCCGCCTCACTGTGTAAATTAAGTCGTTTTCAAACCCCGCACCGTGCCATTATTGCTGGTGGCATCATCGGGATGATCGTGGTGTGTAATGATGGGATGACTCTACAGGGTATGAGTTTGACCGCCGCGATGATTACCATGGCAGTGTTCGGTGCCAACGTGATGTACATCATGAGTATGTTAAGCCTTTACCGCTTACGTAAAACCGCCCCTAATCTTGAGCGCAGCTATCGCGCACCCGGATACCCAGTGATCCCCGGCATTGCGTTAGTGCTCTCAACGATCTGTTTTGTCACTATGCTCTGGTTCAATCCAGTGATTGGTGGACTGTTTATCGGGTTAATGATCATCGGCTACCTTTACTTCCTCACCACGAAAGTGAGACGCCAAGCAAGTCAGCCGATCACCCTAACTATCGTAGAAAACGAATAACGCCTAGTGAGATAGGGCACCGTTCCTATCCGTTACCTCTTACTGACGACAGCAGTGCAAGGAGTAGATGATGCCAACACGTTCCACGATTATGGATACCAACAGCTTTCGCGCTGAACATGCAGACGCCTTAAGCCCTGAAATCCGTCAATTAACCGACAAACGAGATCGGATCTTAGGCGAATCCTATCGCCTCTTTTACCGTAATCCCGTTCACTTAGTGAAGGGCAAAGGGCAATATCTGTGGGATGCAGAAGGCCGTAAGTATTTAGATGTCTATAACAATGTCGCCAGTATTGGCCACTGCCACCCTGCGGTGATCGAGGCCGTTAGCCAGCAAATGCAGCAACTCAATACCCATACCCGTTATCTGCATGAGAATATCTTAAACTATACCGAATCAATCCTTGCAACCACCCCAGCAGAGATCGATCGCGCCATGTATATGTGTACGGGATCTGAAGCGAACGATCTGGCAATACGTGTTGCCAAATCCTTTAGTGGGGGAACTGGGATTATCGTTACCCAAGAGGCATATCATGGTACCAGCGAGTTGACCTCTGGTGCATCGCCTGCACTGGGAAGCGGCCAAGCGCTGGCCTCGACCACACGAGTGGTACCTGCCCCCGATTTTTATCGCTTAACCCCAAGCGATCCGGGCCAATGGTTTGCAAATGAAATCCAAAAACAGATCGACGATATGAAGCAAAAAGGAATTAAATTTGCGGGCTTTCTCGCTGATTCGATCTTCTCATCTGATGGGGTATTACCTAATCCTCCTGGCTTTCTTAAAGCTGCCATCGATGTCGTGCATAAGAATGGCGGGATTTTTATTGCTGATGAGGTACAACCCGGTTTTGCACGGACTGGCGATACCTTTTGGGGATTTGCGCGGCACGGCGTGGTACCCGATATCATTACCACCGGCAAACCCATGGGTAACGGAATTCCCGTCTCAGCACTTTTCGCGAAAAGCGATGTACTGGCGTCTTTCAGTGATCATATTCCTTATTTCAATACCTTTGGGGGTAACCCTGTTTCGATGGCTGCAGCCCAAGCTGTGCTAAAAGTCATTCAGGAAGAGAACTTGCAACAACATAGCCGAGAAATGGGAGAACTTCTTATAAAAGAATTGCGCGGCTTGCAGCAAAAATATCGCTGTGTCGGGGATGTGCGAGGGGCGGGATTATTTATCGGCTTTGAATTGGTCACCGACCCAGAAAGTAAGCAACCGAACAAGGCTTTAGCCTTGGATTTAATCGAGCGCCTACGTGATCAAGGTATCCTCACCTCAGTGGCTGGACCTTATGGTAACGTGCTGAAACTTCGTCCTCCCCTTGCCTTCCAAGCATCAGATATTGATTGGTTAGTTGGCGGCTTGGATCGCGCGCTGGAACAAATCTGTCACTGACCCATCCCTACCGCGCAGTCGAACGCTGACTGCGCGGGCTTTCATGATCTTTCCTTTCCTCTTACTCAATAATTGCCTAGAATGCTCAGACTCAACGGGGTGCAGTCATGGACTGCTGAGAGAAACCCGTAGAACCTGATCCGGTTAATACCGGCGGAGGGATTTGAGCGAAATCCTCTCAGATCCTTTGCGCCAACGAGCAACGTTATTGTAGGAGCGCAAAGTGTTTCCATCCAAAAAATTCGTTTCAGGGTTATTATTGGCCCTTACCGCATTGCCCGCCTTGGCTGCTAAGCCAGTATTAACGGTCTACACCTATGACTCTTTTGCGTCACAATGGGGACCAGGCCCGGCGATTAAAACCGCTTTCGAGCAACACTGTGGCTGTACGTTACGTTATGTGACCTTAGAAGATGGGATTTCGCTGCTTAATCGCCTGCGAATGGAAGGAAATCGTAGTAAGGCTGACGTGGTGCTGGGGCTGGATAACAATCTCTTAGAGAGTGCGACAAAGACTGGTCTGTTTGCTCCGGCCAATATTGATACACAAAAGCTTAACCTACCTAATGGCTGGACTAACAAGACCTTCATCCCCTACGACTATGGCTATTTTGCATTCGTCTACAATAAAAAACGCTTACCAAATCCACCAAAAAGTTTGCATGAGTTAGTGGAAAGCCCCGAAAAATGGCGTGTAATTTATGAAGATCCCCGTACCAGTACACCGGGACTAGGGCTATTGTTATGGATGAACCATGTCTTCGGCGATAAAACCTCACAGGCATGGCAACAGTTAGCGAAAAAGACCGTCACTATCCCTCGCGGTTGGAGTGAAGCTTACGGGCTTTTTTTAAAAGGCGAAGCGGACTTGGTACTGAGTTATACCACCTCTCCGGCTTATCATATTATGGAAGAACATAATAATGATTACGCCACTGCAAATTTCTCAGAAGGTCATTATCTACAAGTAGAAGTGGCTGGACAGTTAGCCAAAAGTCCACAACCGGCATTAGCCCATCAATTTATGCAGTTTATGCTGTCTGATAATTTCCAAAAAACCTTAGCAACCGGGAACTGGATGTATCCGGCTACGCATCAACCGCTTCCGGCAGCCATAGCGAATCTGCCAGTGCCACGCCACGCACTGCAATACAGTGCGTCTGACGTCGCAGCATCCCGATCATCCTGGGTCGACGCGTGGCAGATGGCTGTGTCTCATTAATGAATACTTGGCGACTTCCCGGCAGTATTGCGGCGATAACCATACTGGGATGTCTTGGCGCAGCGCTGATCGCGCTGCTCTTCGCTGCCCCCGTCCCCTCATTAAAGGGGCTGCTAGAAGATGCCTATCTTCATCACCTGATCGCCTTTTCGTTTAAACAAGCCTCGCTATCCGCCCTCATCGCCATCGGCTTGGCAATCCCCATCGCCCGTGCCCTACAGCGCCGACATTTTCTCGGCAAAACCTTGCTGCTGCGACTCTCCAGCATGACCTTAATTCTGCCAGTGTTGGTGGCGATATTCGGATTGATGACCGTCTATGGCCGTGAAGGCTGGCTGGCCATACTGTGCCATCGGCTAGGAATTAATTATAGCTTTAGTCCCTATGGACTGAGTGGGATTCTGCTCGCCCACGTCTTTTTTAATCTGCCTCTCGCCACACGCTTGTTATTACAAGCCTTGCAACAAATCCCCAATGAGCAACGTCAACTGGCTGATCAACTCGCAATGCAGGGCTGGAATCTGTTTAAATTTCTGGAATGCCCTTGGTTAAAACGGCAACTTATCCCCGCTTTTGTCCTGATCTTTATGCTCTGCTTCACCAGCTTCGCCATCATATTAACCCTAGGCGGCGGTCCTCAAGCCACAACCTTAGAACTGGCTATTTTCCAAGCCTTAAGTTTTGATTATGACCCGGGACGTGCAGCACTTCTCGCCTTGATCCAACTTTGTTGCTGCAGCGGATTATTATTACTCAGTCATTGGCTCACACCGATTCGTGCGCATGAGGTGAGTTTACGCCAGAACTGGCAGCCTAAAGTAGAAGGTGTCTGCGCACGTATCATCGATAGCGTTTCATTAATGGTGCTTGTCCTATTACTGATCCCACCGCTTATCGCGGTCATCGCTGCCGGTCTTGGTACGCACACCCTCGATGCCTTAAAAGATCCGGCATTATGGCAGGCAGTCGCCCTTTCACTAAACATTGCTGTTGCCGCCGGGGCGCTCAGTGTCAGTATCACCCTCATGTTGTTGTGGACCTCACGCGAATACCGTCGACGGCAGCAGTATGGATGGGCCAGTTGCCTTGAAGGCAGTGCAATGATTATATTAGGGGTGCCCAGCATCGTGCTCGCCACAGGCGCTTTTCTGATCCTCAATCAAACCATTGGACTTGGCAGCTCCCCGGCCTATCTGGTAATTATCGTCAACACCTTGATGGCACTACCCTATGCCAGCAAATTATTAGAAAGCCCAATGCGGGACTTGGCGAATCAATATAGCCGTCTCTGCCTCGCCCTAGATATTCGCGGTTGGCAGCGTTTACGTCATATTGAATTACCGATTTTACGACAACCGCTATTACAGGCTTTCGCTTTTGCATCATTAATGTCGATGGGGGACTTTGGGGTGATTGCACTCTTTGGTAGCCAAGATTTTCAAACGCTTCCTTATTATCTCTATCAGCAAATGGGCGCTTATCGGACGCAGCAAGCTGCAGTGACCGCGCTGCTGCTATTACTTATTTGCTTCCTATTTTTTATCCTTATTGAAACCTTGGCGGAGCGCGATGCTGACCGTAAACCAACTGAGTTGTGATTATCCACAACAGCCCCTAAGTTTTACCTTATCAGTCGCTGCCGGTGAGCGTATTGTGGTGTTAGGCCCTAGTGGCGCAGGCAAAAGTACGCTTCTCAATTTAATCGCGGGCTTTATTCCTGCGACGCAGGGAGAAGTGTGGATTGCTGAGCAGAACGTAACCTCTCTCGCTCCCGCCAAACGGCCGCTGTCGATGTTATTTCAGGAAAATAATCTTTTTACTCACCTAAGTGTAAGGCAGAACCTCGCCCTAGGTTTATCTCCTGCCATGCGTCTTTCTCCCTCCCAGAAAGAGAAATTACAGGCCTTAGCTGAACGTACGGGGCTGTTACCGCTGATGGATCGTTTACCGGCGCAACTATCAGGAGGGCAGCGACAACGTGTCGCCCTCACCCGTTGTCTACTGCGCGATCAGCCTTTGCTACTTCTGGATGAACCCTTTTCTGCCCTAGATCCCGCCCTTCGTCAAGAGATGTTGGTGCTGACACAGGAGCTGTGTCGGGAGAATCGCTTAACGCTAGTGATGGTCTCCCACCAATTTTCGGATGCACGTTTTCTTGCTGATCGCTGTATCTTAATCGATCAAGGAAAATTGGCATGGAGCGGGACATGGCAACAGCTGGAAAAAGGCGACATAGATGCCGCCAAGGTGCTAGGTATTAGGCGTACTAATGACCAATAAAGACTTTCCACAATAAGTGGCCAAACATTGGCATCATTGGGTGTTGAAGTAACAGGAAAAAAGCGATGGCCGTAATCACCAGCATAATCGGTGCAAGATAACGCAGGCGTTCTGGGGTTAATCCCCCCTGAACCGATTCTGCTTTAGCCGGACGTAACCAGCGCCACATCAGCCAGACGCTCAACCACATCAGTACTGCCACACCGGCTAAGTACCACTTGAATAAGCTATCTTGCGATCCCGCTGGCACATCAATGGCGACCCCCGCGAGAATACCGGGCAGCAGATAGATCGGCGGCCACAAAATACAGCCCGCGAGATTAGGCGGTAAAAACTTCTTCGCCGGAAGTTCCAGCATTCCGGCAATCAACGGGATCAGCGGACGGGTTGGCCCGACAAAACGCCCAATCAAAATAGTGGCGACACTGTGATTATGCAAAGCATGTTCGGTCTTATTAAGTAGTGCCTGATGCTTTTGCAGATACTTCCAGCGATGTAAGGGCCCTTGGAATTTCCAACCGATATAAAATGAAAGCCAATCGCCGACTAAGCATCCAATGAAACCCGCTGCCCACGCCGGATAGAGGCTGACATGTCCACTGCCAATTAATGCGCCTAGCGAAGCCATCATGACGGTTCCGGGCAGTATTAAGCCAACCAGTGCTAAGGACTCTAAGAAGGTGACAACCGCAACAACGCCTATCGCCCAGCCGACCGATTGTTCTAATAAATGTTGGATCCAGGCTTCCATTAACTTTCCTCATAATTCGCGAGCTCGGATTGTTGCGGTCTGTACCGCCTACGTCAAGTAAAGTTACCGATATTAAAACACTCCGAAACAAAATCGTATTACAGCGAGACGAGGAGTGTTGCCCTTTTCTTCTGTACTAGGGATCAATCGCCCTCACACACTGAGTAGGCAGTTGATTCAACCCCTCTTTTTCTAACGTGAACCAGCTAAAATGAAGGTGTTTATCGACCTTTACCAAATAAATGGAATCATAATCGAAGGCGGAAATTGAAGGGATCTGCGAAGCGTCTCCTCCGGTCGTCGCCACTAACTCTTTTACCGCTTCGACTAAGTGATCATGCTCCCAAGCAATGTAGGTCACTTGGTGATTATCGCTCGCTAATAATCGGCTCACTAAGGCATATGTATCGTTAGCATGAAATTGTAACCCTATACTTTCAGAGGTCTGAATGGCGATCGGCATCAGTGTTGCAATGGCGCGAATAGAACTCCCCTCTTTCTCTTCAATCGGTGCCGAGGCGTAAAGCGCGTCAGGTTTTCCATAGCGAGGCACTAATACCTCGGGTAACCGCAGCGCCCGATTTAACCCTTGGCAAGAGAGTTGTCCACTGAAGTTCATCTGCTTTTCTGCATGGCGAAAGAAGACAAAGGTACGCTCTGCCTGACAGTTTGAGGCAGTGACCATTAATAAGAGAAAAAATAATCTACGCAAGGATCGATACCCCCATAAAATGAGCAAATAACAGAGGTGGACTATAACCGACCAGCGTGAAATGACAGCGACAGATGACCGAAAAGTTTTCGGTTGATTGAGGGAGGGTTGAGAATATGAACGGGACTATCGGGTAAGACCTCACTTTGGCATTAACTCTCTCGGAGAGGGCAATACCTCTGAATGAACGTCAATGCAGTATTATTCCGTTACCCCTGCCCCTTTCTCTTATCGCCAAAGGTATTACGGCGCGAAATGTGGGTGGAAATTTATGTTTGTATAATCACCCGTGAAGAGAAAATAAAATATCACGAGTGCGGTAAGAATGTAGAAAAAATAATAGGTCAATGATCGCATAAATCCCCCTCTAAAGTAGATAGAGGAAGAGATTGAATGAAAACTTATGAATGATAAACTCTCTATTAGTTTCTTCACTCTAAACCTCAGGTAGATAATGAACCTTTTTCTTAGCATGTCCGTGTTCGTTCAAATAGTAGGGTAATCCCCCCGAAAAATCGGTGTGTTCATAAGTAGAATTTTCTACTAACCTGAACTCAGGGGAGATTTCTATGA
>NZ_JABBFR010000087.1 GCF_018494065.1 Rosenbergiella gaditana | reverse complement strand
GACCCATTCCATCGCCAACTAAGAAAATGACATTTTTAGGGTTTTTAGTATTACCGAAAGCAATAGCTTCATCATTACTTGGTTTTTTGTTGTCCTCTGTATTTGTCCCAGAAGCTAAAGATACATTCGTACTACTTAATAATGTTGCAGCAATGATACTACCTGACAATAAGTATTTAGTATATTGATTAAATAATTTCATTTAAAATGGCCCCCTAATATATGTATAAATGCATTACAATTTAAGTA
>NZ_JABBFR010000086.1 GCF_018494065.1 Rosenbergiella gaditana | reverse complement strand
GCGCGTACGCTAGCTGAAATGCTAACCCAAAATGGCGTTCCGATGAGCCGTTACCGTGCAGGGCGTTTAATGAAACATCTGAATCTAAGCAGTTGCCAGCCCGGAAAACATCAGTACAAAAATGCCCATCTAGAGCATACCTGCCTGCCGAATCTGCTTGAGCGCCAGTTCGCTGTGCCCGAGCCAGACAGAGTGTGGTGTGGAGATATTACGTATATCTGGGCAGGAAATCGCTGGTGCTATCTGGCAGTC
>NZ_JABBFR010000085.1 GCF_018494065.1 Rosenbergiella gaditana | reverse complement strand
GAACGGACGATAACAACCTTGGAACGTCTTCTGAATCTGCTGTCGGCCTTTGAGATAGTAGTGTGGATGACAGATGGATGGCCGTTGTATGAATCACGGTTGAAGGGTAAGTTTCACGTTATCAGTAAGCGTTATACTCAAAGAATTGAGCGGCATAATCTGAATCTCAGGCAACATTTGGCAAGGCTGGGACGGAAATCACTGTCATTCTCAAAGTCGGTGGAGTTGCATGATAAGGTCATCGGGTACTACCTC
>NZ_JABBFR010000084.1 GCF_018494065.1 Rosenbergiella gaditana | reverse complement strand
ATTCTATAAAATGCCAATGCCTCAATGGGGTGGCGACTTATCAGAATTAGACTTTGATGACATTACTTACTATGTAAAACCATCAGAACATACTGAACGTTCATGGGATGAAGTACCTGAAGAAATCAAACGTACATTTGATAAATTAGGTATTCCTGAAGCTGAACAAAAATATTTAGCAGGTGTATCTGCTCAATATGAATCCGAAGTTGTTTATCACAACATGGAAAAAGAATTAGAAGAAAAAGGTATCATC
>NZ_JABBFR010000083.1 GCF_018494065.1 Rosenbergiella gaditana | reverse complement strand
GAGTTGCTGCTCCATTAGTTCAAGATAGTGACAAATATAATTATGTTATTCCAAAAGAAGGATCAAATTTATGGTTTGATAATATGGTAATACCTAAAACTGCACAAAATAAAGAAGGCGCATATCGCTTTATTAATTTTCTGTTAGATGAAAAAAACAATAAGCAGAATACTGAATGGGTAGGCTATGCTACACCAAATAAAGAAGCAAGAAAGATGTTACCTAAAGATATTAGAAATGATCATAGATTTTATCC
>NZ_JABBFR010000082.1 GCF_018494065.1 Rosenbergiella gaditana | reverse complement strand
AAATAACATATATTCCTAAAATTTTCTTGTCTATATTTCTTATAACTTCTCTATCTTTTACTAACTTATATAATGACATTAAAGTACATAATCCTAATACAACATGGAACATATATATACTTTCTATTCCTGGTGCATGAAGAGCATAATCATAAAATGCCGACACCAACAGTGTACAATACATTTGATCATATATGTTCTTTTCTTGTATTATATATGATGATATAACTAAAGTTATTATATACATAATAGGTATTATAT
>NZ_JABBFR010000081.1 GCF_018494065.1 Rosenbergiella gaditana | reverse complement strand
ATATATTAGAAGAACAAACGCAAAATAAGGTTGATATTTCAGAACAAAAAATAGAGGAAGATAGTGGTGAAGAATTAAATAAAAATAGCGAAGATTTAATGAATGTTAATGAGGAGCAATCATCGAATATATATGAAAATGATAATGAAGATGATGAGGTCAAAAAGATTGAAACATCAGATTACCAAAATGCAGTAAATGAAGATAATGATGTTGAATCCCAAGCATCGACTAATGATAATAATACAACGTCTATTAACC
>NZ_JABBFR010000080.1 GCF_018494065.1 Rosenbergiella gaditana | reverse complement strand
CATTCAGAGATTTAATAAAGGTGCTTGTTGAACTAGAACAAACTGGTTTGATTGAACGTACGAAGACAGATAGATATCAACGAAAGCAATCTAGTAAGTCAAATTCGAAATTAGTAAGAGGAACGTTAAGTCAGAATAAAAAAGGATTTGCGTTCTTAAGACCAGAAGAAGAGGGTGTAGATGACATCTTCATCCCGCCAACAAAAATCAATAGAGCCTTAGATGGAGATACCGTCATTGTAGAAGTTCACAAAGGTAGAGG
>NZ_JABBFR010000079.1 GCF_018494065.1 Rosenbergiella gaditana | reverse complement strand
CCAACATGTGGTGCTAAATCCGTTTTATTGATGATGAAAAAGTCTGATTTAATCATACCTTGTCCACCTTTACGAGGGATTTTTTCACCTTGAGCAACGTCGATAATATAGATTGAAAAATCTACAAGTTCAGGACTGAATGTAGCTGCTAAGTTGTCGCCACCAGATTCAATAAAGATAAGTTCAATATCATCATTACGTTCTAATAACTCATCAATAGCAGCAAAGTTCATAGAAGCATCTTCACGAATTGCTGTATGAG
>NZ_JABBFR010000078.1 GCF_018494065.1 Rosenbergiella gaditana | reverse complement strand
GGCTATTACAGATCCAACTAATGGTACGAATGCCACACAATCTCAAGTTGAAGCAGCCATTGCAAAAGTAAAAGCTGCGCAACAAGACCTTAATGGTAATCGTAAAGTAGAAGAAGCTAAAGCTGCAGCTAAGCAAGCATTAAGTACGTATGCAAATTTAAATCATGCTCAAGTTAATACAGCTACTCAACATATCAATGATGCACAAACATTAGAAGCTGTCACTCAAGCACAACAAGAGGCAAATACGCTTAATAATGCAA
>NZ_JABBFR010000007.1 GCF_018494065.1 Rosenbergiella gaditana | reverse complement strand
CAGGAATATGCGACAAAATGGCAATGGATTTATAATCATGAACGACCGAATATGGCACTGAATGGTTTTACACCGATGCAGCATATTCAACGTGTTAACTGATTCTACTTATTACCTCCGTTAAAAATGGGGGGATTACCGTAGAACTGGGCAGCCTTAATCGCGCTGCTGAAAAATTAAGATTATCGCCAACAATGGTAGGTAAGCACTTGAAGTTATTGGAAAACAACTTAAAAACTCAATTATTAAATCGCACTACTCGTCGAATTTCCCTTACCGCGTCCGGGGGAGAATATTATCATCATTGTAAAAAGGTTTTAGAGTTAGTCGATGAAGGTGAAGAGAGGTTAAGAAATGATCAACTAATTCCCTCTGGTCAACTGACTATTTCTTGCCCTGAGATATTAGGTAAAAAAAGAATTTTGCCATTTTCTTTAAACTACATGGATCGATTTCCCGCTACACATATACATCTCTCTTTAACAGATAGACTCGTCGATATCATGCGAGAGGACATTGATATTGCGATAAGAATTGGCGAGCCACCAGATAGTACGGATATCATTGCAAGGCCCCTCACAGACTACGAACTCGTCGCTTGTGCAAGCGCAAGCTATCTCGAGCAATTTGGCACCCCTGAAAAACCTGAAGATTTATTCAAGCACCAATGTATCTCTCTAAATGGCAGTATCTTAGACCAATGGCAAACTACGTCTTTCAAAGAGAATATTAAAAATAGCCGACTGACCAGTGACTCTAGTGAAGTGATTAAACAAGGCGCTATTTCAGGAATGGGGATTATCATCCAAGCTAAAATGTTTTTAGAGGACGCTATCAATACTGGGTTACTCGTCCCCATTTTAGAAAACTATCCATTACCGGCAAGGAAGCTCAATGCGCTTTACCTACGCAAAAAATACAGCTCCGCAAGAGTTAATTTTATGCTAGAAGCCTTACAAGAGGCTTTACCATTAAAAAAATAACTTAGCGACTATAGAACAGAAGAAGCCATACCCGGAAAGATACCCTGCTAACTTTGACTCTCTGGGGATAGAAATTGTGGGAAAACCCACTTCAGGCGAAGGGAGAAATGCTGTTTATGAAAAAGTAAATGATGCACAAAATAGCTCTTTAAGATGGCTTGTAGCAGAACTTACTGACACATTGAAAGTATCAATGACTGAAATATTTAGACACCCTGAAGTATCATATAAAGTTATGACAGAAGCAGGCACAGCCCGATGGTAAAAAAAATATTTTCTATATTGGGTGTGATTTTTACCATAAATGTGGCTTTTGCAGACCACATTGCACCCAGGACAATAGTAGAAGTTAAAATTAATGAAACAGGAAAAAGTGACGATGAGTCGAAAAATGTGATGGATGGTTGCCGTGTGTTTAAAATCACAGAGAAAGATGTGAGAGAATTCTTTTCTAAAGCATATCCTGTGCCTTTAAATTTCAATGTCCATGAACGTTACTCCCCTTGTTATGCTAAGGGAATCATTGAATTTAGCAACAATACTCGTGGTAAGTGGAAGATTTCCTCCAGCGGAGGAGGAACACTACTGTGGGATACTGGTGATGTAGCAACATTATTTTATAATGATTATAAGTGGGCAGATCCTTTTGAGGGTACATACACTTCTGAGGATGGATCCAATTCAGAATAAAAAAACCAGATTGTTATAATTTAAAGTACGTCTCAACCGAAGTACTTTATTTTCTAAATTCTTCAAGATTTGACTGAGCAACAGTGAAGTAAATTTTGGCGGCTTCCGGCGTAGAACCCCTTAATGATAAGGAAGCGATGTGGAAAATATTACGGCCGGTTTTATCTTAACTCGTCATTGGCGCGATACCCCTAGGGGGATTGAAGTCTCTTTTTGGCTTGCGACTGACCAAGGCCCGCTCTCTATCTCGGTTCCCTTGCAGCGTGCAACGGCATTCTTCCCGACGGAATATCGTAGCGAAGTGGAAAACCTTCTGGCCGAACATCAGGGGGTTACCCTGCAAGATTCAGCGTTAAACGATTTTTCTCATCGCCGGCAAACAACACTCTACCTTAGGCAACAACGGTCGCTCAAAGCCATTACACAACAATTCGCTGAGGCCAATATTCCTCTTTACGAAGCGGATATTCGCCCCACCGATCGTTATATGATGGAGCGGTTCATTACCGCGCCGGTCTGGATAGGAAAAAGCTCAACGGCCGAGCCGACTCGGCTAAAACCCCATCCTGACTATCGCCCGAGGCTTAAATGGGTCTCCTTAGATATCGAAACTAACGAGCGTGGCGAACTCTACTGTATTGGCTTAGAAGGCTGCGGACAGCGACAGGTCTATATGCTCGGCCCGCCGACACCGAGTGAGGAACACCCTGATTTTATCCTGACCTATGTCTCCCACCCACGCGATCTGATCCATGCTCTTAATCAGTGGATGGCAACCCACGATCCAGATGTCCTTATCGGGTGGAATGTCATTCAATTCGATCTGCGTATCTTGCATCGCGAGGCTGAACGTTTTGGCCTGCCACTAAAACTCGGTCGCGGCGGCGGGCTGTTAGTCTGGCAAGAACATGGCTTCAAGCCTGGCGTATTTAGCGCGCAAGCTGCAGGACGCTGGATTATCGATGGTATTGATGCGTTAAAATCGGCTTTCTGGGATTTCCCCTCTTTTAGTTTGGAGAATGTGTCTCAAACTCTACTCGGAGAGGGTAAAGATAGCGCAACGCCACACGATCGAATGGCAGAAATTAACCAACGCTTTCGCCAAGATAAAGTCGCGCTTGCTCGCTATAACTTGAAGGACTGCGAGCTGGTCACACGTATCTTTCAAAAAACCGAATTAATGGCATTTCTTCTTGAGCGCGCCAGCACTAATGGGCTACCTGCCGATCGTCACGGGGGATCGATAGCTGCTTTCACGCATCTCTACCTGCCGCGTATGCATCGTTTAGGATTTGTCGCCCCTAATCTCGGCGATATCGCCCCGCAACCAAGCCCGGGGGGATTTGTCATGGATTCACAGCCCGGTCTCTACCGGTCGGTGATTGTGCTGGATTATAAAAGTCTGTATCCCTCGATCATTCGTACATTCTTAATCGATCCCGTTGGCTTAATTGTCGGTTTAGCCAATCCCGAACATGCAGTACCTGGATTCCTCTCTGCGCAGTTTTCACGAACGGTGCATTGTCTACCTGCTATTGTCGAACAAATTTGGCAAGGACGAGAAAAAGCGAAGCGTGAAAAGAATGCCCCACTGTCGCAGGCGCTAAAAATTATTATGAATGCTTTTTACGGTGTGCTCGGTACACCCTCTTGTCGTTTTTTCGATCCTCGCCTTGCCTCCTCGATTACGCTGCGCGGCCACGAAATCATGCAACAAACTCGACAACTTATTGAACAACAGGGTTACACCGTCATTTACGGTGATACCGACTCAACCTTTATTTCGCTCGGTGCACAGTGTGATCAACAGAAAGCTGACGCGATTGGCCAGCAGTTGGTGACAGTAATTAACCAATGGTGGCACGAGACGTTACAGCAAGAACTAGGGTTAAATAGTGCCTTGGAGATTGAGTATGAGCGCCATTTTAGTCGTTTTCTGATGCCCACCATCCGTGGCGCAGAACAAGGCAGTAAGAAACGTTACGCCGGCTTAGTGATGAATAACGGCGAGGAGAATTTAGTCTTTAAAGGTCTTGAGACAGTGCGCACCGACTGGACGCCGCTCGCCCAACAATTTCAACAAACGCTTTATGGCCTTATTTTCCGTGATCAGCCTTGGGAAGACTATATGCAACATACCGTTCAACAACTGCTGGCGGGGAAGTTGGACGATCAGCTTGTCTATAAAAAACGCTTACGTCGTCCACTCGCCGATTACGAAAAAAACATTCCCCCTCATGTGCGTGCAGCTCGCCTTGCGGAAAAGGCCGCCATGGCACAAGGGCACAAGTCGACTTTTCGTCGCGGTAGCTCAATTCGTTATGTTATCACCCTCGCAGGGCCAGAGCCCATTACAGCAATGACCGCTCCCCTCGACTATACTCATTACTTAACCAAGCAATTGCAGCCCGTCGCAGAAGGTATTCTCGGTTTTGTCGGCGGCAATTTTGAAAATGTGATGACTGGGCAACTTGGTCTATTTTGATAGGTGACGAATCCTCCGCCTTCCAGTACCATAGCGCCCTTCAAAATAACCTGGCCTTTACCCACCACCTGGGTGGAAACGATGTTCGGCCCGTTATCCGTGAATCAATACATCCCTATAATTAAGAGAATCGAGCAAAATTTATGCCTTTTACACTTGGTCAGCGCTGGATTAGTGATACAGAAAGTGAACTTGGACTGGGAACTGTCGTTGCAATCGATGCACGCATGGTGACCTTACTTTTCCCAGCCACCGGCGAAAACCGACTTTATGCCCGTAATGATTCTCCTATCACTCGTGTCATGTTTAATCCAGGCGATACCATTACCAGCCACGAAGGTTGGCAACTGGTCGTTGACGAGGTACGCGATGAAAATGGTCTCATTGCTTATATCGGTACGCGAAGCGACACACAGGAAGCCAATGTGGTGTTACGCGAGGTGATGTTAGACAGTAAACTTATCTTTAGTAAGCCACAGGATCGCCTGTTCGCCGGACAATTGGACCGGATGGACCGGTTCGCGTTACGCTACCGTGCAAGAAAATACCAAAGTGAGCAATACCGTTTACCCACCAGTGGCATGCGCGGGATGCGTACTAATCTGATCCCTCACCAGCTACACATCGCGCAAGATGTGGGTCGTCGTCATGCACCACGCGTCTTACTCGCTGACGAAGTCGGACTGGGTAAAACCATTGAAGCCGGCATGATTATCCAACAGCAACTGCTTGCTGGACGCGCTGAACGAGTCTTGATTATTGTCCCTGAGACACTGCAACATCAGTGGCTGGTAGAAATGCTGCGCCGCTTTACCCTCCACTTCGCGCTGTTCGACGATGAACGTTATAATGAAGCACGCTTTGACAGCACCAATCCCTTTTTCACCGAACAGTTGGTGATCTGCTCATTGGATTTTGTGTGCAAAAATAAGCAACGTTTAGAAGATATGCTGGAAGCCGATTGGGACTTGATGGTGGTCGATGAAGCCCATCACCTCTCTTGGTCCGAGGGTAAGCCAGGTCGTGAATACCAAGTGATTGAAAAACTTGCCGATGTGGTCCCCGGCGTATTGCTATTAACCGCCACGCCAGAACAATTAGGCATGGAAAGCCACTTTGCCCGTTTACGTCTACTCGATGCCGACCGCTTCCATGATTTCGATGCGTTTGTAGAAGAACAGCGTCACTTCCAACCCGTTGCGGATGCCGTTGCCAACCTCTTAGCGGAAGAGCCACTAGCCGATCAACAAATCGCCGTGATTAACGGCTTGATTAAAGAGCAAGATATTCGTCCGCTGATCCTGCAAGCGAACAGTGACAGCGACGAGCGCTTGGTCGCCCGTCAGCAACTGGTCGAGATGTTAACCGATCGCCATGGTACCAGCCGCGTACTGTTCCGTAATACCCGTCAAGGGGTACAAGGCTTCCCGAAACGCGCGTTACATGCCGTTCGTTTACCGCTACCAAGCCAATACCAGACGGCGATCAAAGTCTCTGGTATTATGTCGGGACGTAAGAGCAAAGATGAACGTGCTCGCGACTTGCTCTATCCTGAGCAAATTTACCAAGAGTTCGAAGGGGATAACGGAACCTGGTGGGCTTTTGATCCTCGTGTGGAGTGGTTGATTAACTACCTGCTGGAACACCGTAAAGAGAAAGTCCTCGTTATCTGTGCAAAAGCCGCGACTGCGCTTCAGTTAGAGCAAGTATTGCGTGAGCGCGAGGGGATCCGCGCAGCCGTATTCCATGAAGGACTGTCGATTATTGAACGCGATAAAGCGGCGGCCTTCTTTGCTTCGCAAGAAGACGGTGCACAGGTCTTGCTCTGCTCAGAGATTGGCTCAGAAGGACGTAACTTCCAATTCGCCAGCCGTATGGTGATGTTCGATCTTCCCTTCAACCCGGATCTCTTAGAACAACGTATTGGCCGCCTAGATCGTATCGGTCAGTTACATGATATCGAAATCATGGTGCCATGGTTAGAAAACACGGCGCAAGCGGTGTTATTACGTTGGTTCCATGAAGGGCTAGACGCGTTCGAAAGTACCTGTCCGACCGGCCGTACCATTTACGATAGTGTGCACCCACAGCTATTAGAATTCTTGGTTACGCCAGAAAAGGATGAAGGCTTGGAAGACTTTATTCAGCACTGTCGAGCGCAACATGACGATCTAAAATCTCAGCTTGAATCGGGCCGTGACCGCTTATTAGAGCTGCATTCTCATGGCGGAGAAAAAGCCGAACGTCTCGCCGATGAGATAGCTGCACAAGATAACGATACCGCGTTGGTCAACTTTGCCCTAAATCTGTTCGATATTGTCGGAATTAATCAAGAAGACCGTAGCGATAACTTGATTGTGTTAACCCCATCCGACCATATGCTAGTTCCTGATTTTCCAGGATTACCGGAAGATGGTTGCACCATTACCTTTAACCGTAACCAAGCCTTATCCCGTGAAGATACCCAGTTCATTACTTGGGAACATCCGTTAATTCGTAATGGCCTTGACCTGATTTTATCTGGCGACACCGGAAGTTGCGCCCTCTCTTTATTGAAAAATAAAGCCTTACCGGTCGGCACTCTATTACTGGAACTGATCTACGTTGTCGAAGCACAAGCACCGAAACAGCTACAACTGACACGCTTCCTGCCACCAACGCCGTTACGTCTACTAGTCGATACGAAAGGGAATAATCTGGCCGATAAGGTGGAGTTCGAAAGTTTCAATCGCCAACTTAACGCGGTCAATCGTCACACCGGGAGCAAGCTGGTGAATGCGGTGCAGCAAGAAGTCCACCAAATTCTTACCAATGGCGAGCAACTGGTTAGTGCGAGCGCGCAAGCGGTGATTGCAGAAGCACAGCAAACGGCTGAGAAACAGCTCACTGCAGAACTGGCACGTTTGGAAGCGCTGCAAAGCGTTAACCCTAACATTCGTGAAGATGAAATTGATGCGCTACGTGATAATCGTCAAGAAGTTCTTGAAAGCTTATCGCAAGCGAATTGGCGATTAGACGCGTTACGCCTGATCGTCGTTACCCATCAGTAAAAGTTATGAGGGGGGCTACCCCCTCTAGGATAGAAAATGGAAGCTTACCACCCACCCCTTGAACCTTGGCTGCATATTCTGTATCAGGATGAGCATATTATCGTGGTCAATAAGCCGAGTGGCCTATTATCGGTACCTGGACGTCTGCCGGAACATAATGACAGTATTATGACGCGTATCCAGCGTGACTTTCCTAGTGCCGAGTCGGTGCATCGCCTTGATATGGCAACTAGCGGCGTGATGGTGGTGGCCTTGACCAAGGCTGCTGAGCGCGAATTAAAACGCCAGTTCCGTGAGCGAGAGCCGTCTAAAACCTATATTGCTCAGGTATGGGGGCAGCTATTGCCCGATGAGGGATTAGTCGATTTGCCATTAATTTGCGATTGGCCAAATCGCCCTAAACAGAAAGTTTGCTTTGAAACCGGTAAAGCAGCACAAACAGAGTGGGAAGTACTCGAACGAGATGCCGTGAGTTGTCGTGTCCAGCTCAAACCTATTACCGGGCGCTCCCACCAGTTACGTGTGCACATGTTAGCAATGGGGCATCCCATCTTGGGGGACAACTTTTATGCCTCACCGGAAGCGAAAGCATTATCCACTCGGTTATTACTCCATGCCGAGCGTCTTACCATCACTCATCCAGTTTTCGGTAACAGTATGACATTTAAACAGCCTGCAGATTTCTAATCTCTGCAGGCTGCGCACACCTTGAGGTTAAAAGCCTTTCTGTGTGCGGATCAGTTCGTAAGCTGATTGAATTTTTTGCGTCTTCTCTTTTGCTAAGGTCATCATCTCTGGCGGTAAGCCCTTTGCTACCAGCTTATCCGGGTGGTGCTCACTCATTAACTTCCGATAGGCGCGTTTGATGGTTAATGCATCATCTTCGGGGGATACGCCTAATACGGAGCAGGCATCTTGCAATGTTGGTCCCTGAGGCGCTTGGCGAAATCCCCCTTGTTGTTGCGAGTAACCTTGCTGTCCAAAATGGCTTCCCCCCGCCATCATTCGAATGAATAGTTCGAACTGCTGACGCGAAATGCCAAGTTCTTCCGCAATAATATATAAGACTTGCTGTTCATTTGGATGTAACTCACCGTCGGCAAGTGCAGCTTGAATTTGGATTTCCAGAAAAATCTTTATCAGATCAACTCGCCCCACGCACGCCTGTCTAAATTCACGTAATTTTTGGCGCAGCGGAAAGTCAGTCTCTTTCCCTTCACGGAACGCTTGTTGCGCGAGTTGTCGCGACGCACCTTGTAACTGCATGCGATCCATAATAGTTGAGGCCAGCTGGATATCCGCCTCAGTGACTCGACCTTTTGATTTGGTTAAATGCCCCATAACTTGAAAAGTCGTAATGAAAAACAAGTTCTGTCTCGAGTGAGCTGTACCCTTAAAATTTCCAGCAAAATTGGACATTACAGTATCGACGAGATGCCCGAGGAGTACGCCGCCGACGATGCCCCAAAACCCTACCCCTGAAAAGAGCCCCAATAAAAAACCAATAACTTTGCCTCGGTAGCGCATAAACTCCTCAATTCGTCATGCTAATGTTTTCATTTTCGATTATCATACCCGTCATTTACTAAACCGCCTATCGCTAAACCAGCTTAATCACGATTATCGCTGGCGCTGATACTTTCGGTAAGTTACTCTTTATCGGACTGCTGGCCCCTTGCCAGAACTAACGGAATCTTAGATACCGCGTATGAATAAAAGACTACCTACATTGCTGGCCACTATGATTGGATCAGCCCTATACAGCCAGTATTCGCTTGCTGACGATCTGATGTCGCAATGTATGCTGGGCGTACCTTCTTATAATCGTCCGCTGGTCAATAGTGATCCGAATACTCAGCCAGTCACTATTCATTCAGATAGTGTTAAAGGTAATTACCCTGACGATGCGGTATTCGACGGTAAAGTAGATGTTAATCAAGGGAATAGTCGACTTCTTGCTGACCAAGTGCAACTGCATCAACGCCAACAAGCGGGGCAAACCACCCCCACCCGCACGGTGGATGCACTCGGTAACGTCCACTACGACGATAACCAAGTCATATTAAAAGGCCCTAAAGCCTGGTCCAATTTAACTACCAAAGATACTAATGTTTGGGACGGTAACTACCAAATGGTTGGCCGCCAAGGACGTGGTACGGGTTCTCAAATGAAGCAACGCGGTAATAATCGCTACACCATTCTAGAAAATGGTAGCTTCACTACCTGTTTACCTAACGCCAACAGCTGGAGTGTCGTTGGGTCAGAAATCATTGAAGACCGCCAAGAAGAAGTGGCTGAAATTTGGAATGCGAGATTTAAAATCGGGTCAGTACCTGTTTTTTATAGCCCTTATCTACAGATGCCGATCGGCGATCGCCGTCGTTCAGGTTTCCTGATTCCTAACGCGAAGTATGGCAGTAAAAATGGCGTCGAATTTATGTTGCCTTATTACTGGAATATCGCGCCACAAATGGATGCCACCATTACTCCGCACTACATGAGCAAACGGGGTATGCAGTTGCAAAATGAATTCCGTTATCTATCCGTATTAGGCGCGGGGTTAATGGAGTTCGACTACTTGGGTTCTGATAACCAGTACGATAAGCAACAAAGCGCTCGAGGGATCTCTGAGGGCGATAGCTCGAAGCGTTGGTTATTCTATTGGAATCACAGTGGGGTCTATGATCAGCACTGGCGCTTTAACGCTAACTACACCAAAGTTAGCGACCGTTACTATTTTAACGACCTCGACTCGAAATACTACAGCTCCACTGATGGCTATGCCGATCAGAAATTTAGTTTTGGTTACGCCGCTAGAAACTGGGACGCTACACTCTCGACGCGTGATTTCCAAACTTTCAATAAGTTAAATACCAGTATCTATCGCACATTACCGCAGTTAGATGTCAATCTTTATCAAAATGATGTCGGGCCATTCGATACCCACGTTTACGGTCAGTTTGCACGCTTTACCAATACCAACTCGCGGTTACCCCGTGCAACACGGCTTCATATTGAACCGACCATTGATTTACCTCTTTCCAATGGCTGGGCGAGCTTAAATACCGAAGCAAAATTACTTGCTACGCACTACCAGCAAGAGCATTTGCAAAATGCCAACGACCTACCAAATGGTGGGGATTATAATCTGAAAAGCTCGGTGAACCGGACACTGCCACAATTCAAGGTTGATGGTAAGTTAGTGTTTGACCGTGATATGGATTGGGCACAAGGCTATACCCAAACGCTAGAACCCCGTGTTCAGTACCTTTACACGCCTTATCGCAATCAAAATAATATCTACCCTTACGATTCGACCTTATTGCAAACCGATTACACGGGGTTATTCCGTGATCGGACTTATAGTGGTTTAGATCGTATTGCGTCGACTAACCAAGTCGCAACGGGAATCACCACCCGTATCTATGATGAAAATTTAGTTGAACGTTTTAATGCCTCCGTAGGTCAAATCTACGCGTTTACTCGCTCACGTACGGGTGATCCGTCGGATGATAATGATACGGGAAGTATTATTTGGGCTGGTGATACCTACTGGCGTATGACTGACCAATGGGGTTTACGGGGTGGCTTACAGTATGACACCCACTTAAACAACGTGGCGCAAGGTAATGCCGGTATTGAATACCGCCAAGATAATGACCGTGTGATACAACTGAACTATCGCTACAGTAGCCCTGAATACATTGCTCGCGCGATGAATAACTCAATTTACACCACTAGCCCAATCTATAAGAATGGGATATCGCAAGTGGGTGCTACCGCCAGTTGGCCAATTGCTGATGCTTGGTCTGTTGTCGGCGCCTACTATTATGATACACGTAATAGTAAGCCTGCTGAGCAGCTACTTGGCGTGCAGTATAGCTCATGTTGCTACGCGGTACGCTTGGGTTATGAACGTAAGATCAATGGCTGGCAAAACAATACCAGTGAGTACGATAATCAGATCTCATTTAATATTGAGTTCCGAGGATTAGGGGCTAACTACGGTCTAGGTACCGCAGAAATGCGGACTCAGGGAATTATCCCTTATCAGCCAGCGTTTTAGTCATTAGTCGATAACCGGTAATTTCCGCATTGCGGTCTTAACGATGGAAAATGTATGAAGAATTGGAAACTCCTGATGCTGGGTGCTTTAATGGCGAATGCAAGTCATGCTTTCGCAGCGCCTCAAGTCATTGATAAAGTTGCAGCCGTTGTCAACAATGGCGTAGTCCTAGAAAGTGATATTGATAGCATGATGGCTTCCGTCAAGAGTCAAGCTCATCAGGCCGGTCAACAGTTGCCCGACGATGCCACGCTGCGCCATCAGATTTTAGAGCGTCAGATCATGGATAGCATCATCATGCAACAAGGTCAGCGCGCAGGCGTCACGATCAGCGATCAAGAGGTCGATGAGGCAATCAAGAATATCGCCACTCAAAACCACATGACGCTTGATCAATTACGGAGTCGTTTAGCTTACGATGGCATGAATTACGCTACTTATCGTACACAAATCCGTCATGAAATGACGATTGCTTCGGTCAGAAATAACGAAGTTCGTAGCCGTATCACTATTCTTCCTCAAGAAGTTGATACGTTAGCCAAGCAAGTTGCTGCCCAAAACGTCCCGGGTACCGAGATGAACCTGAGCATGATCCTGCTCCCTCTTCCCGAGAATCCGACGCAACAACAGGTCGATGATGAAGAAGATTTAGCCAAGAAGTTAGTGGGTGAACTGCGCGGTGGCGCGAACTTCGGTAAAATGGCAGTGACCTATTCTGCCTCACCTGAAGCGCTCAAAGGCGGTAATATGGGTTGGGGTAAAATTGAAGAACTCCCTTCTCTGTTTAGCCAAACTTTAAGCACTGCACAAAAAGGCGATATCATTGGCCCGATCCGCTCAGGTGTTGGCTTCCACATCCTGAGAGTAAACGACGTGCGTGGCGAAAGTAAAAACGTCTCGGTGACCGAAGTCCATGCTCGTCACATTTTGGTTAAAACATCGCCAATCATGAGTAATGACCAAGCACGTGCCAAAATCGAGCAAATTGCTGCAGATATCCGCAGTGGTAAAACGACTTTTGCTAACGCTGCGCGCCAAAACTCTGATGACCCAGGTTCTGCTAACCAAGGCGGCGATTTAGGTTGGGCTTCTCCAACTATCTATGATCCTGCTTTCCGTGATGCATTAATGCACTTATCACCGAATAAACTCAGTCAACCCGTTCACTCTTCCTTTGGTTGGCACCTGATTGAACTATTAGGGACACGCCAAGTCGATAAAACCGACGAAGCCGAAAAAGATAGAGCTTACCGTATTCTCTTCAACCGTAAGTTTGCCGAAGAAGCGCAAACTTGGATGCAAGAAGAACGCGCTTCAGCTTATGTAAAAATCTTAGACTCTAATGGCTAATACTCCTCGTATCGCTATCACTCCCGGCGACCCCGCCGGGATTGGCCCTGACTTGATTGTGCGACTGGCACAACAGGCTTGGCCCGCCGAGCTTGTTGTCTGTGCCGATCGCGCGCTACTCCTTCAGCGTGCTGAAATGCTAGGTTTACCTCTTACACTGCACCCTTATCAACCGCAAGTGCCTGCGCAGCCTCAAGCAGCAGGGAGCTTAACGCTTTGCCCTATTCCGCTGCCTGCGGCGACTTTACCCGGTGTGCTGAATCCCGCTAACAGTCAGTATGTATTAGCGTCTCTTGCTCGGGCATGTGATGGAAATTTGAGTGGTGAATTCGATGCCTTAGTCACAGGGCCTGTTCATAAAGGCGTCATCAATGATGCTGGCATCCCTTTTACCGGCCACACTGAATTCTTCGCTGAACGCTCATCAACGCCACGTGTGGTGATGATGCTGGCGACAGAAGCATTGCGCGTTGCGCTCGCCACGACACATCTCCCGTTAAAAGATGTCTCAGCCGCAATCACTCAGCAGAGCTTGCGCGAAGTGATCACCATTTTACATTCCGACTTGTGCCGTAAATTCGGACTTACTGAGCCCCATATTTTAGTCAGTGGTCTGAATCCGCATGCCGGAGAAAATGGGCACATGGGACGTGAAGAGATTGAGGTGATTGAACCGGTATTGGCTGAACTGCGACAGCACGGCTACCGACTCAGCGGGCCTCTTCCTGCTGACACCTTGTTTCAACCGAAATATTTGCAGCAGGCAGATGCGGTGTTAGCCATGTATCACGACCAAGGCCTCCCAGTATTAAAATACCAAGGTTTTGGTCGCGCTGTGAATATCACTCTCGGCTTACCTTTTATCCGGACTTCAGTCGACCATGGTACGGCCCTCGACTTAGCCGGTACACACCAGGCGGACACAGGCAGCTTTATCACTGCACTTCGCCTTGCTATCACTATGATTAAGAGTAGTAATGAATAATCGCGTACATCAGGGGCACTTTGCCCGCAAACGTTTTGGACAAAACTTTCTGAATGACAGCTATGTTATTGAGAGCATTGTTGCGGCTATCCATCCGACCAAACAGGATGCGATGGTCGAGATTGGACCGGGATTAGGTGCCCTCACCGAACCTGTTGGCGAGCGTCTTGATACGCTCACCGTTGTCGAATTAGACCGTGATCTTGCCGCTCGCTTACAAACACACCCATTTTTAGGCCCTAAACTTACCATCTTTCAACAAGATGCGATGACCTTTAACTTTGGCGAACTCGCTGAACAAAAAGGTCAACCTTTACGGGTATTCGGTAACTTGCCCTATAACATCTCAACGCCTCTGATGTTCCATCTTTTTAGCTTCACCAAAGCCATTAAAGATATGCATTTTATGCTGCAAAAAGAGGTCGTTAACCGCTTAGTAGCGGGTCCAGATAGTAAAGCTTATGGCCGCTTAACCGTGATGGCGCAGTATTATTGCCAAGTGATCCCGGTGCTTGAAGTCCCTCCTCATTCATTTACTCCACCACCAAAAGTTGATTCGGCCGTGGTTCGTTTAGTGCCACATCAACAATCGCCTTACCCCGAGGTGGATGTGCGCGTACTCGGTCGCATTACCTTAGAGGCTTTTGGTAAGCGCCGTAAAACATTGCGTAATAGCTTAGGTCATCTGTTCAGTACCGAAGTATTAGAGCAATTAGGTATTAATGGTTCAATTCGTGCAGAAAATGTCACTGTCGCTCAATATTGTCAGCTTGCTCAATGGTTGACAGCGCACCCTCCCCAGCAAACTCGCGAGGAATAATGTCGGAAACAACCGCCTTAATTATTAGCGTAACAACTCATTATCTTCCGGCGCACTCGGCGCCGGATGCCGATCAGTACCAATTCGCCTATACTATTACCTTAGAGAACCAGGGTGACCAGCCGATGCAGTTGCTTGAGCGTTACTGGCTGATCACTGACGGTAATGAAAAAGTCACTGAGGTTGAAGGGGAAGGAGTAATCGGTAAGCAACCTAAACTTAAGGTTGGCGAGCGCTTCCAATACACCAGCGGCGCAATGCTTGAAACCCCAGTCGGTACTATGCAAGGCCATTACCTGATGCGAAATGAGGATGGAAGCGAGTTTAAGGCCCCCATTCCACTTTTTCTATTAGCTGTTGAAGGTGCCCTGCACTAAGCGTAATTTTCTCTGAAAGGGTGATAATGAGTACCTATTTAATCGGCGATATTCATGGCTGCTATCAAGAACTCTGCCAATTGCTGGATCAGGTTGCCTTTGATCCTGCCCAGGACCAATTGTGGCTAACCGGTGATTTGGTCGCTCGTGGGCCAGATTCGCTGAAGGTGTTGAGAAAAGTGAAATCACTCGGTGATTCGGCACGAATCGTTCTAGGTAATCACGACCTTCACTTACTGGCCGTGTACGCCGGTGTCAGTAAAAATAAATCGAAGGATCGTTTGCAACCACTGCTTGATGCCGAGGATTGTGACGAGTTAATCAATTGGTTACGCCGCCAACCCTTACTGCAAATCGATCAACAAAAACAGCTCATTATGGCCCATGCTGGCATTACGCCACAGTGGGATTTAGAAACTGCGCAGCGCTGCGCAAGCGATATTGAGGCAGTGTTAGCAAGCGATAGCTACCCACTGCTGTTAGATGCCATGTACGGCGATATGCCCAATAATTGGTCCGAAAACCTCACTGGATTGGCGCGTCTGCGGTTCAGTACCAATGCGTTGACCCGGATGCGTTACTGTTTTCCGGGGGGGCAGTTAGATATGATCTGTAAAGAAAAACCCGAAGAGGCGACCCCGCCATTACAACCGTGGTTTGATATTCCCCGACAATTACCCGAAGCCTTTACCGTAGTATTTGGTCACTGGGCATCGTTAGAGGGTAAAGGCACGCCAAGCAATGTAATTGGACTTGATACTGGCTGTTGTTGGGGCGGAGCATTAACGCTATTACATTGGGAAGATGGTCGCTATTTTCATCAGCCCTCTACGCTGCAGAAAGCCGATGAATAAATAGGACAGGATGCCTAGTAGTAGACATCCTGGCAACTAGGCGCGGCGTTCCAATATTTCAAAACAGAGGCCATAGCTGTTCGCCTCATCAGCATCCCGAAATTCACTGTAGGTAGGCTCCCACTGATCGGGGTCATATTCTGGGAATTGGGTATCCCCTTCGATCTCGGCATCGACATGCGTCAAATACAGTCTTTGTGCCTGAGGCAGCAGTTGCTGATAGAGATTTCCCCCACCAATAACCATTATTTCTTCAGCGCCAGCGGCACTAGCGAGTGCGTCGTCGACTGAGGTTACCCAAATAACATTTTCTTGGGCAGGTTGAGACTGACGGCTGATCACGATATTTTTGCGACCCGGCAGCGGACGCCCGATGGACTCAAACGTTTTGCGCCCCATAATAATAGGTTTACCCAGAGTTTGCTGTTTAAACCACGCGAAGTCGGCGGGTAGATGCCAAGGCATTTGATTTTCATTACCGATGATACGGTCGGTTGCCATCGCGGCAATTAAGCTTAACATAGTCGCACTCTCTGCATAAAAGACGCGCAATCATACGAGAAGGCGTGACGTTAGTCGAGAGGCATTAATGGGAAAAAAAGGATTTGAAAAAAATAACGGCCTCATTCAGAGGCCGTTGTCTTCGGGCTTAAGCTTTCAGCTCAGCATGCATTTCTTGGACAGAGATAACGCGCTCTGTTGGGTCAGCATTTAACGCCATCGCTGTCGCAAATCCACCGTTCATTGTGGTGTCGTAATGCACTTTATACTGCAGAGCACTGCGACGAATTAGCCGTGAATCTTCGATAGCCTGACGTCCTGCCGTGGTGTTAACAATATAAGCGTACTCACCATTTTTTAGACGGTCTTGGATATGTGGGCGGCCTTCATGCACCTTATTGACTAAACGAGGGTTAATGCCCGCTTCGCCTAATACCACTGCGGTACCGTGAGTCGCATCCAATTCAAAGCCGAATTTTAGTAACTTCGTGGCTAAATCGACGACGCGTTTTTTATCGCCTTCGCGTACCGAAAGTAACGCACGACCTTGTTTCTTCATGGTTGCTTGGGCACCGAGCATCGCTTTTGAGAAAGCTTCTGCGAAGGTGCGTCCAACACCCATGACTTCACCCGTTGAGCGCATTTCTGGCCCCAGAATCGGGTCAACGCCTTGGAATTTGTTGAAGGGAAGCACCACTTCTTTAACCGAGTAGTAAGGAGGAATCACTTCTTCGGTCACACCCTGCTCTGCCAAGGTTTTACCTGCCATCACTCGTGCGGCTACTTTCGCCAACGGTACCCCAGTCGCTTTCGAGACAAAAGGTACTGTACGGGCGGCGCGAGGGTTTACCTCAATCAGATAAACTTCATTATTCTTGACCGCAAATTGAACATTCATTAGGCCTCGAACATTAAGTTCGAATGCCAATTGCTCAACTTGCTTACGCATCACGTCTTGAATCTCTTTGCTAAGCGTATAGGCTGGCAGAGAACAGGCTGAGTCACCTGAGTGAACACCGGCTTGTTCGATATGCTCCATAATGCCGCCAATAAACACTCGTTCGCCATCGCAAATCGCGTCGACGTCCACTTCAACTGCATCATCTAAGAAGCGGTCTAATAAGACAGGGGCATCGTTCGAAACAGAAACCGCCGTTTGGAAATAACGTTTCAAATCTTGCTCGTCATACACGATTTCCATTGCTCGTCCGCCCAATACATAAGAAGGACGAACGACTAATGGATAGCCTAGGCTCGCGGCGCGCTCGACGGCTTGCTCAAGTGCCGTCACCGTGGCATTAGCCGGTTGTTTTAATGCTAGACGGTCAACCGCTTGTTGGAAGCGCTCTCGGTCTTCCGCTCGGTCAATCGCATCAGGACTGGTTCCAATGACGGGTACTCCGGCCGCTTCTAAGGCACGTGCTAATTTCAGCGGCGTCTGGCCACCATACTGCACGATAACCCCTTTCGGTTTTTCGATGCGTACGATCTCCAGTACATCTTCGAAAGTTACAGGTTCAAAATAAAGTCGGTCAGAGGTGTCATAGTCTGTTGAGACGGTCTCAGGGTTACAGTTAACCATAATGGTTTGATAACCATCTTCACGCAGAGCTAAGGCCGCATGGACACAGCAGTAATCAAATTCGATACCTTGACCGATACGGTTCGGACCACCGCCGAGGATCATGATTTTTTCACGATCACTGTCTGGCTGCGCTTCACACTCTTCTTCGTAAGTGGAATACATGTACGCGGTATCAGTAGCAAACTCCGCTGCACAGGTGTCAACACGCTTATAAACAGGGTAGAGGTTGTACTGTTGACGTAGCTTACGGATTTCAGCTTCCGCAACACCGGTTAAGGTGGCTAGGCGCGCATCAGCAAAGCCTTTACGCTTAAGTTGACGGAGGAAGTCAGCGGTAAGTACCTGAACGCCACCGCGAGTTACTTGTGCTTCAAGGCGAACCAGCTCTTCAATTTGTACTAAGAACCAGCGGTCGACATTGGTCAGGTTAAACACACCCTCTACAGACATCCCATGGCGGAACGCATCAGCGATATACCAGATACGGTCTGCACCCGCGTCTTTCAGCTCACGACGAATCTTAGTTAATGCTTCAACATCGTCGGCATCCACTTTCGGGTCGAAGCCTGTAGCACCCACTTCAAGTCCACGTAACGCTTTTTGCATCGATTCTTGTAGGGTACGACCAATGGCCATGACTTCCCCAACAGACTTCATTTGCGTGGTCAGACGGTCATTAGCTCCCGCAAATTTCTCGAAGTTAAAGCGAGGAATTTTGGTCACAACGTAGTCGATAGACGGTTCGAACGATGCAGGGGTCTGCCCACCTGTAATATCATTCATCAACTCATCTAAGGTATAACCTACCGCCAGTTTTGCGGCAATTTTTGCAATCGGAAAGCCTGTCGCTTTAGATGCCAGTGCAGAAGAACGAGAAACACGTGGGTTCATCTCAATGATAATTAAACGACCATTTTCAGGATTAACCGAGAACTGTACGTTTGAACCACCGGTTTCAACACCAATCTCACGCAATACCGCCATCGAGGCGTTACGCATGATTTGATATTCTTTGTCGGTGAGGGTCTGAGCAGGCGCGACGGTAATTGAGTCACCGGTATGGATCCCCATGGCATCGAAGTTTTCGATGGAACAGACGATGATGCAGTTATCATTTTTATCCCGCACCACTTCCATTTCATACTCTTTCCAACCGATCAGCGACTCATCAATCAGTAGCTCATTGGTCGGTGAAAGATCTAAACCACGCTCACAGATCTCTTCAAACTCTTCGCGATTGTAAGCGATCCCGCCGCCAGTGCCACCCATAGTGAAAGAAGGACGAATGATACATGGGAAACCGACATCTTCGGCAACGGCTAATGCTTCTTCCATGGTGTGAGCAATACCAGAACGTGCGGTATCTAAGCCGATTTTTTTCATCGCCTTATCAAAACGCTGGCGATCTTCGGCTTTATCGATCGCATCTGCTGTTGCGCCGATCATCGTCACGCCGAACTCTTCAAGTACACCTTGACGCTCAAGCTCTAGCGCGCAGTTCAGTGCAGTCTGGCCGCCCATGGTTGGTAGCACCGCATCAGGGCGCTCTTTCTCAATAATTTTTCTGACGACTTGCCAGTTGATAGGCTCAATATAGGTCGCATCAGCCATCTCAGGGTCGGTCATAATGGTTGCTGGGTTAGAGTTGACCAAAATAACCCGATAACCTTCTTCACGTAACGCTTTACAGGCTTGTGCACCCGAATAGTCAAACTCACAGGCTTGACCAATTACAATTGGGCCAGCACCTAAGATCAGGATAGATTTGAGGTCAGTACGTTTTGGCATTGCTTCTCTCCTGATTACGCTTGTGCGCCGCGGTAAGCATTAATAAGTTCAATAAAGTGGTCAAATAATGGTGCCGCATCATGCGGGCCAGGGCTGGCTTCAGGGTGACCTTGGAAACTGAAGGCTGGCTTATCAGTACGATGGATACCTTGTACGGTATGGTCGAAAAGAGAACGGTGCGTGACACGCAGGCACTCAGGAAGTTGCTGATCATCCACCGCGAATCCATGGTTTTGTGCTGTTATCATTACCACGTTATTATCGAAGTCTTTAACCGGATGGTTACCACCATGATGGCCCAACTTCATTTTAACGGTTTTTGCTCCGCTCGCTAACGCTAGCAGTTGATGTCCTAAACAGATTCCGAAGACAGGAATCTCTGTGTTGAGGAACGCTTGAATAGCGGAAATCGCATAGTCACAAGGTTCAGGATCTCCTGGACCATTTGATAGGAAAATTCCATCTGGATTAAGGGCTAATACGTCTTCTGCGGAGGTTTGCGCAGGCACCACTGTCAGCTTACATCCACGGTCCACCAGCATACGTAAGATATTGTGTTTAGCCCCGAAGTCATAGGCCACAACATGCCAAGGCAGATCCGCCTCGTCACGCGCATCAGGTAATTCATTTTCCAGTGTCCAACTACCCTGCTTCCAGCTATAACTTTCAGAAGTTGTGACTTCTTTTGCTAGGTCCATCCCCTTTAACCCTGGGAAAGCCTTCGCTTTTTCTAAGGCTACCGCAACATCTGGATTATCCCCAGCCACGATGCAGCCGTTTTGGGCGCCTTTCTCGCGAAGAAGACGTGTCAGCTTACGGGTATCAATATCCGCAATCGCCACAATGTTATGGTGTTTTAAATAGGATGATAAGTCGCTGGTGCTGCGATAGTTACTGGCAATGAGTGGCAGGTCACGAATAACAAGACCTTGAGCATGGACTGAAGAAGATTCTTCATCGGCGGGATTAGTACCGACATTACCAATATGGGGATAAGTGAGAGTGACGATTTGGCGGGAGTAGGAAGGATCAGTAAGGATTTCTTGATAACCGGTCATTGATGTATTGAAAACGACCTCTCCGACTGCCGATCCCAATGCGCCGATCGCCCGGCCGTGAAACTCGGTTCCGTCTTCCAGAACCAAAATTGCTGACTTAATCAAAACTTCCTCCAGGGAATAAATAGTCACTGTTCATGCATATTAATTCAATCAGTACGATCAAATCAATGCAAAAATGCCTGCCTATCTGGATTTTGGCAAATTGGCGGCATTCTAATGATCCCTGGGGCTGATGTCTATACTGAAGCGAAATTAATTTATTTTTTTTACAGCTTTCAGCAAGCTTTCTCTCATATCATCATAAAAGTACATCTTATCTCGTCTAGAAAAACGTTTGCTAAGAAATAATCACCGAAAAAAAACAGGAGAACCAACTTATAGTCTATAAAATAATCAATTTTAATAAAAAAGTAGACCATTTGGTAAAATTTAAATTAAAAAATACCAAAAATAAGATAAAAAAATAAAAAATAAACAAAATCATTGATAATATCGATATTACAACAATAAATACCGATATATCAATATATTACAAAATTTATATAACAATAAAACTAGAAACCAAGTACATCTTTCATCGAGTAAAGACTAGATTCCTTTCCTTTCAGCCAGCATGATGCCTTAACTGCCCCTTTTGCAAAGGTCATTCGGCTAGAGGCCTTGTGGGTTATCTCTATTCTTTCTCCGATATCTGCAAAAATCGCAGTGTGTTCCCCAACGATATCACCCGCCCGAATCGTCGAAAAACCAATAGTACCGGCCTTTCTCTCACCAGTGATCCCTTCTCTGGCATAAACAGCATGCTCATCCAGCGACCAGTCCATTGCGGTGGCAATCGCTTCACCCATGGCTAATGCGGTGCCTGAAGGGGCATCAACTTTGTGTCGGTGATGTGCTTCGACGATTTCAATATCGGTATAGTCGCCCATCACTTTGGCCGCCTGATCGAGGAGGTTCAGCATAAGATTAACCCCAACGCTAAAGTTAGCCGCAAATACAACCGGGACATGTTGAGCTGCTTCGGCAATTTGTTGTTTACCCGCTTCATCAAAACCTGTTGTACCGATAACGATCGATTTGTGGTGCTGACGACAGAGTTTGAGCAGGTCGAGGGTAAATTCTGGGCGGGTAAAATCGATCAAGATATCAAAGTCGTCGATGACTTGCTGAATATCATCAACAATAGCGACACCCAGTGAGCCAATACCGACCAACTCTCCTGCATCGCATCCCTTCAGTGACGAGCCTTGGCGCACAATCACAGCACCCAGTTCAACGGAATCATCGACGTGAACCGCTTCGATTAATTGTTTTCCCATACGGCCAGATGCGCCGATGATAGCAATACGTGTTGCAGCCATAACAAAAACCCTATCTGTAGTATTTTCGTTAGTCAGCATAACGGGCAAGTAGGACTAACTCCAGCGCAAATTACAATGCATTAATTCATTTATGACGAAAAAAAACCAGCTCTTAGGGGAGCTGGTTTAGGTCATTAAAGGTTAGCCTTAATTAATCTCTTTAACCGGAACACGGAGTTCTTTCGGCACTTCAAAGAAAATATTTTCTTCTCTACCAGAGAGTTCGATTGCCGGCTCGCCGCCATGCTCCATTAATCGAGCAATAACCTGTTGAACCAAAATATCAGGAGCCGAGGCACCGGCGGTCACGCCTACGCAACTGATGTTCTCCAGCCATTGCGGATTAATATCTTCAGCGCTATCAATAAGTCTCGCAAGTCTTCCCGCGCGTTGGGCTAATTCCGCTAACCGATTGGAGTTCGATGAGTTTTTGGACCCAACAACCAGCACGACATCCGCTTCATCAGCTAGTTGTCGGACAGCCTCTTGACGATTGGTCGTGGCATAACAGATATCGTCTTTACGTGGACCAATAATTAACGGAAAGCGTTGGCGTAAGGCGTCGATAACATCAGACGTATCATCCACCGACAAGGTCGTTTGTGTCATGAAGCAGAGGTTGGCTTCGTTTTTAACCGTCAGTTTCCATACGTCATCAGGCGACTCAACTAAATACATCCCCCCTTGAGGATTGCTGTATTGCCCCATCGTGCCTTCCACCTCGGGATGTCCAGCATGACCAATCAAGATAGCTTCGGTGCCCTTACGGCTTGCTCTGGCAACTTCCATGTGGACTTTGGTGACTAATGGGCAAGTGGCGTCAAAGAGCATAGTGAGTTGCCGAGCTTTCGCTTCGGCGCGTACCGCTTGCGAGACACCGTGCGCAGAGAAAATAAGGATGGCCCCATCCGGCACCTCACTAATCTCCTCGATAAAGACTGCGCCTCGTTCACGTAACCCTTCCACTACATAGCGATTATGCACGACTTCATGGCGCACGTAGATTGGCGCGCCATACATCTCTAGGGCGCGTTCAACAATACTGATAGCCCTATCGACACCTGCACAAAATCCACGCGGATTAGCCAGTAAGATTTTCATTCTGCTCCTCCAACACCGGATTGATGTCGATGATTTCGATCTCAAACGTAATGTCTTGACCTGCTAGCGGATGATTGAAATCAACGGTGACGGAATCACCCGAGATCTCACGCACAATGCCCGGCATTTCACTGCCATCAATCGCGCTAAAGAGCATTATAGTCCCGACTTCAGGTTCCCCTGCTTCGAGAAAAGCTTGGCGAGAAAAGTATTGCACCAGATCGGGATTACTGGCTCCGAATGCATCTTCCGCCGCTAAGCTGAACTTATGCTGACTACCGACAGTTAGCCCTAACAATTGAGCCTCAAGCTTCGGAGAAAGCGATTGGTCGCCCAATGTGAGTAGAGCTGGCTTATTGTTCGCTTTAGTCGATTCGGCGACTGATCCGTCAGACAGTGTGAGAACTAATTGAACCACTATACGGCTATCCGCCGTTACGGTGAGTTCACTCATGATTTGTCCTCCACAGAATCAGCGTGCGGCTTAGGCAAGAAACCTTCTAACACAATCAGCGCAGCGCCAACACAAATACCACAGTCTGCAATATTGAAGGTCGCAAAGTGCCAATCCCCCACATAGAAATCAATGAAGTCGACAACAAAACCGTGCCATGCACGGTCAAAGAGGTTGCCTAATGCCCCACCGATAATCATTGCATAAGCAATATTAGTCAGCTTTTGCTCAGCCCGGCTGCGATACATCATAAACAGCAAGCAAAGTGCAATCGCGATAGCGATAGCAGCAAACATCCAACGCTGCCAGCCACCTTTATCAGCAAGGAAGCTAAACGCCGCACCATAATTATGCGCATAAAAAAGGTTAAAGAAAGGTATTAGGGCACGCGACTCATGGAGTTGCATCGACGTCATTACCCAGTATTTACTCGATAAATCAACGACAATAACAACTACCATCACCCATAACCAACGTAAGCCGCTAGAACATAATGATTTTTTCATTAGGCAAACTTACGCTCTTCACCGTTTCCTGCCACATTGCTGTAACAGCGGCCACAAATCTGCGCCTGTTCAGGATTAGCTCCAATATCATTGCTGAAGTGCCAGCAACGCGGACATTTCTCGCCCTGAGCTTTACCGAGCAGGATACTCAATCCTTTTAAGTGCTCGCTCTGTACGGCTTCATTAGGCGCGGCAGAAATATCAACCACTTGCGCTTCAGAGGTTAAAAGAACAAAACGGAGTTCATTCCCCAAAGCTTGTAGACGCTTGGCAAGTTCAGCTTCTGCATAAAGCGTGATAGAGGCTTCTAAGGCACCGCCGATTTTTTTATCTGCCCGCGCCTGCTCAATCACCTTGTTGACTTCGCTACGCACTTTCAGCAGTTGATCCCAATAGTCGTCGTTCATCGGCTCATCATTCGCTAAACCAAACAGACCTTGGTACCACTCCCCGGTAAAGACGTATTTTTCACGCTGACCGGCCAAGTGTCCCCAAATCTCATCAGCTGTAAACGAGAGAATGGGTGCCATCCAGCGAACGAGTGCTTCAACAATATGCCATAACGCGGTTTGACAGCTACGACGAGCTAGACCATCAGCTTTCGCGGTATATTGACGATCTTTGATGATATCGAGATAAAACGACCCCATCTCAACCGAACAGAAATGCATCAAACGTTGCACCACTTCATGGAAGTCATATTTCTCATAAGAGGCGATGATATCTTGCTGTGCCGCCAACGCTCGTCCGACAGCCCAACGGTCAGCCACGACCATCTCTTCAGGAGCCACTTGATCGGTTTCTGGATTAAAGCCGGTTAAGTTCGCCAGTAAGAAACGCGCCGTATTACGGATACGACGATAAGCATCGGCTGAGCGTTTCAGGATCTCATCAGAAACGGCCATCTCACCCGAATAGTCGGTCGAGGCGACCCATAAACGTAGAATATCAGCGCCGAGCTTATCCATAACATCTTGAGGGCTTACCGTGTTGCCGATAGATTTAGACATTTTTCTGCCTTGTCCATCAACGGTGAAACCATGGGTTAATACTTGACGATAAGGTGCTTTCGATTTGATCGCGGTAGAGATCATCAGCGATGACATAAACCAGCCTCGATGCTGATCTGAACCTTCAAGGTAGATGTCTGCGCTGTGTCCCGTAAATTCAGGACGAACATCGACAACACTGCAGCTGGTCGATCCCGAATCGAACCACACATCCAAGGTATCAGGGACTTTTTCGTAGTCATCAGCATCGCTACCTAGGAGTTCCGCGCTATCAAGATCCCACCACGCTTGAATACCGTCTTGTTCAACACGCTGCGCCACTTTTTCCATTAACGCTAATGTCTCAGGGTGGATAGCGCCTGTCTGCTTATGAATAAACAGCGACATTGGTACCCCCCAAGTTCTTTGGCGCGAGATACACCAATCAGGACGATTTTCTACCATGGATTCAATACGCGCTTGGCCCCAATCAGGGATCCACTGCACGCCTTTAATCTCTTTCAGTGATTGCGCACGTAACCCTTTCTGATCCATGCTGATAAACCACTGTGGCGTCGCGCGGAAAATGACCGGTGTTTTATGACGCCAGCAATGTGGGTAGCTATGGTGAAGATTCTCAAGATGCAGTAATGCGCCTTTTTCACGTAGGATCTCGATCACCAATGGATTAGCTTTAAACACATTAATCCCATCAAGGCCTGGATAAGTGCCAGGTAGGTAGCAACCGTCGCCGCCAACGGGATTAGCCGTTTCAATCCCATATTTTTGGCCAACCACGTAGTCTTCTGGACCATGACCAGGTGCGGTATGTACTGCCCCAGTACCAGCATCTAATGTAACGTGATCGCCTAACAATACCGGTACATCTAACGCTAAAAATGGATGTTGGAAGCGTTGGTTCTCTAAGACTTCACCTTGGCATTCGCCTAAGACTTGCCATGCTTCGGCACCGATTTTAGTCATTACGACTTCGACTAAATCTTTCGCTAAAATGATGCGCTGGCCGTTAACCTCAAGCAGCTGATAGGTAAACTCAGCATTTAACGAAATGGCACGGTTAGAGGGTAAGGTCCACGGAGTGGTGGTCCAGATGACGAGTGAAATCGCTTGGCCATCCGCTGGAACACCAAATTTCGCAGCAACCGCATCAGCCTCAACGGCATTGAACAGTACATCGATAGACGGTGAAGTTTTGTCGTAATACTCAACTTCAGCTTCCGCTAGAGCTGAACGGCAATCTAGACACCATTGAACGGGTTTAGCCCCTTTATGAAGGTGGCCATTGCCAATAATTTTGGCTAACGCACGAATGATATTGGCTTCAGTTTTGAAGTCCATGGTCAGATAAGGACGATCCCAATCTCCTAGCACGCCAAGGCGGATAAAATCTTTCTTTTGTCCTTCAACTTGTTCGGCTGCATAGTCGCGACAAGCCTGACGGAACTCCGCAGGGGTGACTTTCTCACCCGGTTTCCCGATCATTTGTTCAACTTTGTGCTCGATCGGTAAACCATGACAATCCCAGCCTGGAACGTAAGGCGCGTCAAAGCCCGCCATACCACGGGACTTAACGATAATGTCTTTAAGAATTTTATTTACTGAGTGACCAATATGAATATTACCATTCGCATACGGAGGGCCGTCATGCAGAATAAATGTTTTTTTCCCTTTCTTCGCTGCACGAATCGTCGCGTAAAGATCATCTGCGTACCAGCGCTTGAGCATGTCTGGTTCTCTTTTTGCTAAATCACCACGCATTGGAAAACCTGTTTCAGGAAGATTCAGGGTTGATTTATAGTCACTCATTAGATTTTAGTTCCAGGTTTCGGGATTACACCGTTGTTCGTTGAACGAAATAATTTCTGGCCGTTTCCACATCCTGCGCAATTTGTTGCGTCAACGCGTCTAGGGATGCAAATCGTTGCTCATCACGTATTTTATGTTTAATCACTACTTGGATTCGTTTTCCGTAAAGATCCCTCTGTGTATCCAGTAGATGAACCTCAAGCTGTTGACGAATGCCTTTAATCGTCGGGCGGGTACCAATATTGGCGACCCCTTCAATGGGTTTGTCGCTAACGCCATAGACTTCTACGGCAAAAACCCCTTTTACGGGCGTCACGCGCCGTTTTAACGGTACATTTGCTGTCGGAAAGCCTAGTGTTCTCCCCAGCGCATCACCATGCACTACCCGCCCAGTGATCGACCACGGGCGGCCGAGTAAAATTTCTGCCTGTTGGAAGTCGCTATTGGCTAATGCCTGACGCACTGCGGTGCTACTGATACGTTTACCTTGTTCAATATAGGTTTCGGTACTCACAACATCGAAGCCATATTGTTTTGCTGCCTGTTGTAATAACAGGAAATCGCCGCGGCGACCAGCGCCAAATCTGAAATCATCACCAATCGCGAGTAATTTTACGTTAAGCCTTTGCACCAACAGTTCACTGATGAAGTTCTCTGCGGTGAGTTTCGCAAAATCTTGGTCAAAATTAATACAGACCACTTCGTCTACACCAAATTTCTCTAAATTCTCTAGTTTCTCACGCAGGCGCGTTAGCCTCGCCGGGGCCACTTCTGGTTGGAAAAGCTCTAATGGCTGAGGCTCGAAGACCATCACAACAACCGGTAAGTGTCGGTGCGAGCCGGCTTGCCGTAAATGACGCAGCAAAGCTTGGTGCCCCCGATGTACGCCATCAAAGTTTCCAATCGTTAAAACGCAACCTTGTTGATGCTGTGTGAGATTATGTAGCCCACGGATAAACTTCATGGCAAACTCGATTTGCTGAAAATGCCCGATTATACCTTGTTCAGCGTTCAAAATTAACCCGTTGATGTCGGCTTTACGCACTAGTTTTGTCGTTTTTATCCTGTTAATACTCTATGGGTGTAAATTCCGCACAATTTTATTGCGAAAGACTGTATTCAAGGCAGGGAAACTGTTAGAATCCTGCGCCATCAATTACGTAACCGAGCGCCGTGATGTAAGCGACGCTTATTTGCACAAATCCATTGACAAACAAAGGGACAAAAGGCATAGTCCTCGACCTTTGATTTGTCCATAAAGAACTAATTTGGGAGTTGGACCTTGGCTAATATCAAATCAGCTAAGAAGCGCGCGGTAACATCTGAAAAGCGTCGCAAACACAATGCTAGCCGTCGCTCTATGATGCGTACTTTCCTTAAGAAAGTTTACGCTGCAATCGCGACTGGCGACAAGCAAGCTGCACAAAACGCATTTAACGAAATGCAACCAATCGTGGACCGTCAAGCTGCTAAAGGCCTGATCCACAAGAACAAAGCTGCACGTCATAAAGCTAACTTGACTGCACAAATCAACAAAATGGCTTAATCGCTACGCGTTGATGTTCTATAAAAAGCCGACCTCTGGTCGGTTTTTTTGTTTTGTTTCGAGCCCTTTTCCTAACTTCCTCAAACTGAGGCTGCGCTCTCTCCCCAAACTTCCTTTTGCGTAATAATCACTTTATCTAAAGAGTAGACCCGTAAAGAACTGGAAGAATCGTGCCGCCATGCCACTTCAATCGGTCGCTTTAGCGTAGCGAGAAACCTTACAAAATACCCCATCGCGCAAAGCTGAATCCTATCGCATAATCGGTCTGTGACCCGTTTTTACGATTATTTTTCCACTATCCAACAGAGATACTGAAAAAGCTCGCTCGAAAGAGTGGCCTGTGAACTGCCAATATAAAAGTTAACTAACGACTTTGCTATCCCTACACAGCACACTACCCTGTTGCATAATGTGCTTTTTCGTTTCTGTTAACCAGGTAGGAATCGATATGAAAGCCCTATTATCGGCCGCGTAGTATCCCTTAATCTCTCGATAAGGCGATGTCAGAATAAGCCGGTGGTGAGTTGACTAGGGCATCCGTTCGGGTGCCAATAAGCACTTCGCCATAAAAAAACACCCCATAAGTCGGATACCAACTTATGGGGTGTCGTTAATTAACACCGGAGAGTGAGAGGTGACTAGCGAGTCAGATCATCAAAAAACTTTTTCACACCATCGAAGAAGCTTTTAGAACGAGGACTATTCGTATCACCTGCTGGCCCACCTAAAGACTCACCTAATTCTTGCAGTAGCTGTTTCTGCTTCTCATTGAGCTTCACAGGCGTCTCTACGACCACACGGCAGAGTAAGTCACCCACTGCGCCGCCACGAACCGATTTAACGCCCTTACCACGCATACGGAACAATTTACCGGTTTGTGTCTCAGCAGGAATTTTAAGTTTGACGCGGCCATCGAGTGTTGGGACTTCGATTTCTCCCCCCAACGCTGCCATGGCAAAATTAACCGGTACTTCACAGTAAAGGTTACTCTCTTCGCGTTCAAAGATTGCGTGCTTTTTAACGGAAACCTGAACGTAAAGATCACCAGAAGGCGCACCTTGTTCACCCGCTTCGCCCTCGCCACTCAGGCGAATACGATCACCCGTGTCAACACCCGCGGGGATTTTCACTGACAGCGTTTTAGATTTCTCAACGCGACCATGTCCGTGGCAAGCATTACAAGGATCTTTGATCACCGTTCCACGCCCTTGACAGGTCGGACAAGGCTGTTGCACCGCGAAGAAACCTTGGCGCATTTGTACTTGGCCCGCACCCTGACAGGTCGAACAGGTGTGTGGTTTTGATCCTGCCTTCGCACCGCTACCGTCGCATTTTTCACACTCTTGCAAAGTAGGGATACGGATCTCTTTGGTGACGCCACGCACTGCCTCTTCAAGAGTCAGCTCCATGGTGTAGCGTAAATCGGAGCCACGCGCTGCGCGCTGACGACGACCGCCACCGAAAATGTCACCGAAAACATCACCGAAGATATCACCGAAATCGGCACCGCCGCCACCAAAGCCGCCGCCGCCGAAACCGCCACCGCCCATTCCACCTTGTTCAAAGGCAGCATGACCATATTGGTCATAGGCAGCGCGTTTCTGCTCATCGGTTAGGATTTCATAGGCTTCTTTTACTTCTTTAAATTTTGCTTCAGCTTCTGCGTTCCCTGGATTTCTATCCGGGTGAAACTTCATCGCTAAGCGCTTGTACGCTTTTTTGATTTCACGCTCATCCGCTGATTTGGATACGCCTAAAATCTCATAGTAATCACTTTTTGCCATCGATCTTGCCCTTAACATGAGAGCACGGGCGTGGAGAAACTCCTACGCCCGTGCTGGTTAGCAATACAGACTTGCCGTATTGAGCCCGGTCATGGGCAATTATTTTTTATCTTTGACTTCTTCGAACTCAGCGTCAACGGCATCGTTGTCTTGCTGAGTAGCGCCTTCAGCTTGGCCTGATTGAGCTTGCTGTTGTTGCTGAGCCAGTTCCATCAGTTTGCCTGATACTTCACCTAACGCTTGGATCTTCGCTTCGATATCGGCTTTATCTTCACCGCGCAGTGCTGTTTCTAACTCAGTCAGGGCAGTGTCGATAGGCGCTTTGTCGTCTGCGGACAGCTTATCACCAGCGTCTTCAAGTTGCTTACGCGTACTGTGAACAATCTGGTCACCTTGGTTACGAGTCTGAACCAGCTCCTCGAACTTACGATCAGATTCAGCATTCGCTTCTGCATCACGTACCATTTTTTCCACTTCTTCATCGTTCAGACCAGAAGAGGCCTTGATGGTGATCTTTTGCTCTTTCCCGCTATTTTTGTCTTTAGCTGAAACGTGCAGGATACCATCCGCATCAATGTCAAAGGTGACTTCAATTTGTGGCATACCACGTGGTGCAGCTTGGATACCATCTAAGTTGAACTGTCCGAGTGACTTGTTATCACTAGAACGTTTACGCTCACCTTGCAGCACATGGATGGTCACGGCAGATTGGTTATCTTCTGCAGTTGAGAACACTTGGCTGTGCTTCGTTGGGATCGTAGTGTTTTTGCTAATCAGTGAGGTCATTACGCCACCCATAGTCTCGATACCCAGAGATAGTGGTGTTACGTCAAGTAATAACACATCTTTAACGTCGCCGGCTAATACACCACCTTGTACTGCTGCACCCACTGCAACGGCTTCGTCCGGGTTCACGTCTTTACGTGGTTCTTTACCAAAGAAATCTTTCACTTTGCTTTGAACCAGTGGCATACGTGTTTGACCACCCACCAAGATCACGTCGTTAATGTCTGACACAGACAGACCCGCATCTTGTAGAGCAATCTTCAACGGCTCGATTGAGCGAGCAACCAGATCTTCAACCAGTGACTCTAATTTCGCACGAGTCACTTTTAAGTTTAAGTGCTTAGGACCTGTCGCATCAGCGGTGATGTATGGCAGGTTAACGTCAGTTTGTTGCGCAGAAGAAAGCTCAATTTTTGCTTTCTCAGCCGCTTCTTTCAGGCGTTGCATCGCTAAGGGATCGCTGTGCAGATCGATGCCTTGCTCTTTCTTAAATTCAGCCACTAAGTAGTTGATCATGCGGCTATCGAAATCTTCACCACCTAAATGGGTGTCACCGTTGGTCGCTAAGACTTCAAAGGTTTTTTCGCCATCAACTTCGTCAATCTCAATGATTGAAATATCAAAAGTACCACCACCTAAGTCATAAACCGCGATAGTACGGTTACCTTGACCTTTGTCTAGGCCATAGGCCAGCGCTGCTGCGGTAGGTTCGTTGATAATACGCTTAACTTCTAGACCTGCGATACGACCAGCATCTTTCGTTGCTTGACGTTGTGCATCATTGAAGTATGCCGGTACGGTGATTACCGCTTCGGTTACTGGCTCACCCAGATAATCTTCAGCTGTTTTCTTCATCTTTTTCAGAACTTCAGCAGAGATTTGTGGTGGTGCCATTTTTTGGCCTTTCACGTCTAACCATGCATCGCCATTGTCAGCCGACACGATTTGGTAGGGCATGATTTTCAGGTCACGCTGAACTTCTTCGTCTTGGAAACGACGACCAATTAAGCGTTTGATAGCAAATAAGGTATTTTGCGGGTTGGTGACTGCTTGGCGCTTAGCAGGTTGACCGACTAAGGTTTCACCGTCTTGCGCATAAGCAATAATTGATGGAGTGGTACGATCACCCTCAGCGTTTTCTAATACGCGCGCTTTACCGCCATCCATGATGGCAACACATGAGTTGGTTGTACCCAGGTCAATACCAATAATCTTACCCATTATAAACATCTCCCACGTAAATTCTGTTTTATTCGGTTATAAACTATAGATGCGGTCAATTGAGTGAATTTCAAGACGTCGATCTCAGTTTTTTTTCATTGATAACTTTCGATAGTTACCAGATGGGGGCGGTTTATCGCGCATCAAGGGATAAACTAAAAAAAATTTACTTTTTTTTCGAAAAAGTTCTCTGCCCGCTTCTAAAAATAAGGCAACTCACTATGACACCCGCAGAGAGCACGAATATATAGAGTGCCGGAAGTTGTCTGGAATAAGGCATCAGTAACGTGATAAATAGCGGTGTGAGTCCACCAAACAAGGCATAACCGATGTTATAAGCCGTGGCTAACCCCGTAAACCGTACCTGCGGCGGGAAGGCGGTTACCATCATCGCGGGGATTATCCCCAGCACTCCCAGCGTAAGCCCCACCGCGCCATAAGCCCAAAAGAGCCGGGAAGGTGCAAAGGTCAGGCAGAAAAAGAGCGCCACTACTGCCGCAGCGAGGAGTAAACAACCCATTATAAGGCTTCTTCTCATCCCCCACCTATCTGCGGTCATGCCCCAGCCAATACAGCCCACCATTAGCATGCAAGCCGCTAAGGTGTTGGCCTGTAGGCTCTGTGTTACCGAGATAGCAAACCATTTTTGGAACAGAACGGGTGCCATGAGGATCAAAACAATCATTGCGGCAGCCAATAACCACGTCACGATGATTGAAAAATAGAGTGCAGGACGATAAGAGAGTAATAGCGTTTTAATCGGGAGATGTGTCTGACTACGCTGCTGTTGCATGGCGAGAAAAACCAGTGTCTCGTGTAACCAACGACGAAGAAACATCCCTATTAAGCCAAATCCGCCACCGATAAGAAAAGCAATCCGCCAACCTATATCGGCCAGTTGTGCAGGCGGCAGGATATCATTCAGACCTTGAGTAATCAGTGACCCTAGAATAATACCGAGGGTAAGCCCACTAGTCAGTAGGCCGCAGGCCATCCCTATCCGTGAGCTTGGCACATGTTCAGATACAAATACCCACGCACCTGGGACTTCTCCACCGATTGCCGCCCCTTGGAGTACTCGTAACATCAACATAATTATCGGCGCTGCGATACCTATTGATTGGTAATCTGGCAGCAGTCCCATCGCTGTGGTGGGCAGAGCCATCATTAGAATACTTAATGTAAAGGTTTTCTTACGACCTAGTTTATCGCCGTAATGCGCCAGTATGACGCCCCCAAGTGGACGGGCAAGATAGCCTGCAGCAAAGAGAGCAAAGGTTTGAAGTTGGCGCAGCCAATCTGGAAGGTCGGCAGGGAAAAAACGTTCACCAATCACTAATGCGAAAAAGGCGAATATCACGAAATCGTAAAACTCTAAAGCCCCCCCTACGGCAGATAAGCCTAGGGTTTTGATATCGTGTCGAGTTAGGGGTCGCAAGGGAGTTGCGGGTTGCTGCATAGACGAAGCCTCTCCATGACTAGGGTTAAGCTTCGACTATATCTGGATATACTCATTAATAGAATTAACCATTATAAAATCAATATCCTCAAGGCTCAGAGGGAGGTTGTGCGCTTTTGGGTCGAAAAGAGTTAACCACTGCTTTATCCGTTTCCAACCATGGGTTATCCAACAGCTGTAGGCAGTAAGCAACACTAGCAAATATTCCTGTTACACGAATATTACCCTGTTCATCCCTAACCCCTTCTAAGGTTTCCTTAATCGATTTAGGTTGGCCAGGAAGATTAAGAATCAGTGATTGCCCACGAATTACTCCCACTTGTCGAGAAAGTATCGCGGTGGGTACATAATGTAAGCTAATTTGACGCATCTGTTCACCAAATCCAGGCATTACCCTGTGTGCAACGGCTAAGGTTGCCTCCGGTGTGACATCACGCAATGCCGGGCCGGTCCCGCCAGTGGTCAACACTAGGTGACAGCCTTGCTGATCGACGAGTTCGCATAGCGTCTGTTCAATGACCCTTTGCTCGTCGCCAATGAGGCGTTGCTCAAGATGATAGGGCGTGACGATCGCTTGGGCTAACCATTCGGCCAAGGCAGGTAAGCCTTTATCCGGGTAAATGCCTTGCGAAGCGCGATCGGAGATAGAGACAATTCCAATACGTAGTGACGTCATAGCTATTCTTTAATAGGAGGAAAACCGCGGCTGATCAGCCGCGGAGGAGGAACATTACAGCAGTTCTTCAATCATTTTTTCTAATTTGCCTTGGTCAACCGCGAAGTTACGGATGCCTTCAGCAAGTTTAGCAACGGCCATTGGGTCTTGGTTATGTTCCCAATAGAACTCAGCTTCAGTCATTTTTTCAGGACGCGCTTTGGTCTCACCGCTGTAGCTCAGTTTACGCTCTAACTCACCTTCAGACTCATGCAGCTCTTTGAGCAATGCAGGTGAAATAGTTAAACGGTCACAACCCGCCAGCTCAATGATTTCGCCAACGTTACGGAAACTTGCACCCATTACAACGGTTTCATAACCGTGTTGCTTGTAATAGTTGTAGATTTCAGTTACCGAAACGACACCTGGATCTTCTTGTGGCGCGTACTCTTTCTTATCAGTATTCGCTTTGTACCAATCAAGGATACGTCCCACAAATGGCGAGATCAGGTAAGCACCTGCTTCAGCACAAGCACGTGCTTGCGCGAAGGAGAATAACAGTGTCAGGTTACAGTTGATGCCTTCTTTTTCTAACTGCTCGGCCGCGCGAATACCTTGCCACGTTGAAGCCAGTTTGATTAGGACGCGATCGTTACTGATACCTGCGTCATTGTATAACTTAATCAAACTACGAGCTTTCGCCAAGCTCGCGTCAGTATCGTAAGATAAACGAGCATCAACTTCAGTTGAAATACGACCTGGCACTAATTTCAGGATCTCAAGACCGATATTCACGTTTAAACGGTCTGAGGTCAGAGCAATTTGCTCTTCGCGATCATTACTCTGTTTACGAGCCCACTCGATGGCTTCGTCAATCAGGCGGCGGTACTCAGGAATTTTCGCTGCGTTCAGAATCAATGAAGGGTTAGTCGTTGCATCTTGAGGCTTGTAAAGCTTCATCGCTTCAATATCGCCAGTATCGGCTACAACGGTTGTCAACTTACGCAGTGATGTGAGTTTGTCGGTCATATTTTGCTTCTCTTCTGTTTGACAGTAAGTGTTAAAAGCCTGTTTCGATAATATCACGCGCGCTCATTCACGCAAGCGTGGGGAGAAAGTATGTCTGGTTATCCGCAGGAATAAACAATAATGCTACTTTTCTGAGATAAAATAGTGCTGATTGGCCTTACCATAGCCTGTTCGTATCAGAGCCATTTGTCGATTTGTGCAACTTATTTGTTACACTTGCAGAATATTGTCATGCGACGCCGATACAGACTGAGGATCTCAACATGCTAATGCTTATTTCTCCAGCGAAAACCCTGGACTACGAATCAACGGTTCCGGTCTCCGACTACACTCAGCCAGAGCTGCTCCACTATTCACAGCAGTTAATCAATATTGCGAAAAAACTCTCCCCTGCAGAGATTGCGTCACTGATGAAAATCAGCGATAAACTTTCGCATTTAAATGCCGACCGATTCAATCAATGGTCAACCCCCTTTTCCCCCGATAATGCACGCCAAGCCTTGTTCGCTTTTAAAGGCGATGTCTATACTGGTCTACAAGCTGATCAGCTCTCACTAGACTCGATTCAATTTGCTCAGCAACATCTACGGATGTTATCGGGCCTTTATGGTGTTTTACGCCCATTAGATTTAATGCAACCCTACCGGTTGGAAATGGGCATAAAATTAGCCAATCCAGTGGGTAAAGATCTTTACGGATTTTGGGGTGAAACCATCACTCAGCAGCTTAATCAAACAATCGCAGAGCAAAATGAGAAGTGGGTGATCAACTTAGCTTCAGATGAATATTTTAAAGCTGTTAACCCTGCGAAATTAAAAGGAAAACTGATTAAGCCCGTTTTTCTCGATGAGAAAAATGGTAAGTTTAAGGTGATCAGTTTTTACGCAAAAAAAGCGCGTGGCATGATGTGTCGATTTATTATCGATAATAAAATTACCCAACCAGAAAAATTAACTGAATTTGATATGGAAGGATATTTTTACGACGCACAACGCAGTACTGAAAATGAAATAGTCTTTTGTCGTCACGAAACCTAATAATAAGGCGGACTCGTGTCCGCCTTAGCCAATTATGCTTTACTGACGCTATCTAGCAGAATGCGTCTCAGCTCAGAGAAATCAGCCCCAATGGTTGTGGACAATAGGGGTAAATCTGCGCGTTCTGCTAAGGGTTCCGGCAGCGGCAAGGTTTCTCCTAAAATATCTTCAACGCTTTCTTTAAATTTCGCGGGATGGGCCGTACCGAGGAATAAACCGTATTCACCCTCTTGAAGTTGTTCAGTCAGCACTTGCCAAGCGATAGCCGCGTGGGGTTCTGAGACATAACCTTGGCTGGCAAGTGAACGAACGGCAGCACGAGTTTGCTCATCATTCAGTGCACCATAACCGAGAGAACTCAGCTGCCAATTTTTACGGCGGAATAGCTCTTCAACTCGTGGCCAGTTGTTGGGTTGGCTAACATCCATCGCATTGGATAAGGTGGCAACCGTTTTATTGGGTGTCCACTGTCCCGATGCTAAGAAACGTGGCACCGTGTCATTAGCGTTTGTTGCGGCAATAAAACGTTTGATCGGCAAGCCCATCGCTTTGGCGATTAATCCCGCCGTTAAATCACCAAAGTTACCACTCGGCACAGAGATCACTAACTGGTTACGTTTTTCTTGTGGCAGCTGCGCGACAGCTTCGAAGTAATAGCAAACTTGCGCAAGCAGACGACTTATATTGATTGAGTTAGCCGAATTAAGGCCAATAGCGTTTTTCAACTCCACATCATCAAAAGCTTTTTTCACTAAACTTTGACAGGCATCGAAATCGTCCGCAATTGCCAAAGTAGTAATATTACCGCCTAGCGTACAAAAAAGTTTCTCTTGCAGAGAACTAATCTTACCTTCCGGGTAAAGAATAACGACATTGATATTTTCCATATCGTAAAAAGCATGGGCGACTGCAGCACCGGTATCACCAGAAGTCGCAGTGAGAATGGTAATTTTCTCCTCTGGCTTTTTAGTCAGTGCTAAGATTTGCGCCATAAAGCGACCGCCGAAATCTTTAAACGCTAAGGTTGGACCGTGGAACAATTCTAGGCTGGCTACGTTATCAGAAACAGCTTTAACCGGTGCAGGAAACGCAAAGGCGTCGCGGACACGTTGAAACAGTTCCTCTTCTGGGATTTCATCTCCGATTAACGCGGATAAAATTTTACTGCTACGCGTAACGAAGTCGAGTGATAACCACTCTTCGATAACAGTTGATTCGATTTCAGGTAATTCGTGAGGAAAAAAGAGCCCCTGCTGCGATCCTAATCCCTGTTTGACTGCCTGAGTGAAACTAACCTGCTCATTGTGATCTTTTAGATTATAGAGTTTCATCATTTATCCCAGTTTACGTGCGCCAGTAGTATCCAGTCGGCAAATATGGACAAAACCTTCATCATTTTGCAGATAATGGTTAACGAGTTGTTCTTTGACTTGCTCGGCTGCAGATAAGGTATCACAGATAGCAAAAAGTGTTGGGCCAGAACCTGAAATACCACAAGCCAATGCCCCGGCTGCTAAGGAACGCTCTCGTGCCTGCGCAAATCCGGGCAGCAATTGGGTTCTGTAAGGTTCAGCAACGATATCTTGCATCATGGCAATAGCCAATTTAGCTTGTCGAGAGTGACACGCATGAATGAAGCCACCAAGCAAACGTCCGTGACGAACAATATCGGCTTTCGCATAATGTGCCGGAAGAATAGCTCGAGCTTCCGCGGTAGAAACTTTAATGCCAGGGTACGCCATGACCCAGTACCACTCGTCAAATGCCGGCACGGATTGCGAGATAATCCCCTGCTCTTCCAGCATGAGTTGTAGACCACCTAAGTAACAAGGTGCAACATTGTCATAATGCACACTACCGGAAATACGTCCTTCTAGCTCACCCATTAGCAGCAGTAATTGATGCTCGGTAAGGGGATGCCCGGCAAATTCATTCATGGCTACCAGTGCGGCGACGACAGAACAGGCACTCGAACCTAAACCAGAACCCACAGGCATATTTTTTTCCAACGTCATCGCAACCGGGATCGTTCTCCCGACGGTTTCGCAGAATAATTCCCAACACTGGTAAACGATATTTTGTTCAGGGTCGCTGGGAAGCTTGCTAACAAAGCGTCCTAATGTCGTCAGAGAAAAGGTCTCTGCTTCTTCGACACTGACACAATCGCCGAGTAGAGAGCCATCAATCGGTGACACTGCCGCCCCTAACACATCAAAGCCTACACTCACATTGCCAATTGAGGCCGGTGCATAGATTTTTACCATGCTCATACTCCCAACTTCCATGATAGCGTTCTCAATAAATCAGCAAAGACACCGGCTGCTGTGACATCGTTTCCTGCGCCGTATCCACGTAGTACTAATGGAATTGGCTGATAGTAACGTGTATAAAATGCTAAGGCATTTTCACCATTTTTCACCTTGTAAAGCGGATCATTGGCATCAACCTCGCTCAGTGCGACACGACATTTACCTGATTCATCAATTGATCCGATAAAACGTAAGACTCTGCCACCAGCCTGCGCTTGCGTAAATAGCGTATTGAAGTGCTCATCCAGTTCCGGTAAATGTTGCATAAAACTCTCTGCATCCGGTAGATCCAGAAAACGCTGCGGTAATACTGGGTCGATCTCAATATCAGCTAGCTCTAAGGACAATCCAGCTTCGCGGGCAAGGATAAGTAGCTTACGCGCCACATCCATGCCAGAAAGATCATCGCGAGGATCGGGTTCAGTGTAACCTAACTCACGTGCCAGCCCCGTCGCTTCTGAGAGGCTCATGCCTTCATCCAGTTTTCCAAAAATAAAGGAGAGCGAGCCGGACAGAATACCGTTGAACTCCACCAGTTCGTCACCAGCATTCAATAAATTTTGTAAATTCTCAATAACGGGTAATCCCGCTCCGACGTTGGTGTCGTAAAGAAATTTACGACGTGACTTCTCGGCAGCAGCCCGTAATTCTTGATAATAACGCCAGCTGGAAGTATTCGCCTTTTTATTCGGCGTCACAACATGGAAACCTTGTTTCAAGAAATCAGCATAAAGGTCGGCCATCGTCTGACTTGAAGTACAGTCAATAATCACAGGGTTAAGTAAGTAGTAATCTTTAGCCAGCTGTGTAAGGTACTCTAGAGAAAAGCGATGTTCGGCATCGGGTAAGTCTGTTTGCCAAGTGGTGAGATCAATACCGTTCACTTTGGTTAACATCTTGCTGGAATTAGCGATACCACAGACCCGTAGATCAATGTGCTTTTTCTTCAACCAACTTTGTTGACGCTCTAATTGTTCTAATAACGCAGTCCCCACGCCACCTACGCCAATCACAAATACTTCGAGTACTTGGTCGGTAGCAAATAACATTTGGTGGACAGCTCGCACGCCAGTGGTCGCACTATCATTACTGACCACTGCGGAGATTGAGCGCTCAGAAGAGCCTTGCGCAATCGCGACAATATTGATGTTGGCTCGAGCGAGGGCTGAAAAGAATTTTGCAGAGATCCCGCGCAGTGTACGCATGCCATCACCAACGACCGAGATAATCGCTAATTTTTCGGTGACATCGATAGGGTCAAGTAGCCCTTCTTTGAGCTCCAGCACAAACTCTTCTTCTAATGCTCGACGAGCATGCAACATCTCAGCTTGTGGCACGCAAAAACTGATACTGTATTCTGAGGAAGATTGAGTGATTAATACCACAGAGATAAATTTACGCGACATCACCGCAAAAACGCGAGCCGCCATCCCTACCATGCCTTTCATCCCCGGCCCAGACACACTGAACATCGCCATGTTATTGAGGTTGGTAATCCCCTTAACCGGGGTTTTATCTTCGCCACCTTGGGCTGAAATACGTGTACCAGGGGCTTGGGGATTAGCGGTGTTCTTGATAACGCAAGGAATTTGAAATTGTGCAATCGGTGAAATGGTACGTGGGTGTAACACTTTCGCACCGAAATAGCTGAGCTCCATCGCCTCTTGATAAGACATAGATTTTAAAAGTCGAGCATCGGGGACCTGGCGAGGATCACAGGTATAAACACCATCTACATCAGTCCAAATTTCGCAACAATGAGCACGTAAACACGCCGCGAGTACTGCCGCCGAATAGTCAGAGCCATTGCGACCAAGCACCACGAGCTCACCCGCTTCATTACCTGCGGTAAACCCGGCCATCAGGATATAATGAGAATGAGGAATTTCACGTGCTGCAATACGACGAGTGGATTCTGCGATATCAACGGTGGATTCTAAATAATGTCCCTGCGCGAGAAGATTCTCAACAGGATTGATAACGCTGACAGCGTGACCGCGCGCGACCAGTAGCGCCTGCATAATTGCGATAGAGAGTTTCTCTCCACGACAAATGACCCCAGCATTAATACTGTCTGGACACTGTTGTAGTAAACTAATACCTAACAAAATTTGTTCAAGTTGTGCGAACTCTTGTTGCACAACAAACTGCATTGCCGCTAAATCGAAAGAAGGTTCGATTGCTACGAGTCCATTTAATAATTCATCAAAGATACGGCGTGCATCCGCTAGGTTTTCACGGGTCTCTTGACCAACAATTGTTTTTTCAATGAGGGCAACTAAGTGATTGGTAATTTTTGCTGGGGCAGATAGGACGGTCGCAACCTGCTCGTGTTGTCCATTACTCTCAATTATCTCAGCTACACGAAGAAAACGTTCAGCATTAGCAACTGAGGTTCCACCAAATTTCAGTACACGCATGGGTCTCTAGCTCCTGAATATAGTTCAAAAAAAAAGCCCACACCTGAATAGGGTGCGGGCTTTTCTATCTTTCCTGTTATGCGTCAGCCCGCACCATTACCTGTTGTAATGGTGGTAATTGTAATAATGGTGATATTCAGGCTGGTTGTACGCATTTTTTCTCTATTAATCTGTCTGTCTTTAAAATCTGTCGCTAACAGAATTAAAGCAAACAGCCCCCCAAGTCAACGAATTTATTCTTAAGATACCACCCCACGTTTAAGCAGAGATCCTTCAAAATTGAAGACGATTTACCTGATACATGGCAACAGAGGGTTATGACAAGATCTGTCCCTGCCATCTTACCTACAGACAGGATTTTATTTTGCGAGCTTTTTTTCAATATCTTGAACTAATCGGTGTAACATGGCGGTATCTCGCCATTGTGCAAACCCTAAGCGTTGCTCAATCCAGTTCACTAATTTTTGGTCATCGCTGACCTCAATGTTGTCCAATAATTGAGTCACTCTTTCACGTAATGCTATTAGCTGTTGCGACGACTCTTCTGGTACGTCGACTTGAGGGTCCAGGTTTAGCACAGAAAGCTGGTAGCAAAATACCATTACCGCTTGCCCCAAGTTAAGAGAAGGATAATCGACGGCCATAGGGATCCCTGTAAGCAAATCGACGCACTCAAGATCTGCATTACTCAGCCCATTCTCTTCACAACCAAAAACTAAAGCAAAACGGCTCATCCATTGACGCTTTTCACGTAACTGCTCTAATACCTCAGTCGGGGTTGCGTAGTAGCGGAATTTAGCGCGACTACGTGCGGTAGTTGCGATTGAAAAATCAATATCTTCTAACGCTTCTTGCAGCGTTGTAAACGTTTCAACGTTATCCAAGATCTCGGTAGCACCATGAGCTGTCCAGTGAGCCGCTGCCTCACGGTGGACTTGGCTATTCACTATTCTCAACTGCGTGAACCCCATGGTTTTCATGGCGCGGGCCGCAGCACCTACGTTCTCTGCACGCGCAGGCGCCACTAAAATAATCGGAAAAAACATGCATACACCTTCGATTCTAAGCGAGCCGCTATCATAGACTGCCGTATTTATCTTGGCTAGCCACGATGTTGTCTCAAACAGAGTGAGGAGAATGTTAATTTTTTTCTCAAACAGTGCGCGTTAACCGAAAGCGGCAGGAATCGGTACCATATGAGCAATATCGAGAAATGTGAGAATTTTTTTAATAACTCTCAACAGAAGTGACTGATTTTAATAGTAAAATAAAACCAAATAGTCATTTTTCATACAACTGTTAACGTGCTACACTTAGCTTTGATATAAGTCAACGAAGCACATTTATTTGCTTCCTGAATGTTATTCATGCTGTTAGCTGAGTGTTAAAGGCGTTAGGATAGGTTTGTAACCTATTGACTGACTGGGTATAAACTCAAAAATCCCAGTTATTAGCTTATTAATGTAATCGTCCGTGCTAAAAATCAAAATATCGAACCCAGTACGTCATCGCCCAGCATTAATTGATTTAACTTACTCTACGCAACATCAGCGCTGTGGCCTTGTATCAATTTCGTTGGCAAATTTTAGGTAGCAAAACATGCAGATCCCACAAATTCTTATCGTCGAAGATGAGTTAGTTACCCGCAACACGCTCAAGAGTATTTTTGAGGCAGAGGGTTATACCGTTTACGAAGCAACAGATGGTGCAGAAATGCATCACGCTTTGACCGAGCACACTGTTAACTTAGTGATTATGGATATCAACCTACCGGGCAAAAATGGTCTACTTCTCGCTCGGGAACTTCGTGAACAACAAAGCGTTGCACTGATGTTCCTGACTGGGCGCGATAACGAAGTCGATAAAATTCTGGGGCTAGAAATCGGTGCAGATGATTACATCACTAAGCCATTTAACCCTCGTGAACTTACTATCCGTGCACGTAACCTGTTATCTCGTACAATGAATCTCGCCCCGAGCCAAGAAGAACAAAAGCACGTTGAAAACTATCGCTTCAATGGCTGGGTACTTGATATCAATAGTCGTTCTCTGATCAATCCACAGGGCGAGCAATATAAATTGCCACGCAGTGAATTCAGAGCGATGCTCCATTTCTGTGAAAACCCTGGAAAAATTCAGCCACGAGCTGAGTTACTGAAAAAGATGACAGGACGTGATCTTAAGCCTCATGACCGTACCGTTGATGTCACGATTCGTCGTATTCGTAAACATTTCGAGTCAACCCCAGGTACGCCTGAAATCATCGCGACTATTCACGGTGAAGGATATCGCTTTTGCGGTGATATCGAAGAGTAAATACCTGCAATAAAGTAGCCCAGAATTTCTGGGCTTTTTTCTTTAATGCCAAGGCATAATTGGTACTGCACTTAATGCATTTTTAGGCGACCCCTCGACCACTTTGTCGGAATAAGCGAGGTACACCAGCGCATTTCTTTTCTTATCGTAAAAACGATTAACCTGTAATTTCTTAAAAATTAGCGATGTTCTTTGTTTGAAGACCGTTTCGCCATCTGTTTTGCCTGCTTTGATATTATCAGGAACCTCAATTGGCCCTACTTGATGGCAGGAAATAGCCGCATCTGCTGTATCTTCCGCTAATCCGAGGCTTCCCTTAATCCCTCCAGTTTTAGCACGACTTAAGTAACAAGTGACGTTACTGATTTCAGGATCGTCGAAAGCTTCAATAACGATTTTATGGTTAGCCCCAATTATTTTAAACTTTGTATCAACTGAGCCAATTTCCTCACTCTGCGCTAGCTGTGGTAAAGCGGCGGTGAATAGAATTGAAAATGCTAAAAGACGTTTAAAAAAAGAAGCGGAATACTGAATTTTCATAAAACTAAAAACCCTCATGATGCGTTAAATTAAGTAACTTGAAGTGATAATACCCTAAAGTTATTTTTATAAGCTAAAAATATTCTATGTAAATATCGATATTAATAGGTCCAATAATCAGTGGCAATAGATTCAGAAAATTGAAATCTAGCGTATAATAGTCTGCCTAAAAGGCTTAACCTGCCAATGGATAAGGGGATTTATTATGGACCAAGCTGGAATTATCAGAGATTTATTGGTGTGGTTAGAAAGTCATTTGGACCAGCCTCTATCACTTGATAATGTTGCCCACAAAGCTGGCTATTCAAAATGGCACTTACAGCGGATGTTCAAAAATATTACGGGTCATGCAATCGGGGCTTATATTCGTTCACGCCGTCTTTCAAAAGCCGCGGTGGCATTAAGGTTGACGGGTAGACCTATATTGGATATTGCCTTGCAGTATCGTTTTGATTCCCAACAGACTTTTACGCGCGCGTTTAAAAAGCAATTTAACCAGACACCTGCAAGCTATCGCAGAGCATTAGATTGGTCCTCATTCGGACTGCGTCCTCCCATTCGTATGGGCGCGTTTTCTATGCCGCAACCTACGATGGTCACTGTACCGGAAACGACCCTGTACGGTCATACACAAAGTTATACCTGCACGCTCGAACAGATCTCAAGTTTTCGGGCAGAAATGCGTAAACATTTCTGGCAACAGTTTTTACGTAACACCAAAGACACTCTTCCTGAAAGGGTCTACGGGCTACATCAAGTGCGTAGCAGTACAGAAAAAGAAGATGAACAAGAAATTCTCTACACCACTGCTATTGCCGATGGACATTTCGCCAAAACACTCGATTCAGTCGAGGAGATTACATTTGAAGGCGGGGACTACGTACAGTTTAGCTACGAAGGGCTAAAAGAAGGACTGCAGGATTTCATCCTAGTACTCTATAGCACTTGTATGCCAACCTTAAATTTAACTCGTCGTTCTGGGCAGGATATTGAACGCTTTTACACCTCACAGGGCTTAACCACTCCTGATATTCGCTGTGATTACCTGATCCCGATTAGAAAAAGCGCCTAATAGATACTCTCCCGGCCAATACCGGGAGAAGCTCTACGCTTTAAGTTCATCTAATGCTGGGACTGAGAGATGCGCAATATCTCCAGTACTCTCCACAATCCAGCCTTCTGCCAGCCAAGAACTCGATTGGTAGTCGACCCGTGAAACTGAACAGTTTCTCAGTCGTAGACGCCTTTCTGCCCATGCAGGTAAACCCAGTAGCGTACCAAGCAAACATCCCAGCGCAATACCGTGGCTGATCAACACTGGTTTACTACCAGCTGGAAGAGCACGCGTTGCTTCAAGTGCTTCACGCAGTCGTTGGGCGAGCTCTTCCATACTTTCACCTTGCGGAATTCTTCCAGCAGGATCGCCATTGAGTAACGATTTACGCCATTGCTCTTCATCCTGACTTAAGCTGGTTAAGACTCTTCCTTCCAACGTTCCCATATTGATTTCGCGTAATCGCGAATCGGTCAGTACAGGACAATCGCAATAGTCAGCAATAATTGCCGCAGTTTGTTGCGTACGTCCCAGATCACTTGAGATAATATGGGTTATGCCCAAATGTTGTAGCCGTAATCCCGTTTGCCTCGCTTGTAGTATCCCCTGTTCAGTGAGCGCGCTGTCACTTTGTCCTTGAATTCGTTGCTCTGTATTCCACAACGTTTCTCCATGGCGAACCAGCAAAACTTGTTGCATAACCCTTTCCATTATATGATCAAAACAATTCTATTACCTTCGAGCTACCATTATGTATCATGTTGTTGTGGCAACCCGCAACCCAGCTAAAATTTTAGCCGTTACCGAAGCGTGTAAAGCCGTCTTTCACGATAAACATATTGAAGTAGAAGGCGTCGATGTTGAGAGCGGTGTTTCCCCACAACCCCTTACCGATAGCGAAACCTGGCAAGGTGCTAATCATCGTTTATCTTCGGCTCGAAAATATTATCCTGACGCAACGTTATGGATAGCAATTGAAGCGGGTATCGATAAAAATCAGGCTTTTGCTTGGATCATTGCTGAAACCAAAAATCAACGTAGCGAATCTCGTTCCGCCAGCTTTATGTTACCCGACTCCCTGGTTACTGCGTTACAAGAAGGCGCCGAACTTGGCCCACTCATGTCGACGCTGACCGGTATTGAGAATATCAAACATAAAGGAGGAGCGATTGGGGCAATTACTTCAGGCCTGTTAACGCGATCGTCGGTCTATCAACAAGCGATTATTTTGGCACTTAGCCCTCTGATCCATCCTTTTTATGCAGAAGCTGCTCAGTAAGCCAGTGGCGAAGTTCGGGAGAGGCCGATTTTAAGCCGTTCGATCCTCGAGTGATTGTCGCAATCCCGACGCCTAACTGCTCTTTGAGCTGCCGTTGGCTCAACTGACTACGAAGTAGCTCTTCGATAATACATAGACGCGTTGCATAAGCTTGGCGCTCATCTGAAGTGAGCATCAGATTCAATAACGCCTCGCCCTGACCTGAAGAGAAGGCTTTCGCCAATAATTCGATAAAGCGAGTCCAGTCTAGCTCTGCAAGCGGGGTTTCTTGGTGAATAGTCATCAGCATGGCTTCCGTACTCATTAACGAGTACGGAAGCATAGCATACTCAGTAACGTCGATTCCACTCACTGTCTGCGAAGATTTTATCGGGCGATCCCATTAAATAACGATAATAAGCGTCATAAGAGAGGACATTTTTAACGTAATTTCTTGTTTCAGAGAAAGGGATCGTTTCGATAAAGGCTACTGGGTCCAATCGTCCCTGACTGGCAGATAACCAGCGATTAATCCTGCCTGGTCCAGCATTATAGGCGCCTGCCGCCAGAATCCGGTTATTATCAAATTGACGGTAGACATAATCCAAATATTGCATACCAATCTGAATATTCATCTCAGGATCAAGCAGTTGGCTACTATTACTATAGTCCGAGATCTCATACATTTTAACCGTATGGGTAGCCGTTCCCGGCATAATCTGCATTAAGCCTGTGGCCCCCACTGGCGACTGAATTTTAGGATTCCACGCACTCTCTTGTCGGGAAATTGCCATCGCGAAGGTGGTCGGAATCGCTTTGCCGGAAGCATACCGCTTGAAATAAGTCTGCCAAGCAATCGGGAAGCGCTCTTTAAGACTATTCCACATTTTCGCGGTAATAGTAGCCTGTACGCTTAGATCCCACCAATCTTGTGAGTTGGCATAGCTCGCTAACATCTGCTGTTGGCTCACACTTTTGCTACGAATTAAACTCGCCCACTCGCTACGCGCTAAGTTATCAAGATTCCAATACATTAGCTCGCGGATCCTTGCTATTTCAGGCCCCTCAGTCACTGAGCTATCCGCCTCGGGGGCTTTATCCACTTGCAATGAATAGTCTTCGCCTAGGCGCTGTGCAGCGACCATGGCATAAAAACCGCGCTGGCGCATAAGTTGGTGCAATATCTCATCAGCTTCCGATTTACGCCCTCTTTCGAGCAGTAGATCGGCCTGCCAATATTGCCATTCATCTTTCTGCTTTGCTTCAACCGGTAAGCGAGCGATCCACGTGTTCAAGCCGCGACGATCGCTTTGGCTCAAGGCTAGACGGATACGTCTTTCGAGTAACGTTTCGGACTCACTGTCCATCACTACTTCATCACGCCAGTTTTGCTGTGTTGAAGTCGTCTCGGTCGACATTAATTGCCAAGCCACAGCCTCTTTTAACGCTTGCGTGTCTGATTCGTCCATCTTTTGTGCCGAGGCCAACTGCGGGATCATCGACTGTGCTTGATCAGTGTTATCACGCGCTAAACGATTGAAGGCAAGGACGGTAATTTTACGGCTAAAGTCGGTCGGTGAAACACTTTGAGCAAAGGTGAGTACCCCCTGCGAAGAATTCTGCAAGGCTCTTAGCGCGGTACTCAGCGTATCGTAGTCAGAAGGTAACTGAGCAATAAGTTGATTCGTCAGGCGGTCGTTCCCTGCTTTAAATGAAAGCAAAAGACGAGTCAGTATCTGGTCGGCACTAAAATCGCCGCTATTCTGCCATGCTGTAAAGAGCCGATCACAACCACCGGGTAATGAGCGTCCAGTCATCCAGATGGATTTAGCCCCTTGCCAAGCAAGACGCTGATGTCCTGTGGCATAATTCGCGTAATACCAGTTACATTTGGCTTGAGTCGTAGGGGGCTCTTGCGGACTAAAACTGAGTAAGCCTTGCCAATCATCACGGCGTGCAAGCTCACTGACAAATTGATTTTTCAGGCTTTTACCAGCAGGTAGAGTAGGATAACGATTCACAAAGTTATTGATTCCCAGCGCCGTATCTTGACTAAGATCTTGGGAAAGTTGGCGGTATTCAAGATAGGGATAAAGTGGGTACTCTTGTAGCGTTGGCATTAACTGTGCCACCACATCCATTTGCTTAGCATCCCACGCTTGACGTATTTGGCTATAACGCTGGCGCTGCTCCTGTAATGAGTCCGCAAATGCCACGCAACTCACTGTGGTAAGACATACTCCTACCACCCAATGCTTCCAATCTGCCACGTTTTACCCCTTATCGTCGCCATAGTGAAGAGTTCATTACGCTAACATGTTTCCAATACTTCGTTCAGCTTTCCTGTTAGCCCTTTCGATTATAGTCCTTTCCTCTTAGCTGTTGCTGTGAATATGCCGTGAAAACAGATACACTTCTCCGCAAATAACACGTTTAACGACTACTAAGAGGCCTATCTCGTGGCGCAATTCGTATACAGTATGCACCGTGTGGGGAAAGTTGTTCCTCCCAAACGACATATTTTAAAAAATATTTCTCTTAGCTTCTTCCCAGGGGCAAAAATTGGCGTACTTGGTCTTAACGGCGCAGGAAAATCTACGCTATTACGCATTATGGCCGGCATCGATAAAGATATCGAGGGCGAAGCAAGACCGCAACCCGGTATAAAAATCGGCTACCTGCCTCAAGAGCCTCAACTTAACCCAGAGCATACCGTACGAGAGTCGATCGAAGAGGCACTTTCTGAGGTTGTCGGTGCGCTAAAACGCCTTGATGAAGTTTATGCACTTTACGCTGAACCTGAGGCCGATTTCGATAAATTAGCCGCTGAACAAGGTCGTTTGGAAGAAATCATTCAAACCCATGATGGTCACAATCTTAACACGCAATTAGAGCGTGCAGCCGATGCACTACGTTTACCAGAATGGGACGCTAAAGTCGCCAATCTTTCTGGGGGTGAGCGTCGTCGTGTGGCACTCTGTCGACTGCTGCTTGAAAAACCGGATATGTTGCTGCTTGATGAGCCAACTAACCACCTTGATGCAGAATCTGTTGCCTGGCTTGAACGCTTCCTGCACGACTTTGAAGGTACCGTTGTGGCGATCACGCACGACCGTTACTTCCTTGATAATGTCGCAGGCTGGATCTTAGAACTTGACCGTGGCGAAGGGATCCCATGGGAAGGCAACTACTCTTCTTGGTTAGAGCAAAAAGATCAACGCTTAGCACAAGAAGCTTCCGCTGAAGCGGCACGCCGTAAATCGATTGAAAAAGAGCTGGAATGGGTACGTCAAGGAACTAAAGGTCGTCAATCAAAAGGTAAAGCACGTCTTGCCCGCTTTGACGAACTCAATAGCGTCGAGTACCAAAAACGTAATGAAACCAGCGAACTCTTTATCCCACCTGGAGCGCGTTTGGGCGATAAAGTCGTTGAGGTGAATAACCTAACCAAATCTTACGGTGATCGCGTTCTTATTGATAATCTCTCTTTTTCGATTCCGAAAGGGGCGATTGTCGGTATCATCGGTGCCAATGGTGCGGGTAAATCAACTCTATTCCGTATGCTATCGGGTCAAGAACAACCTGACTCCGGTGAGATCATGCTAGGTGAAACGGTGAAACTGGCTTCGGTCGATCAGTTCCGTGATGCGATGGATAATAGTAAAACCGTGTGGGAAGAAGTTTCTGGCGGCCAAGATATTATGCGTATCGGTAACTTCGAGATGCCAAGCCGCGCTTACGTCGGACGCTTTAACTTTAAAGGGACCGATCAAGGAAAACGCGTCGGTGAGCTCTCCGGAGGCGAACGAGGCCGTTTACATTTAGCTAAATTATTACAAGTTGGCGGTAACTTATTACTACTTGATGAGCCTACCAACGATTTGGATATTGAAACCCTGCGCGCCTTGGAAAATGCCCTATTAGAGTTCCCAGGTTGTGCCATGGTTATCTCGCACGACCGTTGGTTCCTCGACAGAATCGCGACCCATATTCTTGATTATCAAGATGAAGGTAATGTGACGTTCTTTGAAGGAAACTTTAGCGAGTACGAAGACTACCGTAAACGCACATTAGGCCATGAAGCGCTTGAACCAAAGCGTATGAAATACAAGAAAATGAGCAAATAACGTTCATATTAAGAGAGCCGCGGGTCGGCTCTCTTTGCCATTCACCGCCAACATTTAACTAACATTGAACGCTTTACCCCCCCGACGTAGGGCACACTATTATTTTTATCCAAACTGGTCCCGAATGACGTTTCATCCTTGGCGCTGATCACATCATATCCCATTGGACACTGTTTTTTTGCTAAAGCCACACAGTCCGCCATTTTCCCGAACATTTGCTGACACTTAACTAAGTAAGTATCTTCCGATAGCGGAGTAATCTTAGGTGTACACCCACTGACTATGGCTACCGTTAACACCACCAAAATAATCCGTTGATAACCCATCTACTTTCCTCCATGGAGTCAAAGTCCTACTTTAACCCCGAGTGATTAAATTCTATCTAAATCGAGTATTGCCTTTATTATATCGGGTTGAGCTGGTCGTGATGAAATGGAGACGCCGATTTAAGTAACACCTGCTCGACAAGCTCAATACAACGTAGAAAGCGACTGTCATAATCGTTTTCTTTCACCTGTACAAAGGGAATACCGTTCTGCTCTAGCAGGTCACTCAGTAATAATTGAAACTCTTTACGATCGACAGAACTGCCTAGGCTTCGCAGCCCATCCGCCACCCAAGGCACATTATTTTCTAACAGGATCACCAGATCGAACCGATATTCCGCAATGAGCGCCTGCACAAAAGGGTGAGCCTTTCCTTCATACTTTAAACAAAACGCTTGAGTCGTCACAAAGTCGGTATCAATAAAGGCGACTTTATTGGCATATTTTACTGCAAAATCGATGTATTGCGCCTGCCCTAGTGCAATTTTATCGTAGTCAGAATATTGAAGCGCCATCTCATCCCCACCCAACTGAGAGAAGACATAGTCACGTCCATACTCCCACGCACTCGTGGTATTAAAGATATTCGCAAGTTTATTCACGAGCGTTGACTTACCGCTCGATTCACCACCCAGTAGTGCCACCTTACGGACAAAAAATGGCTTCACTTCTGTCGGGATATAGTCCCAATACCGGAAAGGATCTTGACGTATCTGACGACCGCTAATATTGATAAACGATCGCTGCGCATCGACAACGATCGTTTCAATCCTAAGGTAGCGTTCAAACATCTCAGCATCATCTTGTTCGCTGGTGTAAATACGCTGGGCATGGATCTGTTTTTCCGCCATAAAGGCGCTGATCTCTTGGCTCCAGATATCCCAACCATGGGGGTAGGGTTCGACGCCCTCCTCATTAAAGGAGTGAATACGAATATTTTTTTGGTATTTAAAGGTCTGGAGTAACCAACGCAACCGATCAGCCGTCGTCGGTTGTTCGGACATAGCACTCTCTTCAAAGAGTTGCCGATCACGAGGTTCATCATGTCCCATAATAATATGCAGTTCATCAACCTGACTGCTCGCCCGCTGAATAAGGTAAATATGCCCAGTGTGTAAAGGGTAAAACTTACCGAAAACAACCCCAACAACTTTTTGCCGGTAAGGATAGTCCAGCCCCAGAAAATGATGCAGCGCCTCCAGTTTCGAGGCACTCGGGTTTTTTATTTTCTGATTTAATAACTGACTGAGGTAGCCCTTAGTCATTTCACAAGCCTCGGCAACCTGCTGCAGAGTGATGCCTTTTTGCTGTATCGCGAGTTTCAGATAATCATAATTTTGCATCACGCCAGTTCCTGAGTGCTTAATGCCCTGACTAAGTAAAACGTTAGGTTAATTCATCAAATATCGCTAACGCATCCGCTAATTTTTTGACTGGATAAACTTTCATACCGCTGGGTAGATTTTTAGGTGCATTAGCTGCTGGCACGATAGCCCGAGTAAAGCCATGTTTACTCGCCTCGGAGATACGTTCTTGGCCACTCGGTACAGGGCGGATTTCTCCTGCAAGCCCGACTTCACCAAATATGACCAAATCTTGCGGTAAAGCCCGGTCACGTAAGCTGGAGACCATTGCTAACAGTAACGCCAAATCGGCGCTGGTCTCAGTGACTTTTACCCCGCCTACCACATTAACAAACACATCTTGATCGGCCATCTGCAATCCACCATGACGATGCAGCACTGCCAACAGAATCGCTAATCGATTCTGTTCGAGCCCCACCGCAACACGACGAGGATTCCCCATTAACGAATGGTCTACTAATGCCTGAATTTCCACCAGCAGAGGACGTGTACCTTCCCATACCACCATGACAGAACTTCCCGGTGTCACCTCATCGCCCCGTGACAAGAAGATCGCTGAAGGGTTACTCACTTCTCGCATCCCCTGCTCGGTCATCGCGAAGACACCCAGTTCGTTCACCGCACCAAAACGGTTTTTGTGACTGCGTAAGGTACGAAAACGGGAGTCCGTATCTCCATCCAGTAATACAGAACAGTCGATACAGTGTTCCAGCACTTTGGGACCGGCCAACGAACCATCTTTGGTCACGTGGCCGACCATCACGATGGCGACATTACGGGTCTTGGCAAAACGAGTTAAGTAAGCAGCCGTTTCGCGGACTTGCGCAACACTTCCTGGAGAAGATTGTACATCCGCCATATGCATCACTTGGATCGAGTCGATAACCATTAATTGTGGCGTTTCTGTCTCGGCAATTTGGCAGATCTCTTCGATGCTAGTTTCTGAAAGCATATTCAGGTGTGTCGTCGGTAAGCCAAGACGGTGCGCACGCATCGCAACTTGTTGCAATGACTCTTCACCGGTCACGTAGAGTGTTTTCATCTGCTCGGACAGTTTACAGAGCGTCTGCAGCAATAACGTTGATTTACCGGCACCAGGGCTTCCACCAATCAGAATGGCACTGCCAGGCACGACACCGCCGCCCAGTACGCGGTCAAACTCTTTGAAGCCGGTGGAAAAACGCGGTAACGCTTCAAGGCTTATCTCAGAGAGTTTTTGTACCTTGCTCTTACCCGTGCTACCCGCATACCCAGATAAACGCTCATTTCTTGCCACAGTCGGCGAAGCGGCCAGCCGTACTTCAGTAATAGTATTCCACGCATGGCAGGCACTACACTGTCCCTGCCAACGAGGATAGTCTGCGCCACACTCGTTACAGACAAAGGCACGTTTTGCTGCTTTAGCCAAAATGACTCCTTAATTAGCGTGATTCATGGTTAAGGCTACCGGTGAGGATACACAACACCCCAGTCAAATCAGCAAAACGAATAGCAACTTCACTTTTCTCGTTCACTTTCGGCTTAGCATGATAAGCAATACCTAATCCCGCAGCTTGAATCATCACTAAATCATTCGCACCGTCGCCAATCGCGACAGTTTGTGACCGAGGGAGCTCATAGCGAGCCGCTAATTTTTCGAGGAAGGTCGCTTTGTATTTTGCGTCGACAATATCCCCTAGTACCTCACCCGTGAGTTTTCCGTTAACGATCTCGAGCTGATTAGCAGCTACTGCGCTGAGTTTTAATTTTTGTTTTAAATAGTCAGCAAAGAAGGTAAAACCACCGGAAGCAATGGCAACTTGCCACCCGCGCGAGTGTAAGGTGTTCACCAGTAATTCAAGGCCTGGCATCAGTGGCAAGCGATCAAGAACCTGTTGTAAAATCGCCTCATCAGCACCTGCTAGCTGTGCAACACGTTCACGTAAGCTTTGTTGAAAATCAAGCTCACCGCGCATCGCCTTTTCAGTGACCTCTGCCACTTTTTCCCCGCAACCTGCTAAAATGGCAATTTCATCAATACACTCAATCTCAATTGCCGTAGAATCCATATCCATCACCAGCAAACCAGGTTGTTGTAATTCAGGGAGTTGACCTAGGGCCGCAACGTCAAGTTGGAACTGATAAGCTACTTTACGGGCTTCAGCGGTGAGTGACCCGGCCAACCTCAATACCGTATAATCGCCGACGGTCCAAGCACTGACTAACACTAAAGCACCGTCTAGCTGCTGCTGGTAATCAGTCAAACACTGTTTATCCAGAGAGCGACCAAAGAGTAGCCAGCCGCTACGGCCTGCACGGTAATCGAGGGGCATCACTTCATCCCCATTTAACGAAAGCGGCAATCCTGGCCATGCTGTAACATCCGTAGGTAAATCAGACCAACTTAATCGGTTTGGCATTGGTGCTCCTGAACAAACATTAAAACCCGGCAAAAGGCTACCCCGATCGGCCCAGCCATGGCAACATAAACCCACATCTGAGCCGATGATTTATGAAAAAAAATGAGATGCTATTCACATGCAAAGGCCAAAAATAAAAATTCAACTTCATAGAACAGTTATTGTTTTAGCCTGTTTAGCCTTAATGGTGCTATTGATGCAGGGCGCATCATGGTTCAGTTCTAGCCGCCAGAAAATCGAAACGTCACAAGCTGCAGAGCTCTCTCAGGGATTAGCGAATCAAGTGGCTTACAGTTTACTGCCTTATTTCACACAGGATGAGGTTGACCTCCCTGCGTTAACCGGAATACTCAACCACTTGGCGCAACAACCGCGGGTTATCGATGTGTCTCTCTATGATATCGATGGTTCTCGACTGGCACACAGCGGCCAATCGATGAGTGTTCGGAATCGATTAGGCTTAACGGGAGATCGGACAGGAAGCTATTCCACCCGCCAACTTGTGGTCCCTCTACAAACCCGTGAAGGTCCTCAAGGGTATTTAAGGCTCACCTTGGATACCCATACATTAGCCAGCGAAGCGCGTCATGTGGATAACACCACTAACTTGCTCCGCTTGATGTTATTACTGTCTCTCGCCATCGGTATTATTTTGGCCAGGACACTATTACGAGACCAACGTACGCATTGGCAACAGTCGCCCTATTTACTTACCGCACATCGCCCGATCACCCAACGGCATGATAAAGATAAGCACGGTCAGTAACCGATGCACTACACTAATAATGCCTGTAACGCGCTAAGAGTGGGAACTTGCCAGTCAGGCCTAATGGTCTCTGGAAGTGTTTTGTCGCCATGATCTAACCAACAGGTTTTCATTCCCGCGTTAATTCCACCCGCGATATCAGACTCCGGTGTATCACCGACCATTAGCGTACGCCCGGCTTGGCAACCTTCCAGTTGTTCCAAGGTATGCTGGAAAATCTCAGGAGCAGGCTTAGCCAGACCAAACTGCTCTGAAATAGTCAGGACTTGGAAATAGTGGCCCAGTCCGGTACTGGCTAAACGCGCATGCAGTAAGTCAGTAAAACCATTGGTAATGATCCCAAGACGGACGTGGGGTGCAATCGCGTCTAATAGAGCCTTAGCGCCGGGAAGAGGCTGACAGATCTCAGCCATCGACGCTAAAAATTGTTGATTGAGCGTGCTAGCAGGCAGATTAAGTACTTTCGCCCAAGGGTCAAAGCGTCGGGTCTTCAGTTGCTCCGCATCAATTTCATGCTGTTGGTAAGCTGTCCACAATGGCAGATTCAACGCTTGGTACTCTTGGTAATCTTCTTGGCTGAACGTCACCCCGTGCTGCGCGAACATCTTGTTCAGCCCTTTATAGGCATCGAATTCAAACAGTGTCTCATCGGCATCAAAAAGAATGCAGTCGAATTGTTTTATCAGCATAGTGCCTCGGAAAAATGGATTAGAGTGTTAACGCCATGATCAGCGCATCCTCACGCCCAGTGGCGCTTGGATAATAATTAAGACGTCGTGACACTTCATTGAAGTCGAGTGACTCATAGAGTCCAATGGCCGGTAAGTTTGAGGCGCGGACTTCTAGCCATAGCATCATGACCTCGCGCTCTACTAATCGTTCGCTTAATGCCATGATCAGTTGACGAGCGATCCCCCGACGTTGAAAGGCCGGTGAGACGGCAATATTAAACAGTGAGGCCTCATCAAGTACCACTTGGCAAATCGCGAAACCCGCCAGTTCTCCCTCTTGATCAGCACGTAAGTTAATAAAACGCTCACCTTGGTTTGCTTGAAAGGTAGCCGCACTCCAAGGATGTGAATGGCACTGGGTTTCAATAGTGAAAGCGTGTTCCCACTCCACGGGCTGAAGTTCAGAGATTGTTATCATAGTCACAAAATTGCTGCCATAAGATACGTTTAGCCTCAGCGGTATTGACTAAGGTAGTAAAAGACGGAGAGTAGAGTTGCTGCTCCGCATAACGATGTTGAGGATCGTGGCCAACAAACCAGAGTAAACAGGATAACGACTGAGGGAGCAAAGGGAGTTGCTCCACCGTGAGATAGAGCACATAGGCCGATTCAAACGCTAGACTGCGAAGCACATCATTAATGAAAGGGTGGTGAATCTCATCACGCTGTAAACCGACAATCACGAGTTTCGTTGTCGGTCTGATGGCAATTGCCACTTCGCCGTGTAAGACTTCGGGGCGCCGTAAACGGTACTGGTCTATCCCCATTTGCGCTAATAACCAGTCTCGTCTCTCTGTCATTTTTATCCACTCAACAAATGCTTACGCTGCTATGCTAGCAAAACCATCGAACCCACGCCAATAAACCTCTATAATCGCCCCACTTATGAAAGAGGAGTTACCATGTCTGCTTATATGCCGGCCAGCGAAGTGCTGTTGCGCCACGAGGAAGAGTTCGAACATCGCCATATTATTTTTGCCGGTGACCTGCAGGATATGTTACCTGCACAATTAACCACGGCCTCTACCCGTGTTTTTACACAGCAGTTCCACCACTGGCAAGCGTTAAGCCAGCAATTAGAAGAACGTGCGCAATTTGGGCTTTATGCTACCGCTGAACACTTAGCAGGCTGTGATACCCTAATTTATTACTGGCCTAAAAATAAACCTGAAGCGGCTTTTCAACTCGCCAATCTACTGGCTCTATTACCAGTGGGTAGCGATATTTTTGTGGTAGGTGAAAACCGCAGCGGCGTGCGTAGCGCGGAAAACGTAATCGAACAATATAGTACGCTTGAGAAAATTGATAGTGCTAGACGTTGTGGCTTATACCATGGACGACTTGATCACCAAGCAGAATTCAATATCGATAACTACTATGATGCCTATCAGCTCGATCATCTCACCATTAAAACCCTTCCCGGTGTCTTCAGTCGTGATGGACTGGATAATGGCAGTGCGCTCTTACTGTCGACACTGACTCCTCATACCAAAGGAAAGGTATTAGACCTAGGTTGTGGTGCGGGGGTACTGGCCGCAAGTTTGAAGCAGCACTCTCCTAAAGTCCGTTTATGGTTAACCGATGTGAACGCTGCTGCCATTGCCGCCAGCCAAGCGACATTAGCTGTTAACGATATAGAAGGTGAAGTGTTCGCCAGTAATGTCTTCTCTAATGTCCAAGGACGGTTTGATATGATTCTTTCAAACCCTCCGTTTCATGAAGGACTACAAACTAGCCTAGATGCGGCGCATGCGTTAATCAGGGGTGCAGCGAATCACCTGAGTAGTGGCGGGGAACTACGGATTGTGGCGAATGCCTTTTTACCCTATCCACAAGTATTAGAAGAGACTTTCGGCCATTACGAAATTCTGGCACAAACCGGTAAATTTCGGGTGTACCGCAGTGTGTGGGGAAGAAATAAGCGTTAATCACTTTACGCTTTTCTTACATTCTCTTCGTGAAAGCGAAGAGAATTTATTTCCTCGTCCGGTTGAGATCAGACCTCCTGTCCTGCTTTAGCCCCGCTTTATTTCTTCAATACATTTAGTTAAATTCGTTTATACTTTGCCACCTAATAGTGAAGTTAGGCATCTGCATGACAAGGGAGAAAAACGATGAGCCTGCAGTCCGTCCGAGATTTTTTTTCGGAGCATGCCCCCGATATTGAAGTGATTGAGATGAATCAAAGCACTGCGACTGTCGATATGGCCGCACGTGCGCATGGCGTTGCACCTGGACAAATCGCTAAGACCTTATCACTTAAAATTAAACACAATATCGTGTTAATCGTGATGCGCGGCGATGCGCGGCTAGACAATAAAAAGTTAAAAGAGACTTTCGGCGCAAAAGCTCGCATGTTAACCGTTGACGAAGTCATTATTGCTACAGGCCATCCGGTTGGCGGCGTTTGTCCTTTTGGACTCGAAAATCCGTTACAAATTTATTGTGATCGCAGTTTGGAAGATTTCGATGAAGTGTTACCGGCTGCAGGGGCTGTTCATAGCGCTGTCCGTCTTTCTCCCCAGCGTATGGCTGAGTTAACAGACGCCAAATGGATTGACGTCTGCCAATAACCCTACTGGCGCTCTACCCCTTTTGCGCCAGAAATTTCCATTCCTCGGGTTTCACGTCCAAACGCTGCCAAGATAAAAATCAGTACCGCAACCGTTCCGGCAACAATGGCCATCCCTATGCCATAATTGCCGCTATTCAGCGCAGCAATCTTCGACTGCAATGTGGCGTTAACCGAAGCAATTAAATTACCTAATTGGTAAACGAACCCCGGGAGTACGGCACGGGCATTGGCGGGAACTAACTCGGTTAGCCAGCTTGGGATAACGCCCCATGCGCCTTGGACCATAAATTGCATTAGGAATGCGCCAACGCCAATCATGACCGAACCACTGGCGAAAGCCCATAGCGGTAGAACGGGTAACGCGAGAAACGTTGCTATCATGATCGCTTTTTTGCGACCAATTTTTTCAGATAACACGCCAAAAAATACACCGCCCAACATCGCAGCGATATTGTAGCAAATCGCGATAATACTCACTGTGTGAGCATCAAATTGATGCTGAACTTTTAAGAAGGTTGGATAGAGATCTTGAGTTCCGTGACTGAAAAAATTGAAGCAAGCCATTAACAGCACGAGGTAGCCGCATACCCGAAGATTATTTTTGATAATCGGTAGTAATGCGTGGCTCTCTTTACGGGCTTTTGAGGCGAGCCAAACCGGTGATTCCGGTACATTAAAGTAGATAAACGGCAGCAATAAGACAGGGAATGCACCAAGTAAAAACATCCCACGCCAGCCCACATACCCATAAAACAGACCAAAAATAATGGATGCTAACAGGTAGCCACAAGGATAACCGGCTTGAAAGATCCCCGACATAAGTCCGCGAGAGCGATCAGGGATGGTCTCCATGGCTAATGATGAGGCAACGCCCCATATTCCACCCATCGCCACACCGTAGATCACACGTAGTAGCAAAAACACGGTAAAAGTGGGAGACCAAGCTGACAATAATTCAAAAACTGAAAATAGCGCGACGTTAAACATTAAGATGGGCCGTCGACCATATTTCTCTGCTAAACGCCCAAAAATCAATGCACCGATGGGGCGGACGGCCAGCGTTAACATGATAGCAACTGAGATATCTGTCACTGACGTCTTGAAATAATCCGCTAAATCACTCAGTACAAAAACTAAAATAAAAAAATCGAATGCATCAAGCATCCAACTTAAAAAGCTTGCTGTTGCAACATTACGCTGCGTTGATGTCCAACCAAACATAGTTCTATCCTAGCCAGTAAAAGAAAAATACCCCACCGCTACACGCGATACGGCGGGAAAACCTTATAATTTTGTTTAACCTTTATAGCATCTTTTACTAGCAGAAAAAGCGGCCGTTACATCACAAAAAATCAAATGTAACAATTAACCAGCAGCTTTCAGCACATTAGAACTTGCCACTATCGGTAATAACATCATTAGAATAATTAAATAGTTAGCTAAGGGTAGGTTAGCGACATCGTTCATCATTAAGATGAAATCCTCCCAGACAGCAGAAGTAAATTTGGTGGGTAAAAGCCAAGCGAAGTGAAAAATAAGGGAGTGTTTAAGGAATGGACAAGGAAGAGGGGGATCTGTTGAGGAGCATCATAGATGACGCCCCTCAATATAATTAGCGGTAAATGATCTCGCCTGAAAACATCCGTAAAATTTTACCTTCTACATCAGTAATCAGCACATAACTGCCGCCAAAGTAAGTCCAGTGGCTACCCGCACTCGGTGCCGGGAGTTTACGCAACTGCCATTTACTGATGGTGTACTGCGCGGTGCGATACATAGCAGGAACCGTGTCGCCTGCTTGATATTGTTTGAAGTCACCAGTGAAGCTGGCCAATTCTAAAGGATCGTTGAATTTTTTCGCCTCAGGTTCGCTAGGTGCTGCAGGAGCGGGTTGCTCAACCGCAGGTTGTTGTACATCAGGTACTGTAGTGGGCTGATTAACGGTGGTTTCACTGTCATCCGTATCATGATGATCAGCACAACTCACGGTTAGGAATGAAACGGTTAGCCCCACCACTAACGCCTTAGCAGTGGAAGATAATGAATTAAACATACTGACTCCTGATGACCTGAAAACCGTACAACAACGGACGTGATGACTAAGGGCTACATCATAGCATTAGTTAAGGATTTGACGATCAGTTATTGCTGAAAGATCCTGCCCAGATTAAGGGGAGAAAAATAGCGTCTGTGGCAGCGCTATACAATCCAATGATGACTTATTCGCCCCATAAAAAAGAGCGCGACTTGCGCGCTCTTATCATTTAACCGCGTCGAGACTAATTATTTCGCGCCAGTACCGATGATGAAAGCTTGCGCGTTTGGCGACGATGGACGATACAGCCCGCAGCGACCACTAACAGCGTCAAGATACCGGTTGAGATAACCTCTGACTGGTGTCCCGGAATAAATAGCATGCTACCAAGAATACCGATAATCACTGCGATAATGGCATACGTCAGACCGGGGAAGAGCCACATTTTGTAATCCAATACTTTACCTTTTTGCTCACACCGCTTACGCATGACTAATTGTGAGAACGCAATCACTAAGTACACCAGTAGCGCTATTGCCCCGGAGCTGGCCAATAAGAAATCAAACACCGCCGCGGGGGCAAGATAATTAGCGATAACCGCTAAGAAAGCCACTGCCGTTGAAAAGATCACCGCCATATAAGGAGTGCCTTTAGCGTTGGTTTTCGCAATGGCCGCTGGCGCATCTTTACGCTTGGCTAAGGAGAACAACATCCGTGATGAGGTATAAAGTGCCGAATTGAGGCAACTACACACCGCAGTCAACACAATAACATCGACGATTAAGCGCGCGTGAGGTATCCCGATCATTTCAAGAACAGTTTGATAGGATCCATTTGCTGCCAAATCTGGAGAATTCCAAGGCACTAACGCGACGATGAAGAAAATCGACAATAAATAAAATAATGCAATTCGCCAAATGACCGAGTTGGTTGCGCGTGAGATCTCCTTGCCAGGATTACGTGATTCTGCCGCCGCAATGGTGACAATTTCTGTGCCCATAAAGGAGAACATGGTAGTTAATATGGCAGAAAGCACTGCGCCAATTCCGCGAGGCATAAATCCACCGCTGTCGTAAAGGTGGCTAATACCACTGACTTGGCTACTTGGTAGAAGACCAAAGATCGCCGCTGCGCCCAAGGCGAGGAAAGCAACAATCGCACAGACTTTAATTAGGGCTAACCAGAATTCGAATTCGCCGTAATTTTTAACGCTGAATAAGTTGGTGACGGTCAAAATCAGGGTAATAAATAAGGTAAATTGCCAGATTGCGACGCTTGGGACCCATGCATTGAGAATGGTGGCCGCAGCATTCGCTTCTAGCGGGATGACTAACACCCAAAACCACCAATAAAGCCAACCGATGGTGAACCCTGCCCAACGTCCTAAAGCTTGTGATGCATAGGTGGAAAACGATCCAGAATCCGGCGTATTGACGGCCATCTCAGCCAGCATACGCATAATAAAGACGACCAATGCGCCGGCAATAATATAAGCAAACAGCACCGCAGGACCCGCAGCTGCAATGGCATGCCCAGATCCTACAAATAATCCTGCACCAATCACACCGCCGATTGATAGCATACGAATATGACGGGACTTAAGTCCTTGAGAGAGGGTATCGCTACTCGCTGGTAATTCATTCATACTTATTCCCCGAGACGGGATAGCGATAAACTACCCCATCACTTACTGACTAATGTTCAAGGCTACCCTGTCGATAGCCCGGTGAATTAAGTGGCATGCTGTGTTAGCGCTCCGCTTAAAATCTTAACGCCTTTGCGGAATTGGTCAGTTGGGATAGTTAACGGATAAAGAAAACGTATAACATTACCTTTCTGACCACAGGTTAACAGCAGTAAGCCTTGTGACATCGCGGTGTCTTGAATAGCCTTGGCTATGTGTGCATCCTTAAGTTCTACCGCAATCATTGAGCCTAACCCTCTGACTTGCTCAATCGCCGAACAATGTTGGGATAACTCCGTCAGAGTCTCGACCAGTTCATTGCCCAACTTGTTCGCTTTCGCACAGAGATCTTCTTCTTCGATAATCTCAAGTACTGTGTTTGCCGCGGCAATCGCTAAGGGGTTGCCCGCATAGGTTCCCCCCAGTCCACCTGGATTCGGCGCATCCATGATTTCAGCGCGACCGCTTACTGCTGACAAGGGATACCCTCCTGCTAAACTCTTTGCCATAGTGATGATGTCAGCCTTGGCAGTGAAGTGTTCCATTGCAAAAAGCTTGCCAGTTCTGGCGAAACCACTTTGCACTTCATCTGCTATCAATAAAATGCCATATTGATCAGCAATATCACGCAGTGCTTGCATAAACTCTTGCGGCACAACGCGGAATCCCCCCTCGCCCTGAATCGGTTCAATGACCAGCGCCGCAACGTTATGCGGGGCGATATCGCAGCTAAAAATATCGTGCAAACTTTCCAATGCTTGCTCACTGCTGACCTTTTTCCCATCAGGGAAACGAGCATGGAACACAGAGGGAACCATTGGACCGAAGTCCTGCTTGTAAGGTGCAACCTTACCGGTCATCGCCATCGTCATCATTGTCCGGCCATGAAAGGAACCGGTAAAAGTGATCACCCCATGACGACCGGTTGCACTGCGTGCAATTTTTACTGCGTTTTCTAATGCTTCCGCTCCCGTCGAGAAGAACGCCGTCTTGGCCGGCCCCTGCACAGGAACACGTTGATTGATACGTTCGGCTAAAGTGATATAACTTTCGTAAGGAACGATCTGAAACGCAGTATGCGTAAATTTCTGAAGTTGTTCCGTGACCGCCTCCGTAATTTTAGGATGTCGATGACCAGTATTTAATACGGCTATCCCTCCGGCGAAGTCGATGAACTCTCGACCATCTGTGCTCCAAATTGTGGCATTTTCTGCACGATCGACGTACCACTCACACATTACTGCACTACCACGGGGCAAAGCCTGTGCTTTACGTTGATTGAGACTTTCGTTAGTTCCGCTCATCTGTTTCTTCCACTCACCATTAAAATCATTAGACTTAATTATTTATCCTTGATACAGATCGATAGCGAGAGCCATTTACTATTAAAAAGAAGGTACCAATTGCGATCCCTGTATGCCGATCACTTACTGGCTAGGTTACAAAAATATCCTAATGGAAAATTGCACCACCGTTTATTACAGGTATTGCAACTAGCAATCACGGAAGGTATTTTTCCGCCGGAAACACGTTTGCCTGCAAGCCGGGATCTCGCCAAAGAGCTGAATGTTTCACGAAATACGGTGCTCAATGCTTACGAATCACTGTTATCTGAAGGCTATGTCACGGCCCGTACGGGGAGTGGTACCTGGGTGGCAAAAATGCTGCCGGAATTTTCACCGGAACCGGTGCAACCACAATCGCTGGAAAATCAGCGGGTGCTACCTGCGCATAGCCTTTCCACTCGTGGTTCTGAACTACTCGGCTATGCGAATGCTTCCCCCTACCAATGGGGAGCCTTTGTCCCTGGTGCGCCAGATGTCACAGCCTTCCCTCATCAGCTATTACGTAAAATTGAGAATCGCCTGCAAAAGGCTCCGCAGATCGATCAACTCATTTACAGTAATGGCGGAGGCTGCCCGCAGCTTCGACAAGCACTGAGTGAATATTTACGCGTTACTCGCTCCGTAAAGGCCGAAGCAGAGCAAATTATTATCACGGAAGGTATTCACCAAACTGTTGACCTTATCTCTAGGGTACTCGCAGATGTTAACGATCCGGTCTGGGTGGAGGATCCTGGATACTGGGGAACTCGCAATATCCTTAGGTGTAATGGCCTGCAGCTTCATGCCCTCCCCGTCGATGCTGACGGCATAATCCCCAATACCCATAGCGCACCGATCCCGAAAATGGTCTTCGTAACGCCTTCACACCAATACCCACTCGGTGGACTGATGTCGTTGGTACGACGCCAACAGTTACTCGACATGGCGCGCCGCCAGCGATTTTGGATTATCGAGGATGATTACGATAGCGAATTCCGTTTCTCCAACCCGCCACATCCTGCGTTACAGGGACTTGAGGAAAATGCCCCCGTCATTTATATGGGGACCTTTAGTAAAACGCTCTATCCCGCGTTGAGAATGGGCTATTTGGTAGTGCCGAAGAGCTTAAGTCATCCACTGCGTACGGCCGCAGCAGAACTCTATCGTGGTGGCCACTTAATTAAACAGCGCGCCATTGCTGAATTTATTCGAGAGGGGCATTTCGCCGCCCATATACGTCGAATGCGACTGCTTTATCATCAACGCCGACAGTTTCTTTTAGGATTGATCTCGCGATATTTGGGCAACGATTTTTTGCCCCGATATAGCCATGATGCTGGCCTTCATCTGGTTTTGTCGCTACCAGACGGCTGTGACGACGTGGCTATCGCCAACCGTGCATTACATCAGGGAGTGATTGCCCGTGCGTTGTCTCAATATTATTTGACGCCACAACAGGAAAGAGGGCTTTTGCTGGGATATGCCTGTGTAGATGAGCCCGCACTCTTTTCGGCCTTTACCGCATTGCGACACTGTTTATGTCAGGAAGGTATTATTGAGCAGTAACAGAATGAAAGCCGGGCAGCCTTGTACCCGCTGCCCGGCTTTAAAATTAGCGGCGATCCCGCCACACGGTCTGGATATTACAGAACTCATGTAGACCAAAATGGTTCAATTCACGCCCATAACCACTCTTTTTCACCCCACCGATAGTGACCCTTGGGTCAGAAGCACCATAGCCATTCACAAACACCGCACCGGTCTCCAGATGACGTGTCAGCATATCGGCGACTTCTGTGTTAGCCGTCCATACCGTAGCGGCCAAGCCAAAGTCGCTATTATTTGCTAGCTCAAGGGCATGTTGTGCATCGCGTGCCACACTTAACGTAGCAACGGGACCAAACACCTCTTCACGAAATGCGGTCATCGTTTCGCTGACATCAGCTAAAATAGTTGGGGCATAGTAGTTTCCTTCACCCGCCACTTTTTCGCCACCACAGACCAGACGTGCCCCTTCAGCTAAGGTTTTTTCTACCTGTTGGTGCAGCTCATCACGGAGATCGTAGCGCGCCATGGGCCCCAGATAGGTATTGTCGAGTGTCGGATCGCCCATTGAGAGCTCAGCCACTGCCTGCGTAAATTTCTGCTCAAATTTTTGAGCAATACTCTCTTCAATAATAAATCGCTTGGCCGCCATACACACTTGCCCGGTATTCTGGTAGCGACCAATCACCGCTGCTTTGACTGCCTCATCAAGATCCGCGTCAGCTAAGACAATAAAGGGATCCGACCCGCCTAATTCAAGTACCGTTTTCTTCAATGCTGCCCCAGCTTGGGCCGCAATGGCCGATCCTGCGCGCACGCTACCTGTGACAGCGACGGCGGCAATTCTTGAATCGGCAATCAGTGAAGATACCCCTTCGTTGTCAATATTGACCACATCGAAAAGACCTGCAGGCGCATCAAGCTTGTCGAAGATATCCTTCATCAAATAGGCGCAGCCCATCACATTCGGCGCATGCTTAAGCAGATAGGTATTGCCAGCCAATAGCATACCCGCTGCCCCACGTAGAATTTGCCAGTAAGGGAAATTCCACGGCATTACCGCAAGAATTGTTCCGAGAGGTCTGAATTCCTGCCACGCTTTGCTATCTTCAACTTGTGTTGGCTGTGGTGCTAATACTGCAGGGCCATGCTCGGCATACCATTCACAGACTTGAGCACATTTATTCACTTCGGCACGAGATTGGCTAATCGGTTTACCCATTTCGCGCGTTGCCATCGCGGCTAACTCTTCGTTACGTTCACGCAATGCCGTCGCAAGCTGTAATAGCACGTTACGGCGGTCTTCTAACGAGACTTCACGCCAGTTTTTTTGGGCAGCGGCAGTGCGGCGGACAATCGCCTCACACTCACTTTGACTGATAAAAGGATAATCTTTAATCATGTGACCATTGGCCGGATTACGAGAATGTGGTTGTGACATAGCGACCTCATAATAAATTAATTAATGTTGACGACAACCTTAATTACTTTTTTAAACCAATAAAAATGAATAATTAAAACAAAGTTATTCTCTTTTTGAGAATAACTAGTAATAGCTGGATTACGGTGCCTCGGTCCCGTTGTCACCCTTCATTACGCCCTCGTCTTCGCCAGTGTTGACCATCGTATTGATAATATCCACTTCATCAATCACCGGATTTAACGCAGCCGTTAAGGGGGAACTGACCAAACCATCGGTAAGAGGGACGTGCGCAACAGACTCTTCTTGCAAACGCTTAGGCACTGGCAAGGTTTTCCAGCTCAAAGCGAAAATCGTTCCACCGCATAATACAAAGAAGAGATAAAGCATATTTCCCCCAAAGGATTCCATCAGTACCCCGGTGAATAACGGGCCAATACTGGCACCAATCCCGTAAGACATCAGTAGACAAGCCGTTAGGGAGACACGGCGTTCAGGAGTGATTCGATCATTGGCAATGGCGACCGCCAAAGGATAAAGCGCAAACTGCACCATGCTTGCTAAAAAAGCGATCGACATCAGTACTACAAAAGAGATATGCACCAAAAAAACTAGAGGTATTGAGGCTAAGACATACAGTGAAGAGGTGGCTAACAATAGCCTTTGTCGCTCATAACGATCAGAGAGCCAACTTAGGGGAAACTGAGTCACCAATCCGGCAAAAATCGTTAATGCCATAAATAGGCCAACCTGTGAAGTATTGAACGACAAGGTACTGGCATACACGGGGGCCATCCCATAAAAGGCGCCAATAATCATCCCCGTCACTAAGGTGATGGCCAATAAACGCGGGATATTTTTAAAGAAGTAACCGAGCTCTAAAGGGGCTGGCGACATCGGCTGAACCTTGAGCCGCGTCGTTAAGGCGATCGGTACCAAACAGAGCGAGAAACAGAGTCCCACGATTAATAAGGGGAAAAGTTGATTACTGAAATGCAGCGTTAAGATCACTTGCCCTGCTGAGAGCCCTAAATAGGTAGCCACCATATAGAGACCAAAAATCACGCCGCGTTGCTGAGGTTCAGCCTGATCGTTTAACCAACTCTCTAGCACCATATATTGGCACATCATGGCTAAGCCGATAATAAATCGTAGGGCGATCCATACTGGCACCCAATCCGTCATACCATGACCTATCACCGAAGCGGTGATGATTCCGGCACAGGCGACGTAAGCACGAATGTGTCCGACACGGGCAATTAAGTTATGACCAACTTTGCCGCCAATGACCAAGCCAATATAGTTTGCGGCAGTAATGGCGCCGATCATTGCGCCGGAAACGTGTTGCAGACTCAAGCGCAGGGAAACCCAGGTCGTGAGTAATCCTGAACCGAGCAGTAAAAGAAGCGTTGCAAAATATAAAGGCAGAAAGGTATTAATAATTTTGTGCATAGCAGTAGTCCAAAGAGTGATTACGATGGTGCTGACACGGTTAAGGACAAAAAAGGCTGGAGAAACTCCAGCCCTTGTTGCGACTTTATAGATTAGGGAAGTTAATATGATTCCCCGGTGCTTCACGATTAAGGTGGATAAAGTTCAGGTGTCTTTCATACTGATCCAGCATGTCGATAATCACCTGCTCCTTACTGTAGCCGATTAAATCATTGCCTTGGCTACCTTCGACCAAGAAGGTTTCTAAACGATAGTAGGTCGATTTACCGCTTCGTGCACGATAGGTAAAGCCCGGTATCGCATATTTCTGCGGCCAAATTTCGTATAAGAAGTTCTGTTCCTCCCCGAGGTTTACCATGAGAGAAAGATGGCCCAAGCCCCCTTCTTCTTCTGGTGGCAAACGTTGCAGTTCGACATTCGCCCCTCTCACCTCCAGCTCTTTCGCGACATCTTGCATAGCCGGATAACATACCGTGTCCATCATCTGTTCAGTATAACGACTTCCTGGATAGGTCATTAACCGCGTCAGACGTTTCTTCCATGAAAGACGATCATTAGCATTGGCCAAGTACGGGGCAGTATCTCTATTTGCACTGGCGCGGCGGAAGTCTTCAACGCGTAATGATTTGAATAATCCTGCCATCACAAAGAATATGACGAAACTAAACGGCAGTCCCATGATCACCGTCGTATTTTGCAGGGCAGAAATACCGTTGGTCATCAACATCCCTAAGGTTAAGACACCAATAGTGACTGACCAGAAAATACGCACCCAGTTAGGCGAATCGGAGTTGATATCCTTCAAACGAGTGGTAAAGTTCCCTAACACTAACGAGCCAGAGTCCGCAGAGGTCACGTAAAACAGTAAACCGGTAATGGTGGCAACTGAGGCACTAAAGGTAAAGCCGGGGTAGTGCGCTAATAGACTATAGAAACCGCGTTCAGGGTGAGCGAGCACCTCTTGAGCAAAGGCATGATCACCATGAATGATTTCATAAAGAGAGGCATTACCAAATACTGATAACCACAATAATGTGAAGGTAAATGGAATAATCAGAGTACCTAATACGAACTCACGAATCGTCCGTCCACGGCTAATACGCGCCAAAAATAGTCCAACAAACGGTGACCAAGCGACCCACCATGCCCAGAAAAAGAGCGTCCAGTTGTTCATCCATTGAGTCGGGCGATCAAAGGCAAAGGTATCAAGCGCCATACCCATAAAACGGTTAACGTAGTCACCGATGTTCAGCACGATAGCATTGAGCAGGAAGCTGGTATCGCCGACACATAAGACGAAAATAATCAATCCCAGCGCGAGCAAGACATTTAGCTCAGAGAGCAGTCGAATCCCTTTGTCCACTCCTGAGGTTACAGAGATGGTCGCAATCACAACCGAGAGCACAATCAGCGCCGCTTTAGCCGCTAAGCTATCTGGCACATGGAACAGAACGCTTAATCCGTAGTTTAGCTGTACTACGCCAATACCGAGAGTGGTCGCAATACCGAAAATTGTCCCGATTACCGCAGCAATGTCGACGGTGTGGCCAATCGCCCCGTTCACTCGTTTACCAAAAATCGGGTATAACGCAGAGCGGATGGTGAGAGGCAGATTATACCGATAGCTAAAGTAACCTAGTGCTATCCCCATCAAGGCATACATCGACCAGCCAGTAATACCATAGTGGAAGAGCGTCCAGACCATCGACTGACGCGCAGCTTCAATAGTTTCGCCTGCGCCTTGTGGTGGCTGCATATATTGTGTCACGGGCTCGGCAACCGAGAAGAACATTAAGTCGATGCCGATACCAGCGGCGAAGAGCATTGCCGCCCAACTGGAGAGACTAAACTCAGGTTTAGATTGTTCGGGCCCCAATTTGATTGAACCATAGCGGGAGGCTGCGATATAGAGTACGAAGACCATATACAGCACTGCCGCCAGCATGTAGTACCAGCCGAAAGTCGCTGATACCCAGTTCACTGTTTTCAGTATCCAGGCCGCAGAGAGGTCACTATAAAGAATAGTGGTCAACGCAAATAATAAAATCAGTCCGGCTGATGTATAAAAAACAACCGGATTAATTTTATTATTTCCGGTAGCAGGTGGTGTTGTCATTCTTTACCTCAATCCTCTTTCCAGGGTAAGTAAAATCATTAGGCCGATGCTTAACCGAGTAAGTATTGCATCGATTAGCATTTTTGAAAGGCCTACTTCTTTTTTATCTTCCCCAGCATAACAATTTATTTTTTTATATTGAACAATCAATCAAAAAAAGTTTTAATAAAGGGGATTTGATAATTCAGGAGTAACGGTGATGCCTAAAGTAGGTATGCAACCCATTCGGCAGCGGCAATTGATTGATGCCACCCTTGCAACAATTAATGAAGTGGGGCTGCATTACGCCACGATTTCGCAGATTGCAAAACGGGCTGGGGTCTCAACTGGCATCATTAGTCACTACTTCGGTGATAAAAATGGACTGCTTGAAGCCACGATGCGCGATATTACGTCTAAACTTCAACTAGCCATCTTGGGAAGGTTAAAAACATTAACACATGCCTCGGCTGAAGAGCGACTAAGCGCCATCGTTGATGCGAACTTCGACGAAACGCAAGTCCATCCCGCCGTTGCTAAAGCTTGGTTAGATTTTTGGGCTAGCAGCCTGCACCAACCTGGATTGCACCGATTACAAAAAATTAGTAGCCGTCGGTTATTCTCAACGCTTACGGCTGAGTTTCATAAAGTATTAGAAAAAGAACCCGCACGTGTTGCGGGATACGGGTTAGCGGCACTGATTGACGGACTATGGTTACGTGCGGCGCTCAGCGGAGATCCCTTTGATCCGCAAATGATTAAACCCATTACTCGACAATTTATTCGCCAACAATTGGCGAATACTCACTCTTAAAGACGGAGAACAACGATGTCCCAATTCGCTGAACAGTTACTGTATATCGATGGTGCCTACGTCCCAGCACAGAGCGGTTCCACGTTTGAGACGGTTAACCCTGCAAACGGTAATGTGTTAGCCAAGGTTCACGCCGCGGGTAAAGCCGATGTGGATAAAGCGGTAACCGCCGCGCGTAAAGGTCAAAAAATTTGGGCCGCAAAAACCGCGATGGAGCGCTCTCGCATTTTACGCAAAGCCGTCGATATTCTACGCGAACGTAATGATGAACTGGCCGCATTGGAGACCCTCGATACGGGTAAACCTTTCAGTGAGACCTCTGCCGTGGATATCGTGACCGGTGCCGATGTCTTGGAATACTACGCTGGATTAATCCCTGCCATTGAGGGTCAACAAATTCCCCTGCGTGATACCTCTTTTGTCTACACACGTCGTGAACCCTTAGGCGTTGTCGCTGGGATTGGTGCGTGGAACTACCCTATTCAAATCGCGTTATGGAAATCCGCTCCTGCTTTAGCCGCAGGGAATGCGATGATTTTCAAACCGAGCGAAGTGACCCCGCTGACAGCCCTTAAACTGGCTGAAATTTATACCGAAGCAGGCGTACCAAACGGTGTCTTTAACGTATTACCTGGCTTAGGTGCGGAAACCGGGCAGGCACTCACCGAGCACCCAGGTATTGATAAAGTTTCCTTTACCGGCGGTGTGATCAGTGGCCGTAAAGTGATGGCTAATGCAGCAGGATCAACCCTGAAAGATGTCACCATGGAGCTTGGCGGCAAATCACCGTTAATCATCTGTGAAGATGCCGACCTCGACCTCGCTGCCGATATCGCCATGATGGCGAATTTCTACAGCTCAGGCCAAGTTTGTACCAATGGCACCCGTGTGTTTATTCCAGCGCAACATAAAGCTGAATTTGAACAAAAAATCCTCGCACGTGTTAAGAATATCCGTGCCGGTGACGTCAACGATGCTGAGACTAACTTCGGGCCATTAGTGAGCTTTGCCCACCGCGACAACGTGATGCGCTTCATTGAATCCGGTATCAAAGGAGGAGCAACTCTTCTGGCCGGTGGCAAACGTATGACGGGTAAAGATTTCGATAACGGTGCTTGGGTCGAACCTACTGTGTTTACCGATTGCCGTGACGATATGGAAATCGTACAGGAAGAAATTTTTGGACCGGTAATGTCCATTCTTAGCTATGAAGATGAAGCGGAAGTTATTCGTCGCGCAAACGATACTAACTTCGGCCTCGCAGCAGGTGTCGTTACACAAGAACTGAATCGTGCACACCGTATTATTCACCAACTGGAAGCTGGTATTTGCTGGATTAATACTTGGGGTGAATCGGCAGCAGAAATGCCTGTCGGCGGCTATAAACACTCTGGCGTTGGCCGTGAGAATGGATTAGTGACCTTAGAACACTACACCCAGATCAAATCGGTACAAGTTGAACTGGAACGTTTCCAGTCAGTATTTTAATCCACAGAATTAAGGGATAAATAATGGAATACGATTATATCATTATTGGTGCAGGTTCTGCCGGTAACGTACTGGCTACACGCCTTACTGAAGATAAAGATACAACAGTTCTCCTGCTTGAAGCGGGAGGCCCAGATTATCGCTTGGACTTCCGTACGCAAATGCCTGCAGCGTTAGCCTTTCCCCTCCAAGGCCGCCGCTATAACTGGGCATATGAAACTGAGCCAGAACCGTATATGAATAACCGTCGCATGGAATGTGGACGTGGTAAAGGCTTAGGCGGTTCGTCCTTAATTAATGGGATGTGTTATATCCGTGGTAACGCGATGGATCTCGATGGCTGGGCGAAACGTCCGGGCTTGGAGAACTGGAGCTACTTAGACTGCCTACCTTACTATCGTAAAGCAGAAACTCGCGATATTGGTGCTAATGACTATCACGGTGGCGAAGGCCCGGTTAGCGTCGCGACGCCAAAAACGGGTAACAACCCTCTGTTTGCTGCCATGATTGAAGCGGGTGTCCAAGCAGGCTATCCACGCACTGATGATCTCAACGGTTATCAGCAAGAAGGTTTTGGTCCAATGGATCGTACCGTCACGCCAAATGGACGTCGTGCGAGTACTGGTAGAGGCTATCTTGATCAAGCGAAAAGCCGTAGCAACTTGACGATTGTCACGCATGCTACCACCGATAAAATCGTGTTTAATGGTAAACGTGCGAGCGGTGTCGATTACCTCACCGGCAGCAGTAAAACGACACAACACGCCGATGCTCGCCGTGAAGTATTACTCTGTGCAGGAGCAATTGCTTCACCACAGATATTGCAACGTTCAGGTGTTGGCTCTGCTGAATTATTGAATAAATTCAATATTCCGGTGGTACACGACCTGCCGGGTGTTGGCGAGAACCTTATGGACCACTTAGAGCTGTACTTACAGTACGAGTGTAAAGAGCCTGTCTCGTTATATCCGGCGCTGCAAATGCACAATCAGCCTAAAATTGGGGCGCAATGGCTATTCCAAGGTAAAGGAATCGGCGCGAGCAACCAGTTTGAAGCGGGTGGATTTATCCGTAGCCGTGAAGAATTTGAATGGCCAAATATTCAGTACCACTTCTTACCTGTTGCCATCAATTATAACGGGACTAATGCTGTCGACGAACATGGCTTCCAATGTCACGTAGGATCGATGCGTTCCCCAAGCCGTGGCCATGTCCGTATTAAGTCTAACGACCCTTACGAACATCCCGCAATCCTGTTCAATTATATGTCTCACGAACAGGACTGGCAGGAATTCCGTGACTGTATTCGTCTGACTCGCGAGATCATCAATCAACCCGCATTGGATAAGTATCGTGGGCGTGAAATCAGTCCTGGTCTTGACTGTCAAACCGATGAGCAGCTGGATGAATTCGTCCGTGATCATGGCGAAACCGCTTACCACCCATGCGGAACGTGTAAAATGGGTACCGACCCGATGGCTGTGGTAGATAACGAAGGTCGAGTACATGGAATGCAAGGGCTTCGGGTGGTTGACGCCTCAATCATGCCTGAGATTATTACGGGTAACTTGAACGCAACTACCATCATGATTGGTGAAAAAATCGCTGATATGATCCGTGGTAAAGCCGCTCTACCACGCAGTACGGCAAGTTACTATGTGGCAGGTGATGCGCCGGCTCGTAAAGAACCGATGAGAAAAGAAGCATAACTTCCTGACGAGAGTTCAAGGGTGATACTTAGCGTATCACCCTTTTTTTTTGCCTAAATCCCCCTCTTCCTCCCTATCGCCTCACGCAATTAGGGAAAATTCATAGTTTGAAATATTTACTTATGGAAATCTGAAAATATCATAAAGTAATGCTGACAACTCTTTACCTTTTATTTAAAAATGTGAATAATGAGAACGCTCCTGATAACCATTCTCATTGGTATTTACAAGGTAACCCCGTGAAAAAAAATAAAAATATTGCGCCTTCATTTAAAGAATTGACCAAATTGGGCGTCTTTGCAGGATTGTGTGTCGGCTTAAGTGCGCCGGCCATGGCTGACACAGCAAGTAACACCTCTAAACAAACTAATAAGTCTAGTGATAGCAAAAAGAGTGATGACACTATTATCATTAAGGCCACTCTCCCTTCACTGTACGTCCCGAAATCATTATCGGACCCTAAATTTACGCGTCCTCTCGCCGACACCACACGCACCGTAACCGTAGTGCCTGAAAAAGTGATTCAAGAACAGCACGCAACCACCTTAACCGATGCAATGAAAAACATTGCGGGCGCTGGTGCGTTCTTTGCTGGAGAAAATGGCAGTTCAACGACCGGTGATGCGATTTACATGCGTGGCGTCGATACCTCAAATAGCATCTATGTCGATGGTATTCGCGATATTGCTGCGGTAAGCCGTGATACTTTTAATATTAGCAGCGTAGAAGTGCTAAAAGGTCCTTCGGGTTCAGACTACGGCCGTAGCGCTCCATCAGGCTCGATCAATATGATCACTAAGAAGCCTGAATTAACGACTAGCGTCGATGGTTCATTAAGTTATGGCAGTGCGTCCAATCGCCGTGCAACCGTCGATTACAATCAACTGATCAATGATAATACTGCCTTTAGACTTAATATGATGGGGGATAACGGTCACGATAAAACCCGCAATAAAGTCAGCCACGAAAAGTACGGCTTTGCTCCCTCGATCGCTTTTGGTTTAGATACGGATACTCGCCTATATCTTGATTATGTCCATGTTCACCAGAACAATACTCCAGACGGGGGTATCCCAACTATCGGCCTACCGGGTTATAGTGCACCTAGCGGCTATTCAGCGCTCAACAGCGCTGGAAAGGTCAATCGACATAACTTTTATGGCACGGACTCGGACTACGATAAATCAAGCACTGATAGCGCGACAATGCGTTTCGAGCATGATTTTTCTGACGTGACGACCCTGAGAAATACCACTCGTTGGGCACAAACCAGCCAAAAATATCTGATGACAGCAGTCATGGGTGGCGCATCAAATATTCAAACCCATAAATCTAGCAATATCGACGATTGGACTTGGAGTCGTTTAGCCAACACTCGTGATTCCGTTAATAAAATCCTGACCAACCAAACAAACTTAACCACCAAGTTTAATACTGGCAGCGTTAAGCACGACGTGAGTACCGGAGTAGAGTTTACCCATGAAAGCCAAACGATCCGTGGGCTGAATTCAATCTCCCCGCCAGCCGTGAATATCTACCATCCCGACAGTTCGATCTCAGTCGGCAGTCTGTCACGTAATGGCGCAGATGCCCATGGCACGACAGATACTTTCGGTGTTTACGCTTTCGATACGCTACAACTGACTGAAAAATTCGAGATTAATGGTGGAGCACGATTAGACAGCTATCACACCGACTATAAGTCAGCAACCGCTTGCGGTGGCTCGGGCCGTGGTGCAGTGGCCTGTAGCGCTGGCATAGCAAAAGGTACGCCGGTGAGAACCGTTGATACCAGTAAAAGCGGTAACCTGTTTAACTGGAAAGCGGGCGCGCTGTACCATCTAACAGAAGAAGGCAACGTTTACGCGAACTATGGTGTTTCGCAACAACCGCCAGGGGGGAACAACTTCCAACTGACGGCTAGCTCAACCACCTCGAAAAATGCCAACAGTACTAACTTCCAACCACAAAAAGCGGCAACCGCCGAAATTGGAACGAAGTGGAACTTAATGGACAGTCGCTTATTGCTGACAGCTGCCCTGTTCCGCACCGACATAAAAAATGAAGTTGAGCAAGATGCTAGCACTAAGGACTATTCACAAGTTGGACGTAAGCGCGTTGAAGGTTACGAGCTGACGATCAGTGGCGATATCACCGAGAACTGGCATGCGCTAGCGGGCTATACTCTTCAGAACGCTACCGTTTCCGAAGGTAAAGCGGTTAATAATGACGGGTCTACTTACCTCAGTTATACCCCTCGTCATGCCTTTACGGCGTGGACCACCTATCAAATCACGCCTGCCTTGGTCGCTGGAGCGGGTGCTCGCTATGTCGGCAGTATGCATCGCGGCAAAGATGGTGCTGTCGGAACGCCGGAGACTATCGATAACTATTGGGTCGCCGATGCGATGGCAGGTTACCAAGTTAATCGTAACCTCGATCTTCAACTAAACGTGTATAATTTGTTTGATAAGCACTATGTGCAATCTATCAACAAAAGTGGCTATCGTTATCACCCCGGCGCAGAACGTAGCTGGATGCTAACGGCGAATGTGCACTTTTAATCTTCAGCTAATGCTGTGGCATCTTGCCACAGCATGTTGTTATTGAGTCCGCAGACTATGATGCATCACATTAAAAACGTACTAAATGCCGAGCAGCTATCCACCCTCACCCAATACCTAGCACAAGCGGAATGGGTTGACGGCAGAGTGACAACCGGCCAACAAGGTGCGGCGGTCAAAAGCAACGAGCAAATGAACACTCACTCTGCGCTATATGATGAACTACAGCAGTTCGTGCTGCAGGCCATTAACCAACACCCACAATTTTTTAGCACCACACTGCCAGTCAATATCTCGTCTCCCTTATTTAATCGCTACCAAGGCGGCGGGGCTTATGGCTTCCACGTTGATGGCGCAGTACGTCGTGAAGAAAACCGCTGGTTACGTACTGATATCTCCGCCACACTTTTCCTAAATGATCCAGAGAGCTATCAAGGCGGCGAACTGGTCATCCAAGATACTTTTGGACAACATAAGGTGAAACTTCCGGCTGGCGATATGGTGATCTATCCATCCAGCAGCTTGCACTGCGTGACGCCGGTCGTTGCCGGACAGCGTGTTGCTTCTTTTATGTGGATACAATCGATGGTGCGTGACGAGAAAAAGCGCGCGATGCTGGGGCAGCTCGACAGTGATATCCAACAGCTGGCAGGGCTTGAGGGTGCCAGTGAAACGCGAATGAATTTATTAAACCTGTACCACAACCTGTTACGCGAATGGAGCGAAATTTAGGCGTTAGACATTAACCCCTCTTATCGCTAATGCCGAGCATTGTCACTCTCACCACGACCTGTTATGTTGTCATCATACAGTTAAGTTACGGATAAAGAGTTTATGAAACAGCGGGTCGGTATCATTTTTGGCGGGAAATCAGCAGAACACCAGGTTTCGTTACAATCAGCACGGAATATTTTAGAAGCGATTGATAAAACAAAATTTGATGTTGTTCTGTTGGGGATAACGAAGCAAGGACAATGGTGCAGCTATCATGTTGATCATTTCCTTGAGAATCCGACCGATCCTAAACATATAGGACTTGCTCAGGCCGAAGGGACACTACAACTGCAACCCGGCCAACAGCAAGCGATTAGCTCTTCTTCTGCGATCGACCTTTCTCAGATTGATATCATTTTCCCTATCGTTCACGGCACGCTGGGCGAAGATGGCACGTTGCAGGGATTGTTACGCATACTAAATTTACCCTTCGTAGGGTCTGACGTTCTCGGTTCAGCGATCAGTATGGATAAAGATGTGACCAAACGTCTATTGCGCGATGCAGGCTTGAATATCGCCCCCTTCATTACTCTTACCCCGAGCAATGCTGAGTCCACTAATCTGGATGAAGTCGTGAAACAACTGGGTTTACCTTTATTCGTCAAGCCTGCCAACCAAGGTTCGTCGGTGGGTGTCAGTAAGGTCGAGACGCAAGCTCAGCTAGGTCCAGCGATCCAAGAAGCATTTCGTTTTGATCGCAAAATATTAATTGAAAAGGCAATTGTAGGTCGAGAAGTCGAATGTGCGGTATTGGGTAACGAACACCCAAAAGCGAGCCGCTGTGGAGAGATCGTCCTCTCTGACCAATTCTATTCTTATGAAACCAAATATATCAACGAGCAAGGGGCTCAAGTGAAAGTCCCTGCTGACATTGATGAAGCGACCGAAAACACCATTCGGGAAATCGCGCTCAAGGCTTACCAAGCGGTCGAATGTTTTGGTCTAGCACGGGTTGACGTATTCCTCACACCGAGTAATGAAGTTATCATCAATGAAATCAATACATTACCTGGATTCACCAATATCAGTATGTATCCAAAGCTGTGGCAAGCAAGCGGCTTAGGCTATCAAGACCTGATCACCAAACTGATTGAGCTGGCGGTAGAGCGTCATCAACAACAGAATAAAGTCATGTCTGCGTTTGATCACTAATCGCTTGGCTACCCTCGGAGTCATCGGGGGTAGTCAAATGTCGTCCTTCAGCTTTAGAGAGATAGAGTCGCCTAGCGGCCTTACTGACTAGCTTACCTTTTCCAGATGAGTCAATCCGAACGCATATCTTTTTTAAGCGGGTAACGTCGGGCCATATATGTACAATAATCCGACTGGTGGCCATTTACCCCTAGTTTTGATAAATGGGTAAAGCAAACTATGCCTCATAAAAAGGATTTAGGGTGTTCTTTTCCAAACGCGTAGTGCTTGTTCTCTTGCTTGGAGCTTGGCTGATGGCGTCATTTTGGAGTAATCACGACGTAATCCGGACTCCCAATCGCCATAGCTAGGATTCGGCAATATGAAATATTCTGTACCGAATTTCTCACTATTCTGCGTAACGAAATTACGGCGCTGACTATTATCTTTATGCCACGTTGCTTGGCCGAAATCATTCAAATTATCCCCAACATAGACCACCACCTGATAGCCCTTAGCACGGATGCTATCGAATCGCGCTTGTTTATTACTGCTAGAAGTATTCAGTAGAAGGGTTTGTGCAGAAATTCCGGGGAAACCAAGCGCAAGAAGATTTTCTGCAGTGGCCTGACGATCGTGTTCAGCACGATTTGAGACATAAAAAATCGTCCCACCGTGACTCTCGACATAGCGTGCAAAATCGACTGCACCGGGAATCGCTAACGCTTGTTTCGCCTGCGTCCACTGCGACCACGTTGCATCAGTAAAGGGGAGCTGTTGCTGTGCCGCCCAGGCTTGGTAGGCACTATTATCAATCATCGTTTCATCAAGGTCGACAATCACCGCCGGTGAATGCCCCTCCTTTGAGGCCGCTTGCTGAAAAGCAGAAGTCGCGAATTTAAAGGTTTGTAGCGCAATCGCTTGGTATTCAGCTGATTGCTGCATCCAGTTAACTGCCAGAATGGATTGATCCGCTAGACGTTGATCGGCTTGTTGTTCCCTAGAGGTACAGGCACAAAGAGAGCTGAACAGTGTAACGCAGAACATGAATTTAATCGCATTTGTCATAGCAGTTACCCAAGTAGCATAAGGATTATTAGAGTTTTACAGAGCGTAAAACAACAAAGCGCGCATCGGAAGCAATTAATTGGCAATTACCGAATAATTTCTTTAGCTTTCGATGATAATCAAGATGACGGTTTCCGATAACACGCAATTCACCGCCATAGCTTAAACATCTTTTTGCATCTCTAAACATTTGCCAAGCAATATGATCAGTAATCGCGCTTTGCTGATGAAAAGGAGGGTTACATAGTACGGCTTGCAGACTACCGCCGGTGAAACCGCTTAAACTATTATTGACCGTGAATTCACAACGCGAGATATCGGTGGGCAAATTTTTCTCAACGTTGAGCTGGCTTGAGGCAACCGCCATCCACGACTCATCAACGAAATGAACCTTTGCTTCCGGATTCTGTTCTAATGCTAACAGTCCAACCACCCCATTCCCACAGCCTAAATCGACAATAGTTCCTTCGAGTTGAGTCGGTAAATGTTGTAAGAATAAGCGCGCCCCAATATCTAATGACTGACGCGCAAAAACATTCGCGTGATTATGCAAGGTGTAAGGCGTACCGTCCAACGGCCAACTTAAAATACCACTGCTGGCAGTAGGTTGTTCAGCGGTAAGTTTTGCAAATACGAGACGCGATTTTTTCCACGCCAGCGAAGTATGCGTCTCCCCCACCCATTTTTCAAAAATCTCTAGGGTTGAACGATGAATATCTTTGGTTTTCGCTGCAGCGATGATTAGCGTATCCGCAGTGATAACTTGACGTAACGCTTGCAATTGGTGTTCGAGCAACGCCAGAGTTTTGGGGATTTTTATCAAGACCGCCGCCATCCCCTCAGGTAACGCGGCTAAGCTATCCAGAAATCTAACGTTACTCACTGATAACTCATTAGTCGTTAAATTATGCAGAGTGGCTTGCTGACTGATCCACGAATCACTAACTTGCCACACTTCGCGAGGTTGAAGTCCACAGGCTAAAGCCCCGAAATTATCATTCAATACAAGAACAGGGCCGTCTGGTAATGGCTGCTGTAGTAAATATTCGTCTGCGGAATCCCACGCTTGTAAGCTCGGATCTGCCGCATTGGCCGGGAATCGATTAAGGGTAAGCGATTGCCCACTTACTTGCAGTTCATTCATCAAGTTCTTCTCTGTAAATTCGGATAATCATTAACGTGGCGAAGTATACGCAGTTTCTGTGCTAAACCCAACAATGCTCAGGTCTTCGTACTACAAGAAACTTTCCGCCTGCTGAATCAAACTTGTTTTGGTTAAGGCACCCACAAATTGTCGTTGCTGAGGATTATTTAAGACAGGCAGCCTTTCGAGCGTCACTCGACTAAACGCTTCCCATCCCTCTTTTAAAGTTTGATCTTGGAAGACATAAGGAAAATCTGTCTCCATCACTTTTCCGACTGGAGAATGTAATGTGATGTCCTCGGCCAACACCTTCTCAACAATTTTATGGATAGATACGACGCCAAGGAACCGTTGCTCTGCATCAATGATATACACATAGCGCTCGCGTTTATGCCCACTCACGCTTAGAGCTTGCTGGACCGAGTCTAAAGGTGAGAGACAGGCGCCTGGGATAATCACTTCGCTAATACGCGTTTGATCGAAAGTAAACTTCGCATTCGCTCGCGACAAGTGCGTACCAATCAACGGATAAGTGGTAGGAGAGTGACATTGGTAAGCCACCATCGTGGCCACCCCACAGGCAATCATTAATGGAAATAATAAGCTACTGTTAAGTGTCATCTCCAACACCATTAAAATCGCCATTAGCGGTGCTTGTGAAATCGCAGACAACACGGCTGCCATACCGATTGCCGCAAAGAGCCAAGGACTGGCTAGCGTAATGCCTAATTGTTGGCTGAGGACGCCGCAAATCCCGCCCAAAGTCGCACCGATCATTAATGCTGGCGTAAACATGCCTCCAACAGCCCCTGAGCCGACTGAACAGCTTGTTGCGATGACTTTCAGGACCAGTAGCGTGACTAGCATCGGCAGAAGATAATGGCCAGCAAAGAGATTAACAATCACCTCATAGCCATTACCCAATATCGCCGGTGAAATTATAGCAAGCCCCCCCATGGCAACTCCACCGCATGCGAGGCGAAAAGGTAATGAAGGGATGCGGTTGAATACTTGACGGCTTTTTTGCGTTAAGGTGATAAATCCAAATCCGATTAGCCCACTGAGTACTGCAAGGATAAGGGTAATTATCAACGGTCCCGTTTGTATTATGAACTGTGCATTCATCAGGGGATATAACGGCGAGCGGAAGCCTAATACCCACATAGTGAGAACCGCCGTTACTGCGGATAGCATAATGGGAATGGTCCGTTGTAGCGCAGAGATACCAAATGCGATTTCTGCCACAAAGAGGGTTGAGGCCAATGGCGCATGATATACCGAGGCCAAACCAGCCGCCGCCGCCATTGCCACCATATCACTATTCGCTAAGGCAAATTTCTTGGGAACAAAACGGGCCAACAAGCTGCCGCACAGTGCGGCCAGCTGTACCATGGGCCCCTCTTTACCAATCGATGCTCCACTGCTGATACTCATCATGGAAGAGCAAGCACGTAACACTGATGATCCCGTTGGCACCGCATTGAGACGAGCATTAATTACATCAAGATAATCAGATTTTATGGCGGTTTGTTTTTCGAGTTTTACTGCAAAATGTAATAACACTCCGGCAATTCCACCACCGATGCCGACAATTAACGGCCAGCAATACCACGGCCAAACTTGCATAGCTTGGGTGATATCATCACTTCGACCAAAAACCGCTAAGTTAAACAGTGTAATCACCATTCGAAAAAGAAGTGTGACGCAGGCCCCCACAATCCCCACAGGAATTGCCAAAAATAATCCGTGCCAACTCAGCGAACTGTTGTGTATTTTCACCTAGCCCTCCCCGCCTCTTTGGGCAGTGTAAAGGCTGTTGCCCCATTGAACAATTGTTATTACGGGTAAGCCCACTTTCATTACTTTACGTAAAGTATTTAAAAATATTACAACCAATGATTGTTTATACCCCTTAAATTTCCTATGCTGATAACAGCAAAGGGGAGTAACTTCAACGCTGGCGGATCGTCATTACGTGTGAAAACACCGGTCGTCAGGCAGTACGATAAGTATTGTAAGTGAGACCTTGCCACTGGGTGAGGTTTGCAATAGTTCCGCTTTGACTGCCGACATCACCCTTTTTGTTTTTTCATTAATAAGGAATTGTCTAATGCAGACTGTCGGCACTCCACTGATGTGGGGAATCTTCTCGGTTATCGTCACCATCATGCTCATCATCGACTTACGGCTACAAAGCTCAGGCCGTTCAGGCAGTATGAGTGTTAAGCACGCTGCCTTGTGGTCACTGGTTTGGGTAGGCCTCTCTCTCGGATTTGCCGCAGGTCTGTGGTTTTATTTACAGCATCTTTCTGGAAATGCCGTCGCATCGGAACAAACATTAAACTTCCTAACCGGCTATTTGCTAGAGAAAGCCTTGGCCGTAGATAATGTTTTTGTCTGGTTAATGCTATTCAGTGCATTCGCTGTTCCTCCCGCGCTTCAACAACGTGTTCTGGTTTATGGCGTATTAGGTGCCATCGTACTGAGAACCGTGATGATTTTCGCGGGCAGTTGGCTGGTAAACGAATTCAGTTGGATCCTCTATATTTTCGGCGCGTTTTTGATTATCACCGGTATAAAGATGTTTCTTTCGAAATCTGATGAGGGAAATCAAGAAGAGAGTCGCATGCTGCGATGGCTGAAAAAACGTATGCGCGTTACGGATCGGCTTGAAGGCGAAAAATTTTTCGTGATCCGCCAAGGTGTACGCTATGCGACGCCCCTGCCTCTCGTGCTGATCATGGTAGAATTAAGCGATGTTATTTTTGCGGTAGACAGCATCCCCGCTATTTTTGCCGTCACCACCGACCCCTTTATCGTATTAACGTCGAATCTATTTGCAATTTTAGGTCTGCGTGCAATGTACTTCTTGTTAGCGGGTGTGGCTGAAAAATTCAGCTTACTGCAGTATGGATTAGCCGTTATCTTGACGTTTATTGGCGTGAAAATGTTGCTGATCGATGTGTGGCATATTCCTACCGCTATCTCATTGAGCGTTATCGCGACAATCTTGATTGTAACGCTAGGCCTTAATCATTGGTTAAATATCAGAAAAAAATCATAACACTATAAAATGCCGCAAGGTAAACCAATTACCTTGCGGTATACCCATCATCCAGTAACCTGGCAGATATACCCTCTATTTTTTGTTCATATTGCAATATTTTAATTCGAGATAAAATCATCATCGCAGTAAGATTCGCTTTATCTTAAATCTCGTTTTCTTATACTGCCGCTGCAAACACGCTTCAACGACGAGCTATCGCGCGAAGCCCTTTTATAAAAACAATGAACAAGAAAGAATGATGACTTCAAAATCTACTGGATTAGTAAACTGGATACGTTCGGGGAACCTAATCACTCAAATTATTATTGCGCTCATTGCAGGGATTGTACTGGCGCTAATCTCTAAACCCGCAGCACAAAGCGTTTCTCTCCTCGGCGAGCTTTTTGTTCATGCACTCAAAGCCGTTGCCCCGATTCTAGTTCTACTTTTAGTAACCGCCTCTATTGCTAATCACCAACAGGGGCAAAAAGTTAATATTCGTCCGATTGTGACGCTCTATCTACTGAGTACTTTTTTTGCTGCCGTTATCGCAGTGGTCGCCAGCTACCATTTCCCGCAAACACTTATTTTGACGGATGCCCACTCGGGTAGTGAAGCCCCCAAAGGTATCTTAGCCATTGCACAGGGTATTTTACTCAGCATGGTCGTCAACCCTGTCGACGCGTTAATACATGCTAACTATATTGGTATTTTAGTTTGGGCGATCGCCCTAGGACTGGCCTTTAGGCATAGCTCGACCGCGACGCGTAACTTGCTAAATGATTTCTCTTCAGCCATTACCTGGCTAGTCGGAAAAGTTATTCGTTGTGCGCCTATCGGTATTTTTGGTTTAGTCGCCTCCGTATTAGGGACTAATGGTTTTAGCGCACTTTCCAGCTACATCAATCTGCTCTTTCTCCTCATCGCCTGTATGTTGACTATGGCATTAGTGGTGAATCCACTGCTGGTATTCTGGAAAATTAGACGTAACCCCTACCCTTTAGTGTTCCTCTGTTTGAAAGAAAGTGGTGTAACCGCCTTTTTCACTCGAAGTTCCGCTGCAAATATCCCCGTCAATATGGCGATAGCTGAACGCTTAGGACTTGATGAAGATACTTATTCAGTATCGATTCCATTAGGGGCAAATATCAGCATGGCGGGTGCCTCCATCACTATCACGGTCTTAACCCTTGCTGCCGTCAATACTCTACATATTAGTATCGATCTGCCAACGGCAATTATGCTAAGCATCGTAGCATCACTCTGTGCTTGTGGTGCTTCAGGTGTAGCAGGTGGATCCTTACTGCTCATACCTGTCGCCTGTAATATGTTTGGTATTCCTAACGAGGTGGCAATGCAGGTGGTAGCAATTGGTTTTCTGATTAGCGTGCTACAAGACTCGGCGGAGACAGCATTAAACTCGTCGACCGATCTTTTATTCACTGCCGCTGTCTGCCAAGCATCTAACCCTGGCGAACAACAATCTTAATCTCATTTCAGAGCCTCAGTATTCCTGAGGCTCTCGTCCTTCTTGTGGTCTCCCTACAGTCAACAAAAAAACAAAAATGTCAGCCTGTGTAAAAAGGGTTGGGATTCTTAGCTAACCTGCGTAAAACTCCCGCTCTAGGGACAATTATAATGTTTATCACCCTAAAATTTTGTTACACTTAACGTGATTATGCTAGCAAGGAAGTTGAAAAGCGTTTACTTCTCATATCGTTTTCATAGAGCATAATGACCGCATTAATGTGTCAGACATTGGCACTGGTGCCAGTTACCTTATTCATTAGGAATGTTAAATGGATACTTTGCAGGCCCTGCTCACCGCACTTTGGCATCAGGATTTTAACACGCTCGCCAACCCATCATTGGTGTGGATGCTTTACGGTATCCTGTTTATCATCATCAGTCTTGAAAATGGACTTTTGCCTGCGGCATTTCTTCCTGGTGATAGCTTATTGATCCTCGTCGGTGTACTGATTGCGAAGGGAACCATGAGCTTCCCATTGACCTTATTTATTCTTACTACAGCAGCCAGCTTGGGCTGTTGGTTTAGCTACATTCAAGGTCGGTGGCTGGGTAATACGCCACTGGTAAAGAAGTGGCTATCGCATATCCCACAAAAATATCACGAACGTACCCATACGCTGTTCGAACGACACGGCCTTGCCGCGCTCCTGATTGCGCGCTTTATTGCTTTTGTGCGTACTTTACTCCCCACTTTAGCAGGCGTTTCAGGCTTACGCAGTGCGCGTTTTCAAATCTTCAACTGGTTAAGCGGCTTTTTGTGGGTGATGATTTTAACCTGTGCAGGCTATGCACTAGGTAAAACTGCCCTATTTCAAAAGTACGAAGATAAACTGATGTTTTGCTTAATGTTACTTCCTGCAATCTTATTGGTAGGCGGTTTAATTGGGTCATTAATCTTGCTTTGGCGTAAGCGTAAATCGGCATCAAGGCCTCAACATTAATGCGTTCATTATTCATTCAGTATCCGCGACAAATCATTATTGCGGCGATACTCTTTCTGATTGCGATCGCCGTCAGTGTTTTCGCTTACCAACATTCTTGGCAATCCCCCGAAGCGATTGTGAAAATCAATGTGACCAACCATGGCGTGTCGCTACCCGATGGATTTTTCCTCTATCAGCATCTCAGTGCCGAGGGAATAACCGTAAAAAGTATTACTTCTGGAAGCGATTCTCTCATCATTAGCTTCAACTCCGTTGACGATAGCCATGCTGCTGAAAAGGTTTTAAAGGAAATTCTCGATAGCGGTTATCGTATCGAATAATGTTAAAAATTTATTACGCCCCTCTCTTTGAACTTTCAAAAAGCCCATCTATACTTAAATAAGTACTTATTTAACGATGACCTACTTAGACTAGGCATTCATGACTAAATCAAACTGGACTTAATCCCCCCAAAAGGAGTCTCTGATGTCGAAGAATAATGCATCCAATGATTTACGCGCAGAATTAGCTTCATTAGCAGACACTCTCGAAGAAGTGTTAAATCAAGGTAGTAGCAAATCTCGTACCGAACTTTCTCGCTTACATCAGAAAGCACAGGATGCTTTACAAAATTCTCGTGATCGCTTGGGTGATTCCGGTGAGCGTATCGCACAATCTACTCGCGATGCGGCACAGAAGGCCGATACTTATGTCCATGATAAGCCTTGGCACGGTGTTGGACTGGGTGCAGCAATTGGCTTAGTTGTCGGCATTCTTATTTCACGGCGCTAAGATGAGTAGCTCAAGACCTGGTTCAGCGCCAGGAGAAGGCATTCTGGGTGTGGGTCAACGTATTTTGACCAGCTTAGTAAGCATTGCTGAAACACGTATTCGCTTAGTGATTGTCGAGCTAGAGGAAGAGAAAGCCAACTTACTACAGATGCTGTTAATGGTTGGTTTAACGATGATATTCACTGCATTCGGTTTGATGAGCTTAATGATCCTTGTCATTCTTGCAGTACCTCCTAGCGCGAGACTTTATGCCATCGTTATCACTACGGCGGTTCTCTTCGCATTAGCGATTATTTTCGGCATATGGGCACTGGTGAAATCTCGCCGTTCTACCCTGCTAAAACATACTCGCAAGGAGTTGGATACAGACCGTAAACAACTTGAGGAGAAACAGGCATGAGTCGTCGTGAACGTGAAGCACGCAAGCAAGAATTATTAACCACGATTCAGACTCAGCGTATGGATCTTATCTCTTGTCAGCAACAATGGCTCGTCGCCACTTCACGTTATGACCAGCTGTGGTCTGCTGCCTACGCTGCACGTCGCTACTTCGCGATGGGCGGGGGGGTCTTGGCGTTATGGGTAGCAAGAAAACCCAAAACCTTAGGCCGCCTTGTCAAAAGAGGGTTTGGACTGTGGAGCAGTTGGCGGATGATTAAAAAGATGATTCCACGCTGATCACCTTTCGAGATTCCCGCTAAGTTTGCGGGAATTTTTTCGAGAAAATTTTAGGTATTTCACGAAGTGCCCATGACTTCGCTTCTCCCATACTATCTCGCCGCCAAGCCATAATGACGTCAATATCACGTTGATAGGTATCAGAAATAACTTTTAAACGCCCTTGGCGTAAGTCCTCTTCAATCATCGGATAAGGTAAGGTCCCTACCCCTAATCCCGCGACAATGGCTCGATATTTATTTTCCAGATTACTAACCGTAAGTCGACTCTGCCGATCAAGGACTTGAACGGTGATTGTCGGGCGCTTACGAGCCGAGTCGGCTACCGCGATACCACGATATTTGAGTCGCACGGACTCTGCATCAGGGTCAGGTTCTTTAAGGATAGGATGGTCAGCACTTGCCACATACAGGCTTTTCATACTGTAAAGCTTACGGCTATTGATTTCAGTTGAGGTACGAAAATGGAGCGTCGGAGCAATCACAATGTCAGCACGACCCTCTTCCAGACTTTCCCATGCCCCTGCCAGCACTTCGGTGAGCAGATTCAGCTGCGTGTGGCTCTTTTCCTCGAGTTTATTCACTAACGGATAAAGATATTCACAACTCACCAAGGCTTCACACACTATGGTGAGTTGCGGCTCCCAGCCTCTAGCCAGTGCTTCGGCATCCCCTGCTAGCTTATCCGCGGCATCAAGTAGGAAGCGCCCTCGTTCTAAAAGCAGTCGTCCCACATTAGTAAATTTTGTACGGTGGCCTGAGCGATCAAAAAGCACAACATCAAGCTCGTCTTCTAATTTCTGCATGGTGTAGCTTAGCGCCGAGGGGACTTTACCCAACTCCTCGGCCGCCGCGGCAAAGCTGCCACGGCGTTCTATCGCATCCATTACACGTAAAGCGTCTAAAGTTAATGCGCGCTCTTTAGGCATAAGATCACTTTAAAAAGGTATAAACGGTGGTGACGTGTTTTACGCCATTCACCCGGCTGGCGAGATCAGCCGCAGCTTGGCCTTCTGCTGCAGTAACTAGGCCCATTAAAAAGACCTCGCCGTTCTCGGTGGTAACTTTGATACTCGAAGACTTCACTTGATCGCTCGCCAGCAGTTGCGAGCGAATTTTGGTTGTGATCCAGGTATCCGATGAAGAGGTTCCTAAGCTGGCATTATTACCGATACGGATTTCATTATAAACTTCGACTGTGCCGTCAGTTTTAGCCGCTATTTCACGCGCGGCATCTGCCAGGGCTTGGCTCGGTGCTTGTCCGGTCAACAGGACTTTCCCTTGATACGCAGTCTCATTGATATGAGTCGTCGTTTTGATCTCTTTGTTTGTTGCCAAGGCATTTGCCACGCGGAGTTCTAGCGTACCATCATCAACCTGTGTCCCTACGGTACGAGCATCAGTGGCTGACTTGGTCGCAACGCCTGCCGATCCAATCAGTACCGCGGCACAGCCCTGCAGGGCGAATGTGCTACAGATTAAGACGACCAAAAAGGGGTATCTCATTGTATTTCTCCTTAACCTTCCTGATGAGGAAAGAGCGAGTTATCAATCAACTCACTTAAACAATTAACGGTCAGCATATGCATTTCCTGAATACGGGCATTGCGGTGCGACGGTATCCTAATTTCAACATCTTGTGGCCCAAGTAATCCCGCTAATACCCCACCATCAAAGCCAGTTAATGCCACGATTGTCATATCACGGGTCACGGCAGCCTCTACGGCCTTCACAATATCTGGGCTATTTCCTCGTGTCGAGATCGCCAACAAGATATCACCCGCCTGACCCAGCGCCCGTACTTGCTTAGCATAAATTTCATCATGCTGGCGTTCGTTACCAATTGCAGTCAGCATAATGTTATCCGCGCTTAAACAAAATGCAGGAAGGCTCGGTCGTTCGTTCTCAAATTGATTAATCATCGTGGCGGTAAAATGCTGTGCATTCGCGGCTGATGCACCGTTACCACAACTAAGCACTTTATTGCCGTTGAGTAGACACTGAACGATCACCATGGTTGCGCGTGAAATAGCGTCGGGTAGCGCCTCAGCCGCGGCGATTTGTGTTTGTATACTTTCAGTAAAACACGCTTTAATTCTATCCTGCACTGCATCACCTAACTTTGTTGATCTTAGTAAAAAGCGTTTTTGATCCAGTTCACGCGAGACCCCGTCACCGCAACCACATCAAACCGGCAATCTGCGGTTGATAAACACTTATTTTGGCTAGCTAACCAATAAGCCGCCGCTGTCTTAATTTTCTGCTGTTTCCGCCAATTTATCGTCGCTGCCGCTTCACCGTATACACTATTTTTACGATAGCGAACTTCGATAAAGACGTAAGTCTGCTCATCTAGCATGATCAGATCAAGCTCTCCTTGTCGATATAAGACATTGCTAGCGATCCAGCGTAACCCAGCTTGACATAAATAACGGCAAGCGATCCTTTCCATTTGCTCGCCTTGCTGCCGTCGAGTTAATTGACTGGAACAATCTCTCCGTGGGTATATTGATTCCATGATAACGTCCTGTTAATCACACAATTTTGTGTTGCTTTCAGTAGCCCAGTATTCCCTTGAAGTTGGTAACCTGCTTGCTGGCGAAGCGGAGTAAAATGGTTCGCTAACGTCCACGCATCCACGCCCATCGCGTATAACCGTGTCAAGGTATAGTCTTGATTAAATTGAGCGGTCACTTGCTGTTTTAAACTAGGGTTTGCCCCCGATAACAGTGGAATATCACTGAACTGTAATCCTTCCATTTCAAACCGGAAATCCGGCCCTGCGCCCGCTTGAGAACTCAGTGAGTTCGCATAAAATGCCACATGGCTTTGTGAACCAATTTTCATGGTGATCAACGGCTTAATTAAGTCTAACGATGCTTGATTCGCGACAATATAGACAGAATCCACATTCCCGCTTGAGGCCACTGGCTGGGCTGTCGGCGCATCAAACGTCATTCCGGCAACCGTCACAGCAGCGTTATCTACGCTGGGTGCAGCAGTCACCGGTGTGCCAGATAAGGCAATGCCTGCGTTACTATTAATTTTATTTCTTAAATCGCTTTCTGAACCAAGGGGTTGCCGTAAAACCGTTGACCCACCTAAGGTTTGCCACTGACGGGTAAAGGCTGTAGCCATACGATCGCCTAACGAATTACTTGGCAATAAGAGCACCGGAGAGCGTTTCCCTTGCGCCCACATATGCTCTGCGGCATCGCGTGCTTCGTTCTCAGGGGATAGCGCAAAATAACACACGTTGGGATGATTTTGTAAATCAGACGGTTCGTTCAACGCCAGAATATTCAGCGAGGTCTGGGTAGTGACCGCTTTGGTGACATCATCTTTCAATAAGGGACCGACAACTAATGTGGCGCCCTCTTGCTGAGCTTGCTGTAATAACTGGTCAATTGCGTGACCGTTAGTGTCGTAGACTTTGATCTGTGCAGTAGTGTTCGCTGAAGCCGTTCCTGGAATATTCGCCGCTTGATTACCGGTTTCAGGAGTTGTTGAGGTGCTATCAGACGACGCTGTGCTCGCCACTGCTGAAGTGCTTACTGCCGCATCACCTGTAGCATTAGCCGTGGTTTGTGGCGCACGGATCACGGTATTAGCCTCAGCACTCGCTGGCGCGCTAGCGGCTAAGTGGCCATTACGAGCATCTTCAAAGCCTTGTTCAATCGCTTTAGAGAAGACCGCACCCGGACCGGTTAATGGGAGAAGCAGCGCTATCGTATTAGTAGAGGCGACAGAGAGATTCATGACCTGTGCCAAACCAGCAGGTAAGGTTTTCGAGGCAGGATTATCAGGATAACGTGTCTGCCAATCTTTTACCGCGTGCTTTAGGTTATCTTGATCACCACGGTTTTGATAGTACACACCCAGTAAGTCTAACCAGCCCTGCAAGATATTTTCATTAGCATTGATGGTGATATTACCGACTTGGTTCTGAGGGATAGTGACCAACGTCTGCCATGTGGCATCAAGGTTTTTTTGCTGCGCGCTGCCTGCTAAGTTTGGTTGTAAAGCAATGTAGGCACGTAAAACGTCCACCGAGGCTTCCCCGGGTGCGCTGTCGATCATAAGGTGATAATAACGCTGACGCTGCGTATCACTTAGCCCTTGCACTGACAGTGCACTAAGCTGCTGAGCCGTCTCGCGAAATTGTTTTTGGCTAATCGCGTACTGTGCCTTTAATAAATGACTCTCAACCTGTTGTTCGGCGGCCAGTTGACTCGGCAATTGTTGCAGTTGCTGTCCAGCTTGTGTCACCTTACCCTCATCGAGTAATGCGCGTATTGCGAGTAATTGCCAGTGACTCCTGCTATCATCTTGGCTGCGCTGCATCTGTTGCAGATAATAAGCAGAACCTTGATTCGCAGTGGGTTGGAGAGTAGCCGATGGCGTCTGATTTTCTTGATTAACACCACAGGCGGCCAAAATAAATCCGGCCAACACAACAGGAACAAAACGCCCTGCGTTACGACGATTCACAAATGAAGAAAGCATAGAGTACCCATTATGTTTTTCTCAGAACGCCCTATAGTAAAGCGGCAATTCGGATGAAACAATGAAACAACACGATCAGTCAGAGATTTCTGTAGGAATATTATATATTGTTCCTACCCCTATTGGTAACTTGGCCGACATTACCCAACGCGCACTGACAGTATTAGCAAAGGTCGATCTGGTTGCAGCAGAAGATACACGCCATACCGGTCTACTCCTACAACATTTCGCCATCAATGCGCGCTTATTCTCATTACATGATCACAATGAACAACAAAAAGCCGATGTACTGATAAGTAAATTACAACAAGGTGAAAGTATAGCCTTAGTTTCTGATGCAGGTACCCCCCTGATTAACGATCCAGGCTATCACCTCGTGACCCGCTGTCGCCAAGCGGGGCTCAAAGTGGTTCCCCTTCCCGGCGCGTGCGCAGCAATCACCGCGTTAAGTGCTTCGGGGCTCCCTTCCGATCGTTTTTGTTACGAGGGATTTCTCCCTGCCAAAAGTAAAGGCCGTCGCGATACCTTACGAGCATTAGTGGAAGAGCCTCGTACCTTAATATTCTATGAATCCACCCATCGTTTACTTGATTGTCTGGCCGATATGGTTAGCGAATTAGGGGAACATCGCCATGTTGTGCTCGCGCGGGAAATTACTAAGACTTGGGAATCAATCCACGGTGCGCCAGTGGGCGAATTGTTAGCTTGGGTACAGGCCGATGAGAATCGCCGAAAAGGTGAAATGGTGCTTATCGTGGCTGGCTATCATTCACAACAGGATGATCTCCCGGTCGAAGCCTTGCGCACGCTAGCACTTCTGCAGGCTGAACTGCCTCTGAAAAAAGCAGCGGCGTTAGCGGCCGAGATCCACGGCGTGAAGAAAAATGCGCTATATAAGCATGGATTAGCGCAGCAACAAGCCAATTAAACGATAGAAAAACGTGACAATGGCAGTAATTTCCCCTATCATCCGCCGCCGAAGCTGACCAGACAGTCGCCGCTTCGTCGTCGTCCCGAAAGGGAGACGGGCGGAGGGGAGGAAAGTCCGGGCTCCATAGGGCAGGGTGCCAGGTAACGCCTGGGGGGCGCAAGCCCACGACCAGTGCAACAGAGAGCAAACCGCCGATGGCCCGTAAGGGATCAGGTAAGGGTGAAAGGGTGCGGTAAGAGCGCACCGCGCGGCTGGCAACAGTCCGTGGCACGGTAAACTCCACCCGGAGCAAGGCCAAATAGGGGTTCACATGGTACGGCCCGTACTGAACCCGGGTAGGCTGCTTGAGCCAGTGAGCGATTGCTGGCCTAGAGGAATGACTGTCCACGACAGAACCCGGCTTATCGGTCAGCTTCACCTTTTTAAAAAACAATACGTTGGTGTATCTCAGGTGCTTAAAAGCATAAATGAGATACTGAATGGGATACATCAACGATTGTTACCTGCCTCATACGCTTTAGTTTAACGGTGTTTTACACCTACCGCAGAGTGTTGGATCATCCATTTTTCCGTTGCTCGCCTGGTACGGATAGTCTGCGCAGATACCAGTTTCTGATCTCCCAATTAACGCCATTCTTCACTCTTTTGCGATCTGGGACTATCCACCGCGCTCCGTTACAGAGGAGCATACGAATGATGAAAAAACTCTCCCAGAATGAGATTGATGCTTTGTAGTCGCACAACATGCAAAGATTGATGGCTACGTTAAGAATATCCCCGCCGACACTCGTCAGTGAAAAATTAGGGGAGCTGTAACGCCTCCGTTAACAGCTGATTTAGGTCAGACGTTTGCACAGTTTTTTCAAGAGTCCTATGAGGATCAACTCGCTCAGTAGCGAAGCATCTCCGACTGAATCTTATTTTCTTGAGTCTCTGGTTCAGCGTGCTGATATTTCAGATAAACCAAATCGCTCGCCGCGATATCAAACATTTGCTCTAAGTGGTAGAGGGTCTACCCCGTCAGAACAAGAAGCCATATAACAAGGTGACGGTTCGAGAGTGTTTAGATCTGGATGAAGTTCCCAAAGGAGACCTTGTGTCCACGAAAACTGCTAAGGGTTATCTGAAACTGTGCCAAGGGCTGTTCTCTATCAGAACTGCATCTACCTGTTCACTTACGTAACTAAGGGGAAATCCCCCTATACGAAAACATTCAACACTGAGGATTTAGAAGAGTGAAAAAGGAAGAAAGGTCGATCACCAGCTTTATCTGATGTGCTGCTACGGTGTGCATTTACACGCAGGCGTTGAAGCAGAGGGGGCAGTTTGCCCGCTTATTCTTTGGGATAAGAAAATTCAGCAGTGACTAAATGTGACTCTAATTTATCAGATTGAACGTCATACGCGAAGTTATACCGCTTTCCAGATTTAAACCTTAATCCGAATACAGGAAGACACTCACCCTTCGGTATATAAACAGGCTTGTCATCAAAAATCTTGTGAAGGGAGTCGTCGCTATTATCGCTGTTGATTTGAATAGCAGTGATCCGTTCCTGTGGCTCCAGCGGTGACACCACGCAAACTTGATTATCTTTGATTAATACCGCTGTAGATTCTCGCTCTACCATTCGATCACTAGACCCAGGGCATCCCGTTAAAAGAAATACGACAGCCAGCAACATTCTATTTTTCATGATTAACGCTTCTTCCCTGTTACTAATTTCTGGTAAAGCGAAGGGACATCCTGCAACATATCTACGCCCCTGTACATCCCCATACGCCCAGGTCTCTGATAGTAAGACCATTTACTCATCCCATAAACCAGTATTAACCAGTAATCAGCTAAAATAGAGGCCTGCTGTTCAAGAGAATAATCAGTGAGCTTATCTTTATCCAGTCTATAGGTATATTCAGCAGCCCAGCTAAAAGCTCCCCGCATTCTCACCCATTGCCCGTGTTGATGTTGCCACACATGCGCCAGTTCATGGATGAATACATATTTATCTTCGATGAAAACAGAGTTTGCGGAAAAGTCTCCCCTGTACATCGGTTTTCTGTACCATAGCTCCCCATTGGGAGTCATAGCATAGTTTTGTTTCTGTAGTCCGAAGGGTAAATAGCTGTCGCAATGAATCCAGATACGGCTATACACTAACGAATCACCGAACACCCTTCGGGCCATTGCAATCTCACCTAACGTCATCCGGCGTAATGTTCCTTCCTCTGCCTGTGCGCTCATAAACTGTCCTCCTTGTATAGTTTATCTCAGGTTATCCAGAGAGCATAAAATGCGCAATTAACAGATTTTGTACAAAAAAAGCCATTTAGTGCCGTGATCGGTAGGTTAAAACAGATTGTTAAGCAACCTACAGGAAAATTGCAACTCCCCGTCTCAAGCCACCCTAAAATCTAATTGCTTGTCGAGGAAATCCGACAACCCGGTCAGGCGAAACACTCTGCCGCCTATTGGGCAAAGAAATTGGCGTTAAGTGAACGAAGTTTGGCGAGGTTAATGGTCAGTGAGACCGGATTGAGTTTTCGTCCATGGCGACAGCAGTTACAGCTAATCCTCGCCATCAATCGACTTGTAGAGGGTGAGCGTGTCGAGATTATCGCCCATGAGCTCGGCTATGAATCGGTCACCGCATTTATCACCATGTTTAAGAAAGCGCTAGGCATAACCCCTGGCCAATATCGACAAGGTATCAATGCCTAGCGTCACTGCCAGGTTAGCGGTATTTACGGTGATTTTGATTACGTAAGGCTGCAATCTGTTGCGCGGTCTGCTTGGCCTCAGCCAGCTTACCAAGCTTAACTTGTTGCTCGGCTTGGTTAACTTTAGCGATCAACTGATCAAACGCATCACGCCAGCCCTGCATAGCAGGACTTTGCGGCGAACTCCCCGCCAACGATGGTGGAGTCGCTGTTTTCGCGTCTTTCGCTGCATCACGCATTTGAGTCAACGCTTGCTGCATTTCACTGGCCTGATCACTGCTTAATACCGTGCTCAGACCTGCGGATAAGCTCAGCATATCCCCTTCTAAATCCGCTGCCCGTACGGGAAGGGTTAATGATGAACAAAACAGTGCGATACTCAGTACGACGAAATTTATTTGCCGCATAACGCATTCCCTCGGGTTATTGACCTGCAATACTCATTTGTTCTAAAAGAATCGAACCGCACTGAATATTTCCACGCTCATCGATATCGTCGCCGACTGTCACCATTGTACGCCACATATCTTGCAGGTTGCTCGCGATAGTAATTTCGCTTACTGGATATTGAATTTCACCATTCTCCACCCAAAAACCTGCAGCCCCTCGGGAATAGTCACCGGTCATTGCGCTAACGCCCTGCCCCATTAACTCTGTGACCAGTAATCCGGTGCCCATTCTTTTCAATAGCTGCTCAAAGCTTTGGCCTTGACCGGCTAAACGCCAATTATGGATCCCACCTGCATGACCGGTGCTGTGTAAGCCCAGTTTGCGGGCAGAATAGCTGGTCATTAACCAGGTTTGTAGTACGCCTTGGTCGATAATGGTACGTTGCTGTGTACGTACGCCCTCGCTATCAAAAGGAGATGACGCGGTACCCTTAAGAAGATGTGGCTGTTCGGTAATCGATAACCACTCAGGGAAAATTTGTTTTCCAAGGCTGTCGAGTAAAAACGTCGATTTACGATAGACGCTGCTCCCGCTGATCGCCCCGACAAGATGCCCGATTAACCCGCTCGCGATTTCGGGAGCAAAAAGTACTGGCGCTTTGCGTGTGGAAAGTTTTTGTGGAGAGAGCCGCGCTAGCGTGCGCCGTGCACATTCTTGACCTACCCACTCAGCGCTTTTCAGGTCGGCAAAGTCACGTCCAGAAGTATAAGCGTAATCCCGTTCCATCTGACCCTTTTGCTCGGCAATCACTGAACTGAACATGGAGTGACGGGTGGAACAATAACTTTTCAAGAAACCGTGACTATTCCCGAAGACACGGATCCCAGCATGGCTACTGAAACTCCCCCCTTCGCTATTCACGATACGGGTGTCGCATTCTAATGCTGCTTGCTCAGCCGCCGCCGCATAATCAATCGCTTGATCGGGTGTAATGGCTAAAGGGTGATAAAGATCTAAATCCGGCGCATCCCATGCGAGCAGAGAAGCCTCGGCAACAGCCGAGAAAGGGTCTTCTGAGGTATAGCGAGCAATATCGGTTGCCGCTTGTACCGCACGTTCGATCGCCGCAGGACTTAAATCCGTCGACGAGGCACTTCCCTTACGCTGCCCCAAATAAACGGTAATGCCTAATGCACCATCGCTATTAAATTCAACGTTTTCTACTTCACCATAGCGAGTGCTTACGCTCAGTCCAGTAGTTTTATTTACCGCGACTTCTGCGCCATCTGTGCGGCTTTTTGCGAAGGTTAAGGCATGTTCGACTGCTTGTTCAAGAACCTTTTGTTGTTCTGAAACTTGAAGAGATTCACTCATTGCACTGCCATCTGCTGTTATCTGAAGGTAGAATAAGTTTAACAGAGTCAGCGAACAATTTCGCAGTCTGGCTGTAACCTGATAGCATAAGCCACTTTATTTAGGAGCCCTACCATGATTAACCCGCCCGATGAGTGGCTCGACCACCAGCCTGACCCTCAAGATGAAGAAGACGAAGAGATTATTTGGGTCAGTAAAAGCGAAATAAAACGTGATGCAGAAGAACTCAAGCGTCTCGGCATGGAGATGATGGAGTTAAGCAAGAACGAACTCGATCGACTCCCGCTGGATGAAGAATTACGTCAAGCCATTGAATTAGCTCAACGTATTAAAAAAGAAGGGCGTCGTCGCCAAATTCAGTTAATTGGAAAGATGCTGCGTTCGCGTGATGAACAGCCGATCCGCTTAGCACTCGACAAACTGAAAAACAGACATAATCAGCAAGTCGCGCTGTTCCATAAACTGGAAGTCCTGCGTGACCGTCTGATTGAACAGGGTGATAGCGCGATGGATGAAGTCATTGGACTGTATCCTACGGCTGATCGCCAACAGCTTCGCAGCTTGATCCGCAATGCGCAAAAAGAGAAAGCCACCAATAAGCCTCCGAAATCATCACGCCAGATTTTCCAATACTTGCGTGAGCTCGCCGAAGCTTAACTGTCAACTGCCGCCCAGCGCCAACACTGCGCGGCATTGCTTTATTACATTGCGCTTAACGTGCTAAGACTGTCCAACAGTTTTTGATGGATTCCCTCAAAACCGCCATTACTCATCACCAAAATCACATCGCCCGGTTTGACTGATTTCGTGATCATCGCGACCAAATTATTGATATCGGCGCTCCACTGAACAGGTTGAATACAAGCTTCTGCCACATCTGAAACCTGCCAAGGAATATGACTCGGCTGAAAGAGAAAAACTTCATCTGCTCGTGCTAATGAGGGGGCAAGCTCATTCTTGCTCACACCAAGCTTCATGGTATTGGAGCGAGGTTCCAGTACCGCAAGAATACGTCGCGTACCACCGACCTTACTGCGTAGGGCAGAGAGCGTGGCGAGAATAGCTGTAGGATGGTGAGCAAAATCATCATAGACCTCTATCCCATTCACCGTACCGCGTAGTTCGAGACGGCGTCTGGCATTCACGAAGTCATTCAATGCTTTTGCCGCATCGGGTGGGGTAATACCTACATGACGGGCAGCGGCTATCGCCATCAAACCGTTATGCATATTATGTTCACCCACCAGGCCCCACTCCACTTCGGCGACCACTTGGTTATTAAGCTTCACCGTCCAACTGGACGCATCTGGACGTATTTTTTGTGCGTGCCATTGCCCTTGTGGACCCGTTGTCTCTTGTTCGCTCCAGCAGCCCATACCCACCACCTGACGCAGGTTGTGGTCTTGCTCCGGCCAAATCACCTTCCCTTTACCCGGCACAATGCGCAGCAAATGATGGAACTGCTTTTTCACGGCATTTAAATCATCAAAGATATCGGCATGGTCAAATTCAAGGTTATTGAGTACCAGTGTACGTGGACAATAGTGAACGAACTTCGAGCGTTTATCGAAGAAAGCACTGTCATATTCATCCGCCTCTATCACGAAGAAAGGGCTATCGCCTAAGCGTGCGGAGACATCAAAGTTTCCTGGTACGCCGCCAATCACAAACCCCGGCGCCATACCACAGGATTCGAGGATCCAAGCGACCATACCGGAGGTCGTCGTTTTACCGTGCGTGCCGGCTACGGCAATCACCCAGCGATCACGCAGAATGAAATCATGTAGCCATTGTGGACCGGAAACGTAGGGAATATTATTTTCCAACACGGCTTCAACGCAAGGGTTACCCCGTGACATCGCATTACCGATAATCACTAAATCTGGCGCAGGATCGAGTTGCTGCGGGTCGTAGCCTTGGGTCAGACTAATCCCTTGTTGTTCCAATAAAGTACTCATCGGTGGATACACATTCGCATCAGACCCTGTTACCTCATGTCCCAAAGCGCGCGCGAGAATGGCTAAGCCACCCATAAATGTTCCACAGATACCAAGAATATGAATTCGCATAATAGAGATCTACCACTAAGTTTTTTGTACAGTTTACCTATATCGCATTTAGGAGCAACTGAGAGGATTGATTTGATCCGGTCCGCAGTGTAGCTTGACTATACTGTTAATGAAAAGTAAACCAATTTACAATCAGGATACGCAATGAAGACCTTAGGCGAATTTATTGTTGAAAAACAAGCAGACTTCCCCCATGCCACTGGTGAGCTCACCGCCCTTCTTTCAGCAATCAAACTTGGCGCGAAAATCATTCATCGTGATATCAATAAAGCTGGCTTATTAGATATCCTCGGCGCGAACGGGGTTGAAAATGTGCAAGGCGAGCAACAAATGAAGCTCGACTTATACGCTAATGAAAAACTGAAATCTGCTTTAAAAGCCCGTGGGATTGTTGCCGGGATTGCCTCTGAAGAAGAGGATGAGTTCGTTATCTTTGAAGGCTTCGAGGATGGGCGTTATGTAGTATTGATGGATCCGCTGGACGGTTCATCAAACATCGATGTTAACGTCTCGGTAGGCACTATTTTCTCTATTTATCACCGTGTGACACCAGTAGGCACGCCGATTACTGAAGAAGATTTTATGCAACCAGGTAGCCAACAAGTGGCGGCAGGGTACGTCGTCTATGGCTCTTCTACCATGCTAGTGTATACCACGGGTAATGGTGTTAACGCTTTCACCTATGATCCTTCATTAGGGGTGTTCTGCTTAAACCAAGAACGTCTCACCTACCCACCTACGGGCAAGATGTACTCCATCAACGAAGGCTACTATGTGCATTTCCCAATCGGCGTGAAAAAGTATATAAAATTCTGCCAGGAAGAAGATGAGGCCACGTACCGCCCTTATACCTCCCGCTATATCGGTTCTTTAGTGGCTGACTTCCACCGTAACCTGCTCAAAGGCGGAATTTACCTCTACCCACAAACCGCGAGCCATCCAAAAGGAAAACTCCGTTTGTTATATGAGTGCAATCCAATGGCCTTTCTTGCGGAACAAGCCGGGGGTAAAGCGAGCGACGGTGTAAACCGAATTCTCGATTTAAAACCGCAAACCATCCACGAGCGTTGCCCTTTTTACGTCGGTAACCAATACATGGTGGAAGATGTTGAACGTTTTATCAGTGATAATCAGTAACTGATTAAAAAAATCGGACACATACTGGTGCGTAATTCGCTATACTGCGCACCACAATTTTTACTGATAAATAGGAATCAACCATGAGCTTGAACCTCGTCGAAGCAGGTAAAGACTTACCTGAAGATATCAACGTTATTATTGAAATCCCTGCCAACGCTGCTCCGATCAAATATGAAGTTGATAAAGAATCAGGCGCTCTATTTGTTGACCGTTTCATGGCAACGGCGATGTTTTACCCATGTAACTACGGTTACGTTAACCATACCCTCTCTTTAGATGGTGACCCGGTTGACGTTTTAGTCCCAACGCCTTACCCATTACAACCGGGTTCTGTGATCCGTTGCCGTCCAGTGGGCGTACTGAAAATGACCGACGAGTCTGGCGAAGATGCTAAAGTCATTGCTGTCCCACACAGCAAGCTGTCTAAAGAGTACGATCACATTAAAGATGTTAATGATCTGCCGGAATTACTCCGTGGCCAAATCGCACACTTTTTCGAGCAATACAAAGCGCTTGAGAAAGGTAAGTGGGTGAAAGTAGAAGGCTGGGGCGACGCTGCTGCAGCGAAAGCGGAAATCGTTTCTTCTTTCGAACGCGCTCAACAGAAGTAATTGCTCCAAAAAAATGCCGTCGGTTAAGACGGCATTTTTGTATCAAGGATTCTCACCCCTATCAAGCCAATTACCACTCGGTATTTGCTGACGGCCTGCCACAGAACGCTGATAAATATACATCCAAGCACTGCCGTAAGGCGTCGAGACCAGCTGGCGTTTATACTCTCCGCCTTTGGTTCTCAACGCATCCAGCTCCCCTAAGGTCATGGCATCAATACGATAGACTTCACCCTCAATAGTGCCTTGACCGGGGATAACCCCCGGATAATGACCAAGATTATAGAGCTCGTAGCCTTCGACTTGATGATCACCCAGCCACTGAGCATTAGTCATCCAATGACTATTTCCCTGCTTACGTCTTAAACTGCCATAGACAATGATTCGCATAGCTAAAACTCAAACTTATAAAGCACATCCAGTGCCTGATCGACGCCAGACACTGCTTCCAGGTAGAGTTTAGGCATCAAACGATATCGTAGCGTAAGGGTTGCTAACGAATCGAAGAGTCCCACTCCGTATTTTACTTGTAGGCCTGGTAGTACATAGCCACTGACTTGGACTTGTTGGCTATCGCCAACGCCCGCGGTATCTAACGCTAAATTACTGACACCGAAAGTCTCGCCGATTTTACCCATAACTTGACCACTTTGTGCAACCCCTAACCCCACTAAAGCAGACGTTAATGCATTACTGTCATCACTACTTCCAAGACCTTGGCCCCTTAACAGGTAAGAGAGTGCAGCTTGTTGAGACATAGCGGGATCAGAGAACACCTCGACTTTCGGCTCATCCGCTAAGCCGGTGACACGAATACCGGCGGTAACGTTGTCTTCGGTCGCATCGGGATTACGAATGGCTTCTAGATTCACATAAGGTTGATCCGGCGGACCAGAGAACTGTAGCTGCCCTTTACGCACGATCAAGTCTTGGCCATAAGCATGGAAGCGGCCTGAAGGAATATTAATTTGTCCATTTAAGCCCAATCCATTTTTCCCTTGCCCGACTTTTAGATCGCCATTTAACCGTGCATTTAATCCAAACGCAGACAATTTCACATCATCGCCCACATGGATAATCAAGTTACTGTTAATCGCCATACCTGTGGTCGTCGGCTTGATCGGTTGTAAGTGCTCGTCCAGCATCACCTCATCCGACGAAACACCGACCGCACTCTCTGGGACATCTTGCACCACAATTCTGGCCCATGGAATATCGACGCGCCCATCAAGGTTAAAGGCCGTAGGCGTTGCATCAAAGGTTAAATCAGGCGAGACATCCATACGCACCATTGGTGGCACGGTTACACGAATTTTTTCACCTTTAGCCGCAATATGCGCATGCCAGTTATCGAGCTGTCGCCAATCCGCATTCCCTGACAGGTTTAAATTGCCATGAGCGGTTTGAATTAATCCCTCAAGTGTCGATGACATACCATTAAACACCATCGACAGATTCGCATCGGTCAATTCCACAGGCATTGCGCTGGTCAATGCTTTGGCATTTTTAAGGGCAAGTTGGCCAAACACTTGTGGATTCTGTAACGAGCCACCTAGACGCAGCTGACTACTCAGCACCCCTTGTACGCTTTCCCCTTTAGATAAAGCCGGATTAAGCATCGCCAAGGAGAGATTATCAATGCCAACCGTACCGCCTAATGTGCGGCGATTTTCGGGATCAGCAATCTGCACATTACCGGTTAATTGGCCATTATTGACCAATTTAATCAACCATTGAAGCTGAGCTTTACCTTTTACTAATGCAGCTTTGACATCGAGTCGGTCAAAGGCGATAGGCAGCATCTTACCCTGCACATCTTGACGCACCTCAACACCTTGTCCACTAAGACTCAGTTTAGCCTCGGGTAGACCGCCCTTCGCTGTCCAGTTTACCCGAGTATCGCCACTGAAGCGTCCTGATAGCTGAGTTTGAGCGGGCAGAAAGTCCTTCAACATAGCTAGATCAAGGCGTCGAATCTGCAAATGTGCATGGCCATCGGGCCCCGCCACAATCGGTTCCGGAACACAAAGCTCAGCATTAGGGTTTACCCAGCAATGGCTCCCTACCGTGATAGTTTGTTTGGTATTTTGATAATCAAGGCTCATCGCACGGCTTAACGTCACGTTACCCACTGGCGTCGAGAATTGACTCCGGGTTAAGCTTCCTTGCCAACGTTGTTGCTGACGGTCGAAATGGCCTTTTAGCGCTAACTCTCCTGCCACCGGCTTACCAGTGACTTTCAAGGTTAATTGATGGGCTTGCTCATTACCGCCAGCGTTCAGCAGAATTTGATTAATATCCACCCCTTCTTGATGCAACTGCTGCAGGTTAAGGACCAAGTTACCTGAAATCTGCTCAGCCGAGCTGACATTCCCCTTCAGCGCCAATGACTGCAAGCGTATTTGCTGCCAACGTAAAGCACGTCCTTGTAGGTCAACCTTCAGCTCAGGCTGTTGTAGAGTCCCCCGGGCATTTATTACCCCTTTCATCGTTCCGCCAAGCCCTGGCAGGGCATTGTCAAGCGCTGGTGCATCAATATCGGCATCAAGCATCAGCTTATCGTTCAGCTCGCCATGTACATTGAGGTGATTACGACCTAATGCCACCAAGAGTTGCGGCACTTTCCACTGCATGTAGCTATTGCCTTGCAAGCTGCCTTCAATATTGACAGGGTTCTGTTTAACATTGCCTTTAATATCAACTTTCGGAACACTCAACTGCCAGGTTCCACCGAATAAACTGCCTTTGGTCGTAACCTGACCGTTAATTTTGGCTGGCCAGTCTGGGTATTGGCGCGCGGTATTGATATTGTTTAAGGTTAAATCACTGTGCCAACTAATCGCCTTATTCCAATCAACTAATGCGTTAAGATCAACATTACCTTGCAGGGCGGCAACACGTAGCCGGTCTAAACTGAATTGACCAAGATCGCCTTTACCCTTTAACGATATTTGTGCAGGCGGAATACCCTGCCCTGTTAAGGCTGCTGCTAGCTGAATGCGGTAATCAGAAGCCTTACCAGAAGTATCCAAATTAACGTTATCGACTTGGACCTGTGCGGGGCCGGTGAGCGGCCACCGTAAACGTGGGCTGTTCAGTTTCAATGAGAAAGGCAACCCGACTGTCGCCGGTTGCGCCATCGCATTGAGCTGGGCTTTCACGGGTCCAGAGAGATTAACAGCCAGATCAACTTGCTGCTTCATATTGCCTTTCAGCGACAGCTTCACCTTCTGCCCCTTGATGGAGTCAACGTTTACCGTGCTGTTAAGGTTCAGATTAACTGGCCAGTTATCAGTCAAATCGGCTTCACCGCTCGCATGCAGCTGCCCTTGTATCGCCTGAACTTGTAATTGTTGTAAGGCAATATGGTTATTCAAGGCGCGCGCTTTCAGGTTAAGCTGATTAATGGTTAACTCGGTGTCCCCCGTTACCCGTAAGCTATTGCCGGTGATCCCTTGAATATCGACATCCACAGGTAAGGTCACTGAAGGAAGATCCAACAACGGCTTAGCAAACATTGCGCGTAGAGTATCGCCTAATGGCGGTTGTTGCGCTGCGATACGCGCCTGTTCATCTTCAGCTTTTTTCTGCTGTGAGACCTGTTCTGCCGTTTGAGTCATCGCGGTTTTGGTGGCCTGTGCAGCGTGATCGACCGCCACTTGCGCCACAGTCGGCAAGGCTAATAAGAAATTATTAATTTGGGTAGGGGCTAAGGTAATCTGGCGATTTTGCCAAGCAATACCTGTACTGAACTCTCCGAGTGCAATACGGGTATCATCGACTTTAACATTGATATTGTGCAAGCCAAGATGCTTAAGCGTCAGCGGATACGGTGTTGAAATATCCGTTAACGGTTCACTCTTCGTCTCTTCAACCGGCGTCGATGGGGCCATCTTGCGAGTATCGACCACGACACTGACATCGCTTAATGACAGATCGTCAACACATACTGATGAGTGCCAGAGACACGAGGTATTGACCGCAAGATGAAGCTGACCTCCACGTACCTCAACCCCTTGCATCTGATAAGTGATATCCCGCAAGTTCAGGTCACGCCAGCCACCTTGTACCTGGCTGATATGTAAGCCAGGTACCCATCGGTTTGCGCCCTTGAATAACAGATGCAAACCAGACGTAGTGCCAATCAGTAAGGCGACCGTGGTCATCAACAGTAGGACGATGACGAGTAGGCCGATTATTCCTTTTTTCCACCAACTCATAATTCAGGTCCTAAGCCAATATAAAACTGAATACCGTGGGTATCTTTATCACCAATCGGGGTGGCGATATCAAATTTGATCGGTCCAACAGGGGAAGCCCAACGAACCCCTACCCCAGCACCGGTTTTAACATCGCTTTCTTTGAAATTATTAACCGCTTCACCGCTATCGAGAAACGCCGCCCCCCACCATTTCCCAGTGACGTTATATTGATATTCAAACGAACCTGTCGCCATTTTGCTGGCACCGGTTAAGTTATTATCACTGTCCCTAGGTGAGACATCTTTATATTTGTAGCCACGAATGCTGCGATCACCTCCCGCAAAGAAGCGCAGATCCGGGGGAACTTTGTCAAAATCATCCGTTTCTATCCAACCCAGCGTTCCCCTCACCACGAAGCGGTGCTTCTCTGCATAGGTGCGGATCCATACATTTGACGCTTGTAATATCACGAAGTCAGCGCCTGAGCCCCACGTAGTATCCGAAAAATCAACCGAGTAACGCTGTGAATCTCCCCATGTCGGCATTAATCCTCCGCGCGAACGCGTTCTATTGATACTAGCGCCGGGGTAAAGCAGCATAGTGGTATTGGTATAATTACCTTGGGTATAGTGGTCCAAACGCCAAGTTAAGTTGACGGCTTTTTGCCAACCACTGCTATTTTCCCAATAGCGCGAGCCGACAATCGTGGTCGAGTCGGCTTTTGTATCGTTTAGGTCCGTCCGCTTAAGCCCACCTTTAATGGTGTAGTATTGCTCAAGAGGATTTTTTAAGAGTGGGATTTTATAGGTGAAATCCAGTTGCTGTTCAGGTTGTGACAGATAGGTATTAGCAGTAATGCTATGACCATATTCGTTGACCCAAGGTCGGTTCCATGTCGCTCTAAGCTGTGGGCCGACATCGGTCGAAAAGCCCGCACCAACTTCTAAACTATTTTTTACTGCCGGGGTGACCGCAGCATTGATCGGTAAGACTTTGGTTTTTTGCGCACCTTTGAACTCAGGCGCTGCCACAACAGAACCGAACCAGCCCATTGCGGATAAACGACGATTTAGTTCTGCTAAGGTTTTTGAATCGTAGTAGTCACCTTCGTGGAAAGGCACCAATTTTTCTAGATACTCTTCTCTGATTTGCGATCCGGAAAAGGTCACTTTACCAAAGCGATAGCGCTGCCCAGTATCGTAGTCGATGTCCCAAAAGGCTTGGTGTAGCGGAAGCGATACGCCTAGTTGGCTCTTGCGATAAGCCCCATCGAAATATCCCTTACGTAATGCAATACTGGAAAAGCCATTTTTGAATTTATCGTAATCGCCATGGTTGAGAACGTTCCCGACTTTAGGCCGTCCCTTTTCAACCCACTGCTGATACTCAGTATCGTTTTTGCCTTCACCTTCAACCAATAAGGTACTCCCGCCAATTTTGACCGCTACACCGGGATCAACATGGACAGTGAGCACTTTTCCAGTGGGAAGTGCCTGTTCGGGCGAAAGACGATAGGTAATAATCGGCTCGTAATAGCCAAGCGCCCGCAGACTTTGTTTAATGACCGCATCCAGACGAGCTTGAAAACGACTGTCTGCACTGATCTCTTCACTGGTAATAGTCGCCAGCCTAACTCTGACATTATTTTGTAGTTCACCAGAAAGCCCTTCGAGGTTTAGCCTAACCGTCGCGGCCTGAAGTGAAGGGGCGGCTAACAAAAGTGCTGCCATACTATAATGGGTTAAACGTGCCACGAACTCTCCTGTTAAACATCCATTTGCAGCAGCAAATCGCGTAGATTCATTAAAATATACACACTGTGGTAAGCTTAGTCTTGTTCAAACCTTAGAAAGTCGAAATCAAATAATAATATTTCTTATCAATCTCGCTATTGTCCAAAAACCCTGCATAAATTACAACCAGTGATCTAAAAGCCTTCTATTTATGCTGAATTTCTGCTCATCTCCCCCTAGCGACTTATTCATCGCTACTGCTATACTCTACTTAGGCAGTAATCACTGCCACTTCTGTTGCTGAGCATTATTCATAGTGAATATGCCTGACAGACATTTTTGGCACGGATAACGTGTTCTTCCTCACTGACTGCCTGAACGTTGCTTTGTTGAGATGTTGCCCAGGCCAAAAATGACAAGCTTATAAACTTCGGACTCCTTATGTTAGATAGCTTACTTGTCATCCTAGTATTAATTGTTATTAGCTTTTTCTTTGCTATGTCGGAGATCTCACTGGCCGCCGCGCGGAAAATCAAACTCAAACTGCTCGCCAACGACGGTGATATTCGTGCAGAGCAGGTGCTCAAACTTCAAGAGTCACCGGGCATGTTTTTTACCGTCGTGCAGATTGGCGTCAATGCTGTCGCTATTTTAGGCGGTATTGTCGGTGACTCCGCCTTTATGCCGGTTTTTTCTGATTTCTTTCATCGGTTCTTATCTCCAGAATTGTCAGAAAAGCTGAGTTTTATCTGTTCTTTCACTGTCGTGACAAGCCTCTTTATTTTATTCGCTGACCTCACGCCTAAACGTATTGGGATGATAGCACCTGAGGCTATCGCATTGCGTATTATTGGGCCAATGCGAATCTGCTTACTTGTATTCCGTCCACTGGTCTGGTTTTTTAACGGTATGGCTAACAATGTTTTCCGTCTCTTTAAAATTCCGATGGATCGCAAAGACGACATCACGCCAGATGATATTTATGCGGTGGTGGAAGCTGGTGCCTTAGCGGGCGTGTTGCGTAAACAAGAACACGAACTGATTGAAAACGTTTTCGAACTGGAATCACGTACTGTTCCTTCATCAATGACCTCCCGGGAAAACATTGTCTGGTTTGATCTCAATGAAGAAGAGGCGGTATTAAAGTCGAAAATTGCCGATCATCCCCATTCTAAGTTCCTCGTTTGTAACGGTGATATCGATCATATCGTCGGTTATGTCGATTCTAAAGAGCTACTGTTACGTGTGTTGGGTAATCAGAGTATGACCTTAAGCAGTGGCGTACAGATCCGTTCAGCTCTGATCGTACCTGATACCTTAACGCTTTCTGAAGCCTTGGAAAGTTTTAAAACCGCGGGCGAAGATTTCGCGGTGATCATGAACGAGTATGCATTAGTCGTTGGGATCATTACCCTCAACGACGTCATGACGACCCTGATGGGCGATTTGGTCGGACAAGGTTTTGAAGAGCAAATCGTCGCGCGCGATGCAAACTCTTGGTTAGTGGAAGGCGGGACACCGATTGATGATGTCGTCCGTGTGCTGCATATCGAAACCTTTCCTCACTCTGGCAATTATGAAACCATTGGTGGTTTTATGATGTATATGCTGCGTAAGATCCCTAAACGTACCGACTTTGTGATCTTCTCAGGCTATAAGTTTGAGGTGGTTGATATCGATAACTATCGGATTGACCAACTGCTGGTGACACGGGTAAGTGATGAACGTCCCACTCCAGTGACTCCTGCCGGTCAAGTGATCGACGAGATTACGGGTAAGCAGCAATAAACACTCGGGCCACAGACGTTAACGTTCTGTGGCCCGACAATTAGAATTTAACTTGCAACTCGTTCACCTGACGATTGATTTCAGACATCATACTTAAACGCTGAATATCGCCATTCACAGGTTTCAATACCTTTCCTTGGTCAAAATAAAACTCGCCAACATCCTCAATATAAATCTCGCCTTTAAATAACGTTTTGACGTAACGGGCGATTTGAATCGGATTATATCGCTTATAAATTTTCACTGAGTCTTTCTCTCTTTCGCTCCTGCGTTCTGAGATAGAGTGTAGTTTGTTATCCAGAAAACACAAAAATCACAGACTGATAATCTTTGATTAACCTATCAAAAATAGTGATTGAATCTAATAAATCAATAATTGATATTAAAATTTAAGCCTTTTATTTCTTATGGTGAAGAAACTAATCAGAATTATCGGCAGGTTTGGTGACAAATTTATGGCGAAAGGAAATTATTTTGCTCCCTCAAATAAGGGAACAAAAGAGAAACAGCGGAATTAAAACAGCGAGACGCGAAAGCCTGGATTCAAGAAGGATTCCCGAGGGGTATAGTCGAGGGTAGTACCGTGCCAATCAGTAACCTGTGCCCCAGCAGCAAGGGCTACTGCATGGCCCGCACCAGTATCCCAAATATTTGTCGGCCCAAAACGGGGATAAAGCTGCGCTTTACCTTCTGCCACCAAACAAAATTTAAGTGAAGAACCAATTGCAACGGTCTGGTGCTCGCCGAGCTGTTGAAGGTAATCTTTCAATTCAGGGTCATTATTGGCATGGGAGCGGCTCACGACAACTAAGGGGGGCTGCGCATTGGCGGCTTCTATCCGTTGACGTGCCCCACTGGCTTCCTCTTTCCACGCCTTGCCCTCAGCCGCGCAGTAAAGCGCATCTAATACTGGGGCATAGACTACACCAAGTATCGGTTTACCCGCCTCGATTAAGGCAATGTTCACGGTAAACTCACCATTACGTTTAATAAACTCTTTGGTTCCATCGAGTGGGTCGACCAACCAATAGCGCGTCCATTTCTGTCGTGCTGACCATTCAACAACTGACTCTTCAGATAAGATCGGGATGTCGGGGGCTAAAGCCTGTAAGCCAGCAATAATCACGCTATTTGCTGCCAGATCGGCGGCAGTGACTGGCGAATCATCCGTTTTGATCTGCACATCAAGCCCTTCTTCGCGATGATAGATTTTAAGGATCTCTTCACCGGCTAGGCGTGCGATCTGGTTAATCTGGTCTAACATTTTTAGCCTCCCGTCAACGGCCGTTAGTAATATCAAAATTTATGATAGTTGAGGTTACCATACTCCGTTGAAAGGGGTGGGTAAACCTCGATTTGCGGACGAAAAAAAACCGGCGCAAGGCCGGTTGATTGCAGTGGTTAACTTACAGGATATCCAGTAATTCAACTTCAAAAACGAGGGTACTAAATGGAGGGATTGAAGCCCCAGCACCACGTTCGCCGTAAGCAAGATGTTGAGGGATAACAAGCTCCCACTTCGATCCTACTGGCATCAAGGTTAGCGCTTCTATCCACCCAGCGATAACGCCGCTGACCGGGAACTCTGCTGGCTCACCACGGGCGACTGAACTGTCAAATACCGTACCATCTGTTAATTTCCCGGTGTAGTGCACACGCACACGGTCTTGGCGAGAAGGAATTGCGCCTTCACCTTGCGTCAGCACACGAAACTGTAATCCAGACTCAGTGCTATTCACGCCTTCACGTTGGCGGTTCTCTTCAAGGTACTTTGCCCCTTCAGCAGCCATTTCTTTTGTACGCTCGTCACGTACTGCGTCCGCACGCTCGTGCATTTCACGTAATGCACGATGTAAAACATCCATAGGCACAGCCGGCGAATTTCCTTCCAGCGCATCACGCAGACCAGCTAATAAGGCCTCAGGCTCAAGACCTTGTAATCCTGATTCTAACAATTGCTGTCCAACTTGCAGGCCGATACCATAGCTTGCTTGCGTTTCAACACTGTCAAAAGAAAGAGTCGTCATTTCTGTTCCTTTTCTCTAAATAAATTGAACCGCAAGGATAGCAGCGTGAAGGCTGTTCGTAAAATTGATCCGCTGAGTAATGACTTTTTCTTAAGAAAGATTAACAATGATAGCAATAATAGTGGTTGAATCTCAGCACAATGCTAAAGGAGGCAGCGATGAAGGAGAGGATTTCTGCTTTGCTCGACGCAAGTGGACAGTTTTATCTGCGCGAGGTCCGTCCACGTCTCCAACCGCTGCTGGCGTCTTTCTCACCTTGGCATCGGCGTGCGATGGTGGTGGCTGCTCTACTGATGATTATTGGAGTGCTACTCCCCGGCCCGACACCGTCCCCAGATGTGACATTACGCCACGTTGATCCGCCTAGTATGCTCGGCGAACAGAGCGATACGCAAGGTACTTGGCATATCTACCATGTTGCTGCAGGCGAAACCTTAGCTCAGCTATTTCGGGATCATGGGCTAGCCACTGAAGCACTTTATGCGATGGCAAATGTGCAAGGGAGCGATAGACCGCTGAGTACATTGAGTGCGGGGCAAGCCGTGAAGATACGCATGACGGCTAAAAGTGACGTAACAGGATTAACGCTCGAGAATACGCAGGGACAGGTGTTATTCGTACGTCAAGAGGATGGACGCTTTCTGCGGGTACAATAATGAGAAGCAAAAATGCCGGCTTGCGCCGGCATTTGTCTCACGGCTGATCTTACTCAGCTGCGATTTTGATAACCAGTTTAGCGAAAACTTCGCCGTGTACTTGGAAATCAACTTCGTGGTCACCAGTGGTGCGAAGCACACCATTTGGTAAACGCACTTCACTTTTAGCAACAGCAACACCTGCAGCGGTCACAGCATCAGCGATATCGCGAGTACCGATTGAACCGAACAGTTTACCGCCTTCACCCGCTTTAGTTGCGAGGGTGACAGTGCCCAGTGCATTGATTTTCTCAGCACGAGCATTCGCAGCAGCCAGAGTTTCCGCTAATTTAGCTTCTAACTCAGCACGGCGAGTTTCGAAAAACTCGATGTTGTTTTTGGTTGCTGGGACAGCTTTACCTTGTGGTACCAGGAAGTTACGAGCGTAGCCCGCTTTAACGTTGACCTGATCACCTAGGTTGCCCAGGTTTGCTACTTTATCAAGCAGAATAACTTGCATTACCTTATCCTCTTAAAGTCGTTAATGGACAGCTACCGATTACTGATGACGATCAGTGTACGGTAACAGAGACAGGTAACGCGCGCGCTTGATAGCACGGGCCAGCTGACGCTGGTATTTTGCACGGGTACCGGTAATACGGCTTGGTACAATCTTACCGCTTTCAGTGATGTAGTTTTTCAGCGTTGCGATATCTTTATAATCGATCTCTTGAACGCCTTCCGCGGTGAAACGGCAGAACTTGCGACGACGGAAATAACGTGCCATTTGGCTAGTCTCCAGAATCTATCAATTCAATCTGCTCGGCATGCAGTACCAGTTTACTTTGGCCTGTTTTCGCCTTGTGGCTATGGACAAAACCTTCCAGTAAAAGCTGCTTGCCGACCGTTATATGTTGAGTAATTAGCTGATGTTCATGTCCACTGATAATCACAGGGATACGGCATACAGCCAGCCGGTTAATCCCGGCTTCCCGCTGCATAGATTCGTGTTCTAACACGAATTGACAATGCGGGATTCCTGAGGGGCTAGTTTTTCTTACTACGGCTGTGCACACGTGCCCAGACAGTTGTAGACGGTTAGCCACCATCAAGAATTACTCTTCAGAATCCTCAGCATCTGAGTCATCAGCGGCTTCGTTAGCAAAGTCATCACGACGATCACGACGTTCTTCTTTTGCTTTAACCATTGGTGATGCTTCAGTTACCGCATGCTTAACGCGCATGACCATGCTGCGGATAACGGCGTCGTTGAAGCGGAAGTTTGTTTCCAGCTCATCAATCACTTCTTGCGGAGCTTCAACGTTCAGAAGAACGTAGTGTGCTTTGTGCAATTTGTTGATTGGGTAAGCCAGCTGACGGCGGCCCCAGTCTTCCAGACGGTGGATCTTGCCTTCTGCACCAGTGATAGCACCAGTGTAACGCTCGATCATGCCAGGAACCTGTTCGCTCTGGTCAGGATGAACCATAAATACGATTTCGTAATGACGCATCGGTTGCTCCTTACGGATTATTCAGCCTCCTGTCAGGGTCAGCCGCGGCCCATGGAAGCAAGGAACGTTTTAAAATGCGGCTGAAAAATTTGACGCGTAATAGTACTGATACTAGCGGCTAAACACAAGACAATCCGCATCTTATTTAGTAAACATCCCGATTGTTACCAATCGTGGCCAATCCGGGTCTATACTGGATTGGATTATCATAGGAGGAGTTATGTTAAAGCCATTAGGTATTATCGCTTCGCTACTGGTCGCACCGGGTGCTTTTGCCGCGGAGGTAACCTTTAGTGATTTAGTCAAAACCCCTGAAGGGGGAAAAGCGCTTACCGCGTTAATGAGCCATCAACATCTACCCAACTGGATTAAAACCGGTGGCGTAGAATCTCCCGCTCAAACAGTGACGGTGAAAGGGAACGATTATCAGGTCTACACTATCTGTAAACCTCATAACTGCGGTAACCAGCAATTCGCAGTCCTTTATTCCGCAAAACTTAAGCAAATGAGCGGACTTTATCTACAAGCCAACGAAAAATTACATCGTGAGACACTACAGTGGCTCAATGTCAGCGATGAATTATCGATTGATGGTAAAACGATCCTCTATGCTGCCACCACGGGTAGCCTGTCGAACCATCCGAAGGCCTTTAATTACGGCGAGTAATGCCTAAGGCAGTGGAGGCCATGCGAGTATCTTCGCGCCTTCTAAGGACGGTTTTTACCGTCCTCTTTTCTTCCCTCTCCAGTCAGTTTAATAACTTTTATCAGTACAAAAAATTTTATTATTAATCCCTACTTTACTCTCTTGAAAAAAAGCCTATTTTAGCAAGCTAAAAACCATTTCTAGGCTGCATTCACCGGTAGTTGGGCATAGAAATTGCTTAAACAGTATTACCCAATCTTGTCCCAGGTGGTGTTGAATGACTCAAGATGTAACATATAAGCGTAATTTAGGATTATGGCAGGTGGTCATCGTCGGTATTGCGTACATGACGCCGATGACGGTATTTGATACTTTCGGTATTGTTTCAGGCATGACCTCAGGCCGTGTTCCATTAGCCTACCTCTTAGCGCTCTTTGCAGTATTACTCACTGCCTGCAGTTATGGGAAAATGGTAAAAGTCTTCCCTAAAGCAGGTTCTGCTTATACCTACGCACGCAAGACCTGTGGTAACAGAGCTGGATTTTTAGTGGGGTGGGCCTCTCTGCTTGACTATATGCTGTTGCCAATGATCAATGCGTTGTTAGCTGGCATTTACTTACGCTCTCTATTTCCCCAAGTGCCCTCTTGGTTATGGATTGTGCTCTTCACTGGCTTAGTGACTTGGGTAAACAGCCGCAATATTCGTTTACTGGCAAATCTAAACTTTCTTTTTGTCGGTGCGCCCGTGCTATTGATGGCTGTTTTCGTTTGGCTCGTCATTCAAGGTGTGGGGCATCAGCATGGTCATGAAGCGGTTTGGACTCTAAAACCGTTGTGGAATGGTGAACAGACATTCCTGCCATTAGTCGCGGGCGCCGCAGTCCTCTGCTTCTCTTTCCTCGGCTTTGATGCAGTGACAACGTTATCCGATGAGTCCCATCAACCTGAGCGCACTATCCCACGGGCGGTACTCCTCACTGCATTAATTGGTGGCATTATTTTCTTTGTGGCGGCCTGGTTTACCCAGCTCTACTTTCCGACCAATGTGGAATTTAAAAACCCAACTGAAGCCATGCCTGAAATTGTGCTTTATGTCGGTGGGAAATTTTTCCAATCCGTTTTTCTCGTTGCCATTTTAGTTAACACCTTTGCCTCAGGGTTGGCCTCACACGCCAGTGCTGCACGATTACTGCATATTATGGGACGCGATGGTATTTTCCCTATCGCTAAGTTCCGCTATATCCACCCTCGCCTAGGTAGTCCACTCTATTGCGTTCTCTTTGTGGGTGCCTTAGCGATGACCGCCGTCTTCTTTAATCTAGATACTGCAGTCTCCCTGATTAGTTTTGGCGCACTGGTTGCCTTTACTTCAGTCAATGTGTCAGTGATTGCCTATTATGCCATTCAGCAAAAACGGTTAAATACTCTGTCACACTGGGTCTCACACCTCGTGATTCCTGTAGCGGGTATTTTATGCATCGGCGTGATGTGGCTTAACTTAGATCAAGATGCCATGCGGTTAGGGCTCGTCTGGACGGCAATCGGCGTATGTTGGATCATCTGGTATTGGTGGACTAAGCGAGAGTTGGTCTTTAGCCAGTAAGGAAAGACCCGCCTACCTAAGGTAAGCGGGTGATTAATTAATGGATGAGTGAGGGAGAGGCTTGGGAGGTCGCGCCTTTCCCTGAAGAGGGGGATAATTGTTCTAATACTTTTTCCACCTGTTCTAAGACCTGATCACACTGTGCCAGGGTTAAGGTTAGAGGCGGCTCAATTCTGACGGTACGAGCATTATTCAAGGTCCCCGCCACTAATATCCCCCGGCGGAACATTTCGCTGGCAAAAGCATAGCCCGTCTCATTGTCACAAAACTCCAGTGCCTGTAAAAACCCCATCCCTCGCGCCTCAGTAATAATTTGAGGATAACGCTTGGCGCACTCTTTAAGCCCCTTAAGCAAGTAATCCCCTTTGTGCTGGGCCTGTGCAGCGAGGTCATCACGCAGCAGTACGTTTATCGTCGCCAATGCTGCCGCACATGCCATCGGATTACCGCCAAAGGTTGTGGTGTGTAAGAAGGGATTATCGAAAAGCACCGAAAAGATGCGTTTGCTGGCGATCGTTGCACTAATCGGCATCACTCCGCCGCCCAGCGCTTTCGCGAGGCAGAGAATGTCTGGCTCCACCCCGTAGTGCTCACAGGCAAACATTTTCCCCGTTCTGCCCATGCCCGTTTGTACCTCATCGAGAATCAATAATGCTCCTATCTCATCGCACAATGCACGTACCGCAGGTAAATAGTCCTCTGGCGGGAGAATAACGCCGCCCTCACCTTGAATAGGTTCGAGGATCACCGCAGCAATGCCCTCTCCCCGAGCCTCACACTCCGCTACTTTAGCCCGCATCGCCCGAATATCACCAAAATCGACATGATGAAACCCCGGGACTAAAGGTTGGAAGGGTTCACGAAAGACAGGTTTGGCAGTCGCCGATAACGATCCTAGTGACTTACCATGAAAAGCGCCATTCGCGGCGATAAAGCTGAATTTCCCTTGGGGGGCCTGGTATGCTTTGGCTAATTTCAGTGCTGCTTCCACAGACTCGGTACCGCTATTACCAAAGAAACAATAATTCAGCTCCCCCGGTGCAAGGCCTGCTAAGGCCTGTGCCAAGAGGGCGCGTAAGGGATCAAGCAGTTCCTGACTGTGTAAGGGTTGCTTGTGAAGTTGATGTTCCACTGCGTCAATGACAGTCGGATTACAATGCCCCACACTAAAAATTCCGTAGCCTCCCAAACAATCGATATATTCGTTCCCGCGAGTGTCTGCTAAGGTATTAAGGCTAGTGGCTCGCCACTCGACTGCGGCATAGCCGCCGCCCGATGTGACTGATTTGCGGTATTCTAGGAACCCGGGGTTAACATGCTGACGAAAACCGTCGACGGTCAGTTGATTGAGGAGCGCGAGCTGGTCTGAAGAAAGGGTGTCACTTTGTATAAAATCTAATGCCTGCTGAGTCGACTCTAGCGGGGTTAAGGGTTGGTTTGTACGGTTCAAAATAAGCTCCTAGCAAGTCGCACCACAGAGTGCACCTATAGTGATGCATATTTCATTCCAGAATAAAATTATCTTGATCACATAATTATATGTTTACAGTTATGCGTACTCTTTAAAACGAAAAAATTCGAATGCAGAAAGAGAATCTATTGCACGACTTTCCTACTGAGCCCCCTAATTATTAAAAATTTTTACTAACTTTTATAAGTCTAAGGGTAAAAGATAAAGATTAATGATTTAATCATTCGGTGAAACGGCTGTTTTTGACTAGTAAATTTATCACACGTTAGTAATAAAATAGACTAAACGTATATTACCGATAGGCATAGGTATAGATAAACTCCCCCACAGAGTAAAGTTATCGAGCGGTGCTTATCTCATTCCTACAAAGGATTTCGCTCAATACAGTGGCCATACTCTAGGTAGTCTGACCACTGTAAAATCCTAACGATAAGTTAAGGTAAATGTTGCAGCCGAGTTGGCTGTACCAGTAGTAATGTCACTATTGGTTTGGTAGTAGCGGCTCTTTAATCCAATATTATAACCTCCACTCGTAGAAGTGGTACCGGCAAGGAAACTCGTCCCTAATTGAAGAGGCTGATCATTATAAAGGAGTTGAATACCAACACCGGTGGCTGTATCGTTCCCGCTATTAAGATTTAACACCCCATTCGTAGCATTCTGCGCACTACCATCAATTTGTAAGTTCACGCGAGTACCTGGGTTGCAGCTAAGCGGTATAGTAAACGATTTAGTATTACTATCACTGGGCCAAGTTCCTACCCCAGAAAAGCTACGCTTCTCAACAGTTCCCATCGGCACACTAATAGCAGTATTCGTCACGGTACAGGCAAGAGTCGTCACATTAAAACTTGCAGTATTGACTAGCGTTTCTGGATTTTGCCAAGATGTCTGGTTATTTCTCAAAATAAATGAAGCAACCGTCATACCATTAACCGTACCCGAGCCCGTTGTCGTTGCTGTTTTATAATAAGTGATCCTCATCTGCCCCTGAATGGGCTGGTTACCAAGTAATCCATTGACAGTACACATAATTCTATTATTCTGGTTACCGTCTACATTATTGGTCCCATCAACATAACCAACACTCCCCGCACAATTATTAACTGATACCACGGTGACGGAATAACCTATTCCAGCAACATTCGTACTGTATATTCGTCGACCGTTTAGAGTGGCTACATATGTTCCATAACCTTTACCACCAAACTGTTGGTAGGTTAAAGAAGGACTAGGAGTGTTTGAGCACGTAAAAGCAGTCACCACTGCCCCCGTCACATCACTCCCTATTTGAGAACCTACTGGTAAATCCCTCTGTATAGTTATGTTCGGGGGGGAGAGGGTTGTCGCGGCACCGCTTGTACAAGTGTAAGCATAAGACAAGCTGGGAAATACCAGTATAGCTAAGATCAATTGTTTAATAACACTCAAATATTTCATGTCCTCTCCTAATCACATGTGACTGCGATAAATGATATTTTTTTATTATCTGTAGCACGATAGTTGGCCATACATTTACCGCCTTCCCAAGTGATACTCACGACACCAGTACTCGGCACACCACTTAAGTAAACCATTCCACGATTATCGACTATTCCCTGGGAGGTACGATTACCATTATTAACTCTCGCTATCGCACCAAAGGGTATGGTTTTATTCTCTAACTTAATAAGAATTTTTCTTCCTGATAACGTCGGGTAATCGGCAAGAACTAAAGCACCTGATGTAGGAATAACAGTTTCTGTATCACCCAATAAGTCGACATCTTCCGGTAATTTTGAGGTATCAAGAGATAATCTATTTTTACGATAGGGTGTAACGTAAGGCACCACAGCATATCCCTGGTTATCCGTATAAACCCCCGAATTATTCATTACTCGAATATCACTCGCATTATCTGCTTTAACCAAAGCTATCGTATCGCCCAGAGGCTGGCTGAGTGTATAGCCATATTTATGGGCTAATATTCCCCCCATAACGCCATAAGTTACTTGCTTTGTTTTATTGGTATAGTTATACCCTGATTGGTACTCACCATACCGGCCTTTATAGTCTAGGCTCGCATTACCTGTTGTTCCCACACCATTACTGCCATATCCCTGCTGAATATTATAAGAAAGGTTATTATCAGTAAGAGCCGTACCACTTAATCCAACAGATGAGACCGTTTTATTATCATTAGTGATACTTGATGACAAATTCAACCAACTAGAAGGAAGGAATTTATCTAAAGGTATTTGTACAGAAAGTGAATAGACTCTATCACTTGTTCCATAGAATGGGGTCTTTGAATAGCTATAGCTTAACGTATAATTTATAGAACTAATACTTGTATTAATTCCTGTGCTAATACTTGTTTCTTTTCCTTTAACTCCCCAATACTCCTGCTGGTAAGATGAAATATAAATACTACCAAAATCCGTTATGTTTTGAGTAATATTAATTTCAGCCTTATTTTTTTTATTATGGTTAGACTGCCAGTTCCAATATTGATTCTTTAAGATTTTATTTTCTTTGTCATTGTGATCTTCAGAATCGTAACCAATCGGTAAAGCACTCCCAAAAAAACCGTTTGCTTCAGAAAAATCATAATATCCCGACGTTGAATAGCGATAACCGGCCAGCGTAAAAGTAGTTCCGGTAGAGGCAACATCTTTTGAATACTGGAATCTAAAGGAAGCGCCTTTTTTGCTATCATCGTCAAAATTTGTTTTCGCAACGGTTCCATCTAACGATACTGAACCTAAATCGCCTAATCCTTTACCTATGCCTAGTGCAAAAGAATTATAATCTTGTGAAAGAATATTACCGCCGTATAGCGTTAATGCCCACGGCATTCCATAAATTAAGGTACCTTGCATAAAATTAGGTCGTTTAGTCGCGATACCTGTAGAACGATATTTTCCCAAACTTACAGAGTATTTAGTTCGCCCTTCTCTTAACATAATAGGTACTGAAGAAAAAGCTTGAGCAAAACGACGTACGGTCCCATTTGATTCTTTAACAGTCACCACGAGGTCGCCACTCGCTGAAGTGGGATACAAATCTCTAATCTCGAAAGGCCCTGGAGGTACATAACTCTGCCATATAATATTACCACTCTGTTCAATGGTAACTTGTGCATTACTTTGCGCGATACCTCTGACGACAGGAGCAAACCCACGTAAACTTTCTGGTTGCATACTGTCATCAGAAGATAATTGTAACCCTCTAAATGAATAACTATCGAAAACTTCACTAGGCGTGGTCGTATCACCAACTGTGAACTTGCTGTCTAAACGTCTAATATCGTGTTGAGCATAGGTATTGATGCTATTCCAACCAGACTGTCCCTGACTATTATTAGTATAGGTGGAGTAGTTTCTTACTCGCCACCCATTGATATTCAACCCGCTTCTAAGGTTTAAAAAAGAGTTGTTTTTATTTCCTGAGTAATAATCACTCCAAGTATTTGATCCGGTATACGCATAATTTAGGATAAGAGCATCCAGACCATCATCCCACTTACTCATGGGAACATAACCATCAACATCTTTTTTTATAAATTTTTGAGGAATAGAGATATCGATTCTTTGGTGATCAAAATCATAATTAATGAATGCATCGGGTATGAGCTTTGATATTTGAGTGATAGGTTTATCATTAGAATATCCCATCCAATCTGGTGTGGCATTATCTATCACCCCCCAACCGATTAGATCACTTTTACGTAAATCTGGTTGTAATCCCCCATCTACACTAACGAAGTTGATTTTTCTGCTGTCTAAAAAATCACCATTTAGGTATAGTGCGGCTTGATAACGGCCTGGTAGTTGCCCTCCTTTACTTTTAAAGTCAGAGAGATCTATCTGTAATGGACTTTTTCCATTGATATAAACTGAATATGGATCAAAGTAGTCATCTGAATAACTATAATTACTATAAATAATAGAAATGATAGCTAAGTTAACTCTCCCCAATCGAAAAAAATTCATTTTATATTTTTTTCCCTTTCTCATCCCGACCCCAAAAATTATTTTATAATTTTAGATACAGTAGAAGTTACGCCACCAAAATCATTAATGGCACTCCATATAACAGAGTGTAAATGATTATTGTTTATTGAGACCTCAATTTGATCTTTCGGTGGGACCATAGTAATATTTTTGAGTTCAGTTCCGTCTAATGCAATCTTATACAGCGATACATTATAAGGTGACGGATTTATAACCCTCAATTTGCCGTTACTATTGATGAACTCTAAGCTCTTGTATGCAAGGCTTGGATCACCAGTTAAGCCAGATGGCCGGTAAAAAATTTTCATTTTACTTTTTACAGTAATCAATAGTTGATTTTGAGCATTGGGATTAGTTGAGGGAATACTTTTAATATTTAGCCAAAAAACCGATTCTCTATCTTGTGGAAGCGGTTTTCCAGTGTATACAACTCTGACCGAGTTTTGACTTTTGGGTCCAAGCTTGAAAATGGGGGGGGTTGATAAGAAGGTATCATCATTATCATCATTTTCACTATCTTTATTAATCCAAGACTGAATTAAGTAGGCTTTATCATCTGGATTATTCACGCTAATTGCTGCTTGGCTATCATCTTGATTGTAAATTAATCGGGTGCCCCCAATGACGACTCCTGCATTGACAGCGAAGCTTAGTGATAAAGGTAGCAATAAGGCAAATATTTTATTTAATCTACAGATTGACATGTATGCTCCAGATAAAAAAGATATGGAGAAAAATCTCCATATCTTTACAGGCTAGTTGTAAACGATAGAGAAATTTGCAGTGGAATTTGCAGAACCAGAACCTACCGGAGTCGCAACAGCATAATATTTGGCAACATAAGTTAAAGCATTGGCTGCGGTGGATGACAAAGTTTTACTTGCAGATTGAGTACCTAAAGGAATTAGCGTCGACCCATCTTGCTCATAAATACCTATACCAACGTTGGTAGCTGTTTGATCTGAATTCAATGCTAATAGGTTACTATTAGTAGAATTAGCTCTACCATCGAATTTCACTTTAGCCGCTGTGACTGAAGCAGGGCAAGCTGTGAGACCAATCGTAAATTTAGTTGCTGCAGACGTCGAGCCAACGGCAGAAAAACCTGTACGTGCAACAGTTCCTAACGGAACAGTTTGGTTAGCTGAAGCGGCATCAACCGTACATGCTGTATCGGTAATTGTACCAGTAAAGTTGATCGTACCATCTGCTGCTGAAGCAACGAAAGAAGCAGTAGCTAATACAGGAACCAATAAAATTTTTGATATATTTTTACGCATTACATCCCCTTACTTGACATGTGTTTGTAATAAAACCAACTAAGATAAATCCTATAAAGCAATACCAATATATTAATAACTTTTGCTATTATCAATAAAGATTCGATGAAAAAATTAAATCAGTCCATCTAAACAGTCATTACCAAATAATATATATATATTACAAATTATAAAATATACTTATTTAACAACAGCTTATGATTCTAATATTTTTAATATCATTAAGTTTTAATTGTTAATTAACATGATTTTAAAAAAATACTAATGGCATTATTAGTGAGCTCACTATTTTATTGAGGAATTGGTTCAAATTTTAAATTATTTTACTAAATACATGTACTAAATACATAACTAATAAAAGGAGGTTGTCTCCATAACTTTTTTCGAGAGCAATACCATTGATGAATAATTTTTATCGAAAAATCCATTTTTTAATATTTTGAGGAAGGGGAGTAATATTTTTATTGATGAATTGCTGATCAGTTAAAGAAATATGGTCACGTATTTAATCCGGTGATAATCAGATAAACTCCCCATTTTTATCGAAGGGATTCTGATGGCTAAGGTCGATGTGAAATGTCCGTTTTGTAAGCAAACAGACCCTGTGAAAAAGCATGGGCTGGGAAGCACCGGCCATCAGCGTTATCGCTGCTAGGCATGCTGCAGAAGCTTTCAACTCGAATATGAATACCGTGCCTGCCAACAGGGCATGAAGACACAAATGGTTGACCTTGCCATGAACAATGCCGGTCTCCGGGATACCGCTCGCGTATTGCGCATTAGCATCAATGCCGTTGTGCGCCCGCAAAAAAACTCTCGCCGAAAAATGTAACCTATCGTCCACTGGATAATCTGTAAATTCAACTCATTTGTGAAGTGGATGAAATGTGGTCATTTGTTGGTAATAAAAAGCAGCAACGTTGGCTGTGGTACGCGTGGGAGCCTCGTCTCAAGCGTATTATTGCCCACGCTTTTGGCCGCAGGGGTAAGAAAACGCTTCGCCAGTTGTTGAGGCTGCTGTCAAGTTTGAATGTAGCCTTCTGGTGTACTGACAATTTCAGTGCTTATGACGTATTACCGAATGAAAAACACATTACGGGTAAGCTTTACACTCAACGTATTGAGCGTGAAAACCTGAATCTTCGCAACAGGTTGAAACGGCTGAACCGTAAAACTCTGGGATACTCAAAATCTGCAGAACTGCATGGCAGGATGATTGGTACGTTTATCGAGCGTGAGCACTATGTATTGTAATGTCATTCACCATATTGATACGCGACCAGAAATATCAACTTAACGGTGTGATGAGTGAATACTTTACAGGGTATATGACAAAACTCACTGATGACGTAATCAATGAATAATTATATTTGATTAACGCTGTTGTTTAACCAGAAAAATCTTTAGCCATTGATTGATAATAAGCTTCCTATTTAAAAAATTAGTCCTGCCCCCATTGCTGAGTGTCACTAAGCATCTTCTCCTTCTAGAAGATGCTTATCCGCTATTTATTGACGCTGACGAACCGCCTCAAATAAACAAATCCCCGTGGCAACGGATACATTCAGTGAAGAGACCGATCCGGCCATTGGAATGCTGATGAGTTCATCACAATGCTCGCGCGTCAAACGTCGCATGCCTTCGCCTTCTGCCCCCATGACTAGCGCCATTCCCCCGGTCATTTTGCTCTGATACAGCGTATGATCGGCTTCGCCGGCCGTGCCGACGATCCAGATATTGTACTCTTGCAGCAAGCGCATGGTTCGTGCCAAGTTCGTCACGCGGATAAGCGGTACCGTCTCTGCTGCGCCACACGCCACTTTCTTGGCCGTCGCGTTCAATGCCGCTGAGCGATCTTTCGGGACGATAACCGCCGCCACGCCTGCCGCATCTGCGCTACGTAAACATGCGCCAAGGTTATGTGGATCCGTCACGCCATCGAGAATCAGTAATAAAGGTTTATCCAGCTTTTCGAGTAAATCAGGTAAATCGCCTTCTTGATACTGACGCCCTGGTTTCACCAATGCCAAAATCCCTTGATGGACGGCACCTTCAGCGGCCTCATCCAACCACTGACGGGTGGCAACTTGTATCGTGATTCCCTGCGATTCCAGCACCTGAATCAGCGGTTGTAAGCGGCGATCTTCACGTCCTTTGAGTATAAAGACTTGTTGAAAGCGCTGAGGTTGACGTTCCAATAAGGCTTGAACCGCGTGGATGCCAAAAATTTTTTCACTCATAGTTTATTCTATCAATTGCCTTGAGATGGCTGGCAACCCTGAGTTGCCAGCAGGTTCTGCTTACGCTTATTCTGCGCGATTTTTCTTCGCTGCGCGTTTCGCTTTCGTAGCTTCCGCTATTTTACGTGTTTTTTCAGAGACTTTTTTAGGTTTTTTATTGACGGCTTTTGCAGAGCTCGCCCCCTCTTTTTTCTTCGTCCCTCGAAATGCACTATCAGGTTCGAAGTTCACTTTCTTGCCCGCATTACGGCGTTTTTTTACTGGAGCGGATGCGGTTTTCTTCGCTCGGTCTTTCTCCGTTTTACCTTCACCCCGCGGCTTACGTTGGCTTGAAATCAGCGCAAAATCGATCTTACGCTCATCCATATGTACCGCATCAACGCGCACTTCGATCGTATCGCCTAAACGGAACACTTGGCCACTGGCCTCGCCAGTTAAGCGCTGTCCAATTTGATCATAGCGGTAGTAGTCGTTATCCAACGTAGAGACATGGACGAGTCCATCAATAAACAAGTCGGCGAGCCGTACAAAGAAACCGAAATTGGTCACACTGGAGATAACCCCTGTAAAAGAATTACCCACTTGATCCTGCATAAAATCGCATTTTAGCCAGTCAGCGACATCACGTGTCGCTTCATCCGCGCGCCGTTCCGTCAATGAACAGTGCTGACCTAATTGCAACATTTGCTGCATATCGTAATGGCAGCCGCCGCCTGGTGTAAGTACATCGACCGGTTGCCCTTGCTCTTTCGCGATCAAGTATTTGAGTGAACGGTGCAACAGCAAATCAGGATAACGACGAATAGGCGAAGTAAAGTGCGCATAGGACGTCAGTGCTAAACCAAAGTGTCCACGGTTTTCAGGATCGTAGATCGCCTGTTTCATTGAGCGTAACAGCATCGTTTGCAGCATTTCTGCATCCGGCCGCTCGGCGACTGCACTTAATAACTCTGCATAATCAAGCGGAGTCGGTTTGTTGCCGCCAGTCAGTGTTAGACCGAGTTCACCCAGTACTTTTCGAAAGCTTTTGATACTTTCGTCTGTTGGGCGGTCATGATCGCGAAACAGAACGGGTTCTTGATACTTCTCCGCAAAACGTGCCGAGGCAATATTTGCCAGAATCATGCACTCTTCAATTAACTTATGCGCAGGATTGCGACGAAGACGCTCTACACGCTCAATACGTCGCTCAGCATTGAAGATAAACTTAGGCTCTTCGGTCTCAAAAGAGATACCGCCACGTTGCGTACGCGCTGTTTCCAGCACCTGATACATAGCATACAGCTCTTCAAGGTCTTTGACCCGAGGTGCATACTGCTCACGTAGCGCTTCATCGCCCTCAAGAATCGACCATACTTTATTGTAAGTCAGTCGAGCATGAGAGTTCATTACCGCTTCGTAATGTTTGTAACCGGTTAATTTCCCCCGTGCCGAAATCGTCATTTCACACACGAGACAGAGACGGTCAACCTGCGGATTAAGCGAGCAAAGGCCGTTCGACAAGACTTCTGGCAGCATAGGAACGACTTGCGTTGGGAAGTAGACTGAGGTGCCGCGCTTTTCAGCCTCGTGATCCAATGCGGTACCAGGACGGACATAATAGGTCACATCAGCAATCGCTACCCATAGACGCCATCCCCCTCCGCGCTTTTTCTCACAATAGACTGCATCATCAAAGTCCCGAGCATCTTCACCGTCAATGGTGACCAGCGGCAGTTGACGCAGGTCGATACGTCCCTGCTTAGCACTTTCCGGAACCTCCTCGCTAAGATGGCTAATCTCAGCCTCCACATCACTTGGCCACTCATTAGGAATTTCATGAGTGCGCAGCGCCATATCCACCGCTAAACTCGTGCCCATTTCATCACCGAGGATTTCGGTAATTTTACCAATGGCTTTCATTCTACGCGTTGGCCGTTTTTCTAGGGTCACAACGACCACTGCGCCCATACGGGCCGGCATGGCAGGGTCTGATTCAATTAAGATATCAAAACTTAACCGACTGTCGTCGGGGACAACAAAGCCTGCCCCCGCATCGGTAAAGTAGCGTCCAACAATTTGCGCGTTACGTGGCTCAACAACGCGAACCATTCTGGCTTCGCGGCGACCTTTACGGTCGGCTCCCATCGGCTGCGCCAAAATAATGTCGCCATGTAAACAGAGCTTCATCTGTTCGGCTGAAAGATAAAAATCATCCTTATAGCCTTCAGCTCGTAAGAAACCGTAGCCATCTCGGTGACCGATCACTTTTCCGCGTATAAGATCTAGACGCTCCGGTAACACATAGCATTGACGGCGAGTGAAAACCAACTGTCCATCACGCTCCATCGCCCTTAAGCGCCGGCGTAATGCTTCAAGATGCTCTTCGCTGGTAATATTGAGTTCCGCTGCGATTTCATCGCGGCGAGCGGGTGTTTCACGTTTTTCTAAATGCGCGAGAATAAACTCGCGACTTGGGATCGGATTTTCATATTTGTCCGTTTCCCGTTGTAAAAAGGGATCTTGTGACACAGGGTCCTCCAATGTCTCTAGTATAAGTTCTCTACGGAAATTTCAGCGTTGAAAATCCGTTTCAAGTTCCTGTCAGCAGCAATATCCGCCAAGGTGTATTTATCTAACTCAGCAAGAAACGCTTTCATCGCTTGCGAGAGTACCCTTTTCAAGTGACAGGAGGGTGTAATTAAGCAATGATCACAATCGACAAGCTGTAAAGGCTCTAAACGACGGACGACATCCCCGATATTGATAAATTCTGCAGGCCTGGCAAGGCGTATTCCTCCCTGCTTTCCTCGACTTGATTTAATAAAGGCTTCCTGACTCAACTTATGAACAATTTTAACCATGTGGTGGCGAGAAATAGCATAAAGTTCGCTAACTTCAGTAATCGTGGTCATTTTATCCGCGGGCAAACTCGCCATGTATATTAATGCACGTAGCCCATAGTCAGTAAAAGTGGTCAGTTGCACATCAGCCTCAATAAATACTCTGGACGAAAAAATAATTGGCTCAACTGAATTATAAACCAATCTCGATAGTGCGGGCCTTTTGTTTGTAGGTCAATACACAGAGAACACTGCAAGGAAGATTCAGTCAGGTAGGAAGGAAAAACAATGGCCGGTATCATACCGGCCATTCTTATAACATTAGCTATCAAACGGGTCTCTTAAGATCATCGTTTCGCTACGGTCAGGACCAGTAGAAATGATGTCCACTGGAATACCGGTTAATTCTTCAATACGCTTAATATAATCTAAGGCTGCTTGTGGCAGACCTTCACGGTTTTTCACACCGAAGGTGTTCTCATCCCAACCTGGCAGGGTTTCATAAATTGGCGTTAAACCTTCCCAATTTTCTGCTGCCAGAGGAGTAGTGTCGACCTCTTTACCATTAGGTAAACGATAACCCACACAGATCTTAACTTCTTTTAATCCATCAAGGACGTCGAGTTTAGTTAAGCAGAAGCCTGACAGGGAGTTGATTTGTACGGCACGACGTACCGCAACAATGTCTAACCATCCTGTACGACGACGACGGCCAGTTGTTGCACCGAACTCGTTGCCTTTTTTACCTAAGAACTCGCCGATATCATCAAACAGTTCTGTTGGGAAAGGACCTGCGCCAACACGGGTTGAGTAAGCTTTAACAATACCTAAGACATAATCAACGTAACGTGGGCCTAGACCACATCCCGTCGCCACACCACCGGCAGTAGTGTTCGAAGAGGTGACATAGGGATAAGTCCCGTGGTCGATATCTAACAAGGTGCCTTGGGCGCCTTCAAACATCATAAAGTCGCCACGTAAACGTGCTTTATCAAGGAGGTCAGACACGTCAACTACCATTGAGGTCAAGATATCTGCCATAGCCAAGGTATCATTTAAGATTGTGTCGTAATCAACCGCTGGCTCTTTGTAGTAGTGTACCAACTGGAAGTTATAATATTCGACAATCTCTTTCAGCTTAACCGCAAAGGTCTCTTTATCGAAAAGATCACCCACACGTAAGCCACGACGAGCGACTTTATCTTCATAAGCTGGGCCAATACCGCGGCCAGTCGTACCGATAGCTTTTGCGCCACGGGCTTTTTCACGCGCAACATCCATAGCAACATGGTATTGCAGGATCAGTGGACAAGCTTCAGAAATCAGTAAACGTTCACGTACTGGGACACCACGATCTTCCAGACCTTTCATCTCTTTCATCAGAGCTTCTGGAGAGAGCACGACACCATTACCGATGATACTGGTAACATTATCACGTAGGATACCTGAAGGAATTAAGTGAAGAACGGTTTTTTCACCGTTGATGACGAGCGTATGACCTGCATTGTGTCCACCTTGATAGCGGACGACATATTTTGCGCGCTCAGTCAGCAAATCTACAATTTTACCTTTGCCTTCGTCACCCCATTGGGTGCCAAGTACGACAACATTATTACCCATTTTCTAAAACCATTGATTGCTTAAAAATGGATTCTACCACCAGCTTTTGTCGGTTTCAGCTTTTTTAATAAGTGAAATTCGCTTTTTTATTCAAGCAAAATATTAACCATAAAAAAAATCTTTTTGTAGATTTATATCCTGCAAATCACTTATGCATCATATAAAATATCACCACCCCGGCTACAACGAAGGCTCCACCGAAGCGTCTTAATAACTTTTCTGGAGAGCTGATTAAAGTAAGCAACCCTCTTTTCCAGACCTTAGGCAATAACATGGGACCTAACCCTTCCACAATTAATAAAAGTGAAACGGCCGTCCATATAACTGAATGCATGAGGATTCCTTACAATAAAAAAGGGTCGGTAATATCACCGACCCCAGCAGTCTACTCGGAATTCAAAATAAATGCAGCGTTACGCGCAATTTCCTAAAATGAAAAAAATTGCCTGTTTGCGTAAAAAAAGAGCACGAAATGACTCAATGTATAACTTTTCTCATGCGCAGAGAACGAGCGTAAAAAAGACAAAAACGCTGGATATCGCGACTAACTCCTTACATAGAGGCTGGCCGCTTCGGCATCACATTCTCCACGTACTATTAATGCTTATTTCGCTTCGAGTAGAAAAGAACTCCGTCGACATCATCCTGATAACGTGAATCCCTTCGCTATAGCCTAGCTTTTCAAGGACAGAAAGACCATGTGGTACCTTTGCTTGTTGAGCGCCAATGGACTGCATCGGGTTTCCTAGCGACTCGCTTGTTTCCACATCATACTCACTTCCATTTAGTGACATTGTGGTGGCCCCAACCTAGGGGCCTAATAATTATTTTACAATGTAATCCGATAAAGCTGGATAGTGTTTACCCAAGCGGTGCCATTCAACGATCGGCAAGCGTACCTGTAAACCGATGGAACCCTCATCGTGATTCCATTCTTCTTTAATTGCGTCGAGTTCATAAAAACGACTACGCAGGCGACCTGCTTCAGGAGGAAGACAGAGTGTATATTGGGCAATTTCCCCAGAAAGCCGTTCTGAAAGGGCCTGCCATAGTAAAGGTAATCCTAACCGATTCTGTGCAGAGAGCCATACACGTATCGGTACGCTCTCTTCATTGCGATCAATACGTGGCTCAAAACCCTCTAACTGGTCAATTTTGTTCATGACATGCAGAGAAGGGATCTCATCCGCCTCGATCTCAGTTAATACTTCGTCAACAGCCTCAATATTTTCATTCATCCGCAGATCAGCAGCATCGATCACATGCAACAACAGCGTTGCTTCACGTGTCTCTTGTAGTGTTGCTTTGAAAGCGGCGACTAAATCATGGGGGAGATGACGAATAAAACCAACGGTATCTGCCAGTACCACTTCCCCGACGTCAGCAACCGATAATCGCCGTAAAGTTGGGTCGAGCGTTGCAAACAGTTGGTCAGCCGCATAGACGTCTGCAGACGTTATACTGTTGAACAACGTCGATTTACCGGCATTAGTATATCCCACCAACGACACAGTAGGAATATCGGCCTTGGCTCGCGCTTGCCGCCCCTGTTCACGCTGCTTCTCTACTCGCTGTAGTCGGGAGAGAATGAGCGTTATACGGTTTCGCAATAAACGTCTGTCGGTTTCAAGTTGAGTTTCACCGGGTCCACGTAAGCCAATACCGCCTTTTTGACGCTCTAAGTGGGTCCATCCACGGACTAATCGGGTGGCAAGATGACGCAACTGGGCCAACTCAACTTGTAATTTACCTTCGTGCGTACGTGCACGCTGCGCGAAGATATCTAAAATAAGACCTGTGCGGTCGATCACTCGACATTCACACAATTTTTCTAAATTCCGTTCTTGGGCTGGGCTCAAGGCATGATCGAAAATAACGACACTGGCACCAGTCGCGCTGACCGCCTCAGCGATCTCTTCAGCTTTACCTTCACCAACGAAATATTTAGGATGTGGAGATTTACGGCTTCCCGTAACGACTTGAAGGGCTTCAACCCCTGCGGAAGAGACAAGTGTTTCAAACTCTTGTAAATCTTCGCTCTCTTTATCTTGTGAAAACCAGATATGAACTAAAACGGCCTGTTCACCGGCATCATAACGCTCAAACAAGCGATAACCTCACTGAAAGGTAGGCAACCAGAGAGCCTAAACTCTCCGGTCGAAAGGAAATTACTCTGCAGACTCACCTTCATGGTGTGAACCAGTACCAGCATTTCCATTATTATGATAATTGCTGCTACCTGGCGCATTGGTGTGGTGAGATACAGGGCGCGATGGCACGACTGTTGAAATAGCGTGCTTGTAAACCATTTGACTGACGGTATTTTTTAATAAAATGACGAATTGGTCGAAAGATTCAATTTGCCCTTGGAGTTTAATACCATTAACCAAGTAAATTGAGACGGGTACACGCTCGCGACGCAAAGCGTTTAAAAACGGGTCTTGTAATGATTGCCCTTTAGCCATTCTATCTTTTCCTTATACGTTCGTAGTGTAATTATTATAGAGTTTAAAAACCGCTATCACATACCATGCCTGAAGATTGCAAATAATCAATGAGTTATAGTATGAATAACGTTTAAAACTTTCTCACGAGCCTGATCGGGTTGCAGGCTATCAAGCCAAACAAGTGCTTTCCACCCTCGCAACCAAGTCATTTGTCGCTTAGCCAATTGGCGAGTGGCACATATGCCACGGAAAACCATTTCATTATAATCTATTTCCCCCTCAAGCCATGACCACATTTGTCGATAACCAACACAACGCACAGAAGGCATATTGACATGAAGGTCGCCACGCTGGTGGAGAGCCCTGACTTCATGTTCAAAACCCTCATCAAGCATCTGCTGGAAACGCAATTCAATCCGTTGATGGAGCACCTCGCGGTCTTGAGGAGCGATAGCGAACTGATAAACGTCATAAGGGAGAGTCTCCCCTGCCGTTTCAGTTAACTCTGTTAGAGTTTTACCTGAAATGAGAAAAACTTCCAGTGCTCGCGTCAGTCTTTGTGGATCATTAGGATGAATTCTTTCTCCAGCCTTAGGATCTATCAGACAAAGTTCTTGGTGAAGAGTTTCCCAACCTTCAACTTTTGCCCGTTGTTCTAATTGTTGACGGATCTCAGGATTGGCAGAAGGTAAAGGCGATAAACCTTCGAGTAACGCTTTGAAGTAAAGCATTGTCCCCCCCACCAAAATAGGAATCGCCCCCCGTTGCGTAATGTCAGCCATTTTCTGCAAAGCATCCCGGCGAAAATCTGCAGCAGAGTAACTTTGACTAGGATCGATGAGGTCCAGCAAATGATGAGGCGTCGCAGCCTGTTCCCCCGCAGTCGGCTTTGCCGTACCAATATCCATCCCACGGTAGACCAGTGCCGAATCAACACTAATGATCTCTACGGGTAAGGTCTTTGCCAGTTCAATCGCTAAAGCCGTTTTACCTGACGCCGTAGGCCCCATGATAAAAATAGCTTTAGGTAACTGTGGTGTGATTTCATTCATTTAATAATGCTTCAAAAAAAGGGGCTAAGGGTAACGGCTGGATAAGACCCGCTGTCGGTGATACCACCTGTGCGGGAGCAAGCCGTTCTAAATCGGCCAATAAGGTAATCGCTTGCGAGTGACTCCAAGTCCGTTCGGCACTAACACTCTTTCCCGCTAACCACGACGCGAAAGCGGATTGGCTCACATCGGATTGCGAGGACAACCACACAATCATTTCTGGCAACAACGTTTGTAAATTCTGCGTACGCAAGGGTAGAGGTACCGCACGTAGTGTGCTGTATTGGCCGTCACTCTGCAAATCTACGCCGAAACGTTGGAGCAGCTCAGTGTATTGAATGATGACCTGCTTCTCAGTCGCAGTGCTTTTCACGCGTAACGGAATAAGCAATGGTTGCGACACCAACGACTGCGAGGCTGGATTGAGTTGTTGTGCAAGCACCAAGCTTGCCGCTTTCGCTAAGGAGAGTAATGCAAGGCCTGTCGAGCGTTCAAGTAGCGCAAAGCGTTGGTCGCAAACCGTAAGTACTCGCCCAAAACCTTGAGTGTGCCCAGCTAAAGGTTCAACATATTCTACGGCCGACGTGTCGCCAGTCGCCTCTTCCACTTTTGGGGTTGAACTTATCAAATGTTGGTAGAGCTGCGCCTCTTTCTTTCGATAAGGCTCCGGTGCATGATCACGCGGGACAGAGAGCGGCCGGCTCGGCTGGGCAAACTTATTTTTACCGGCTGACGTCCGGTTCTCCGCAATAACAGGTTGAGATAACGTTGCGGGCTGACTATCGTCTAATGACAGGTTTGACTCGCTAGGCGTCAACGCACTGGCAATCCCTTGGTAAACAAAGTCGTGCACTAACCGCGATTGATGGAAGCGGACTTCGTGTTTAGCCGGATGCACATTGACGTCAACTTGATGAGGATCAACCGTTAAAAAAAGCACATACGCAGGAGTCGGCTGCTGACCAATATGCTCTTGGTAGGCTTGACGAATAGCATGATTAATCAGTTTATCTCGCATCATGCGACCATTGACGTAGCAATATTGGGTTTCGGTAGTGTTTTGCGCATAATCGGGGGAGACCACCCAACCTTCAATTGCTAGGCCATCGTGTTGCCAATCTATATGAACCGCTTGCGAGACAAAGTTTGCGCCACAAATCGCGGTCAGCCGCTGCTGTTTCTGCTTCTGATTATTCGCAACGCGATAGTGGCGAACCGGCTTATCATTGTGGGTCAAGATAAATTCAACGTCGAAACGGGCTAAAGCAATACGCCTAATCACCTCATCAATATGCGTAAATTCTGTTTTTTCTGTACGCAAAAACTTCCTTCTAGCTGGCGTATTATAAAATAAATCAAGCACTTCAAGGGTCGAGCCGCAGGGATGCGCAGCAGGCTTAAGACTCACGTTCATCTCACGCCCTTCGGCGTAGGCTTGCCACGCTTCTTGCTGAGTCTCTGGACGTGAGGTTAAGGTCAGGCGAGAAACAGAGCTAATACTGGCAAGGGCTTCGCCGCGAAATCCCAAGCTCATGATCGCTTCAAGATCATCCAACGAGGCAATTTTGCTGGTAGCATGGCGGGCTAGGGCCAATGAGAGTTGTTCTTTATCAATGCCACAGCCATTATCTCGAATAGCGATCCGTTTAGCGCCTCCCTTATCAATCTCAATATGGATACGGGTCGCCCCGGCATCAAGACTATTTTCAATAAGTTCTTTCACCACAGAGGCAGGGCGTTCTACCACTTCCCCAGCAGCAATTTGGTTAGCCAGCTGCGGTGGTAATATCTGAATTGGCATATAAGATCCTCTGCAGCGACCTCTTCCCGCTACGATTGCGGGATTAACAAGGTCTGACCTAACATCACATTGGCGGAACGAAGTTTATTCTTAGTAAGAATAGTTTGGGCACTTACCCCATATTTCAAGGCTATCGCATTGAGCGAGTCCCCCCGAACGACTTTATGCCTAATTACTGTCGCCGATGACTTAGCGATTGCCTTTGCACCGCCAATTCGTAACCGCTGCCCTACCCATACACCCGGCTTTTTTAAACGGTTTTGCGCAATAATCGCCTGACTGGTCACCCCATAACGCGCAGCAATCCCCGATAAGGTTTCACCGCGTTGGACGACGTGTAACTGAGTTCGCTGAGTCGACACGACTTGAGAAGGTCTTGCCACAACCGGGCGATTTTCACTGGCGGCAATATACTGGTAAGGATGGCTACGGAAGTAAGCACGTAATCCCCGGTAAATAGCATGGGCAATTTTGGTTTGATAAGCAGAGTTACCCAATAATTTCTCTTCTTGCGCATTACTGATAAAGCCCGTCTCCACCAGAAGTGAGGGGATATCTGGCGAGCGTAGTACACCCAAACTCGCATGCTCAGGTAGCCGTTTGTGCAAAGGAGTCACTTGGCGAAGATTCTGTAATACTTTGGTCGCCACATCGTAGCCGACACGTTGTGAGTGGCCAAATTGAAGATCAAGCACCGCTTGGCTTAAGTAAGGGTCAGACTGATTATTGGCCAGTAAATCGCCGGCCCCGCCGAGCAGTTCCGATTGCTTCTCCGTTTGCTCTAGCCAGTTCGCCATTTCCGAATTAGCTCGGCGATTAGAAAGTACCCAGACCGAAGCCCCACTTGCCGAATGTACGGGTGCCGAGTCCGCATGAATAGACACTAGTAAGCTGGCATTCTCCTTACGAGCGACTTCTGAACGCCCCATTACCGAAATAAAGTAATTACCATTCCGTGTTAGCACTGGTTTAAACATGGGGTCTGCATCGAGGAATTTCTTTAATTTACGTGCAATAGCGATGGTCACATTTTTTTCTTTTAAGCCATGCTGACCAATAGCACCGGGATCTTGTCCCCCGTGCCCCGCATCAATTGCCACAATAACCACTTGGTTCCGCGCGACTTGTCCACCGGGATAACTAGTGGTGTTGGTATTGGTTACCGCGGTCTTTGCCGGAGTAAACGGGTTTTTCTCGGCTGGGGTAACGGCTGCTGGGGCAGGCTGAGGCGCTTTAGCTTTGAGCGTGACCACCACTTTCCACTGGTTACCACTCTGTCTTGTCGTCACCGATGAACCAGAGGGCTGTGTTAACTCGAAGACCAGGCGGATAGCATGTTGATTCGGCGGTTGGCTCGTACGAATACGCTTTACAAGATTCGTACCACTAAAGTTGAGTGGTAGGCCCTTAATGGCACCACTTTCGTGGATATCAACCACAAAACGTTCGGGATTATGCAGACCGAACCAAGATGAGGTGGGTTTATCCGCGAAAGTTAATGTCACTATCGATTGAGCCTCGCGATTATCCACCTGAATATCTGAGAGTGAAGCCGCCACTACCGCTCGACTAACGAGGCAATATAGTACGACTAGGATCAGCCGCCTTAATGTCATGCCTCTCCCTCATTACACGAAATTTGCTGTAATAAATGTTCACCCCACGCTGAGCTTGAGACAACCTCAGCTTCTCTCCCCTCACCTTGATAAGCTAAGGTGATGGTTAAATCCGGCGAAGGAAGGATCCCTGCCCCCTGTTGTGGCCACTCCACTAAACAGATTGCATCGCCAGTGAAATAGTCACGTACACCCATAAATTCAAGTTCTTCAGGGTCGGCGAGACGATAAAGGTCAAAGTGATACGCTAAACGATGATTAATTTCGTAAGGCTCCACCAGCGTATAAGTGGGGCTTTTCACATTTCCTTGATGGCCTAAGGCTTGAAGGAAACCACGACTAAACGTTGTTTTACCCGCCCCTAAATCGCCAACCAAATAGATAATGGTCGCTTGCTCACTGGCTTTAGCTAAGCGAGAACCCAATGCTAAGGTGGCCGCTAAATCAGTAAGAATAAAGGTTTTTCTTGTCATGGTACTCATCGTTATCCTGAAGTGGATTGACACTTATTTTTAATTTTTCAATCACATCCAGAGCAAGCATTCCGCGCATCCCGCGGTCTTTCGCCACAAGGTCAGCCGCATGGCCATGAGCAACAACGGCAGCACGGGCGGCTTCTACCTGTTCCAGTCCCTGACCAAGAAAGGCCGTTACTACGCCAGTTAACACATCGCCCATACCCCCGCTTGCCATACCGGGATTGCCTACATAGGCAATAGAGGTTGATACTGAGCCCTCGGCAATAATTGTGCCCGAACCTTTCAATATGGCGACGCCGCCAAAACGATCAACCAATTGATCCGCCGCCGTTAAACGGTCCGCTTCTACCTCAGCAACGCTAATCCCTAATAATCGGGCTGCTTCTCCAGGATGTGGAGTCAGTACCCGATTTTGACGTTTATCCGGCTCGATTGCTAGGAGGTTTAACGCATCTGCATCCCATACCATGGGCTTTTTACTTAATTTTACGTGTTTAAGGGCATTTTTTGCCCAGTCCGATTGACCCATTCCTGGGCCAATAGCAATAACGTCAGCCCAATCTATCGCCTCTTCGAGCGATTCGGTAGTCAATTCGGCAACCATCAACTCGGGCCTTGCTGCCAAGAGTGGCCAAATATTTGAGCGATGGGTCAATATACGCACCAACCCCGCACCGCTGCGTAGGGCTGCTTCGCCGCTCAATCGTATGGCACCCGCTGTCCCTTCAGCCCCACCAATCACCACAACTTTTCCCATATCACCTTTATGTGCGCTGGCTTGGCGTTGAGGTAGCCACTGGGGTAAATTCTGTGCAGTGAGACACTCAATCGGTGGCGAGAGATGAGGCAATAAATGGGAAAGCCCCAGGTCGGCCACCCAGAGTTTACCGCTGTACGCCCGCCCTTTTCCTGTTAACAAGCCCGGTTTCAATGTGATAAACGTCAGTGTAGAGGTAGCCTGTATCACTGTGCCCAGTGGCTGCCCAGTCTGAGCATTCAAGCCTGATGGGATATCGACGGCTAACACTGGCGCAGGATGACGATTGACCAAGTCCATCAACCGTTGGCTCTCAGTACCAGGAGGTTGACGTAAGCCAATACCATAAAGCGCATCAATAATGAGATCGATATTGGTAGGCCAGGGATCATCGGGGGATAACGCGGCGTGTGGGGCAACGTCGTCCCATAAAGCTTTGGCACGGGACGCCTCTGCAGGTCGTTCATTACGTAGCCTGGCCTCAACCACCGTAACGCTTACTCCTGCTTGGTGAAGAAGATAAGCCAGTACAAACCCATCGCCGCCATTATTTCCCGTTCCGCAGAGTATCAAACAGTGTCGAGTTTGCGCATAGACCGTCCAAATCAGCCTCTGAAGCGCCTCTCCCGCTTGCCACATCAACTGGTAAGGGGAGCCATCATTCGTCCGGCATAATGTCTGTTCAAGCTCGGCGATTTTATCAACTGGCCAACAATGATTTGGCAGTTGCTCACTCACCGCTGATATACCACGCATAATATCGACTCCTACTCAAATTAAGCTAATCGAGGCTGGGAAGAATAAGTAAGAAGAATAGGCCTAAATCAAGCTAAACGACAGAAATACATAGATAATTTTGCTGTGAATAGCTTTTTTAGTTGGAAGAATATAGCAGGTATAGTGGTATAAAAATTTAGCCGACTAAAAACAAAAAACACATATAAATCATTATGATATGATTATCGAATTTATTTTTTTAGGTATGATCGGCCGCTGAACATCCTGTGGATAACTCTGTTGAAAATCTGGCTGAGAAGCGATGAGAGCTACGCTACAGACTAAGCAGTAAAAAGGAAGGAAATAATAATGAATATAAAATTTTGGAGCGGGAAACGAGATTCGAACTCGCGACCCCGACCTTGGCAAGGTCGTGCTCTACCAACTGAGCTATTCCCGCGCCCTGAACAGTAAAAATATTTACTACCGTTACGGGGTGCGAATTATACGAGAATAATCTTGCTGCGCAACCCCCCTACACCGCTTTTTTTTGTTTTTCTTTTCAACTGCCGATTTACTCGGCAGTTTGTGCAGTTATTATCCGAAAATTATAACTTTAAGAAGTTTTCACGGTAAAAAGCCAATTCGGCAATCGATTCTCGAATATCATCCAGAGCTTGATGAGTCCCTTTTTTATGGAAATTTTGCAAAATATCGGGTTTCCAACGACGCGCCAGTTCTTTTAAGGTACTGACATCCAGTGCGCGATAGTGAAAGTAGTTTTCGAGCTGAGGCATATAATTAACAAGAAAACGACGATCCTGTCCGATAGAATTACCGCAAATAGGTGAACTATTTTCTGGTACCCACTGTTTTAAAAATTCCAATGTTAATTGCTCAGCTTCCGCTTCCGATACTGTGCTCTGTTTGACTCGTGCTACCAATCCACTTTGGGTATGGGTATTGGCGTTCCAGTCGTCCATTAAGGCTAACTGCTCATCACTTTGATGCACCGCTACTACAGGCCCTTCAGCAAGGACATTTAAGTCAGCATCGGTGACTATGGTGGCGATCTCAATAATCCGGTCACGTTGCGGGTCTAACCCCGTCATTTCTAAGTCGATCCAAATAAGGTTATCTTTATTTTGCTTCATCATCGCCCTCTTTCACCCGCTTAATTCGCCATTTGTTCTCATTAAGGTGTATCATAGACCTTTTGCCCACTCAGGGCGAAACATCTGTTAGGTGAGAGGTTGCGTGAGTAAAAATAAACTATCAAAGGGCCAACAACGGCGTGTGAATGCCAACCATCAACGTCGGTTACAGCAACGTGAGGGGAAAGTGGAGCCTGATGATAGCCTATTTGCTGAACCTCAAGAGGGGCGTGTAATTAGCCGTTTCGGTATGCATGCCGATATCGAAGATCCACAAGGCAAGATTTGGCGTTGTAATTTACGCAGAACAATTCGCTCACTGGTTACGGGTGATCGCGTGGTATGGCGCGCGCCTTTAGAAGGTATGGGTAAAGGAATCGTAGAAGCCGTACATGAACGCCAATCCGTTCTGACTCGTCCCGATTATTATGACGGGATCAAACCCATAGCAGCGAATATCGACCAAATTATTATTGTCTCTGCAATTTTGCCTGAGCTGTCATTAAATATTATTGACCGCTACTTAGTGGCTTGCGAAACCCTGAATGTCGCGCCCCTATTGGTACTAAATAAGACCGATCTACTCGATGATGACGCAATGGCTTTTGTTGATGAGCAAATGGCAATCTACCAAAACATTGGTTACCAAGTCTTAAAAGTCTCAAGCCATCAACGAGAAGGTCTACAGCCGCTTGAAGAAGCGTTAACCGATCGCGTCAGTATCTTTGCGGGGCAGTCTGGTGTCGGCAAATCAAGTTTACTGAACGCGTTACTTGGCTTTGATGCACTCGATAACAACGCCATTTTAACTAACGATGTTTCAGATAACTCAGGCTTAGGTCAACACACCACCACCGCCGCTCGTCTGTATCATTTCCCACAGGGGGGCGATGTGATCGACTCCCCGGGCGTCCGTGAGTTTGGGCTGTGGCACTTGGAACCGGAACAAATCACCCAAGGATTTGTCGAATTTAAACAGTATCTCGGGCTCTGTAAATTCAGAGATTGCAAACATCTTGACGATCCGGGTTGCGCACTGCGTCACGCCGTTGAGTCAGGTGAGATTGATGAACAACGTTTCGAGAATTATCATCGAATCCTTGAGAGCATGACCTCGGTCAAAATAAGAAAAAATTTCACCAGTAAAGAGTAATGGCCACTCAGGCGTAACCCTTTTGCTGCACACACTTATACGGTTGTGGCTTTGACCACAATAACATTTTAGAACGATTGAGTACGCCAGGAGGCGCCCGTGTTAGACAAGTTGAAATTAGGTATTAACGCCATTCTTCCTAAGAAACAACTCACAGAACTTGCCGGCTGGGGCGCAAGTCGCCAAGCTGGCTGGCTAACCAAGGCCGTGATTGATATCTTCGTCTGGTATTACAAAGTTAATATGCAAGAAGCGGCGAAGCCTGATACCGCGAGCTATCGCAGTTTTAATGAATTCTTTGTTCGCCCGTTGAAAGATGAGGCCCGGGCGATCGATCATGCGCCGAATATTTTAGTCCAACCTGCAGATGGAGCCGTAAGCCAATGTGGGCGTATCGATGAGAACCAAATTTTCCAAGCTAAAGGGCATTATTATACGCTTGAAGCCTTGCTGGCGGGGAATGAAGAACGGGCGCAACACTTTTATAATGGTCAATTTATCACCACTTATCTAGCACCGCGCGACTATCACCGTGTGCATATGCCATGTAATGGGATCTTACGTGAAATGGTTTATGTCCCAGGCGATCTGTATTCCGTTAATCCGTTGACCGCACAAAATATCCCAAATCTCTTTGCGCGCAATGAACGCGTTATCTGCTATTTCGATACGGACATGGGGCCAATGGTGCAAATTCTCGTCGGGGCAACCATTGTCGGCAGTATTGAAACCGTTTGGGCAGGTACTATTACCCCGCCGCGTGAAGGTATTATTCAACGCTGGCACTATCCACAAGCCGACGAAAAAGGCGCGATTGTCTTACTGAAAGGCCAGGAGATGGGGCGCTTTAAACTCGGTTCTACCGTGATCAACTTATTCGCCCCAGATCAAATCCGCCTCAGTGAAGCATTAGAAGCACAGGCTCCGACGAGAATGGGCCAACCGTTGGCAGAGAAGATTGCTGAAAAGGCTGCTTCGTGTCCCCCACCAAAAAGTGAAGGCGACGCGGTAGAACAGACCGAAGCCTAAAACTGGAGAGCCTGGCAGTGCGTATATTACCCGTTATTCTACTGAGCTTAGGGCTCAGTACTACTTTCGCTAGTGATGCACTGCCTGAACCGCCACAGATTCGGCAAGCACTGGAACAGGCGCAAAACAGTAAAAATCCGACTGCACAAACCGACATTATTCAAGCACTAAAGAGCGCACTGGATTACACCAACCAGCGTAATCAATCGATTGAAAATGCTCGACAATACCAGCAAGTTATTGATAACTACCCGCAGCTAGCGGCCACCTTGCGTCAGCAAATTACAACGCTTAACGAGACCAGCAAGCGCGTCAATCCTGCGTTATCCAGTAGTGATATAGAACAAGAGATCTTACGTGTCAGCAGCCAACTGTTGGAAGAGGGTCGTTTAGCACAACAAGAGCAGGACCAAGCTCGGGAAATCAGCGATTCGCTTACCCAACTTCCTAGTGATCAGACGGATGCTCGGCGCGCGCTCTCTGAAAGTGATCGCCGCTTACAAAATTACCAAGTCTCCTCAACGCCACTTGGTCAAGCACGGGGTAATGCGTACGAAGCAGAAAACACAGCGAATAAAGCTCGGGTGAATGAACTCGAACTCGCACAACTCTCTGCGAATAATCGCCAAGAGCTTGCAAAATTACGCGCTGAGTTCCATCAAAAAACTATCGCACAGCTTGATGCCTATCTTCAAGCCTTACGTACCCGACAAAGTGCCCTACGCCAAGATGAGGCGCAACGCGCATTAGAGCGCACAGAACAGCTGGCAGAAAATAGCGGTGACTTACCGCCTGTGATTCACGAGCAATTTACCGTTAACCGAGAACTATCGGCCGCGCTCAATCAGCAAGCTCAGCATATGGAGCTAGTCTCCTCTCAGCAACGATTAGTCGCTAACCAAACGCAGCAAGTGCGTCAAGCGCTCTCAACCCTGCGTGAACAATCACAGTGGTTAGGCGAGTCAACGCTATTGGGTGAGGCGCTCCGCGCTCAAGTGGCTCGATTACCTGATGCGCCGAAATCGCAGCAGATCGATAGCGAAATGGGGGAATTACGTGTCCAGCGTCTGCATTACGAAGATATTCTCGCTCGCCAACATGCACTTCGTGAAACACGACAAGCCAGCGGTAAATCAATTACCAGTGATCAACGGCGTATTTTAGATGCACAGTTAAATACGCAGGGCGGGTTACTCAACTCGTTAATTTCGGGTTGTGATGCCTTAATTTTAGAAATCACTAAATTAAAAGTCGCTAATACACAGTTACAAGATGCCCTCGGGGATGTAACCGATGCGACTCACCGCTACCTATTCTGGACGGCGGATATCAATCCTATCACTCTGCACTATCCCCTTCAGGTCGTTCAAGACCTGACCCGGCTGTTATCATTGGATAGTTTGGGGCAATTGGGTAAAGCTTTAGTGATGGTTGCGACCAGCCGGGAGTCCATATTACCGGTGATCGGCGCGCTACTATTAGTCATCGTGAGTCTGAGTTCACGTCGTCACTATCAGGCTTTTTTAGCGCGTTCCGCCAGCCGTATTGGTAAAGTCACTCAGGATCGCTTCTCACTGACGTTACGAACGGTTTTCTGGTCAATATTAGTTGCCCTACCTTTACCGGTTCTATGGGCAACCCTCGGCTATGGGTTGCAGCGCGCTTGGCCCTATCCGATTGCAGTTGCTATAGGTGATGGTGTGACGGCTACGCTACCGTTACTCTGGGCTTTTATGATCAGTGCTACCTTCGCCCACCCAAATGGTCTGTTTATCGCTCATTTTCGCTGGCCATCGCAAGCGGTATCTCGAGCGGTTCGCTATTACTCCCTCAGTATCGGCTTTATCGTCCCCTTGACCATGGTGTTGATCACCTTCGATAATATTGAAGAGCGTCCTTTTACCGCTTCATTGGGTCGACTAAGTTTTATTCTTATCTGTATCGCATTAACCATCGTATCCAATGCACTGCGCCGCGCTGGCCTGCCTCTCTATTTTGACCGGCAGGGTACCAGTAACAATATGGTCAACCGTTTACTGTGGGATCTCATGATCGTTATTCCGCCGATTGCGATTATTGCCTCATTGTTGGGTTATCTCGCCACTGCACAAGCACTATTAGCGAGAGTCGAAAGCTCGGTCGGTATCTGGTTTGTATTACTGATCGTTTACCATATTATTCGTCGCTGGATGCTGATCCAGCGTCGCCGTATCGAGTTTGACCGCGCACGACAACGTCGTGCAGAGATCCTCGCCAGCCGTGCGCGAAATTATCAAGAAGATGAAAGCGCTGCACTCAATAGCGAGAATCAAGAGACTATCGAAGAACCCGTTATCGATCTCGATACCATCAGTGCGCAATCGCTACGCCTAGTACGTTCGCTGCTCGCACTTGTCGCGCTTTTTGCATTGATTTTACTTTGGTCTGAGTTGCACTCCGCGTTTGCATTCCTCGAGAACATCCCACTATGGGGCGTAACCTCATCGATTCAAGGGGCAGAGAGCGTACAAGATGTGACGTTAGGTGCGGTGTTAATCGCTATCTTAGTGTTGATCATCACGTTGCAACTCGTTAGAAACATGCCCGCCATGCTTGAACTCGCCATCCTACAGCACCTTAATTTAGCACCCGGAACGGGCTATGCCATCACCACGCTAACCAAGTATTTACTCATGATTATCGGCGTAATGATGGGCTTCTCAATGCTCGGTATCGACTGGTCTAAGCTGCAATGGCTGGTGGCAGCAATGGGTCTGGGATTAGGCTTTGGTTTACAAGAAATTTTCGCAAACTTTATCTCAGGCCTAATTATTCTGTTTGAGAAACCGATCCGAATTGGTGATACCGTCACATTACGAGATTTGACAGGAACCATTTCCCGGATTAATACCCGTGCGACAACGATTACGGATTGGGATAGAAAGGAAATTATTGTGCCTAACAAGGCTTTTATTACCGAACAATTTATTAACTGGTCCTTGTCTGATGCTCATACGCGAGTAGTATTGAATATCCCTGCTCCGCCGCATGTCAGCAGTGCGGTAGTCACCGATTTACTTCTCGCGGCAGCAAATCGCTGCAGTTATGTATTAAAAACCCCAGCGGCGGAAGCGTTCTTAGTGGATATCCACCAGGGTATTCAACTGTTTGAATTAAGAATTTACGCCGCCGAGATCGGTCATCGTATGCCACTGCGTCACGATTTACATCAGCAGATCCTCAATAGCTTTAATCAACACAATATAGAGCTGCCTTACCCACCTGTTCAGGTAAGAATGGAACAAGTGGGTAAATCGGCGGCAGCCATGCAGTCAACCCAATACCAAGCGGGTGGATTATAACGTACTCAGCCAGTCATCGTGACTGGCTGAGCTGCTAGCTATTCTCGACGGTAAAGGCCATAACCTCTTTTAACGAGTCAGCTTTTAAGGCAAGCATTACTAGACGGTCAATACCTAAAGCCACTCCCGAACAATCAGGCATTCCGGCACTTAATGCCGCTAACAAACGTTCATCAATTGGATGTTCAGGCAGTCCCATTAGCTGGCGGCGACGGTTATCAGCGACAAAACGCTGACGCTGTTCATCACTATTTGTTAATTCACGAAAGCCATTTGCTAGCTCTACACCCTTAAAATAGACCTCAAAGCGCTCTGCCACACGGTGATCTTCAGTGCTGATCTCTGCCAAAGCAGCTTGTGATGCTGGAAAGTGATAAACAAATGCAGGTTTATTTTCTTGTCCTATCTGAGTTTCAACCCCTAGCATAAACAATAGCTGAAGGACGGTATCTCGGTCCTCTTCCCGCTCGACTAAATCCCTCACCCCTAACTTATCAGCGCAGTGCACTAATTGCGCTTTCTCCGCGGTCAGCGGGTCAATACCTAAATAGCGCTGGAAAGCCTGTTGGTAAGAGAGCGTTTCTGCAGGCTCACACTCTATAATCTGCTGGAGTAAATCATCGACTTCATTCATCAACCGGTACATGTCGTAGTGCGGACGATACCATTCGAGCATAGTGAATTCAGGGTTATGATGACGTCCGGCTTCCTCATTGCGGAAACAGCGGCTCATTTGATAAATAGGCCCGCTCCCAGCAGTCAGTAAGCGCTTCATATGATATTCAGGGCTAGTCATTAGCCAAAGATCGCGGCCTTGCGCTGCGCCTGGGCCGACAAAGCGTGTCGTAAAAGGTACCAGATGAATATCTGTCACCGTCGCTTGGCTCATAGCGGGGGTTTCGACTTCCAAGACTCCACGATCAGCAAAGAAACGCCGAATATCGGCTAGCAAGTTTGCACGCTTGAGCAGATTGGCAATGGGCGCACTCGGCTGCCATAGGTCCGATTCGTTCATCAAAAATGTCCTTTCAAAAAAAGAGTCGTGTGGGACTGTACGTCCCCATAGTGGGTAACAACTGGCTAAAACGGTGAAAAAAGGTGATAGGCTATCAGCTAGCGACGTGCGAGATGGCGTGGCCTAAGCTAGAAACATCCTCGCCCATCCCGCGAAACGTATTACAAGCGGTGAGCGATACGCTGAACAGAAATAAAATAGCCACTCTTATTACTAACGATTTCATAGCGCTTACCTATAAAAAAACGCGCCATCAAGGCGCGCTTACACTTACTTAACGCGCGAAACGTATTCGCCTGAACGCGTATCAACACGGATAACTTCACCGATTTGAACGAACAATGGCACTTTAACCACCGCACCGGTTGTCAGTTTTGCCGGTTTACCACCTGTTCCAGCCGTATCGCCTTTCAAACCTGGGTCGGTTTCGACGATTTCCGCTTCAATGAAATTTGGTGGAAGAATGCTAATCGGGTTACCATTCCATAAAGTAACGATACATTCAGCTTGGTCTTGTAACCAAATGCCGTTCTCACCGACAGCTTTAGCGTCCGCAGCTAATTGCTCGAAAGTGTTGTTGTTCATGAAATGCCAAAACTCACCATCGTTGTAAAGGTAAGTTAACGTCATATCAACAACATCAGCACCTTCTGCTGAATCTGTCGATTTGAAGGTTTTTTCAATCAGTTTCCCGGTTAACAGACGACGCATTTTTACGCGCGCGAAAGCTTGGCCTTTACCGGGTTTAACGAACTCACTTGCTTCGATAGCATAAGGTTCGTTGTCGAACATGATTTTAAGACCGTTACGAAAATCGTTGCTAGAATATGTTGCCATGAAGGCCCTCTATAAATAATCACTGGTATGAAGCCAAAAATGGCAAACATTGTAACCCTAAATACCCCTGCGAGAGAAGATTGGTTGCAGCAACTAGCAGACGTTGTGACAGAACCTGCTGAATTACTAAGACTTTTAAATCTCGATCACCTACCTGAATTGCAGGCAGGCAATGATGCACGCCGTTTATTTGCACTGCGTGTTCCCCGTGCATTTATTCGTCGAATGGTGCAAGGCGATCCTAACGACCCCCTATTACGCCAAGTTGTCACCCAAGCTAACGAGTTTACGTTAACTCCTGGCTATTCAACTGACCCACTGGACGAACAAACCGTGGCAGTACCTGGGTTACTCCATAAATACGTCAACCGTGCGCTGTTATTGGTAAAAGGTGGCTGCGCAGTAAACTGTCGATACTGTTTCCGCCGCCATTTCCCTTACCAAGATAACCAAGGTAATAAGCGTAATTGGCAAGTCGCGCTTGATTATATCCGTCAACACCCAGAATTGAACGAAATTATCTTCTCAGGGGGCGATCCTTTAATGGCGAAGGATCACGAGTTGGATTATTTGATCAGTGAACTGGAAGCCATTCCTCATATTCAACGCTTACGCATACATTCTCGGCTACCGGTGGTGATCCCTGCGCGCGTCACAGACACGCTGTGCCAACGGCTTGCATCGTCACGCTTACAAGTCATTATGGTAACCCATGTCAACCACGCTCAAGAAATTGACACAGAGTTCGCCCATGCAATGACTCGTCTCAAAGCCGCCAACGTCACCTTACTGAATCAAAGTGTTTTATTGCGCGATATCAACGACAATGCCAACATTCTTGCTACCCTAAGTAACCGTCTGTTTGAAGTCGGAATTATCCCGTACTACCTCCATGTTTTGGATAAAGTACAAGGAGCCGCACACTTTTATGTCTCCGATGAGCAAGCCCGTATAATTATGCATGGCTTGTTGGGTAAAGTATCAGGCTATCTGGTTCCTCGTCTCGCTCGAGAAATTGGCGGGGAACCAAGTAAAACACCATTGGACTTACAGCTCCGTCAGGTGTAATCGGATGTGATGACCATAGCTGACGATTAATCTTTTATGAAAGGAATGTCTATGAAAAAGCTATTATCTGTACCGTTACTTTCTCTTGCTGCCCTCCTTTTCACGCAGCAGGCATTTGCTGTACAGACCTGCGCCCAAAAAGAAGCAGCATTGAACGAGCAGCTGATTTACGCACAACAGCATAACAATAGTCATCAAGTGGCAGGCTTGAAAAAGGCCTTAGCGGAAGTCAAAGAGAATTGTACCGCGTCGAGTTTACGGCGCGATGCAGAACAAGACGTTGAAAAGTTACAGCGTAAATTAGAAGAAAAACAGCAGGATTTGCAGGAGAGTCAACAAGATCTTCTACAGGCAACCGCGAAGAATAACGCAGAGAAGATGGCAAAATATCGCGCGAAAATCGCTGAGAAACAAGCCGATATTGAGAAAATTACTGCAGAGTTACAACAAAAGCAACAAGGCTTACGCGCACTCAACTAAACACATCAATAAGCGTATCAAATCAATTTGATACGCTTATTATTCAAATCGCTAAGGGCACTTATAAACTTGGCCAGACATCTTAGTCGCGACCGGTACAAAGCTCGACACTAAGCTAAGCCCTGGCGTGCTTGCGTTATAAATAACGTTACCGCCCATTTCTGCAGCACGATTACGCAAGTTATTCGCTGCGCCACGCAAAGAATTACCCCCTTCGATTTGCTGGCCAGAGAACCAATTGCTCTGCTCGCCACTCGCCGTACCAATATAATGGCATTCCGCGCCGGGTTGTTGGTCAACGAAGCGCACATTCTGTCCCGCCGCATTTAATTGGTTGCCTGCCGAGCTACAGCCAGCGACGACAAGTACGGCTAATAAAACTGGGATGACTGAAAGTAAACGCATTTTATTCCTCGTTATTATACGTATTGGAGTATTACCTGGTGCCTAGTTAGGCTTTACAACGCTTCGGCTTACTTAAGAGCCATTAGAATATCGGCAATCTACGCTAAATTCCAGCCATGCATCAAAAAGTGTCCCCTCAAGGATTGACGTAGAATAGTGCCTAATCGGCTAAAAGATAAGCATAGAAGAGTTTCGTTAACGTGACAGAGCAACCATCACTCTACTCCGACAGAAATAAAAAAACCCTAGCTGTGCTAGGGTTTCGACTGGCTAACTCGACAGCTTAGGCTGTCTGGCTAGAGAGGCAATGTTTACCAGTGACCGTCGTCACCTTACATCATGCCGCCCATTCCACCCATGCCGCCCATTCCACCTGCAGCACCTAAGTCAGCTTTTTCATCTTTTGGCAGTTCAGTGATCATGCATTCAGTCGTGATCATCAGACCCGCAACAGAAGAAGCGTATTGCAGTGCAGAACGCGTTACTTTAGTCGGATCCAGAATACCGAAGTCGATCATGCTACCGTATTCTTCCGTTGCGGCGTTATAACCGAAGTTGCCTTCGCCTTGCTTCACTTTATCTGCAACGACAGATGGCTCTTCACCTGCGTTAGAAACGATTTGACGCAGTGGAGCTTCCATCGCACGCAGTGCAACACGAATACCGACGTTTTGATCTTCGTTATCACCGGTCAGACCAGTAATTTTCGCTGCAACGCGGACTAATGCTACGCCACCGCCCGCAACAACACCTTCTTCCACTGCTGCACGAGTTGCATGTAACGCATCTTCAACACGTGCTTTTTTCTCTTTCATTTCAACTTCAGTGGCTGCACCGACTTTCAGAACCGCTACACCACCAGCAAGTTTCGCTACGCGCTCTTGCAGTTTTTCTTTGTCGTAATCAGAAGTTGCTTCTTCGATTTGTTGACGGATTTGCGTCACACGGCCTTTGATGTTGGCTTCTTCACCAATACCATCGATGATAGTCGTAGTGTCTTTATTGATAACAACACGCTTCGCTTGACCCAGATCTTCTAAAGCTGTTTTTTCCAGCTCCATCCCAATCTCTTCAGAAATCACAGAACCACCAGTTAGGATTGCGATATCTTGCAGCATTGCTTTACGACGGTCACCAAAGCCAGGCGCTTTAACCGCAGCAACTTTCACGATGCCACGCATGGTGTTAACCACTAGGGTAGCTAATGCTTCGCCTTCAACGTCTTCTGCAATGATTAGCAGAGGTTTACCTGCTTTAGCCACGGCTTCTAATACTGGTAACAGTTCACGGATGTTAGAGATTTTCTTATCCGCTAACAGGATGAAAGGTTGTTCTAATTCCACCGCACCCGTTTCTGGTTTGTTGATGAAGTAAGGAGACAGGTAACCACGGTCAAACTGCATACCTTCTACTACGTCTAACTCATCTTGTAGACCAGTGCCTTCTTCAACGGTAATAACACCTTCTTTCCCCACTTTTTCCATCGCTTGAGCGATCAGGGTACCAACGCTGGTGTCAGAGTTTGCAGAGATGGTGCCGACCTGAGCAACTGCTTTAGAGTCAGAGCAAGGGACAGATAGGGTCTTAAGTTGTTCGACCGCCGCGATAACGGCTTTGTCGATACCACGTTTAAGATCCATTGGGTTCATACCCGCTGCAACCGCTTTAAGACCTTCGTTAACGATAGATTGCGCAAGAACCGTTGCCGTTGTGGTGCCGTCACCCGCCGCGTCGTTCGCTTTAGAGGCAACTTCTTTCACCATTTGTGCACCCATATTTTCGAACTTATCTTCTAATTCGATTTCACGCGCAACAGAAACACCATCTTTGGTGATGGTCGGTGAACCAAAAGATTTATCGAGAACAACGTTACGACCTTTAGGGCCTAGCGTTACTTTTACCGCATCAGCAAGGATGTTTACACCGCGTAGCATTTTAACGCGTGCATCATTACCAAATTTTACGTCTTTAGCAGCCATTTTCTATTCCTTCAAAATTTTATAATGAAATATTTCGTGTAATTACGCAGTAACGACGGCGAGGATATCGTTCTCGGAGATGATAAGAACTTCTTCGTTATCAATCTTTTCTGTCTTAGCGCCGTAACCTTCGTTAAAGATCACTACATCACCGACTTTTACATCCAGTGGTTTTACTTCACCATTTTCAAGAATGCGACCATTGCCCACGGCCAATACCTCAGCACGGCTTGATTTGCCAGCTGCAGAACCAGTCAGAACGATACCGCCTGCTGATTTTGCTTCAACTTCTTGACGCTTAACAATTACACGGTCATGTAGTGGACGAATGTTCATTTGATCGTTCTCCTATGAGATAGCTAATCACGCATTATTTTTAGATTTGATGCCGTTTTGGCTTCGTGACTTCAGAGGTAGGGACGACAGTCTTCACTTTCAAGGGTAGAGAAGAAATTTTTTTTGAAAAATTTACCTACTCATACGTTTTTAGCCTACGGGAAAGAGGAAGAAAAAAGGGAAATCACGCTAGGCTCAGCTAGCGTGATGAGAGTAGATGTTAATCTGTTTTGTGCGTTGAGGAGGTGTCATCACGGTTTTCAATACTTTTCTCTTCTCGACGCTCGAACTCGCCTTCCATGGTATATCCGCTTTCCTTACCTGCTTGACCTCGACCACCCCAGACGGTAATGAAAGGCATGAGCTTATGAGTCAGTCGCTGCTGCACCGAGGGTAATAACAGCAGTGCACCTAAGAAATCAGTAAAAAAACCAGGTAGGATTAATAAAAACCCGGCCAGAAACAGGGATAAACCACGAGTCATCTCAGGCGCTGGATTTTCATTACGAACCAGTTTTTCCTGCATCAAGCGGAAATTTTTGATACCTTGGTTCTTCACTAAAGAGAGCCCTATTGCTGAGGTGACTATTACCAGTAATAACGTTAACAGCACCCCAAATATATGAGCCACTTTGATAAAGAGTGATATCTCGATCCACGCCAAGATAAATAAAGCAATAAATGGTAACCAACGCACGGTGGTCTCCTCAAATTCGTAAAAATGATCGCCGTTCGACCTATTTCCTAATCATGGGTACGTATTCTGCGCAATTCAAGGTGATTCCCCCATAAATCATCGGAAAATGACGACTTTTTTGTCAATAATTGTCATCACGAAACATCTAGCGTGGAATCATCACCACAAACAATTCGTTTTTACTATTGTTAAATCCCAGCACCTATTCATACACTAAGCACAATGATTCGGTAATCACGGTTACCTAGGGATTAAATGTAAAAAAAAAGTTACTATATAGTGATCTGTGTGGCTGAATTTTAAAAAAAACAGACTATGATCGCGTCACGGTTCGCTACGCTTTCGCGCAGTAACGTTTAAATTTATACGGCAACATTACCGTCGACATGGAAAACGACGACCTATTACAAGAAGGCTCTCATGATCAAAAATATTCGTATCGAAGAAGACCTCCTCGGCATGCGTGAAGTCCCTGCTGATGCTTACTTTGGAATTCATACGTTACGTGCGATTGAAAATTTTTATATAAGTAGCAGTAAGATCAGTGATATTCCTGAATTTGTCCGCGGCATGGTTATGGTGAAAAAGGCTGCTGCGCTGGCCAACCGTGACCTCAAAACGCTGCCACGCAGCATTGCCGAAGCCATCATTAAAGCCTGTGATGAAGTCCTGAATAACGGGACCTGCATCGATCAATTTCCTGTTGACGTCTATCAAGGTGGTGCGGGTACCTCCGTTAACATGAATACCAATGAAGTGCTGGCCAATATCGGGCTCGAGCTGATGGGATATCAGAAAGGTGAGTACCAGCACCTTAATCCTAACGACCACGTCAACATGTGTCAGTCGACCAACGATGCCTACCCTACCGGTTTTCGTATTGCGGTCTACCACTCACTGCTTAAACTTATTGAGGCTATCACTCAGCTAAGTGAAGGCTTTGATCGTAAGTCAAAAGAGTTCTCGCATATTTTAAAAATGGGCCGTACCCAGCTACAAGATGCGGTTCCCATGACCGTCGGCCAAGAGTTCAAAGCTTTCAGTGTGTTATTGAAAGAAGAGACTAAAAGCATTCTGCATACCGCTCAGTTGTTATTAGAAGTCAATCTGGGGGCAACGGCAATTGGTACACGCCTTAACACCCCAGAAGGCTACCAAACACTGGCGGTTAACTATCTTGCACAAATCACACAACTGCCTGTTGTGGCCGCTGAAGACCTTATTGAAGCAACCTCTGATTGTGGGGCTTATGTAATGGTCCACTCTTCGCTAAAACGTCTGGCCGTTAAGCTCTCGAAAATTTGTAATGATTTACGGTTGCTCTCTTCTGGCCCACGCGCAGGCTTAAACGAGATCAATCTGCCGCAATTACAAGCCGGTTCATCCATCATGCCAGCCAAAGTCAATCCGGTTGTTCCAGAAGTGGTCAACCAAGTCTGTTTTAAGGTGATTGGTAACGACACGACCGTGACCATTGCTGCGGAAGCTGGGCAACTGCAGTTAAATGTTATGGAGCCGGTAATCGGCCAAGCGATGTTCGAATCAATCTCAATTTTAAGTAATGCTTGCTACAACCTGTTAGAAAAATGTGTCAACGGTATCACTGTTAACCAAGCAATTTGTGAATCTTACGTATTTAACTCAATCGGTATCGTCACTTATCTAAACCCTTATATTGGTCATCATAATGGCGATATCGTGGGCAAAATCTGCGCTGAAACCGGGAAAAGTGTCCGCGAGGTCGTGCTTGAAAGAGAATTACTTACTGATGCAGAACTTGACGATATTTTCTCAGTCGAAAACCTGATGCATCCTGCCTATAAAGCGAAATTATTTAACGAAGACTCCTAATCGTTAGCTAGGTAGTCTCCCACGCAGCATTGCTGGATTTTTCAGCAATGCTGTTTTCATGTTATGCTCCGCCACCTCTTTTCTTTCTCATTTTTGCTTCTTGATAATAGTGAATGGTTCTATGAGTTCAGGCCTATTTGTTCGTGTTTTTTTACTGCTCATGACGTTATTACCCGTCGCCGCTCAAGCCGATCTTTTTGGACAACATAAAGGATTTGTTCCGGTGGATCAGGCGTTTGGCTTCGATTTTTCACAGCAGGACAATACCGTCACACTGCGCTGGCAGGTAAAACAGGGTTACTATCTCTATCGGCAGAAAATCAGTGTAGAGGCACATAATGCCTCGCTGGGTGCATGGCAGCTGCCGCAAGGTAAGCCACATCGTGATGAATTCTTTGGCGACAGCGAGATTTATCCACAAGATATTGCCCTGCCGCTAACCATTACTGGTACCCACTCTACCCCTACCTTAGTGGTGACCTACCAAGGCTGTGCAGCCGCAGGATTCTGCTATCCTCCTGAGACCAAAACAGTGCCGCTCAATGCAGTGGTAGCCGAGCCTGCCACCGCTTCTGCCAAGTCTCAAGCCCCCTCACCCGAACATCTACCCTATACGCCGCTCTGGGCGCTATTAATCGGTATTGGTGTGGCATTCACACCCTGTGTGTTGCCGATGTATCCGTTAATCTCCGGAATTATATTAGGTCGCCAGCAACGACTCTCATTCTCCCGGACTGCATTACTCGCTATCGTTTATGTTCAAGGTATGGCGATAACTTACACTCTCCTTGGTGTCATCGTTGCCGCAGCCGGAATGAGATTTCAAGCAGCACTGCAAAATCCTATTTTGTTGATGCTGCTATCAGGCCTATTCATATTACTAGCACTATCAATGTTTGGTGCTTTCAATTTGCAGCTGCCTGCGTCGTTACAAACCCGTTTAGCGCTATTAAGCAATCGACAACAAGGCGGATCGATTATCGGCGTACTCTGTATGGGGATTTTAGCCGGCCTGATTTGCTCCCCCTGTACCACCGCCCCGTTGAGTGCCATCTTGTTGTATATCGCCCAGAGTGGACAGATTATCCAAGGTGGCGGCACGCTCTATCTCTATGCATTAGGGATGGGATTACCTCTGATTCTCGTAACACTGTTTGGCAATAAACTGCTACCACGTAGCGGGCCTTGGATGCAAACCGTCAAAGAAGGTTTTGGTTTTGTTATCCTCGCCCTGCCCGTTTTTCTTTTGGAGCGGGTGTTAGGAGAGGTTTGGGGAGAACGCCTATGGTCGCTGCTCGCTGTCTCACTGGCTGGCTGGGCATTTATTTTATCCATAAAGAGCACCAAAACCTGGGCGCGTTGGCTCGCGTTGGTGTGGTGGGTGCTGGCAATGGTCGTCGCACGTCCTCTACAAGAGGGTCTATTCCCCCCAGCAGTAACGACTACCGCGACGTCTTCCCCGCAACGCTTCACCCCTGTTGCGAATCGACAAGAGCTGGAGCAGAAACTCAAAAACACTCACCAATCCGTGACCCTACTCGACCTTTATGCAGATTGGTGCGTGGCCTGTAAGGAATTTGAGAAATATACCTTTTCCGATCCAAAGGTTCAGCAAGCGATGAGTTCCATGCAGCGTCTGCAAGCCAATGTGACCAAGAATCAGCCGCAAGACGTGGAGCTGCTTTCTTCGTTGAAGGTACTGGGTCTCCCCACCTTGCTGTTCTTTGACGCGCAAGGCCACGAAATTCCACACTCGCGTATTACCGGGTTTCTGCCTCCAGAAGAGTTTATTAAGCGACTGCCAACCGCTGGCTAAGGCTGAGGGGAGGAGGCATTCCTTCCCCTTTGCGCTCTAGCGTCTTAAACAGAGATCTTGCTCAAAAAAATAATAAATACCCCCTCATAATTGTTAACAACCGGTTACCAGAATCAATTCCTCCTGATACATTCGTAACAACTAATGCTTCCCAATTCAGCATGATGTTAGCGCACACGTTGATTTAACGTGATGATAAATAAATATAAAAATGTAAGAGGAATGACCTCCTACCCCTAAATGGAAGGTATTGATATGTTAACAATACTGGGATTCAGCATGGTGATTTGCTTTATGTATCTCATCATGACAAAGAGAATGTCAGCGCTCATCGCACTTATCCTTATTCCCATCCTATTTGCTCTGCTGGGCGGTTTTTATCAAGGCTTAGGGGAGATGATGCTCAAAGGGGTTAAAACTCTTGCGCCAACCGGCGTGATGTTAACCTTTTCGATACTCTATTTTGGCATCATGATCGACGCCGGACTTTTCGACCCCTTGGTGAAATATATTCTACGCATCGTCAAAGGCGATCCCGTCAAAGTGTTAGCCGGTACAGCTATTTTGACACTACTCGTCTCACTGGATGGTGACAGTTCTACCACCTATATGATCGCTATTGCCGCCTTCTTACCGCTATATCGTAAGCTCGGTCTCAATATTTTGATGATGACCTGCGTGGTGAACCTCGCCAGCGGTATTATGAATCTCTCACCCTGGGGCGGCCCGACTGCCCGTGCAGCGGCGGCTCTGGATATCAATGCCTTAGATATTTTCGTTCCGATGTTACCCGCCATCTTTTTAGGTTGTGTCAGCTTAGTCGCCGTCGCAACGTGGTTTGGTATTCAAGAGCGTCGTCGATTAGGACGACAAAACGTCGGCGCATTGCATGATATCAAACTCAATCTCGGTGGCGGCACCTTTGAGGAATGTGAAAAAAATAAACGCCCAAAAATGTTTTGGCCCAATTTGCTTCTCACCACCGCACTGCTCGTGCTACTGGTGGTCGGCATCGTGCCAATTCAAATTCTGTTTATGGTCAGTTTCGCCTTAGCCGTAATGCTCAATTACCCTAAACTCTCTGAACAGAAAGACCGCATTGCATCGCATGCCGCGAATGTCTTAGCGGTAACTTCGCTGATTTTTGCTGCCGGGGTATTCACTGGGATCCTCTCCGGAACGGGAATGGTCGATGCGATGGCAAAATCGGTGCTGTCTATTATTCCCCCCGCTTTCGGCCCTTATTTGCCAGTGTTCACTGCCATTATCAGTATGCCCTTTACCTTTTTTATGTCGAATGATGCCTTCTATTTCGGGATTCTGCCGGTTATTGCGCAAACTGCTGCGGGTTATGGTATTTCAGCCGAGGAGATCGCTCGAGCGTCCATTATTGGTCAGCCTTTCCACCTTATTAGCCCCTTAGTCCCCTCGCTATACCTACTTACTGGGCTAGCGAAAGTGGACGTCGGCGAGCATCAGAAATTTGCCATTAAGTGGGGAATTTTTATTAGCTTGATGCTAATGGTGGGCGGCCTACTGTTTGGTGCTTTCCCGCTTTATCACAGCGTTAGCTAGCGACTGATCAGGGCTTCCTACCTTCAGGAAGCCTTCTCAACGTCGATTTATTCCGCAGGTTGCATAAAAACAGTGCAAACAGCCAGGATATTGGCAGTTTTCATTAAAAGATATTGACGTGAATGCAGGATTACGGTTTAATGCGCCCCGTTGCCCGAATAGCTCAGTCGGTAGAGCAGGGGATTGAAAATCCCCGTGTCCTTGGTTCGATTCCGAGTTCGGGCACCACTATTCTAGAAGCCCTGCAGAAATGCGGGGCTTTGTCGTTTCAGGGCCATGGTCTATTTATGGTCATCACAACTTATCCACTCGATACCCCAGTTTGACGTTTTTTGGCCCTTCTCAGCGTTTCTTCAGCAAGAACGTGACTTAGCCTTTCAAAATCATTTACCTCGTTTTGAGTACTTTGCACTGCAACTATTCGATTTTGTTAAATTGGGCATTATCGACTCTTTAGGTGTGACCTTTTAGGTCCGTATACTGTCGTTCTGTACTCCCTCAGTCGGCAGTTATTTCGCTGTTGTGCATGAATACTCCCCCTTAACCACTTTGGGTTAAGAGGGGGGGTTGTCTGCTTTAAGCGAATAGCGGACATTGCTAATACCAAAATGTATTAATTCTTGGGTAGCAGGCCAATTGTCTGGTTTCTGTGTCAAAATCCTATGTACTTTGTGGAAGCTGAACTAAAAGCCTTAAAGGATTTTAGGACGTAGATAATCTACAGCATGGTTTTAATGGGAGAAATAATTCAGCCCTTAAGGAGTTGTATTATTTATACATTAAGCTGACATTTTATCTGATGTTATGCAGCTGACGGAATATTTATCGAGATATTTTTTTGGAATTACAGGCCATCTCATAAATGTATAATAGTAAGAAAAGTCATTGTTTATGATTTCATCAAGAAGTCTCCTTGCAGGGACTTCTTCATCAAGCAGAATATGTGCTGCAATACTGGCAGGTCCCTTTCTATCACGACCAATGACATTCTGAATATCAACCTTGTTTATTTTTCCAGTGTTTCTTTTGCTAGCCAGTTCTCTATTGACAATAAGCGCTTCTTTAGCTGAGCTTGGTGCTAAATCAGAAATTACGTCAACTAATATATTTAATACCTTTTGGTTTGCATCTTCATGCAAATAGATGAATGATTTATTTATTAAATAATCATCATAGTTGAGTCCTGCTGAAAGTGACTTCTCAATGAATTTATTAGCATCATCAAAATCTTTTCGTTCGACGCTAATTTGAGATTTCATCAAGTAATAGCTTGAGTCTTTTATATCTTGATTGCATTGTTCAATTAATTTTTCTCCATTTATGAAGTCTGGGGTTTCATACATTAAAATATCTAAACATGATTGTGCCCAGTCACAAACATCTTCATGTTCCATGGCTTTTAGAATCGAAATTTTGGCTGCTTTTAAGTCTCGATCATACATAACATAGTATTCTGCTTTGAATACATGCGGCAAGGCACTTTCAGTTTCCTGAAATCTTGTGTTATATCTTTCGATGAGTGCTTTGCTGCATTCAAGTGCCTTAGCTCTATTTCTAAATGACGGTAGCTTTCTGTTTATATTTATCATTAATTCAAACAATCTATCTCTTTTTTGGTGATGTATCCAATTAGTTGAATTGATGTATAATCATCGCTTTGAGGTTTTCTCATGGCCAGCGTTACTGTTCAT
>NZ_JABBFR010000077.1 GCF_018494065.1 Rosenbergiella gaditana | reverse complement strand
ACTTATAACTAAGGTTTTAATGAAATGACAATCAGATTCATGTCTTGGATTTAAGAGGTAGATAATTCATATGAACTCATGTATGTTGTATAAAGTGAAGCTTCATAGATAATGAACAGAAAGGCGTAATGTTTGTGATGGTTTATTCTTTTTTTATATTTATATTAGCGGGTTTATGTGAAATTGGAGGCGGCTACTTAATATGGTTATGGCTTCGGGAAGGCCAACCATCGTGGCTAGGTGTTATTGGCGGCGTGATACTCATC
>NZ_JABBFR010000076.1 GCF_018494065.1 Rosenbergiella gaditana | reverse complement strand
CTATGAAACTGTCAAAGTTGAATACGATGTTGCGTTATTCTCATACAATAAATTATTAGAAATCTTTTTTTCTGTCATTGATCCACTAGACGATGAAGGTCAATTTCAAGATAGAGGATCTCAGTATCAAACAGCTATTTTCTATTCCAATGAACATCAGAAAAAATTAGCTGAAGCGTATATCGCAGCGATGCAAGATACAATCAATGCAGATAAAGCAATTGCTACTAAAATTTTGCCTGCAACAACATTTTATAAAGCTGAAGAA
>NZ_JABBFR010000075.1 GCF_018494065.1 Rosenbergiella gaditana | reverse complement strand
CCCTTGCATTCAAGAATGTCCTTTTAAATTATAAAAACTACACCTTGGGAAATACGTATATAAAATAAGAAAAAAATCCCTAAAAAGATTAAAAAAGATTTATATTAAAGATACAAATTATAGGAGGTGAATCACAATGCAATTTATCACAGATCTTATCAAAAAAGCAGTAGATTTCTTCAAAGGTTTATTTGGTAACAAATAATCTGCATCATGATCATCCTGGAACTCAAGTTCCATAATCCTATGGCCCTAAAGCATACCTTATC
>NZ_JABBFR010000074.1 GCF_018494065.1 Rosenbergiella gaditana | reverse complement strand
TGCTGATATGGCTCAGTTGGTAGAGCGCACCCTTGGTAAGGGTGAGGTCCCCAGTTCGACTCTGGGTATCAGCACCACATTCCTAACTTCCTCCCTGATTCCTTCTGTCTCTTGATTAAATCCATAATTATCAGGCAATAATGACCTGGTTGACGTGATAACTTCACCGATTCTATCTGTGTCTTAGAGGAACAAGCGATGGCTAAAGAGCAATTTCAACGTAATAAACCACACGTAAACGTGGGAACCATCGGTCACGTTGACCACGGTAAAAC
>NZ_JABBFR010000073.1 GCF_018494065.1 Rosenbergiella gaditana | reverse complement strand
CGGTAGGGGGTTACATAAGGAACTAATGCAAGTCCATTTTTATTAGTGATCACACTGGCATCGCCATTAACCATTCTTCCTCCGGCCTTTGGCGCCTCAACAATAATCAATGTATCGCTATTTTCATTTGTTGTAAGTATATTCCAAGGTGAGGCGACTATACTTCCTGAAGCACTAAGACCGACTTGTCGATAATCATCGGCCTCACTATAATTTCCCCCTACAGTCGCGACTTGCGAACGATAGGTTGTATTGAAGCCAGCAAGACTTCCACCATCATTCTGGTTACTAGC
>NZ_JABBFR010000072.1 GCF_018494065.1 Rosenbergiella gaditana | reverse complement strand
TAAGCTGGTATCGCGACCGCTGTGTAAGGTGACTAAACCGCCGCTGTCCAGCGTTGTCTCTTGATGGGTCAGGGAACTGCCGTTCTCCTTGCCTTTGCTGGCATTGACGCTGGCAGAAATACTAATCCCGGCGCTATTGCCGCTGGCGCCTATCCCGACACCCAGCGACCTGCCATGGCTGCTATTGTTACCACTCAGGGTTTCACTGTCTTGACTGGAATGCAGCAGGATATCCTGCGCGGCGCTCAGCGTTGTATCACGTCCGGCTTTCAGCTGGCTGCCCGCAATATCGATATC
>NZ_JABBFR010000071.1 GCF_018494065.1 Rosenbergiella gaditana | reverse complement strand
TTCAATTTATCAGCTTGTTTCCAGATTTTTAAAGAGCAATATCTTAAAGGCGACTCGTAAGTCAACTTTAAGATAATAGTGTCGGCGACTTTCACTCACAGACCAGCAAGTGGCGTCCCCTAGGGGATTCGAACCCCTGTTACCGCCGTGAAAGGGCGGTGTCCTGGGCCTCTAGACGAAGGGGACAGTAGTCTGCTTCGCAAGACGCCTTGCTTCTTTACTTTTTCATCAGACAATCTGTGTGAGCACTACGCAGTCATGTATCTTACAGGTAAGGAGGTGATCCAACCGCAGGTTCC
>NZ_JABBFR010000070.1 GCF_018494065.1 Rosenbergiella gaditana | reverse complement strand
ACTCTAGATATCGACGGTACAATTAATTGGGTAACTGATAAAGAAACGGGAGCATTTGGAGTAAAAGAGACCACTAAAACAAGTAAAAGCTATAGAACCATCGGAATCACTACCCAAAGTATTAACTTACTTAAAACGCTTATTTTAGAAAACAAGAAAGAAAACCAGTGGAATGACAATTTTATTGATAGAGGGTACATATTCACAAATACAGCTGGTAGCCCTATCGACTTGAACAAAATAAACACCATTATCAAAGAGGCTACTGAGATTAGTTCCATTAAGAAGTCTGTAACGACGCACACATTACGTC
>NZ_JABBFR010000006.1 GCF_018494065.1 Rosenbergiella gaditana | reverse complement strand
ATTCGGATCACAAGCAACCAAAGAAACTGGGGATTTGGTCTGTGTTACCTGTATCTACGCAATGTGAAAGGGTTCACATGGAACCACAAAAGGATTTATCGTATCTACTGCGAATTATCACTTAACATGCGTATAAAGCCTAAAAAACGGTTAAAACGAGAAAAGCCGGAGCCACTCTCTGTCCCTGCAAGCAGCAACGTCAGCTGGTCTATGGATTTTATGCATGATCAACTGTCAGATGGACGTTCTGTCCGTTTGCTCAATGTGATCGATGATTTTAACCGTGAAGCACTGGCGATTGAGGTTGATTTTTCACTCCCGGCAATACGGGTTATCAGGACGCTGGAGCAAATTATTGAATGGAAGGGAAAACCGGTATCAATTCGTTGTGATAATGGTCCTGAATATACAGGCAATACACTGATAATATGGGCTAAGCAGCACAATATTCGACTCAATTTTATTCAGCCGGGAAAACCTCAGCAGAATGCTTATATTGAGCGTTATAACCGGACAGTGCGTTATGACTGGCTGGGTCAAAGTTTGTTTTCATCATTGAATGCGTTGCAGGAATATGCGACAAAATGGCAATGGATTTATAATCATGAACGACCGAATATGGCACTGAATGGTTTTACACCGATGCAGCATATTCAACGTGTTAACTGATTCTACTTATTACCTCCGTTAAAAATGGGGGGATTACCCTATTGCCAGTAATAAGTCTTCGCAAGGCAGAGCCATGAACAGACGCGTTGCTATAGTCATTGAGGCACCTTAGGCCAGAAGGGGAGGGGATATCACCGGTATAGGGTGTGGATCCCCTCTATAACCTCTTTATGCGATGACAGGCTCTCAGCGCAAAATTAGTCGGCCGGTACCCAGCGCAGAGCTGTTGAGGGAGTTTCAACGCCTGACGGCAGTGACATTAATTCGATGAGCAGGCCGAAGGGGAGCTGATCTTGCCCCGCCATCTCCGGACAGCTTTTGTATCTTACGATAACGATTCCCGCTACCGCCGGTATTCCCTCGGGGAGAGATATCCCAGCGCGCTATGTGGGGGGACATTGTAATGCGTGAACGCTGCAGCAAGGTTTAGTAATGAACTTCTCACATCCGGTTTTGGCATGACCTGTGCTATTCCCCGTCCTTTGGCCACAAGGGCGTTTGCGCTATCCATTTTCGCGACTGGCCGTACTCCACGGCTTCTTTCAGGATCTCAACCTCCATGATCTTCTTACCCAGAAGGCGCTGTAACTCCCGAATCTGCTTTAGTGCAGCGGCAAGCTCAGAGGCCAGAAACGACTTCCCCACCGGCCGCCACGGCGGTGAGACTGCCTTCCTGATTTTGTGATCCACTAAAGTGTATTTTCTGCGGTTTATCCGTATATTATTGGCATTATAGGGAAAGACGCCGTTCTAATGTCTTTTTGTTATATAGAAAGTTTATAGGTTTAATTAAGGAGTTTTTATGGTTTTTTTTAAACATAGTGTTTTGGCTACAGCTCTACTCGGTTTCGCTGGTTTCTGTGTTGCTGCTACTCCCAGTATGAACTGGAAGATAAAATCATCAGAACCAATAAATCAAATTACTTTTGGTATAACTATCAATGCAGCAGCTCCAGTCGATGAGTTTTATTATGCTAACCAGTTCGGTTTCACTGGGGGCGGTGGCATTGGCTATACAGGTATTCAGCCAACTAAAAACACCCAAGATGGCAAACGGCAGTTTATGGTGTTATTCAGTAGCTTCAGAAAAGATACCTCTACGAATCATAAAAATTGTAAGGGCGGGGCCGATGGTGCGAAAGCCGGTGCAACCTGTCGGCTTTATGTTCCTGGAAAATTGGGAGACACATTCTTATTTAAGGTTAAGAAAGAAGGGCGGTTCCTGACCGGAACAACATTGAATACGAATACCGGTCGTGAGGATGTCATCGGCCAATGGGAAGTGGGAGAATCAGCAGGCGATTTGGCTGGTTCACAGATATCATGGATTGAAAATTATAAAATGAATAATCCGAATTTTAAGCTTACCTGTGACAATAAAGTCTGGCCTTATTATGAAGTAAAATTCCTGCCACCAACCGGAAACGATGGAAAATTACAGGGAACTATTTCTACTTTATCGAGTGGTTCGTCTGCTTGTCCTGGTGCCATTACCTGGACGCATGATGAGACCGGAACACTGGTCAAAGGTGGTTTCAAATAACAGCGAGGTTTCATCACTAGTATATAATCTATACATTTTTTTATGGATATGAGGGGCTGAGTCGGCGTCCAGCAATTGAGGGTTTGCTGGACGTTTACTTTTAGGGCGATGTTTTAATCAAAACTGTGTTATTCAGTGTCTTTTAAATCTATCTATCTACATTTGCTTAGACTGATTTGTAACGTGATAACGGGACACTTATACCATGCTGATTGGTTACGCCCGGGTTTAAACAGATGATCAACATCTCGATCTTCAGCGTGACGCATTACGTCAGGCCGGATGCGAGCGTTTTTTTGAAGACACAGCCAGCGGCGTTAAGGCTGATCGAAGTGGGCTGGTTGCGTTAATCACTTTCTTGCGGGCTGGCGACACGATTATTGTCTGGCGCACTCGCCGAGTTCGAGCGTAATCATGATTCATGAGCGAATCCTGGCAGGTCTGGTCGCCGCGAAAGCCCGCGGACGTCAGGTAGGAAGAAAAAAAAATCTTGATCCGGAAAAATAAAAACTGGCACTGCAGCTGTACCATGAACCACGCCACACCGTAGCGCAGATAGGTCGGTTGATGTGTATCGGACAATCAACATTGTATAACTATCTGACGCAGCCCGAGCAACATGCCCTCCGGACAGCGTAGCCGCATTCCCGCCGACTCACTGCAGCAATTGCATCAGCGGCTTGCCGGGCTGCCGCGCAGGAGTCCGGAACGAGCCAGACAAATCATGGACTCTGCCGAATTGTACGGCGTTTCGCCCGCCACCCTCTATCGGGTCATCAGTCGCATTCATTACCCTCATGCCGTCCATCGCGTTGACAGGAAAAATCCGCGTCATGCCGGGAACTGAACTGGAAACATATTGCGAGCTCATCCCAGCCCTGAAGTTACGTACCACCAACAAAAAGGGACGACATTTATCCACCGCCCGGGCCATTGCGCTGATCGAAGACTATGGCGTCGAAACGCCCCGGGGGTTTATCCACGTACCACAAGGACCGCTTACCAGCTCAACGGTTGAGCGCCATCTGACGATGATGAAGTTGGATCACCTTCGTTTTTCAGAGAGCCAGCCGCCGTCAGGTTTCAGGCATCTCACCGCAATGATTGCTGGCAATTTGATTTGTCTCCCTCGGATTCAAACCACAGGAAGCCTTCGTATTCCAGGGGCGGCCGACAATGATTTATCTGGACAATGCCCGGTGGCTAAAAGCCAGTTGTTTCAGAACGAGATGCCGGCGCTGGGTATTGACTGGAAAACGCACTTGCTGGCAAGCAGTGACGGAACGCGCACGACGGCCCGTTCCAAAGGCAAGGTCGAACGCCCCTTTCGTACTGTAAAAGAGGCGCACGATACGCTGTACCATTTTACAAGCCGGAGACAGAATATTAGGCCAATCCCGATACAGAATGAAAGCGGGAGCGTGAATTACTGGCACTTTTCAAAAAGTGCAAACGTCCCGTGGTATTGTTTGTTGATGAAGCTCATGACCTGAACGGACACACCCTGACCGGACTCAAACGGTTGATGGAGTTGATCGAAGTAGGAGGTAGTAGGTTGTCTATCGTGATGGCATGGCATCCCAAGCTGCGAAATGATCTGCACCGGCCTACCATGGAAGAAATTAGTTACCGGACCGATGTTTTCTCTCTGGATGGCGTCACGGGGAGCCATCGTGAGTACATCCAGTGGCTGCTGGAAAGTTGCAGTGGAGGCACTGGGGCGGCAATTGGGATTTTCAGCGAGGAAGTGATGGATTTACTGGCCGAACAACTACGTATCCCACTGCAGATCCAACAACACCTGACGCTGGCGCTGGAAGCTGGATACGATACCGGTGAGTCGATCATTTCCGCTGAACTGGCCGGATCAGTCCTGTCACGCCATATGGATGATTTAGAGCCCACACTGGTGCGGCATGGTTATCGGGCGGGGGATTTGGCAGCACAATTTGACGCCCGTCCGGCAAAAATTAAAGCGCTGTTCAGCAATACACTGGAATCATCCCGTACCAACGAACTGAAGAAAAGGATTCTTGCTACCGGGTTGCCATTATGACACACCATCGAGGGGCGTTTTTGGTAGGGCTGAGGTTATAGCGAAACTCAGAGCAGAGTTTTCTCCAAAATGAACATAACACCGTAATTTTACGGTTAAATTAATTATTCTAATTTAATGTTAGCGCGGTTGTGCTGATTGTAGGTATAGTCGTTTATGAGTGCAAGCGCCTACATATACCAAACCAAATTTGATTACCTCTACCGGCTTCACTGCCAATACAGTCATTCGGACCTTAGACCAAGGTGCCACCTTTCTGCCGCATTCTCTCACTTGTTGCCGCGATATCTTCGGTATAGAACAAGGTACATCGGCTTAGGATTCTAGTACATAAAGGAGAGGTGTTGAGGGGGGACTTGGTGTGTGTTCGGGATAACTATCCGCTTATCACGGCAGATGATAGAGGGATTACTGCTGAATGAGGGGGCGTTATTCCCTTAAATATTGATGGGAATAACGATTCATTATGCGCTGATACGTGCGTTAAGGTCAACGGGCCAGTGAATCGCAGGAAGCCTACGAGGGACGGCGCCGGCAAATAAATCACCTTGGAAGGCTTTGACACCCGCTAAACGTAGCCATGACCACTCTTCCACCTGAGTGATACCTGAAGCAATTACTTGGATTTCCAATGACGAACAAATCTTAATGATAGATTGATTAATCGCCTGTTTAGGGCCATTTTTGTGCACATCGCGTAGCATATCGCTATCTACCATGACTAACTCTGGCTGTATCCGTGTAAGTAATAACAGCCCAGCCATCCCTGCACCAAAATTATCGATGGCAAGACGGATACCCGCACGTTTCAGTTTCATTACTTCGGCAGTGAAGGTTTCATCTTCGTTGACGACACTGTCTTCAGCGATAGAAATCACAATCTGTTGTGGTACAAAATCATTTTCTTGAATGGCGTTCAGTAAAAATTCTACCGCCTCTGGATTCTTGACTAACGTCATTGGCAAAAGTTTTAAAACTAAGGTGTAGTCATTTAACTGTAAACTTTTCGCCATCTGTAACGCCGTCTGTTTCGAAACCAGATCGACATGATAAATTTCATCGCGTTGCAGGCTTGCAAAAAACTTTAGAGGCGACTGGCCGTCAGCAGCACGCATCTTGGCTTCGTAGCTTAAGATTTTACGAGAAGAAGGATTGATAACCGGTTGAAAGCCGAAGGTATAAGGCAATTCTTCACTGTGGTCCGCGACCAGCTCCGGCTGTTCATTAAGTTCAAACTGCCATTTCTCACTTTCACCTAACTCAAGATAACTGTCTTTATTTTCACACTCTACGAATGTCTTAATAAATTGCAGAGTCCGGTCATCGTAGGTGAGTTTAAATTTCGATGTGGCACGGTCCAATACCGCGTCAAGTACAGCGGACTTGTCGTAATTACGCAGGTCGAACAGCTCCATACCCGCGTTACCGAAATGGCGCTCGATTGAGTAGTCACGTAAAAGTTCAGTAAGAGAAAAATGTCTATGATCACCACAGATCACACGATAAATAGTATCGACTTCTTCTTCCGGTCCTTCAAGTAATTGTAAAAAATGCTCACCATCAAACAGTAATATCCCTGTTACTCCTGCGTCGGAGTTGCGTTGGTTAGCCTTTTCAATAAACTTTTCTACTTCGAATTTGGAAGTATTTTTACCGATATGACTTCTATAGATGATGGTCGTAAGCATTTGTTATCATAATGAAGGATGTTAATTCTTTAGCACTCTAACAAATATTTAGCGAATAGGATAACGATTAGTGAAACTAAACAATAGTTTACGCAGTAAATTATCTATTCGTCCAGATGTTGAGGCGAAAATGTTATCGCTTGATTCCGTAATTGTAGTGCGAATAATTGGCTTGCGCAAAATGTATGGAGCGGGATTTCTCTATTGTATAAGATTGAGTAACAAATCTTTAAAAATGCTGCTTTTATCGCCAAAAACACGCTTTTTTTAAACCTTTATGTAACATTTGTCGTGAAACAAGATTCGGCAACTAGGCGGCGTATGGTATAGTTTCGCCTATTATAACTGTTAATCACTGATTTAATCATGTTGCAAGCCCTCAATGTCAGCTGTTACCGCGATGAACGTGTCTTATTTAAAGACTTAACGTTTACGCTCTCTGCTGGAGAAATCATGCAGATTGAAGGCGAGAATGGTGCGGGTAAGACCACATTATTACGTCTATTAACTGGCTTAAGTCGACCGGATGAAGGTGTTATCTCTTGGGGTGACCAATCCATCCTCCATCATTGCGAGGGCTGGCCCCAACAGATGCTTTATTTGGCCCATCTGCCAGGGATTAAGCAAGTATTAACTGCCTATGAAAATCTTCGCTTTTACCACCCAAAGGCTTCACGAGAAGCAATCTATCAGGCGCTAGAAGAGGTCGAGCTAACAGGGTATGAAGAGATTCCTGTGGCTCATTTTTCAGCGGGGCAGCAACGGCGAGTGGCTTTAGCCCGGTTATGGTTAACCGATGCCACCTTGTGGATCCTCGATGAACCTTTAACCGCCATTGATAAATGGGGCGTGAGCACACTCAATGCGAAATTTATGGCACACCTCGCACGACAGGGCATTATTGTATTGACTACTCATCAGGATCTCCCCGCCTCGGCGCAGCCGATTAGAAAACTACGTCTTAGTGGGGACGTTGAATAATGCAACAGCTGTTACGACGAGAATTAAAAATAGCCTTTCGCCATCGTGCCGATATCATTAACCCGCTTTGGTTTTTTTTGATTATCGTGACGCTTTTCCCGTTAGGAATCGGTCCCGAAAGTACCTTATTAGCCCGTATAGCCCCAGGGGTCGTTTGGGTAGCGGCACTATTGGCCTCGTTACTAGGACTGGAAAGAATGTTCCGCGATGATTTTCTTGACGGTTCTTTGGAACAGCTATTACTGATCCCAACCCCCTTACCAATGGTAGCGTTAATCAAAGTGTTAGCGCATTGGTTGACCAGTGGTTTACCACTGATCATTCTTTCACCCTTAGCGTCCCTATTTTTATCGCTAAATTTTACCGGTTGGTGGGGATTGGTATTAACTCTATTACTGGGAACGCTCATATTTAGCTTCCTTGGCGCTATCGGCGTAGCCTTAACCGTTGGTCTGCGGCGAGGAGGTGTATTACTCAGTCTTCTAGTACTGCCCTTAGCGATCCCTATTCTTATTTTTGCGAGCAGTGCGGTGGATGCGGCGAGTCAAGGACTGGCGATTTCCGGTTACCTTGCGATTTTGGCTGCCATGTTAGTGGTGAGTGTAGTGTTAGCGCCATTTGCTATCGCTGCCGCACTACGGGTAAGTTTGCAGTAAAAAAACAACATAATTATAAAGTGAGCATTGTTATGTGGAAGTGGTTACATCTCTTGGCGAAACCCGATCGCTTGTATCGGCTTTGTAGCCAGTGGCTGCCTTGGTTTGGCGGAGGAGCAATCAGTTGTCTTGCCTTAGGGTGGGGGTGGGGCTTTATCTTCGCGCCACCGGACTACCAACAGGGTGAGAGCTATCGCATCATGTACTTGCATGTTCCTGCGGCAATGTGGTCGATGGGGATTTATGCGGCAATGGCAGTTAGCGCACTGACTGGATTAGTTTGGCAGATGAAAATGTCAGATTTAGTGGCTAGAGCGATGGCGCCGATTGGTGCTGCATTCACCTTTATTGCCTTAGTCACCGGTTCCGCTTGGGGGAAACCCATGTGGGGGACGTGGTGGATTTGGGACGCTCGCTTAACCTCAGAACTTATTCTGCTCTTTCTCTACATGGGGATCATCGCCCTTTATCATGCGTTTGATGATCGTCGGGCTGCTGGGCGTGCTGCCAGTATCTTAATTTTAGTTGGGGTGGTGAATTTACCGATTATCCATTACTCCGTGCAGTGGTGGAATACGTTACATCAAGGCTCCTCTGGCCTGCTGCAACAAGCGATTGCCCCTGAAATGCGCACACCCTTACGCTGGTCAATTTTGGGATATTTGCTCTTCTTTATTACTCTAACGCTGAGTCGATTACGCAATCTGTTGCTATTAACCGAGCAACATCGACCATGGGCGAGAGAGATCGCACATTTGGAGAAAAAACAATGACCCCGGCTTTTCATTCGTGGGCACAATTCTTGGCGATGGGCGGATACGGTTTTTATGTGTGGCTATCCGTTTTTGTCGCGTTATTAGTGATGCTTATTTTGGTAGGACATAGTGCCTATCAACGTCGTCAATTGTTAGTGATGATCGCGACGAAGCAAGATCGTGAAAAGCGTATTATGACGGCTAAAAGGCGTAAACAGAGTACGGGAGAGAAACCATGAATCTTCGTCGTCGTAAGCGGTTAATCACTGTATTAGTCATCGTAACGGGGCTGGGCATTGCCACGGCGCTGGTTATGTATGCTTTACGCTCAAATATCGACCTGTTCTATACCCCAAGCGAAATTATCAATGGCAAAGGCGAAGATCATCAAATCCCTGAGCCGGGGCAACGTCTGCGAGTTGGTGGAATGGTCATGCCAGGCAGCGTGAAGCGCGACCCCAACACCTTAGCGGTAAGCTTTAAATTGTATGACGCAAACGGGGTCGTTTCTGTCAGTTATGTGGGAATTTTACCGGATCTATTCCGGGAAGGGCAGGGGGTCGTTGCGCAAGGCGTCTTAGCACCTAACCATCTTATCAACGCCCAACAAGTCTTAGCGAAACATGATGAGAAATATACGCCACCGGAAATTGAGGATGCAATGAAGAAAAATCACCAACAAGCAGGCGTAGCGGGGGCGGAGAAAAACTGATGATGCCGGAAATTGGTAGTTTTCTTTTATGCCTAGCCACGGGGCTAGCGTTCGTTCTGAGTATTTGGCCATTGTGGGGGGCAAGAACCCTAAACTTACGCTTAATGTCATTAGCGCGTCCCCTAAGTTACGCTCTTTTCCTGTGTATCGTGGCAGCGTTCTTGATTTTGGTAAATGCCTTTGTTGAGAATGATTTCACCGTTGCCTATGTGGTCGAGAACTCGAATACGCTCTTACCTGTCTGGTATCGGGTTGCCGCAACGTGGGGGGCCCACGAGGGTTCATTACTGTTGTGGTTATTGATGTTAAGTGGTTGGACGTTTGCAGTGGCCTGTTTAAGTCGGAAAATGCCGCTGGACTCTGTTGCCCGTGTACTCTCTGTGATGGGCATGATTAATCTTGGTTTCCTGCTTTTCCTAACCCTAACCTCTAATCCATTTATTCGAACGCTACCTAACTTCCCAGTGGACGGCAGCGATTTAAATCCGATGCTGCAAGATATTGGGCTAATTTTTCATCCCCCATTACTTTATATGGGCTATGTCGGGTTCTCGGTTGCCTTTGCATTCGCTATCGCGTCATTAATGACTGGGCGTCTCGATACGGCGTGGGCAAGATGGTCGCGCCCTTGGACGACGGCCGCGTGGGTTTTCTTAACCATCGGCATTGTATTAGGGTCGGCATGGGCTTACTACGAACTGGGTTGGGGCGGTTGGTGGTTCTGGGACCCGGTGGAAAATGCCTCGCTGATGCCTTGGCTTGCCGGCACCGCGTTGATTCACTCATTGGCGGTGACAGAAAAGCGCGGAACCTTTAAATCTTGGACGGTATTATTAGCGATTACCGCTTTCTCACTCAGTCTATTAGGGACATTCTTAGTCCGTTCCGGTGTGTTGGTTTCTGTTCACTCTTTCGCTTCTGATCCCACACGCGGCATGTTTATTCTTATTTTCTTAGTGATCGTCATTGGTAGCTCACTCCTGCTATATGCGCTGAAAGGCGGGAAAGTGCGTAGTCGTGTTGATAATCAACTTTGGTCACGCGAATCGTTCTTGCTAGGGAACAACGTGTTGCTGATTGCTGCGATGTTGGTTGTGTTGCTCGGTACACTATTACCGCTGGTACATAAGCAATTAGGGCTGGGCAGTATATCTATCGGCGAGCCATTCTTTAATACTATGTTCAGTTGGCTGATGGCCCCTTTTGCCCTATTTTTAGGTATTGGTCCGTTAGTACGCTGGCGGCGGGATGAACCGCAAAAGTTAGTCAAGCGATTAGTTATGGCAATGGTAGCGACTTTTATTGCGGCAATGGTTATTCCGTGGTGGTTGCAGGATCGTATCCAAGGTATGACCGTTGTTGGGCTATTAATGTCGCTGTGGGTCATCATTCTTACCATTATGGAATTACATGAGCGAGCGACTCACCGTCATCGTTTCTGGCAAGGGCTGACTAAGTTATCCCGCAGCCACTGGGGAATGGTCCTAGGGCATCTTGGCGTCGCGGTTACGGTAATTGGTATTGCGTTTAGTACGCAATACAGTGTCGAACGTGACGTAAGGATGAAAGCCGGGGAGAGTGTTTCGATTCATGATTACCAATTTACCTTCCGAGGCGTAAAACCTCTGCAAGGAGCAAACTATAGCGGTGGGTCGGGTGTGATTGATGTGACGCGTCAGGGTAAAAACGAAGCGGTGTTGTACGCTGAAAAACGTTTCTACACCGCAGCACGAACGATGATGACAGAAGCCGCTATCAGTGGTGGGGTCACGCGTGATCTCTACTCTGCATTGGGCGAAGAGCTAGATGATGGCTCCTGGGCAGTACGCATTTATTATAAACCTTTCGTAAGATGGATCTGGTTCGGCGGTGTTTTCATGGCAATAGGTGGAATTTTCTGTATTGCAGACCCTCGCTATCGCTCTGCGAAAAAAGCCCAGAAAAAAGGAGATAAAGCATGAATAAAAAAATTCTTTTTATTCCATTAGTCCTTTTCCTGTTACTTGCTGCCGCATTACTTTGGCAATTAACGCGTAACGCGCAGGGTGATGATCCCACTCGTTTGGAATCCGCCTTGATTGGAAAGCCTGTCCCAACCTTTCGACTGGAATCGCTGTTTGAGCCTGGGAAACGGTTTGATCAAAGTGTGTTGATCGACGGTAAACCACTCTTGCTTAATGTCTGGGCAACCTGGTGTCCGACTTGTCGTGCTGAACACCAATATGTAAACCACCTTGCTGAACAGGGTGTCAGGGTGGTGGGGCTCAATTATAAAGATGATCGTACTAAAGCCATCAATTGGCTGAATACCCTCGGCAATCCTTACTCATTAAGCTTATACGATGGTGATGGTATGTTGGGACTGGATCTTGGCGTATACGGTGCGCCGGAAACCTTCCTTATTGATGGGCAGGGGATTATACGTTATCGCCATGCTGGGGATATCAATCAACGAGTCTGGCAGCAAGAAGTGAAGCCGTTGTGGGATAAGTATTCACAGCAGGGGCAGCACTAATGTTCAGAAAATGTCTTATGTTGATCTGTGGCATGTTGCTAACGACCTCGGTCTGGGCTGCGATTGATACCTATCACTTTTCGTCGGTTGATCAAGAAGAGCAATACCGAGAACTTACCGAGTCGTTGCGCTGCCCGAAATGTCAAAATAATAGCATCGCTGATTCTTCGGCCATGATTGCCGCCGACATGAGAGGAAAAGTCTACCAATTGATGGAGCAGGGGCAGTCGCGTCAACAAATTATTGATTATATGGTGGCACGTTACGGTAACTTCGTTACCTACGAACCCCCCGTTACCCCTTCAACCCTTATCCTATGGTTGGGGCCATTACTGTTCGTGATTGGCGGTGGATTCGTCATCTATTTACGTGCGAAACGTCACCCCCAGGCTGCCAAGTTATCGGCCGAAGAGCAACAACGTTTAGCCAAAGTGATTGCCGATAAGGAGCAACAGTAATGGGAAATTTATGGTTAGTGCTGCTCGGTTTACTCGGTGTAGCCTGTGTTTGGATAGCGTTAGCCCTCGGCCATAAACCCCGAGATTATGCACAACTACGCGATGAACTGAATACGCTCTTTTACCAACAGCGCTTACAAGAGATTGAAGAGGATGATGCCCAAGGTATTGTCACCGAAAAAGCCGAGTTGGTGACAGAATTACAGCACTCGCTGCTGGCCGATCTGCCTGAGCAAGCGTCTCGTACCGTTACATTGGGAAAATCATGGGTGATGGTACCGATCATTGTCGTGGTGATAGGGGTATCACTGGCAATGTATCTCAAAACCGGCGGTATAATGCAACAAATGGAATTGAGTCAAGTTGAGCAGGATTATCCGCAGCTACGTGAACGGTTGATGAATTCTCAGGCTGAGCATCTGACCATGGGTGAGTTGCAGCAATTCTCTTTGGGATTACGTGCCTCACTGCAGAATGACCCTGATAATGTGCAAGATTGGGCAATGTTAGGCCGTTTGGGGATGGTTTTAAATAATAGTCAATTGGCGAGCCAGGCATTCGAAAGAGCACTGCGTCTAGCCCCGAACGATGCAGGGTTAAAAAGTGATTATGCAGAGGTTTTGGTTCGCTCGCCTGATCCGCAAGATAATCGTCAAGCGCAACTTCTGTTACAAGATATGCTGGTACATCAACCTCAGGATACGCGGTTATTGACCCTACTCGCGGCCGATTTCTTTGCGCAACAGAAATATTCTGAAGCCATTCGCTATTGGCAACAACTGTTGCCGAATTTAGCGCCGGGTTCTGCGCAAAGAGAGGCCGTAGAGAAAGGTATTGAGCAAGCGAAAACTAATGCTGGTCTCCAAACCAGTCAATTAACCGTCAATATCGATTTGAGTAGCTCTGCGAAAAGAATGTTACCGCAAAATGGTGTATTGTATATTTCTGTAACTGATGGTGTCTCACCTGTCCCCGTCGCGGTTAAACGGATTCCTTTAAGCCACTTTCCGTTGAGTCTGGTACTGGACGACAGTAATGCAATGGTGCCTGAGCGCCTGCTTTCGGCTCAACATCAGTTACAAGTACGTGCACGTATTTCTCGGGATGGTAGTGCTAAACCGCAAAAAGATGACTGGTTTGGCTTGAATTCAGTGGCTCGCTTCACCGGTAAGCAGTCGCTGTCTGTCATCATAGATCAGCAACAACCTTAAAATTATAACGGTGCAAAACATGGTAAATAACCTCTCTTACCGGCTAACAGCATTAAGTTTAGCTGTGCTTGTTTTAGCAGGATGCGCGAGTTCAAAACCTGATGAAACTCAGCAGACGTCACAGCGTAGTGACCCTCTGCAAGGTTTTAACCGTAAGATGTTTAATTTTAACTATGATGTGCTGGACCCTTACATTGTTCGTCCGGTTGCCGTTGCATGGCGTGATTATGTTCCTGTACCGGCGCGCACAGGAATTAGTAATGTGTTGGGCAATTTGGATGAGCCGTCTTCTATGGTCAACTACCTGTTGGAAGGCGATGTAGAACGGGCTGCTATCCACTTTACGCGTTTCTTTCTTAACTCGACACTGGGTTTAGGTGGATTGATCGATGTGGCAGGCAAAGCCAATCCACAGCTCGCGCGTGAGCATGCTCATGGTTTCGGAAGCACACTAGGGTATTATGGGGTGGGTTATGGACCCTATGTTGAGCTACCGGGATACGGCAGTTTCACTGTTCGTCAAGATGGTGGCGATTATGTTGATAACCTTTACGCACCGCTTAGCTGGTTAACTATTTGGTTATCTGCGGGCAAATGGGTACTCGAAGGCGTAGAAACCCGTGCGCAGTTACTCGATTCTGATGGCATTTTACATCAGCAAAGCGATCCTTATGCCTTTATCCGCAATGCATACTTCCAACGTTATGATTTCTTAGCCAATGGCGGTAAATTGAAGCCTGAAGATAATCCTAACGCTCAAGCTATCCAAGGCGATTTAAAAGATATCGATGCGGAATAATACCGTTCTCGCTGCATCGTATTACCCACGCTAAAACGCCCAAGCTGGGCGTTTTTTTATATTTTTTGGTGTTTTTTTATTCGCAATTACAGCGGTTTGCATCCTACTATCTTGCTATAGGGTTGACTGTCTCAGTGAGCTAAGGTAAAAAAGCAGATTCACGCGCAGGGAGTGATAGGCGCTGAATCAATTTTCCTTTCAGTAACGGTGCTTTATGCATGTTTATATAATGCGTCATGGCGACGCAGCTCTCGATGCGGCAAGTGACGCGCAACGCCCGTTGACACATTGTGGTGTTGTTGAGTCCCAACAAATGTCCCGTTGGCTAGCAGAGCAACAGTCTTCGTTTGATTTGACGTTGGTCAGTCCTTTCCTACGGGCTCAGCAGACGTTTAACGTTTTTTCTGAAAATGTCACGCTCGGCGGTAACGTTAAAACCTTAGATATGCTTACCCCTTCCGGTGATGCCAAAGCGGTGAGTGATTACCTGCAAGGCTTAGCCAGTGAAGGCGTCGAGACAGTAATGGTTATTTCTCATCTCCCTCTCGTCGGTTATCTGGTTTCAGCCCTATGCCCAGAACAGTGCCCACCGATGTTTGCCACAGCAGGTATCGCCCATATTGATTACGATGCCAATACCGCACGCGGTACTTTATGTTGGCAGGAAAGCCCTTCACGTCTTGCCACCGCAATGTAATCTCTATGCCTGATCGAAGTCGCGTTAAAGGAGAGGTGTTATCAGTTCGTCGACTTCGATCAGCATTAAGATTGCGGCATTTCCTCCAAACATTTTTGGTGCTTGATGGAACGCCATCACATAAGGATGTTGGGCTAACCAAAGTGGTATTTGTTGCTTAAGAATATGTTTGCCATGCCCATGCATGACAGATGCACAAAAAAGGCGTTCCCTTCTACACGCGGCAATCATGGCGCCCAGTTCTTTTTTCGCTTGTTGCTGAGTCAAACCGTGTAAATCTAAACAAATCTCAGGCGTATAATCTCCCCGGCGCAATTTTTTTACTTCGTAAGGATTCACATCGGCACGGGTATAGCGTACAGCCCCTTCTACAGCCAAAAGAGGTTGGTATTCATCTGAAAAGTAGTGGCTATTGTCGACCTGTTCGCTGATCAATCTTTTTTGGGGAAGGGCTCGCTCAATTTTTTTCACCAGCGGATGCAGCACGGTGTCTTGCTTAATACGACGAGTATCACCCATCAACGTTCTAAACAGGTCTAAGTCTTCTTTATCGAGGGGATTTTTACTGCTCATCGTCGTTCCAGCTACTGAATTATCATCTTGTCATTTTTAACGGCAATGCATTAAAAATCAAATTTCTCTTATAAATTACCCGGCATGAGTGAAAATAGCCGTCTATTGAAGCTGAATTTAGCATAAGTTCGTGGCAAACTAGGTAAAGTTTTGTTAGTTGCCCTGGAGGGCATGTGGATAAATTTTTTGCCGAAGAGGTGGTAAGCGACCTGCATACCATTCAGGATATGTTACGCTGGACAATTAGCCGTTTTTCCGCCGCCGATATTTGGTATGGCCATGGGACAGATAATCCTTGGGACGAAGCGGTTCAACTCGTTTTACCTACATTACATCTTCCTCTCGATCTCCCTGAAGAGATGCGTACGGCGAGATTAACGCGTTCAGAGCGTGAATTGATTGTCGAGCGTGTGACGCGTCGTGTATTCGAGCGCATTCCTGTGGCTTATTTGACCAACCAAGCTTGGTTCTGTGGTCATGAGTTCTATGTCGATGAGCGAGTCTTAGTTCCGCGCTCACCGATTGGAGAGTTAATCAATCATGGGTTCTCTGGATTAATCAATCGCTCGCCACGCCATATTCTAGATCTGTGTACGGGGAGTGGCTGTATCGCGATTGCTTGTGCTTATGCCTTTCCTGACGCTGAAGTCGATGCGGCCGATATTTCACCTGACGCGTTAGCGGTTACTGAGCAGAATATTGAAGCGCATGGCATGATGCATCAAGTCACGCCACTTTGCTCAGACCTCTTCGATAATTTACCGCCGATTAAATACGATTTGATTGTCACCAACCCTCCTTATGTCGATGCAGAGGATATGGATGACTTGCCAGATGAATATCGTCATGAACCGGAGCTCGGTTTAGCGGCGGGCCATGATGGCTTAATTTTAGTTAACCGTATGCTTGCACAAGCGACTGAATTCCTGAGTGAAGAGGGCGTGATTATTTGTGAAGTCGGTAACAGCATGGTGCATATGATTGAGCAGTATCCCGAGGTTCCCTTTACTTGGTTGGAGTTTGAACAAGGTGGTGACGGGGTCTTTATGTTGGACTATCAACAATTAGTCGAATGTAAGCCTTTTTTTGAAAATAGCTCGGCGAAATAAGTCGATTTTTTCAGCATAAATTAACGATAAGGATTAAACATGGCTGGAAATACAATTGGTCAACTTTTCCGTGTCACGACCTTTGGTGAATCTCACGGTGTGGCGCTAGGGTGCATTGTTGATGGTGTGCCGCCAGGCATCCCCTTAACTGAAGCCGATTTACAGCATGACTTAGATCGCCGTCGTCCAGGCACTTCACGTTATACCACGCAGCGTCGTGAACCTGATCAAGTTAAAATTTTATCAGGTGTCTTCGAAGGAAAAACTACTGGAACCTCGATCGGCTTATTGATTGAGAACACCGATCAACGTTCGCAAGATTATGGTGAAATTAAAGAGTTGTATCGTCCAGGCCATGCTGATTTTACCTACGATCAAAAATATGGTTTTCGTGATTATCGTGGCGGCGGTCGCTCTTCGGCGCGTGAAACCGCTATGCGTGTGGCAGCCGGCGCTATTGCAAAGAAATATCTGCAGCTAACGCATAATGTTGTGATTCGGGGCTATCTCGCGCAAATGGGCGATGTCTGCTGCGAACTGAAAGATTGGTCGCAGGTTGAACAGAACCCGTTTTTTTCACCGGACAGTGACCAACTTGAGGCGCTGGATGCGTTACTGCGCGGGTTAAAAAAAGAGGGGGATTCGATTGGCGCTAAGGTCAGCGTTGTGGCTGAAAATGTTCCCGTTGGATTAGGTGAGCCAGTGTTCGATCGCCTTGATGCTGATCTCGCCCATGCCTTAATGAGTATCAATGCTGTAAAAGGCGTCGAAATAGGGGATGGGTTTGATGTGGTGGCTCAACGCGGAAGTCAACATCGCGATGAGATTCGCAAAGAGGGCTTTCAGAGTAATCATGCTGGCGGTATTTTAGGTGGCATCAGTAGTGGCCAAACCCTTACCGCCTCTATTGCGCTAAAACCGACTTCCAGCATCACGGTACCGGGTAAAACCATTACTCGCCAGGGTGAAGAGGTCGAAATGATTACTCGCGGTCGTCATGATCCTTGTGTGGGTATTCGCGCCGTACCCATCGCTGAAGCAATGACAGCCATTGTATTGATGGATCATTTGCTAAGACATCGTGCGCAATGCGGTGATGTCACTCACTCTCAGAAATAAGGCGATTACTATGATGAAACATTGGATGGCTGGCAGTGCGCTTTTTATTGCTTCAGCCTGTGCGACCTTTGCGCAAACGCCGTGGCAGAAAATTCAGCAACCGATCGCGGGCCCTGTTCACCCCATTGGAAGCTACGCGAATGGCTGTATAGTGGGGGCGCAAGCGCTACCATTGGAGGCAGAGCATTATCAGGTTATGCGTCAAGATCAACACCGCTATTTCGGTCATCCATTGTTAATTCAATTTATCCAACGTTTTAGCCAAGATATTGCTCAACAGACTTCCGGCACTGTACTAATTGGTGATATGGGAATGCCTGCGGGGGGACGCTTTAGCAGCGGTCATGCAAGCCATCAAATTGGGTTAGATGTCGATATTTGGTTGCAACTTCCTCGTCAACGTTGGACGCCGCAACAGTTGTTGCATCCGCAGCCTCTCGATTTGGTCACAGCCGATGATAAGTCGGTGGTGAGCCGCCTTTGGAGCCGGGATATTGACACTATGGTGCGTCAAGCCGCTGAAGATCCCCATGTCGCACGTATTTTCGTCAATCCAGCCATCAAGCAGCAGTTATGCTTAGATGCAGGGACTGATCGCCAATGGTTACAGAAAGTCCGCCCTTGGTTCGCGCACCGCGCCCATATGCATGTTAGGTTACATTGCCCAGCTGACGATACTGAATGTATCGAACAACCAGCGCCCCCAGTAGGCGATGGATGTGGGGCTGAGTTAAAAAGTTGGTTTGAACCACCGAAACCTGGTGTGCATCCGATAAAACCTAACCCTCCTATTCTTCCGGCCAATTGCCAAGCGTTACTGGATAAACATTTACTCTGAGGAATAAGCATGGATTGGTTCGTTGTAACGCCTGGACTGGTGGCTGTACTGTTTGTTGTGGCAGTTCTCGCGGCTTTTATCGACTCGATTGCCGGGGGAGGGGGATTATTGACGGTACCTGCCTTATTGGCTGCGGGATTATCCCCAGCGCAAGTGTTAGCCACCAATAAATTACAGTCTGTAGGCGGTTCCTTTTCAGCCAGCCTCTATTTCGTCCGTCGCAAAGCCGTCGATCTGCGTTGTCAGTGGCTGAATATATTACTGACTTTTGTCGGGGCGGTGGCCGGTACCCTCACTATCCAACACCTTAAAGCAGATATTCTGCGTCAGGTACTGCCGTTACTCCTGATCGGAATTGGGTTATGGTTTCTGTTTATGCCTAAATTAGGTGAGTTCGATAAGGTCGCACGGCTCGAAGGGCTTGCTTACGCTTGTATCGGAGGGGGATGCGTCGGCTTTTACGACGGTTTTTTCGGCCCGGGGGCGGGATCGTTCTACGCATTAGGCTTTGTGACTTTGGCGGGCTTTAACTTAGCCAAAGCCACAGCACATGCGAAGGTACTTAATTTCACCTCGAACTTTGCCAGCTTACTTTTTTTTATGGTGGGTGGAAAAGTGGTCTGGGGGCTTGGGGCCGTAATGCTAATTGGCGCAGTCTGTGGGGCTAGATTAGGGGCTCGTTTGGTGTTAAGCCGGGGACAAAAGTTGATCAGGCCGATGGTGGTTATTGTGTCGATGGTGATGAGTGCAAAACTGTTGTGGGACAGTCATGGCGCTGCCCTGTTACAGAGTATCGGTTTATAATTACACGAAGAATAATTTATGACTCAGCAACACCATTATCAAGATATGATCACGCTGTTTGATCGCTGTTTCTATGATGATTTTAATACAAGATTAATTAAGGGTGAGGATGAGCCGATCTACTTACCCGCCGACGAAAAGTGTAACTATCATCGGATTGTTTTCGCTCATGGCTATTATGCAAGCACGCTGCACGAGATTTCACATTGGTGTATTGCGGGGGCTGAGCGCAGGCTGTTAGTGGATTTTGGCTACTGGTACTGTCCAGACGGGCGCGATGAAACGACACAGGCGCAATTTGAACAAGTCGAAATCAAACCCCAAGCATTGGAATGGATATTTTCTGTTGCCGCCGGGTTTGCGTTTAATATCAGCTGTGACAACCTTGAGGGTTCTTGTGAACCCGATCGGATTGCCTTTCAACGTAAAGTGCATGCACAAGTCATGCACTATCTTGAGCAGGGCTTGCCTGAACGTCCTGCTCGTCTTGTAGCGGCTTTGCAGGACTTTTACCATACGGAACCCCTACATTCTGCGCAGTTTTCATGGCCTGAAACGCTATAAGTAGCGCCAACACTTTTAGGAAAAGTAATGATTACAGATCTCGAAGAGCATATTCTCGATAGTATCGATAAGACGGTGGAACAGGGTTCTGACGACGAGCTTTTTGCCGGCGGATACTTGCGGGGGCATTTAACCTTGGCAGTGGCGGAGTTGGAAGCCCAACAGACCGCCGAACCTCAAGCATTAAAAGCACAAGTCGAACACAGTATCGCCCAAGCGATTAAAGCGGGCGAACTCTCCCCCCCTGACCAAAAATTAGTAACTCAATTGTGGGAAGGTCTCTATCACCGCGCGGTAGAAGAATTGTTATCCACTAAGTGATTGGTCTTCCTTTAACGCGTTTGCGAATCCAGAATCTACCGGGATGTAACGCGTTTAAGGTACTTTGATCAAGAGGTAACGGTTCTCCCCCAAGCTGAGAGGCGAGTAATTCAGCCGCCAGTGGCGCACTGCAAAGCCCTCTGGATCCAAAACCACCCAGTAGATAAACGCCTGGGTGGTAGCTCTCCACCATTTCTTCTTTAGGCTTGGCTGGTTCAGCAACGAATTGCCTATAATCGCTCAATGCACCCACCATGGGAAGATGATCGCGTGTCGCACAGCGAACGGCGATCCGTGCCTGATCGCTGATCGTGAATGTTGAAGCCCATGCGCTGTTGGGCAAGCATTGCGCTAATCGCTGTTTATTGGTGAGTTGCTCTGCTTGAGAATACTGGCAATCAGCAACGCCACGGCGATAGCTCGCCCCGATACAGTGGGTCCGGTGAGTGGTGCTTAAGGGAGTTAAATATCCTTCATAACAGAGCACAGTAGAGAGTTGACTCAGCGGCTGCTGTTCGTCAACGTGGCTCACTTGTCCGGCAACCGGATAGACTGGCAAGGACTCAGTCTGCGTAAAGTGGCTTAACTGATGGCCATTGGCTAATACCACTTGGTGATGCTGCGCGTGGCCGCCTCGGACAAAACCGAGTTGCCAGTCGCCATTGGGTTGTTGTTGAAGATTTTCTACACCGTATCCCCAGTGACACACCACACCCTGCGAGCTTACCCAGTCAAAAATTTTCGCGGTCACTTCGGCGGGCGATAACCATCCCCCTTCGGGATAGAATATGCCGCTATGTTCAATGTCTAATCCCGCAAGCTGACTCGCCTCATCAGCATTCACATATTTTGCCAATGATGGCGGCAACGAGAGTGCCACGAGTTGGTCGATTTTTTTTCGACTTTTATCATCCCAACCCAGCTGTAATACACCACACCACTGATATTCGAAGGTGAGGGGCAGACCTTGATAAAAACGTTTAGCAAAAGTGAAGGCCGCGCTAAAAAAAGTCGCGAGATGCGGATCTTGGGCATGTAGTAGCGGGTAGACAGCCCCTTGTCGATTCCCCGAAGCGTTCTCAGCAGGTTTCGCATCGGCGCAATAGTGCGTCACGTGCCATCCGCGACGTACTAACGCGACACACAGACAGGCGCTGGCAATCCCTCCACCAACAATAGCAATTTCTTTGCTCTTAGCCGGAGGGCGAGGGTACCAAGGCGTTGGATTGCTATAGTCTGGGAGGGAGGCTAGTTGCCCGACTAACATTTCGCGTTTATGCGCAAAACCTTTGCGACGAGTTACCGTAAAGCCTGCTTGTTCAAGCCCACGTCGTACAAATCCTGCTGCGGTAAAGGTCGCAAAGGTGCCATCTGCCTTAGCTGTGGTCGCTAACGTTGAGAAGAGTGACTCGCTCCACATATCGGGATTTTTGGACGGGGCAAAGCCATCTAAAAACCATGCGTCGACCTTTTGAACTAAATTCGCTTTTAGGTCCTCTAACATGTCGTTGATATCGCCAAACCAGAGGTCGACGGTAATCTGTCCCTGCTCAAAAATCAGTCGATGGCATCCTGGTAGTGCGTCGGGCCATTGTTGACGGAGCGCGCGCGAGAAGGTGGCAAGCTCAGGCCAATGATGGTGGGCTAGTTCGAGGTCTGCCAGCATTAACGGATATTTTTCACAACTGATAAAGTGCAATCGTGGTAATTTTTTGGCGCTATTCTGGCAACCTAGTTGCTGATAGCTTTGCCATAATGTCAAAAAATTCAAGCCTGTTCCAAATCCTGTCTCAGCGACAATGAAGGCGTCCTGATCAGTGTCGATTAGACGGGTGAAGAGTCGATTACCCTCTAAAAAGACGTAGCGCGTCTCTTCCAGACCGTTAGCATTTGAAAAATAGACATCATCGAAAAATTGCGAAACAGGTGTACCTTGTTCGTTCCAATGTAGGGCTGCATGGTTGATAGTGGGTGATTTCACGTCGAGGGCTCTTTGCGGAAGACTTCAGAATAGTCTAGCGATATCACAATTTATAGGCAAATTTACAAAGAGTTTATGTATTGGGGGTTGTTCGGCGTACAACTGTACGCTAAAGTGCTCACCCATAAGATGATAGTTGTTATGAGGAATGTGAATGAAACGTGCAGTGATCACTGGCTTGGGAATTGTTTCCAGCATTGGTAATAATCAGGAAGAAGTGCTGGCTTCTCTACGTGAGGGGCGTTCAGGAATCACTTTTTCTGATGAAATGAAAGATGCAGGCATGCGCAGCCACGTCTGGGGTAACGTTAAAATGGATACCACGGGCTTAATTGATCGCAAAGTTGTGCGTTTTATGAGCGATGCATCGATTTATGCTTATCTGTCTATGGCGGAAGCGGTAAAAGATTCTAAGCTGACCGAAGAGCAATATCAAAACAACCCACGTGTTGGATTGATTGCAGGCTCAGGTGGCGGCTCTCCACGTTTCCAAGTCTTCGGTGCGGACGCAATGCGTAGCCCACGTGGCTTGAAAGCGGTTGGCCCTTATGTGGTGACCAAAGCAATGGCTTCTGGTGTATCTGCTTGTTTAGCGACACCTTTTAAAATTCACGGTGTTAACTATTCAATCAGCTCAGCGTGTGCGACCTCTGCGCACTGTATCGGCAACGCGGTTGAGCAAATCCAGCTTGGAAAACAAGATATTGTTTTCGCAGGTGGCGGCGAAGAGCTGTGCTGGGAACTGGCTTGCGAGTTCGATGCAATGGGTGCGCTATCCACTAAATATAACGATACGCCAGAAAAAGCTTCTCGTACTTATGATTCCGAGCGTGACGGCTTTGTCATTGCAGGCGGCGGTGGTATGGTTGTTGTTGAAGAGCTAGAGCATGCGCTGGCACGTGGTGCACACATCTACGCAGAAATCGTCGGTTATGGCGCAACCTCTGATGGTGCGGATATGGTTGCACCTTCGGGTGAAGGCGCAGCGCGTTGCATGAAAATGGCAATGGAAGGTCTTGATACACCAATCGATTACCTTAATACTCATGGTACGTCTACCCCAGTGGGTGATGTGAAAGAGTTAGGCGCGATTCGTGAAGTCTTCGGCGACAATACTCCTGCCCTTTCTGCGACGAAAGCGATGACGGGTCACTCCCTGGGCGCCGCAGGCGTTCAAGAAGCCATTTATAGCCTACTGATGCTGGAGCATGGTTTTATTGCACCAAGCATCAACATCGAGCAAGCAGATGCGGCAGCAGAAGGGATGAATATCATCACTCAACCTACTGAGCGAGCATTGACTACAGTGATGTCAAACAGCTTTGGCTTCGGTGGGACTAACGCGACATTGACGATGCGTAAATTTACGTCATAATTAATTTATCTCAGAAAAAACGGCAGCTTAGGCTGCCGTTTTTATTGGCTTAAATAAAATCTTCCGCAGTAATAAGGGGCTATTTTGATGACACAGGATAAGTGTAATCCTGAAGAGCGCTCTGTGAAGCCCGTAGCCGTGACCTCTTTTTCTGTATTTTTGACTTATCTCACTGCAGGAATTGCGTTACCGGTCATCCCTTTATTCGTTCATGATGGCCTTGGTATGAATAATGTGATGGTCGGCATCGCTGTGGGTATTCAATTTTTCGCGACATTGGTTAATCGAGGATTTGCTGGAAAAAAAGCAGACCAACAGGGGGCAAAGCAGACAACCCGATTGGGAATGAGTGTCATTGCTTTAGTGGGAGTGGCTTATCTTCTTTCTGTTTTTGCCAGCCACTCTATTTGGCTACAATTTAGTTTATTAGTTCTAGGGCGCATTCTGCTTGGTTTGGGAGAAAGTTTTTTACTGACTGGGAATCTCACGTGGGGGCTTGGGCTGATTGGCCAGCCACGTTCGGGAATAGTGATGTCCTGGAACGGAATGGCGATCTACGGGTCATTAGCGGCGGGTGCCCCCATAGGCCTGTTTCTCTACCATCACTTCGACTTCCTCGGTGTGAGCCTTGCTTGTATCCTCTGTCCATTGGTTGCCCTGCTGTGTAATGCAAAAATACCCGCTGTACCGATTAGCGGGGGCGATCGTCCTGGTTTTACCACTGTTTTGAAACAGATTCTGACTCCCGGTGTGGTATTGGCGTTGCAGGGAGTGGGTTTTGCAGTGATCGGGGCTTTTGTTTCTCTCTATTTTGCTGCAGAGCATTGGGGGAATGCAGGCTATACCTTAACAATTTTTGGACTGGCTTATGTGTTGGTGCGAGTCTTCTTTGGCGGAATCCCCGATAAAATGGGTGGCGTAAAAGTCACCATCATATCGTTGTTCGTGGAAACAGCGGGCCTATTACTGCTCTGTCTCAGTCAACACGCGTGGCACGCATTAGTGGGGGCAGCCTTGACCGGAGCCGGTTGTTCACTAGTCTTCCCGGCCATGGGGGTCGAGATCATGAAGCGCGTGGATGCTCAGGTTCGCGGCACCGCCTTAGGGTGTTTCTCAGCCTTTCAGGATGTCGCCTACGGGGCGACTGGCCCACTTGCTGGATTTTTAGCAAATAGTGCGGGCTACGGGGCAGTGTACCTAGCGGGTGCTTGTAGCGCCCTCATCGGGGTTGTGGTCAGTTTAACGATGCTGCGTTCTGCAACACCGCGTTCAACCGCGTAACGGCATGGCGTATCGCTTGAGGCGTTAGCGCCGCGAAGCCTAATATCCAGCCGTTAATTGGCGGAGAGGTCAGGCACAGTGGCGCTAACTCAGCTAATACCAGCCCTTGTCGTCCAGCGGCAAGAGTCAGGGCAGAGGTATTTCCCTTGAGATACTCGATGGCAAGTTGTAGCCCCCCTTCCGATGGAAATAGACGTACAGTGTTGGCGGGGCATTGACTCAGTAATTCGATAAGTAAATGGCGTCGTGCTGCATAGAGTTTTTTCATTAAGCGTAAGTGACTTGCAAAATAACCTTCCGATATAAACCTTGCCACCACAGCTTGTGATAACACTGCGGTATGACTATCCATCAGTTGTCGAGCTTTGACTATTGCAGGGGCCAGTGAGGGGGGAACGACCATATAGGCAAGTCGGATCCCCGGAAACAACGTTTTGGAAAACGTTCCGAGGTAGATCACTTTCTGAGTGCGATCTAGACGCTGCAGAGAGGTGGGCGAATGATTTCCGTAATGAAATTCTCCATCATAGTCATCCTCAATGATCCAGCTATGTTGCTGAGTTGCCCAGTCTAACCATTGTTGACGCCTTGACTCACTCATGGTCATACCCAACGGATATTGATGTCCAGGAGTAAGATACGCTAATTTAGCGTTATAGGTCGGGGGTAAGGCACCTTCATTGTCTAAAGACTGAGGCACTAATACTGCACCAGCTTGGCGAAACGCATTGACCGCTCCCTGATAGCATAAGGCTTCTGTCAGTACGGTATCGCCTTCTTCCAACAACAGATGGGCAAGCAATTGTAGGGCCTGTTGTGAGCTGTTCATCACAATGATTTGTGAAGGTGTGCAATTTACTTGACGAGATAGCGTTAAATAATGACTGATAGCTCTTCGACAGTCTGCAACCCCCTGTGGATCACCGTAAAGTAAGTGCTCTGGCGGTAGGGTCTCCATGACTTGTCGAGTTATATCTGCCCACTGTTTTATTGGGAAGGCTTGCACATCAGGGACCCCTGCATTAAAGGGTTCTACATTCCGTGGATCGAGACATTGACGCTGGGCTAACAGTTGTTGTCCACGCTGCGACAAAGTGGGTGGCAGACCCTGGTATGTGGATGACGAAATCGTTAAGCGATGTTGAGCAACAAAACTGCCATGACCGGGGAGACGCGTGATATAGCCTTGGGTCGTTAATTGTTGATAAGCCGCTTCGACGGTTACGCGGGAGCAGCCGAGATCATTAGCTAACTGACGGCTTGAGGGTAAACGTTCTCCGGCGACCAATTGCCCCTTTTCAATCGCACCTCTAAGCACCCGACAAAGCTGCGTGACACGATTCCCTCGTTCAGCCAAGGTCAGGGATAACCAGATCGAAGAGCGTTGTGTCATAGTGGTCTTATTCTTTATAAAAAATTGGTCTGATCTGAACCGCTATAGTGCGATATTCTTCTCTGACTATTCAAGGAGATTTTACATGACAGACTTAACTTTATATTTCGCTGATCCCACCGATAGTGCGGCTTATCTTAACGCTAAACTGTCCTATTATATTGATGCGTGGGATCTGGCTGAATGCTGCCAACACGCCCACCCGCATTGTATCGTTCTTGATGTCCGTTCAGCTGAGCACTATAGTCTTGGCCATATTCCTGGTGCGGTTAACTTTCCTCATCGTGAGATGAATGAGCTAACGCTTCGTCAGTTATCTCAGCACGATAACTATGTGACCTATTGTGATGGAATTGGATGTAACGGATCGACTAAAGGCGCGTTAAAACTAGCCCAAGCAGGATTTAGGGTAAAAGAATTGATTGGTGGCTTAGACTTTTGGCGTCGTGATAACCATCCGATTATAGCAGGGAGTGAGCCTAAGACTTGGCCTACTGTTGTAGACCAAGTGGATTGTGGGTGCTAATTAAAGCCAGCAAAACAGCAGGAACAGTAGTGCTACTCCGATAATCATCAGCTTGAGATATGGTGAGAGTGGCCAAAAAGGAGTTTGCCCAGCTTGTGGGGCGGCAGGATGATAAATGGGTATCGGACCCGCGGTTAACGCGCCGTGTGGAGGACGCCAACCGACACCGGCACGACGGCTAAATAACACATTGAGAAGATTTTGTGCTTGCACTAAGGATAAAGGCGAGTCCACGGTCAATTGATAATGTTGTTGACAATAAGCCGCCGCTTGCTCAAGTTCTTGGGCGTTAGCGGGCTGTTTCAACCCTTGCAGGAGCTGAGCCAGATAGAGGGTGTGTTGTCCCACCAACAGTTGACGTGCCTGCAGATACTGGATCAGCAAAGGGTAGTGTTTGGCTGGGATTGGATCGCCATCTTTCAAGCCAACTAAGGCATGCAGGGTTTCCCATACACTGATCGGAGATTCGCCATTCGCGACAGACAATTTGACCACTTGTTGGCTCAGTGTCGAATGCTCGGCGGGGAGCAAACTACGCGCCGTGGGTGTGGTTTGCACTGGGTAGGGAATAGAAATCTCACCTTGCTGAAGACGGGCTAATACTTGCTGAAGTTGTGCTTGGGTGAGGGCACTCAACACAGTTTGTCCAAACTGATGACGAATATATTCGCTGACAGCTTGCCGATTATTCCCTTGTGGCAGTAAGTCGGTCAGTTGCTGCAGTTGGCGGCGTGCCAAATGGTTATTTTGTTCTTGTTTGAGGATGCCTTGTAGCCACTTTTCTGCTTCAGGAAAATGCGACGACAAGAGTTCTGCTTCACCGCCAACGTTGACATGGTGACGGATCCCTGCCCAGAGTGCAGGCGCTTTTAGGCTACTGATCGCTAAAATTTTAACGATGATGCGTTCTAATGCAGTGCGCTGCGCTGAGGTGAGCGCTTCACTGTGCAACGGCTTAGCTTTTGGGCTATTCGGGGAGGTTAAGTCGTAACGGTGTGGACCGTCGGTAAATCCGCGAGGGCCGCTGAGTGGCTGCATGGCAACATCCTTACAAAAGCTTAGAACCGGATGACCGGGGAATAGCCGGCTATCATAACAACCCCCTGATAAAATCCCAAGCGCGAATCAGTCTTTATCGCCATTATTTATCCTGTTGATGAGAATCAATCTCAGGTGTTTTCAACCCAAGAATATGACAAAATATCTCAACGCTTCCTTTTACCTTCTAGGCCAAACCATGAAAATCGTTGTCGATGAAAATATGCCTTATGCCCAAGAGTTGTTCAGTCGTAAGGGAGAGGTCGTGCGCGTACCAGGCCGCCCCTTACCGGTAGGCGAATTACAGGACGCTCAGGCGTTGATGGTGCGATCGGTGACTCCAGTCAATACGCAGCTGGTTGCCGATACACCCTTGGCATTTGTAGGATCGGCGACGGCTGGAACCGACCACGTTGAACTGTCGGATCTTGAGGCAGCAGCCATTACGTTTTCAGCGGCACCCGGTTGTAATGCTATCGCCGTCGTGGAATATGTGCTATCCGCTCTGCTACTTTTGGCCGAGCGAGATGGGTACCAATTATGTGATAAGACCATTGGTATTGTGGGTGTCGGAAATGTTGGCAGTCGTTTGCAAGCGCGCTGCGAAGCTCTGGGGATGAAGGTCTTATTATGCGATCCACCTCGTGCCGATCGGGGTGATAACGAAAACTTTCTTTCTCTCGACAGTTTAGTGACGCAAGCCGATATCCTGACTTTCCACACACCGCTGATTAAGCAGGGCGACTATCAGACATGGCACTGTGTTGATGGCACCCGGTTAGAAAAGTTACGTCCAGGCTGTGTGCTCATTAATGCTTGTCGAGGGGCCGTCGTGGATAACCAAGCCCTCAAGCAGGTCTTGACTCAACGCAATGATCTGAGTGTGGTGTTAGATGTTTGGGAGCCTGAACCTCATCTTGACCAGCAACTGCTCGCGGACGTCGATATCGGGACTGCACACATCGCAGGCTATACCCTAGAAGGCAAAGTTCGTGGAACTACCCAGCTTTACGAAGCTTGGACGGCATTTATCGGGCAGCCAGAAAGTATCACCCTCAGTGAGTTGTTGCCCCCGCCCGATATCTGTTCTGTTGAGGTGACAGGTGAGTTTTCGCAGTCACTTCTAAAACGTTTGGCCCATCTCGTGTATGATGTGCGCCGCGATGATGCATTGCTAAGGCTGCATATCGGTGATGAAGGGGGATTTGACCGACTTAGAAAGCAGTATCAAGAGCGCCGTGAATGGTCCTCATTAGCCGTAACCTGTTCGAATGCCTCAACGGCAGAACGACTTCGTCAACTCGGATTCAATACCTTGTACTGCGCTTAGGCTCAGTTGTTGTTGGGATGAGCTGTCCTCATCCTGTTAATTTAGTGTGGAGTACCCCCCATGTCCCAGGGTTGGAATATTGCTATTTTAGGCGCCACCGGTGCCGTTGGCCGTGCGTTAATTGAATGTTTGGAACAGCGTCAGTTTGCTGTAGGTGAATTGACCCTACTGGCCACCGAAGAGAGTGCAGGTGAATCCATTCGTTTTGCCGGGAAAAATTATCGCGTTAACGATGCGCGTAATCATGACTGGAGCGAAAGCCAATTAGCCTTTTTTGTGGCGGGGCAACAAGCGAGTGCACACTATGCGGATATCGCCGCTGACGCAGGGTGTATTGTGATCGATAGCAGTGGCTTATTTGCTTTGGATCACGATGTCCCTCTCGCGGTGGTTGGGGTCAATGACAATACGCTGGCCGACTACCGAAATCGTAATATCATTGCGGTCGCTGACAGCCAAGTGAGTCAATTGATGAATGCCATCTCCCCGCTTAATGAGGCGGCGAGTGTTCAATCTATTCAGCTTACCGAGTTATTATCCGTCTCTGCCCAAGGTAAAGCGGCTGTCGATGCGTTAGCAGGTGAAAGCGCGCGCTTACTCAATGGCATCCCGCCTGAGCAGTATCATTTTGGCCGCCAGTTAGCCTTCAATATGATGCCTTTGTCCATCGATGAGCAGGGGAGTGTGGCCGCTGAACGTCGCGTGGTAGATCAAGTCCGTAAAATATTACAAGACGAAAGTTTCTCGCTAAGTGTTACTTCTCTACAAGCACCAGTATTTTATGGTAATGCGCAAAGTGTACGTGTCATAACTGCGCGCCCATTGGAGGTGGATGAGGCACAGCAGTTATTGAATGGACACGCTGACCTTGCGGTAAGTGAGGAACATGATTTCCCAACGCCCGTGAGCGAAGGGACTGGGCAAGACCAGCTCTACATTGGCGCTATTCGTCAAGATTATGGTCAACCTGAAGGGCTACAGTTCTGGTCCGTGGCCGATAATGTGCGTTACGGGGGAGCCTTGATGGCGGTGAAAACTGCTGAGCGCCTCATTGAGGATTATTTGTAATGTCGTTAATCGAAGCCCCGTACAAAATTGCCCTTGGCATTGAGTACGATGGTAGCCGATATTACGGTTGGCAACGTCAACGTGAAGTACGCAGCGTCCAACAGGTACTTGAAAAAGCCTTGACGCAGGTTGCCAATCATCCGATTGATGTGTTTTGCGCTGGCCGAACAGATGCTGGTGTTCACGGCACTGGGCAAGTTGTCCATTTTGAGACTCAAGCCAAACGGGCGGACGCCGCCTGGACATTAGGGGTTAACGCTAACTTACCCGATGATGTTGCCGTACGTTGGGTCAAAGCGGTTCCGGATGAGTTCCACGCACGGTTTAGCGCGACCGCGCGTCGTTACCGTTATGTGATTTATAATGAGCGCCTACGCCCGGCGATTTTAGGGAAAGGGTTAACGCATTATTATCATCCATTAGACACTGAAAAAATGCATCGTGCAGCACAAAGTCTGCTCGGTGAGAATGATTTCACCTCGTTCCGTGCGGTGCAGTGCCAATCTCGGACCCCGTGGCGTAATATTTCACACATTAATGTCGTGCGCCAAGGGAGTTTCGTGATTGTCGATATCAAAGCGAACGCCTTTGTGCATCATATGGTGCGCAATATTGTCGGCAGTTTACTGGAAGTTGGCGTGGGTAATCAGCCTGAACAGTGGATAGCTGATCTGCTGGCGTTACGCGATCGAACGCAAGCTGCGGCAACGGCTAGAGCTGAGGGGCTTTATTTGGTCGCAGTCGATTACCCAGAACATTTTGCATTACCTAAACCTGCGCTAGGACCGCTGTTCCTCGCAGATGAAAATCACCTTTTTAATAAGGAGCCATGCAATGCTATCAATGATTATTGATTTTATATTGCATATTGATGTTCATTTAACGGCACTTATCGCACATTACGGATTATGGGTTTACGCCATCCTATTTTTAATAATCTTCTGTGAGACGGGGTTAGTGGTTACGCCGTTTTTACCAGGAGATTCCTTACTGTTTATTGCCGGAGCATTAGCCGTTTTACCCAGTAATGAGCTCAATGTGCATATGATGGTGGGGACGTTAGTGATTGCTGCGGTACTCGGTGATGCGCTGAACTACACTATCGGACGTTTATTTGGTGAAAAACTCTTTAGCCGGCCTAATTCACGGATTTTTCGTCAAAGTTATCTCGCTAAAACGCACCAGTTTTATGATAAACATGGTGGAAAAACCATTATATTAGCCCGTTTTGTACCGATTATCAGAACCTTTGCTCCGTTTGTGGCGGGTATGGGACGGATGAGCTACCGCCAATTTGGTTTTTATAATGTGATAGGTGGCGTTTGCTGGGTAGCGTTGTTCAGTTATGCCGGTGCAATTTTTGGGGATTTACCGATAGTAAAGAGCAACATCAACCTCCTGATCGTCGCGATTATCGTGGTCTCGGTACTGCCTGGCATTATTGAAGTGATCCGCCATCGTGTAAAGAAGAATACAGGCCCTCTAGCCTAATGCTGATATCTGTATAATTGCTCCGTATCTTTGTCCACAGAACGCCGCGCTCGTGATTTAATGAGCGCTATTTATTGACACCGCCATTTACTGTGTGGCGGTGTAATTCAGCAACGGCTTACAGTTTGTAAATTGAAGCTTGCCATGGTTGGAGAACTAACTGGGTTGCACCTTCTTTAACCCTGTGATCAGAACCGCTGTCTAGCACCAGACTGTTAATTTTTATTCCCTTTGGAAGAGAATAGTTAAGTTGCTTCTCGCTGAAATTAATTACAATCAGATAGCGCTGATCGTCCTGTGTGCGTGTGTACGCGAACACCTTATTGTTTGCTGGGTCAATATCCTTATATTTTCCATAAATCAGCGCAGGAGTTTTGCTTCTCAGGGTAATTAAGCTTCGATAGTAGTTATAGACAGAGTCCCGATTATGTTCTTGAGCTGCAGCATTAATGTGTACATAGTTAGGATTGACTGATAGCCAAGGGTTTCCTGCTGTAAATCCGGCGTTGGCTTTGCTTGTCCATTGCATTGGTGTGCGTGCGTTGTCACGGCTGGTTTGCTTGATATTTTTCAGGAACTCCTGCGCAGGTACTTTTCCGCTGACGACCAGTTCTTGCCACTGACCCCGAATTTCAACGTCTTCATAGTCTTCAATGTGTTTGAACGGGTAATTAGTCATTCCCAGCTCATCCCCCTGATAAATGAACGGGGTGGCGCGCTGCGTCATCATCATGGTCGCTAACGCTTTAGCAGAGGCTTCACGCCAACGCGGGCTGTCGTCACCGAAGTGCGATACGGCACGCGGATTATCGTGGTTGCTTAGGAAGCTGGTATTCCAGCCATATTCACCTGACCCATTGTCAATTTTAGTATAAGTCGCTTTAAGCTGTGGTAGGGTCCAGTCGGTCTTTCTCCAGTCATCACGATCCAGTCTCACCAAATCAAAATTAAACAACATGTTTAGTTCATGGCGCCGCGGGTCGGTGAATTTTTTCGCCTGTTCGGGAGTCACACCAAACGCCTCACCTACAGTCATTGTGTCATAGTGTGAAAGCACTTTGCTGTTCATTTCCTGCAGATACTGATGAACGTAAGGTCCGTTAGCAAAAACGTATTCTGGATGCGCTAGTGTGGCAGGAGGCAGTTTAGGAAGTTCTGGCTGCTTAGAAATAAATGGAATTACGTCCATGCGAAAGCCAGATACGCCTTTATCCAGCCAGAAGCGCATAATGTCATAGACATCCTTCCGGACGTTTGAGTTATCCCAGTTAAGATCCGGCTGTTTGCTAGAGAAATAATGCAAATAGTATTGACCTGTTTTCGAATCCAGCGTCCAAGCTGAACCACCAAAAAAAGATGGATAATTATTAGGTGTTTTACCATTGTGGCCATCACGCCAAATGTAAAAATCACGGTATGGGTTGTTTTTGGATTTGCGACTCTCCACAAACCACTGATGTTCATCACTGGTATGATTGACTACCAAGTCTATAATCAGCCGCATATTGCGTTTTTTGACTTCTGCCATCAGGTGATCAAAATCTGCCATTGTCCCAAATTCTTTCATAATCTTTCGGTAGTCGCGAATGTCATAGCCGTTATCAGCATTGGGAGAATCAAAATGTGGACTAAGCCAGATGACGTTAACACCTAAAGTTTTCAGGTAGTCAAGTTTTTCGGTAATACCATTAAGATCGCCTATGCCGTCGTCATTGGTATCTTTGAATGAACGAGGATAAATCTGGTAGACCACTGCTTCTTTCCACCATGTCCCTTCACCAGGCATCGATTGGCCTGCAGTCTTTTTTTGTATTGTATTTTTAGTGTCAGGCGGCATTGCTTGCAGGTACGGTATTGGTGTTATTAGTACCGCAGATAACAGCCCCGTGAGTATTAGTGAATTTCTCTTAATCAAAATATTCATTTTACAATCACCTTTATAGACCCCAAAAATTGTATTCCGGCGCAAGCAGTCGACTGAGCTTAAATTTGTATTCGTCACCTTCTTCAGTCGATTAGGATGGCCGATGAATTAATCATTCAACTAGATAATAATCTTAGAATTTTTTAAGTGGCGTGCTATGCATGGAATTTGGGACCAAAGTCTTAAAAATTTATTGATAATGTTTATGGTTCAGGTAATTTCCAATGACTTTGCCATGGAGTTCTACTGACTTTGAGAATAATAACGTTTACGATCCAAGCCTATTAACGGAGTTCAGTATTCTCTAACTCTACCGTCACAGTAAATAATGACTGACGATGGCATTGTCGAGGGTGACGCTCTTGATGATGCCAGAGTGTTAGGTGTGGTGACTCATCTGGTGAATAGCGTTCTACATGGTAGTCCAACCCATTGATCTATATGTGGCATAATGGAGTGTTTTATGGTGTAATATCGTATATTCATTAAACAGAAAACAGCGTTAAGTGGTTGTTTTCAGAAGAAAAATCCAATATAGAGTGACCAATGAGCTGGATTGAACGCATTCTTAACAAAACAAATGTTGCACCTGCCCGCAAAGCGAGTATTCCTGAAGGGATTTGGACGAAATGTACGAGCTGTGGTCAGGTATTATACCGTGCCGAGCTAGAACGTAACTTAGAAGTATGTCCTAAGTGTGATCACCATATGCGTATGCATGGACGCGATCGTCTGAATACTTTCCTTGATCAGGGCACAACCCTTGAGCTGGGAAGCGAGTTAGAACCGCGTGATTTACTGAAATTCCGTGATTCTAAAAAGTATAAAGACCGTATTGTCGCAGCGCAAAAAGAGACCGGTGAAAAAGACGCTCTGATTGCAATGAAAGGCCAACTTCATGGCATGCCTGTAGTGGCCGTTGCGTTCGAGTTCTCCTTTATGGGGGGATCGATGGGTGCAGTAGTCGGTGCCCGTTTTGTCAGAGCGGCAGAACAAGCGTTGGAAGACGGTTGCCCGCTAATCTGTTTCTCCGCCAGTGGTGGAGCTCGTATGCAAGAAGCGCTAACGTCGTTAATGCAAATGGCAAAAACCAGTGCAGCGTTAGCTAAAATGCGTGAACGTGGTCTACCTTATATCTCAGTATTGACCGACCCAACGATGGGCGGTGTCTCGGCAAGCTTTGCAATGCTCGGCGACCTTAATATCGGTGAGCCGAAAGCCCTGATTGGCTTTGCGGGCCCACGTGTTATTGAGCAAACAGTTCGTGAGAAATTACCGCCTGGTTTCCAGCGCAGTGAATTTCTCATCGAAAAAGGGGCGATTGATATGATTATTCGTCGTCCAGAGCTACGCTTCAAACTCGCTAGCTTGTTAGCCAAGATGATGAATCTTCCGGCACCGCTTCCTGAAGAGCTGCCGCCAGAGCCTGAGAAGATTGAGCAAACGCCTAGCGACGCTTAATTCTATATTGCACATTGAAAGACGCTCTGGTAGCGTCTTTTTTATCATTGTATTAGCGAAAAATTCATACCATGTCTAAGCCTCATTCCCCACACTCGTCTTCCTCGCTTGAGGAATGGCTGGTTTACCTTGAACAGTTACATGGTCAAGCCATTGAACTTGGCTTAGATCGTATTCGCCACGTCGCGACCGAACTGAATCTTCTCAAGCCGGCCCCATTTGTGTTCACGGTAGGGGGGACTAATGGTAAAGGAACAACTTGCCGCACATTAGAAGTCTTATTAATGGCAGCAGGCTATCGCGTAGGCGTTTACAGTTCCCCCCATTTTATTCGCTATTCCGAGCGGGTGCGAATAAATGGTCAAGAACTCACTGATCAAGAACATATTTCCAGTTTTCATAGCCTTAACCAAGGTCGTGGTGATACCTCTTTGACCTTCTTTGAATTCAGCACATTGTCAGCGTTACAGCTGTTTAAACAATCCGATCTGGATGTGGTAATTTTAGAAGTCGGCCTGGGCGGCAGGCTGGATGCCACGAATATTATTGATGCGGATATTGCCGTGATCACCTCAATCGCCCTTGACCATACCGATTGGCTAGGCCCGGATCGTGAGAGCATAGGTCGGGAAAAGGCGGGTATATTCCGTCAGGGTAAACCGGCCGTTGTCGGCGAGCCGGATATGCCTGCAACGATCAGTAAAGTGGTGCAGGACAAAGGGGCAATTTTATTAGCTCGCGGTAAACAGTGGTCTTACCACGCCTCACCACATAGTTGGCAGTTCGAAGATATTCAAGGGAAATTGACGGATTTACCACTCCCACATATCCCGCTAGCTAATGCGGCGACAGCGCTGGCTGCACTGCGTGTGTCAGGATTAACCATTAGTGAATCAACCTTGAAAGAGTCCATTGCTACGGCGACGTTACCGGGACGTTTTCAAATCCTGCAACAATCACCGTTGGTCATTTTGGATGTCGCGCACAATCCCCATGCGGCACGCTACCTTGTTGAAAAAATTGAACAGATTACGCCTAAAGGGAAAGTGCATGGCGTTATTGGTATGCTCCATGACAAAGATATTGATGGCACATTAACCGTGTTATCTGAGGTGGTAAATCAGTGGTACTGCGCAACCTTAGAGGGGCCTCGAGGGGCTACGGCACAGAGGTTACAGCAATCTCTGCCTAAGGCAGCGTGTTATGGGGCAGTAGAACAGGCTTGGCATGCGGCACTGGCGCAAGCCGATGCCGAAGATATTGTGTTAGTGTGTGGATCTTTCCATACCGTTGCGGCGGTTATGGCGTTGAGTGATAAGGAGCAGTAACGTGGCCAGTAAATTTCAAAATCGTATGGCGGGGACCATTATTCTGGTGGCACTCGGCGTTATTATTTTACCCGGCTTACTTGATGGCAAAAAAAAGCATTATCATGAAGAGTTTGCAGCCATTCCCTTAGTCCCAAAACCCGGTGACCAACTGAACGATGAGATGGTTCCACCTGTTACCCAGCCAATCCCCTCTAAAACGATTCGTCAGCAGGCGGCCCAGCATATTCCTGATGAGGGCAGCTCGCAAGAAGCATCGCGCGGCAGTGTGGCGACACAACCTCATGACGCAGGGGTAAACCCAACACAGCTACAGATGCAACGTACACAAGAGCAGCTGGCACAGCGTGAAGCGCAACGGTTAAAGGACCAAGCGCATCAACAACAAGTCGCTCAACGTCAGGCTCAGGAGAAGCAACAGCAGCTTGCCGCACAGCAACAGGCCGAGGTACAACAACGACAACAATCTGCTGCACAGAGCACGACGCCTTCAACTCCTACGGGTCAAGCATATGTTATCCAACTTGGTGCTTTACGTAATGCGTCAAGGGTCTCTGAAGTGGTTGGACAGTTAAGAAGCGCAGGTTTTAAAGCCTACTCGATTCCTGCAACGCCGGTTCAAGGGCAGATCAACCGCATACTGGTCGGTCCAGATACCTCCAAGAGCCATTTACAGTCTCAGGTTGCTGAATTGAAGGCGAAAACCGGATTGTTTGGCGTGGTCATGCCTTACCGGGTGCATTGATCTGTCACCGACAATTCTCCTAGCAATGAGGAGAGAAAGGGTAGGGCAATTCCTTATTTTTTAGGAATTGCCCTTTTTTAGCTTGGCGCAGGAAAACCATACGCAAACGTTTTCTTTTTCTGTTAGAATGCGCCGCGATAGAGGAAGCAATGTCATGAAGTGGTATAGGTTACGCGGATGAATTGGATTGATTACGCCATATTAGGCATCATTGGACTCTCTTCATTAGTCAGTCTTATCCGTGGATTTGTGAGAGAAGCCCTCTCATTAATTACTTGGGGTTGTGCTTTTTTCGTCGCGAGCCACTACTACCCTTTATTGGCGGATTGGTTTTCAGGTTTTGAACAACCAATGATCCGTAATGGAATAGCCATTGCGGTGCTCTTTATCACGACGCTAATTGTGGGCGCTCTGGTCAATTATGTGATTGGAAGTTTAGTGGATAAGACTGGCCTGTCAGGAACTGATCGTGTATTAGGGGTCTGTTTCGGCGCGCTACGCGGCGGACTCATCGTCGCTGCGATACTCTTTTTTCTTGACACTTTTACGGGTTTTTCAAAAAGTGTCGATTGGACCCAGTCACAGTTGATCCCACAGTTTAGTATTGTCATTAGATGGTTTTTTGACTATCTGCAGAGCACATCGAGTTTTCTACCCCGATAGTGAGTCGGGACAAGCGGCTATGAGGAAATGACACCATGTGTGGGATTGTCGGTATCAGCGGTTTTTTACCTGTAAACCAAGCAATTTATGATGCGTTATCGGTGCTACAGCATCGTGGTCAAGATGCCGCAGGCATCTGTACGATTGATCAGCTCAATTGCTTTCGCTTACGTAAAGCGAATGGACTCGTCAGTGACGTGTTTGAAGCGCGTCATATGCAACGTCTTCAAGGGACAATGGGTATTGGCCACGTTCGTTACCCTACTGCAGGTAGCTCAAGTGCCTCGGAAGCGCAGCCTTTCTATGTGAACTCTCCGTACGGTATTACGCTGGCACACAATGGTAATTTGACCAATGCGCATGAGTTAAGAACGCGTCTGTTCGAACAAGGTCGGCGTCATATCAATACGACTTCTGACTCTGAAGTGTTACTCAATGTCTTCGCGCAAGAGCTCGACCGCTTTCAAGATTATCCGCTGACAGCTGATAACATCTTTACCGCTATTCAGTGTATGCACCGTCAGATCCGCGGTGCTTATGCCGTGGTGGCGATGTTGATCGGCCATGGGATGATTGCATTTCGCGATCCGAATGGGATCCGTCCATTAGTGTTAGGTAAACGTCAACTACCGGATGGCCGCACTGAGTATATGGTGGCATCGGAAAGTGTAGCGTTGGATACGCTCGGCTTTGAATTTATTCGCGATGTGGTCGCGGGTGAAGCGGTCTATATCACCGAACAAGGTGAACTTTTTACTCGTCAATGTGCCGATGCGCCAAAGAATAATCCGTGTTTATTCGAGTACGTTTACTTCGCTCGTCCAGACTCTTTCATCGATAAAATTTCCGTTTACAATGCGAGAATTCGCATGGGCACAAAATTAGGCGAGAAAATTGCACGTGAGTGGAGTGATCTCGACATTGATGTGGTGATCCCTATCCCTGAAACCTCTACCGATGTAGCACTCGAAATTGCCCGCATCTTAGACAAGCCTTATCGCCAAGGGTTTGTAAAAAACCGCTATGTGGGACGTACGTTTATTATGCCTGGTCAGCAGTTACGTCGCAGCGCGGTACGCCGCAAACTGAATGCTAACCGTGCAGAATTTAGGGATAAAAACGTACTATTGGTCGATGATTCTATCGTTCGGGGTACCACTTCAGAGCAAATTATTGAAATGGCACGTGAAGCGGGGGCAAAACGTGTCTACTTGGCTTCTGCGGCGCCAGAAATTCGCTTCCCAAATGTCTACGGTATCGATATGCCGAGCGTTAATGAATTGATCGCCCATGGTCGCGAAGTTGATGAAATCTGCCAACTGATCAAAGCGGATGCTTTAATCTTCCAAGACCTGAATGATTTGATTGAGGCGGTGAAAGAAGAGAATCCAGATATTGCACAATTTGAGTGCTCGGTATTTAACGGCGTTTATGTCACCCAAGACGTCAATCAAGAATACTTAGATTATCTACAATCACTGCGCAAAGACGATGTACAAGCTGTCGCACGGCAAAGTGAGGTTGAAGGACTCGAGCTTCATAACGAAGGTTAAGGTCTGATCATCTCGACAACAGGGCGAATTTCGCCCTGTTCTGCTTTCTGCTATACTCAGCCTTCGCAAATCAGCGCTCAGTGTTTGGGAAAATAGTCATTATGACCAAAAGATTGATTGTCGGCCTCTCTGGGGCAAGTGGTGCACTGTATGGTGTGCGACTGCTTGAGGTATTAAAAACGGTACCTGAGGTTGAAACGCACCTGGTAGCGAGTATGGCAGCGCGTCAAACACTCTCTTTAGAGACAGATTATAGCTGGCGAGAGGTGCAAGCGTTGGCAGATGAAGTCTATGATGTGCGTGATATTGGTGCATCAATCTCTTCCGGCTCCTTCAAAACGCTAGGTATGGTCATTCTTCCTTGTTCGATTAAAACCCTATCCGCTATTGTTCATAGTTACAGTGATACGTTACTCACTCGTGCGGCAGACGTTGTGTTGAAAGAGGGACGCAAGCTGGTTTTAGGCGTACGCGAAACCCCCTTACACCTCGGTCACCTACGGATGATGACCACTGCTGCTGAGCTGGGTGCCATTATTATGCCGCCCGTTCCGGCTTTTTATCACCGTCCGACTTCTATTACCGATATCGTCGATCAGACCGTCAACCGTATTATCGATCAGTTCGATATCCAGTTAGATGAAGACTTGTTTACCCGCTGGAAAGGTCATTAATAGTGCGCATGGGTTTAGCTGCACCGAATCAGTGCTGATTTACGCGCGAACCCCTAGAAAACACTGCTACGCCTTGGCATGTTTTGTGCATTTCCAGTGGGAATCTTCTCTCACTGGTGGTAGACATGAAAAAGTTGACGGTATTTGCCTCGTTGTTCCTAGGATTGACACTTTCTAGCCATGCCTTCTCTGCGCTGCCGACGCATCTTCGTTTCGGCACAGATCCCAGCTATCCCCCTTTCGAATCGAAAACTCCTGATGGTAAACTCGTCGGTTTCGACATTGATTTAGTAAACGAAATCTGTAAAAGAATTGCGACGCAATGTGAATTTGTACCGGGTGATTTTGATGGATTAATCCCTTCTCTAAAAGCTGAAAAAATTGATGCGATCATCTCAGCGCTATCGATTACGGAAAAGCGCCTTCAACAAATTGATTTTTCGGATAAATTGTACGCCGCCAATGCACGTTTAGTGGTTGTGAAAGGTTCTCCTTTACAACCGACCGCAGCGTCGTTGAAAGGTAAAACAATCGGTGTTGAGCAGGGGACGACTCAAGAAACCTATGCTAATAAATACTGGCGTGTGGCAGGTGTTACCATCGTGCCTTATCAAGCTCAGGATCAGGTCTACCAAGATTTAGCCTCAGGACGTTTAGATGCGGCTTTCCAAGATGAAGTCCAAGCTAGCGAAGGCTTCTTGAAATCGGCGGGTGGAAAAGGCTACAGCTTTGCGGGTCCAGCGGTAAAAGATAAGGCAATTTTCGGAGTCGGGACGGGAATTGGGCTGCGCAAAGGTGATACAGAACTAACCCAAGCGATTAATAAAGCTATCGCGGCGATGCATAAAGACGGGACCTACGACAAACTGGCGAAAAAGTACTTCGATTTTAATATTTACGACGAATAAGACGCAACAGTCTCAGAGCGTAGCTTAGGCTGACGCTCTGTATTAGCGAGTTAAGAGAGGTCGTAAATGCTAGAAGGTTATGGGCAAGTTATTCTGCAAGGCACGTGGATGACGTTACAACTTGCGCTGAGTGCACTGGTCTTGGCGATTATTATTGGCTTGGGCGGAGCTGCCGCAAGGTTGTCCCGTTATGTTTGGTTACGTGCCATCGGAACCGCTTATACCACAGTTATACGTGGGATCCCTGATTTAGTTTTAATGTTATTAATATTTTATGGTTTACAGATAGCGCTTAATCAACTGACTCATGGTCTGAATATCGCCCATATTGATATCGCTCCGCTTCCTGCCGGTATCATCACATTAGGGTTTATTTATGGTGCTTATTTCACGGAAACTTTTCGGGGCGCCGCTTTAGCGGTGCCTATTGGTCAACGTGAGGCGGCTATCGCTTATGGTATGACAGCTTGGCAATGTTTTGTACGCATCAATTTCCCACTGATGATGCGCTTTGCTTTACCTGCCATCGGTAATAACTGGCAAGTGATCTTAAAAGCCACGGCACTTGTATCGATACTGGGATTGGAGGAGTTGGTTAAAGCCACGCAATTAGCCGGTAAAAGTACTTGGCAACCGCTTTTCTTCGCGCTGGTAGCGGGGGCGGTTTATCTCCTGTTCACTTTAGTTTCGCAACTTATCTTATCTGGGCTGACGCGGACCTACACTGTTGGTGTGAAGAAGGTCACGTTATGAATGAGATACTGCAACAATATTGGCAATCTCTACTCTGGAGCAATGGCTATCAACTCAGTGGCTTAGCCATGACCTTATGGTTGTTAGTATTTTCTATGGTGGTGGGCGGTATCCTTGCATTATTTTTATCTATTGGGCGTGTTTCACCCCGTAGGTGGTTCTCGTCACCGATTGCCCTCTTTACTTTTGTATTACGAGGTACGCCTCTCTATGTTCAACTTTTGATTATTTATACCGGGCTGTACACCTTACAGGTGGTCAAAGACCATCAGTTGCTGCAGGAGTTTTTTCGCAGCGGATTACATTGCACACTTTTAGCCTTGACCCTTAATACGGCAGCCTATACCACGGAAATCTTCGCGGGTGCGATACGCGCAGTGCCAGCTGGGGAGATCGAAGCGGCACAGGCTTTTGGTTTTCGTGGGCTAACACTATGGCGTTCAATTATTCTACCCTCAGCGCTACGTACCGCACTGCCGGCATACAGTAACGAAGTGATTTTATTATTACACTCTACCTCCTTGGCGTTTACTGCGACAGTTCCCGATATTTTGAAAGTGGCCCGAGATATAAACGCTGATACCTACCAGCCTTTCACTGCATTTGGAATAGCCGGCTTACTTTATCTTTTTATCTCCTGCATTTTGATTATGGCGTTTCGTCAGATTGAAAAGCGTTGGTTACCTCATATCAGTTCACGCTAAGGGTTTGCGTATGTCGTCTACAGAAAAATTCAGAATTGAGCAGCTCCACAAATCATATGGCCAGCATGAGGTCTTAGCGGGTATCAGTCTCACCGCGCATGAAGGCGATGTGATTGCCATTATCGGCGCATCGGGTTCCGGGAAAAGTACATTGTTGCGTTGTTTAAACTTCCTTGAACACCCTAATGCGGGGGAAATATGGTTGAATCAACAACAGATCCCTGTCACCCGGGATCGAACACAGCAGTTACAGGTAACAGATAAGCAACAACTGAAATTACTTCGCAGCAAACTGTGTATGGTGTTTCAACATTTTAATCTGTGGAGCCATATGACGGTATTACAGAATGTGATGGAGGCACCTTGTAGAGTATTAGGGATGACGAAAGCGCAAGCTAAAGAGAAGGCGGAATATCACTTACGTAAAGTGGGTATTGGTCCAGTAAATTGGAAAAAGTACCCAGTTCACCTTTCCGGCGGTCAGCAACAGCGGGTAGCAATCGCGCGGGCATTAGCGATGGAACCAGAGATTATTTTATTCGATGAACCGACGTCTGCCCTGGATCCTGAGCTAGTGGGCGAAGTATTACGGATTATGCAGCAGCTGGCCAAAGAGGGGAAAACCATGATAATTGTGACGCATGAAATGGCATTTGCAAAAGAAGTCTCTTCACAGGTTATTTTTCTCCATCAAGGGAAGATTGAAGAACAGGGCCCACCAGAGGAAATTTTCATCCGTCCTAATTCGTTACGTCTGCAACAATTTCTCCGCAGTAACCTAAAATGAAATGAAAAGCATTTCTTCACAATCCTAGAGATTGCGAAATTAAATTTTACTCATTACTCTTAGGGTAAATAATAGCATGTAACGCCGAGTGACTACTCGCGTTGAAAAGGGTTAACCATGGTTGAACAAATGCCTGTAGGTCAGATTGAATGGGTTGATATTGTTGATGAGAATGACGAAGTGATTGCGACCGCTGCTCGCCAACAAATGCGAGCTGAATCACTGCGTCATCGCGCAACCTATATCGTTGTGACAGAGGGTACTGGACGTATTTTGGTCCAACGTCGTGCAGAGGACAAAGACTTTGCGCCCGGGAAACTCGATGCGACAGCCGGAGGTGTCGTACAATCAGGTGAAGAGCTATTAGCCTCCGCGCGCCGTGAAGCTGAAGAAGAGCTAGGTATAGCCGATGTTCCCTTGGCCGAACATGGCAAGTTTTATTTTGAAGACGAAGGGTGTCGCGTCTGGGGCAGCCTCTTTAGTTGTGTCTGCCATGGCCCGTTTGCCTTACAAGATGGCGAAGTGACTGAGGTTTTCTGGATGACGGCAGAAGAGATCACGGCACGTTGCGATGAATTTACAGACGACTCGCTGAAAGCTTTAGCGTTATGGTTGACCCGTAATAACGAAGGCCGTTAATTCGCTGAAAATTAACAGCCACCTGTCGCCAAAGGTGACAGGTGGCTGATGAGTAAGATTCAGCTCTCCGCTTGCTGTGACTGGATAGCCGTTAGTGCAATGGTGTACACAATATCGTCTACTAATGCGCCGCGTGATAAATCATTCACGGGTTTACGCATACCCTGTAGCATCGGTCCGATTGAAATTAATTCCGCAGAACGTTGCACCGCTTTGTAGGTAGTGTTTCCCGTGTTGAGGTCAGGGAAGATAAACACTGTCGCACGACCTGCCACTCGAGAATTCGGTGCTTTTGATTTCGCAACATCTTCCATAATAGCGGCATCATATTGCAAAGGCCCATCAATAATCAGGTCAGGACGTTTCTCTTGAGCAAGACGTGTGGCTTCGCGTACTTTATCGACGTCACTGCCGCTGCCTGAATTACCGGTGGAATAGGAGATCATTGCAACCCGAGGTTCAATGCCAAAGGCCGCAGCGGAATCTGCTGATTGGATAGCAATTTCAGCCAGCTGTTCAGCATTAGGATCTGGATTGATCGCACAGTCGCCATACACCAGCACTTGTTCAGGCAATAGCATGAAGAAGACGGATGAGACAATGCTACTGTTAGGCGCGGTCTTAATCAGTTGTAAGGGGGGACGAATAGTATTCGCAGTGGTATGTACCGCACCGGATACCAATCCATCGACTTCACCTTTTTCCAGCATTAAGGTTCCGAGTACGACATTATCTTCCAGTTGCTCACGAGCAACGACTTCCGTCATACCTTTGTTTTTTCGTAACTCGACCAGTCGTGAGACGTAGTGTTCTCTGACAGCATGTGGATCGATAATGCTAACACCTTCACCTAACACAATACCTTGTACCGAGGCAATACGTTGGATTTCTGCCGGATCACCGAGTAAGACGCATTGTGCAATTTTACGTTCCGCACATATTGCAGCAGCGCGTAATGTTCTTGGCTCATCACCTTCAGGTAACACGATACGTTTGCCTGCTTGGCGTGCTAATTCGGTCAATTGATAGCGGAACGCCGGTGGGGAGAGTAGACGGCTACGTTCCGCGATGGACCCCAACGAGTCAATCCACGGCTTATCGATATAACTTGCTATAAACTCCTGTACTTTTTCAATACGCTGGGTGTCATCGACCGGAATTTCTAAGTTAAAACTTTGTAGGTTTAGTGACGTTTGCCAGGTGTTAGTCTCCACTAAGAAAACGGGTAATCCGGTTTGAAATGCTCGAGAACAGAGATCCTGAACCGCAGGATCAATTTGATAACCGCCAGTCAGTAAGATCGCGCCAAGTTCCACACCGTTCATCGCGGCTAAACAGGCAGCAACCAACACATCAGGTCGGTCAGCCGAAGTCACAAGTAACGAGCCTGGACGGAATAATTTGAGCATATTCGGTAAGCTGCGTGCGCAGAAGGTGACCGATTGAATCCGGCGCGAAGCAATATCGCCTTCATTGATAATATCAGCCTTGAGATGTCGGCACATATCAATTGCACGGGTAGCAATGAGATCGAAATTCCAAGGAACACAGCCAAGAATCGGTAGAGGGGATGCTTGACTGAGCTGTTCGAGTGTAATGTTTGCGACCGTTGCTTCATTGGTATCGTCGAACATTTCTGACAAGTCCGGCCGCGTACGTCCTTCTTCATCGGTAGGCGCATTAATTTTGTTGATGATCACACCAGCAATATTTTTGTTTTTACGACCACCGAAGCTATTGAGCTGAAGCTCAATTCTTTCTTTCAGCTGGGTTGGTGTGTCCGTGCCGGGAGAAACGACAAAAATAATTTCAGCATTAAGCGTTTTGGCGATTTCATAATTTAGGGTTTGCGCAAATTGATTTTTACGCGTCGGCACCAATCCTTCCACTAACACAACTTCAGCATTTGTCGTGTTGTCATGGAAATGCGCAATAATCTCTTCCATTAAGATATCTTGCTGATTATTGCTGAGTAAGTTCTCAACATAGCTCAGTGCTAAGGGAGCCACGGCAGGAATAGAGGATGTGGCTTTGATGATTTCCGTTGTATGGTCTTGTGGTTGTTCGGCATCACGCGCTTGGGCGATCGGCTTAAACATGCTAATACGCATGCCTTTACGTTCCATCGCACGAATAACCCCTAAGCTAACGCTGGTGAGACCCACACTTGTGCTCAGTGGCACCAGCATAATAGTACGAGACAAATTAACCCCCTCTACAATTTTTGAAACAGATAGTAAATCTCTTAAGCAGTCAGTGTTGCAGCGTCTTGCGCAATGACCCACTCTTCATTCGTTGGAATAACAAAGATTGGGCAGCTTCCATCACGATGAATTGCGCCTGACTCACCAAAACGCGCTGCTAAGTTTTTCGTCTCGTCAATGGCTAAATTTAATAATGCTAGTTTTTGCACGGTTTGTTCACGAATTTTTGCTGAGTTTTCACCAATTCCGCCGGTAAAGATCACCGCATCAAGCCTGCCGTCCATAAGCGAGGTGTAAGCACCAATATATTTGGCTAAACGGTGACAGAAAACATCTAAAGCGCGCTTCGCTTCGGGTTTATCAGCAAAATTGTCTTCGACATATCGGCAATCGCTTGTCACGCCAGTAAGCCCCAGTAACCCCGACTCTTTGGTCAACAACTGGTTGATCTCCGCGACCTTCATTCCTAAATTATCGTGCAGATAAAAGATAATGGCGGGATCGATATCGCCACTGCGTGTGCCCATCACCAATCCTTCCAAAGGCGTTAGCCCCATTGAGGTATCGACACATTGTCCGTGGCGGATGGCGGCGACCGACCCCCCATTACCGAGATGGCAAGTAATGACATTGAGGTCATCGACCGATTTTTCGAGTAATTTAGCGGCTTGTCGTGATACATAAAAATGGCTTGTGCCATGTGCACCGTAGCGGCGAATACCATGTCGCTCATAAAGCTCGTAAGGCAACGCATAGAGATACGATTCCTCAGGCATGGTTTGATGGAAGGCGGTGTCAAAAACAGCGACATTTTTAGTGGTTAAGTGGGGGAAATTTTTGAAAGCTTCTCGTATGCCAATAAGGTGTGCGGGATTGTGTAAAGGGGCAAAGCAGATAGCGTGTTCTATTGCTTTAATCGTCTCATCGGTTATGACGGCAGACTGGGTAAGATGCTCGCCTCCATGGACAATTCGGTGGCCAATAGCGGTAATTTTTTCAGACAGTTCAGGGGCGTCGGCCAAAATACGATTAACAATAAAAGCTAATGCCTCACTGTGGGCCGTTCCAGCACCTAATGCAGACTCTTGCTTAACGCCAGAATATTTCCATTTTATACGGGATTCCGGCAGCGAAAAACATTCTGCTAAGCCGGAAAGGTATTCAGCGCCCGTGGCGGGATCAAGAATTGCGAATTTTAGAGAGGAACTGCCACAATTAAGAACCAGAACTAAGTTATTCGACATAAACGCACCTGTAAATTTAATGTGTGAGCAACCACCAAATTCCCTCTGAATCGGTATTGCCATCGTTAATGCTAATATACACTGGTCAATAGCGATAACTATGTTCTGAGGCAATGCCACTGTGATTTATAGGATTGTTCAGAATAATCAGTGTAAGTTTGTGTCATCTTTCTCATCGATTGATGATGGGGGTGTTATCCTAGACCCATTCATGCACGCAGAGAGTGTGGTGCGAATGGTACTCCCAATTAATCGGGATTTAAAACTTTTTAAATCCTTCGGCTTTTGAGGCAAAAACAATGAACGATACGCATCGACCCGGGGTCTTTACTACGCTGCGTCTTGGGAAAAAATATATGAAAAGTTGGCCATTACAAAAGAGCCTCTCTGCCATTTTTCCTGAAAATAGGGTTTGTCGAGCGACACAATTTGGTATTCGCTTTATGCCGCCGATTGCGGTATTCATTCTGTGCTGGCAGCTGGCGTTTCATGCGCAAATCGGACCCGCGATTGCGACTGCCATTTTTGCCTGTAGTTTGCCAATCCAAGGTCTATGGTGGTTAGGTAAACGGGCGAGTAAACCCTTACCTGGCGGTACGTTAGAATGGTTTCATACTATTCGTGAAAAGCTACAAACTTCGGGGCATGTAGTAAACCTTCCCCAGAGGGAAGTGACCTACCAACACCTTGCAGAATTATTAATGAGGGCTTTCAAGCAGTTAGATAAAGCCTTTTTGGATGAACTGTAGTAATAAGGTAAGCAATTATGTATCAAGGATTTCTCTTTGACTTAGACGGCACGTTGGTTGATTCGTTAGCGGTGGTGGAGACAGCTTGGTCGAAGTGGGGTGAACGGCAGGGTATCCCTACGTCAGATATCCTTGCATTCATTCATGGTAAGCAAGCGATGACCTCATTGCGTCACTTTTTACCTCAAGCAGATGAGGCCACTTTGCGTCAAGAGTTTCTGTGGCTTGAGCAGCTTGAGTCGACAACTTTAGAGGGAATTGTGGCGTTACCCGGAGCGAAATCATTACTGACCTATCTGACTGACCACCAAATACCGTGGGCAATTGTCACCTCTGGCAGTCTACCGGTAGCGACTGCGCGTTATCAAGTGTTGGACTTACCTCGTCCTGAGGTCTTTATTACTGCTGAGCAGGTCGCTAAAGGTAAGCCTCATCCGGATCCTTATTTATTAGGGGCTAAACGTCTTCATTTAGCACCGGAACATTGTGTGGTGGTGGAAGATGCTGCGGCAGGAATCGAAGCAGGCTTGGCAGCCAAATGTGCCGTTGTTGCGGTGAATGCGCCGAACGATTCAGCACATCTTGCTGCGATGCTTCGACTTGAGAGTTTGACCGAATTATCCATAAAGCTAATGGCGAAAGGGTTTACGTTATAGAAATAATGGAGGAGACATCGGGATCCCCGATGTCTCCTCATCGCTATTGATAGTTTTCTGAAATACGATCGAAGGTAGTTGTGCAGCTCGCTGCGAATATTTCCATAAAGTCGTTAACTTCTGGCATGGTAGCGCGAAGCTGGTTTAGTCTCTCCTCAAGCCCCTCTTTTACGTGGATAAATTCGTCATTGTTAAATCGTAATTCATTTAATGCCTTAATATACGCCGCTAAAATATCCGCAGCTTTAACGATTTTTTTATATTCACTGTCGACATTATCTTGAATGATCAGTCTGGAATACGTCTCACGCAGATCATCAGGCAGTGTGGTTAAGCACTCTTGTTCGGCAATTTTTTCAAGATGTTTAAATGCCTGCGTTAATTCTGGATTGTGGTATTTAGTATGGGAGTTGATATCTTGCAGTTTAGTTTCGGAGACTTCGTGATACAGGGCGACTACCGCTGCACGGTCCGGATTTAGCGTGTTCCCGTAACGTTTATTACCAATAACGGTGAGTAAATGTGCAATGACGGCGACTTGATGACTATGCTCTGCCACATTTTCTTTCTGCACACAGTGCATCAAGGCCCAACGTTTAATCAGTGGCATGCGTGTTATCCACGCCATAAAAGTACTTTGGATCGCCATATCATCCCCTTATCTGGCCAAATAAAAAGACGCCTTGAGGCGTCTTAGTGAACAATAATTATTGATGGTAGTGACTGAGAAAGCGACCAAACTTATTAATCGCCATTTCTAAATCATCGACCCTTGGCAGGGTGACGATCCGCACGTGGTCAGGCCAAGGCCAATTGAAGGCAGTACCTTGTACCAACAGTACTTTCTCCTGTAAAAGGAAATCGAGCACCATTTTTTGGTCATCATAAATATTGAATTTTTTGATATCAATTTTTGGGAACATGTATAAAGCACCCTGGGGTTTCACGCAGCTTACCCCCGGTATTTGGTTAATCAGTTCCCAGGCACGTTCGCGCTGCTGGTAGAGGCGACCATCAGGAGCGATAAACTCACTGATACTTTGATAACCGCCTAAGGCAGTTTGAATTGCGTGTTGAGCTGGAACATTAGCACACAGGCGCATGGAAGCCAGCATTTCGAGGCCTTCTATATAACCTTTTGCATGTTTTTTAGGCCCATTCAATACCATCCAGCCTTGACGAAAACCGGCAACACGGTAGGTCTTAGAAAGACCATTAAACGTGACCGTTAACAGGTCTGGGGCTAAGGCTGCAATGGAGTGGTGCTGGGCTGCATCATAAAGAATTTTGTCATAAATCTCGTCAGCAAAGATGATGAGATTATGCTCGCGTGCAATCTTAACCACTTCAATCAGTAGCTCTTTACTGTACACCGCACCTGTTGGGTTATTTGGGTTAATAATCACAATCCCACGGGTACGTGGGGTGATTTTTGCACGAATATCATCAAGATCAGGGAACCAATCGCTGCTCTCATCGCAGAGGTAGTGGACTGCTTTACCACTGGATAGTGATACGGCAGCAGTCCACAGCGGATAGTCTGGCGCGGGTACTAGCATCTCATCGCCAGTGTTTAAAAGCGCCTGCATAGACTGCACAATAAGCTCAGAAACACCGTTACCGATATAAATATCTTCAACGGTCACATCACGCATTCCCAGTGCCTGGTAGTGTTGCATGATTGCTTTACGTGCTGAGTAGAGACCTTTTGAGTCGGAGTACCCTTGTGAAGTCGGAAGATGTTTAATGACATCGACTAAAATTTCGTCAGGTGCCTCAAAACCAAAAGGAGCAGGGTTGCCAATGTTCAACTTAAGTACTTTATTACCTTCTTCTTCAAGCCGCTTAGCTTCTTTTAATACTGGGCCACGAATATCGTAACAAACATTCTCTAATTTGGCGGATTTTTCTATTTTTATGCTCATCGGCTTCATCTCGGCTTTAGGAACAGGGAATGGCACTGCAAATTTTTAGTAAATGTACTCCGGTCAGGCAGTTAAATGAAGTGCCTCTGTGATGTCAACGCTGATTACAGAAGGGAAATCTAAAGATCTAGTGTTTTATGCTGAATTTACCAATTTATATTGCATTTTATATCGACAGTGTGTGGCGGATGGTTACTCGTAATGTTCAAGGTTTATACAACTAGTTATCTATTTAATTATAGAAAGCCTCAAATTTTAAACTGTCGTAAATACTTGATGAATTTTTATAAGAATTTTTGGAATTACTTTTAATAAGATTTTTAACAGGGTGATCAAAAGAATTAGCTAAGATTTATATGTTTATTTATTAATTTGTCTTAAAGGTTTTTGATTTATTAGTTATTAATAATTTAAGGTTAAAAAATTAATCATTATATGATTTCTTATAAGTCTCGGTATTAGGGGGAGTAACAACGGTTTAGAGCAATATTATATGAACTAAGTCAAAGAAAGTTCATTTTTATTGAAAAATGATTCCAATTCATGGCTAGAAATGATTAAGTCGAATTAACAAATTAAATCTTATCGTAGAAGGGGCATTAACTTAATTTTTTTGTCTACTATAGACAATTCATTATTCCTGATGGCCGATAACGATGAGTAAAAGAGAGTGCTACTCACCAAGCATGGCGGATAACCCTGATCAACTGTTTGGAAAGCGTTTGAGTTGACGCTATTGAGTCATTTTAAAAAAAGTAGTCACTCTCGACCAGTAATAAACAACACCAGTAAGTATTAAAATAAAATTAAAAGTGAATAATTATGACAAACCATAACAATACATCGATCAATCTCGATCTTGATCTGCTTCGTACTTTTGTTGCGGTAGCCGATTTAAATACTTTTGCTGCAGCCGCGGTAGCGGTGTGTCGAACGCAGTCTGCAGTCAGCCAACAGATGCAGCGATTGGAGCAAATTGTAGACCGAGAACTTTTTGCACGTCATGGACGCAATAAACTCCTCACAGAACATGGCATACAATTATTGGGCTACGCTAGGAAGATACTCCGCTTCAATGATGAAGCCTGTGCTTCATTGAAATACAGCAATGAACAAGGAAAGCTTATAGTTGGTGCAACCGAAGATACATCGGAGAGTTTATTACCTTTCGTGCTCAATCGAATTACCGCACTTTATCCAAGCCTGGAAGTGGAAGTCCGTATCAATACAACAGAAACCATACTGTCACTGCTTGATCAGCAGGAAATTGATGTTGCCTTAACAACGCAGGGTGATACGCGTTTTGAGCAACAAGTCTTACGTACCTCACCGACACTTTGGTTTTGTGCGGCCGATTTTGCTATCACGGCGGGTGAGGCTATTCCTCTGGTAATCCAAAATGAGGGAGAGCTATTCAGAGAGATTGCGATTAATGCACTCGACGAACATCAGGTGCCATGGCGTTTAGCTTATGTCGCAAACTCAAAAGCTGCCATAAATGTTGCGGTGAAATCAGGCTTGGGCGCAACAGCTAGGCCAGCTGAAATGCTAAACCCTGAACTGCGTGTATTAGGGACAGCGGAAGGATTACCTCTGCTTTCAGATACGCAGTATCTATTATGCCGTCTCCCTATGGGTGAAAAAGCCTTTGTCCAATCGCTATTCAACGTATTGGCGCCCGCGCCTGATACTGTTCATCGTTTAGCGGAGATTCCAAGCTCAGAGACTGACACGGATGAGTCGAACTAAAGCGACGTGGATAGCCTTGTAAAAGCTTGTGTCTTTGACGGTAGAACACTGTTATCTGTCATCATTGACGACACGAGTCACTACATGGTCTTAGGATCTTGGACGGTTCGATTGCTCCTCCAAGTACGAGAGGAGCAAATTACCTTTTTGATGATAAATCAGGTGAAATTATGAGTCAGATCAATAAAACCTTAGTTATTGTACGTGAAAATTCTTATAGACCTGCCACACTTATTTGAGATTTCTTGAAAATTTTTGATAGAGATCTAAGGTTAAGTCTTTACATTTCATGTTCGTCAATTGTTAAAAAATATTTATATTTATTCACTTAGGTTGACAAAAGGTTGTAAAAAGGAGTAAAAAAAGCCAATAAAAATACTGTTAATATTGTTATTTAACAGACATAGCTAAAAGGTGTTACACCTTCCGTAAACTTTTGTGGTCACTCCTTGCGCAGTTTTGCGAACTGTCATCACACTTGAAGAGTAAGCATGAGTATGTCAACCACTACTGAAGTAATCGCTCATCACTGGGCTTTTGTCGTTTTTGTCGTCATCGCTTTCGGACTCTGTGCCTTCATGTTAACCGGTGGTTGGTTACTGGGTGGGCGCGCCAAAGGTCGACACAAAGATACACCTTTCGAATCAGGTATCGAACCTGTTGGCTCTACACATCTTCGCCTCTCTGCAAAATTTTATCTTGTCGCGATGTTCTTCGTCATTTTCGACGTTGAAGCACTATTCCTCTATGCTTGGGCCACCTCCGTTCGCGAAAGTGGCTGGATAGGCTTCGCTGAAGCAACAATATTTATTCTTATCTTGTTAGCTGGATTAGTTTACCTCGTGAGAACGGGTGCACTTGATTGGGCGCCAGCACGTCGTCGTATTGTCGTCAAATCAGAGAACGGACGCGGCAATTCTCCTCAAAAGTCATAGAGAGGCATTAAGATGGATTACACACTCACCCGCGTCGATCCCAATAGCAATGGTGAGAACGATCGCTATCCTTTACAAAAGCAGGAAATCGTAAGCGATCCTCTTGAACAACATGTCCATAGAAGCGTTTATATGGGCAAATTGGAGCATGCGCTCCACGATATGGTGAACTGGGGTCGTAAAAATTCCCTATGGCCGTATAACTTTGGCCTCTCCTGTTGCTATGTTGAAATGACTACCTCGTTCACTGCGGTGCATGATGTAGCCCGCTTCGGAGCGGAAGTTATGCGCGCCTCACCGCGTCAAGCTGACTTTATGGTTATCGCTGGTACGCCTTTCACTAAAATGGCACCGGTTATCCAACGTCTTTATGACCAAATGCTTGAGCCTAAATGGGTTATCTCAATGGGAGCCTGTGCTAACTCCGGCGGCATGTATGATATCTATTCGGTGGTGCAAGGCGTTGATAAATTCCTACCAGTAGATGTTTATATTCCGGGTTGTCCTCCTCGTCCTGAAGCCTATATGCAAGCGCTTTTACTCTTGCAGGAATCAATCGGCAAAGAGCGCCGGCCACTTTCTTGGGTAGTGGGGGATCAGGGCGTCTATCGAGCTAATATGCAATCGGAACGTGAACGTAAACGTGGCGAGCGTATTGCCGTAACAAATTTACGTACCCCAGACGAAATTTGACCCGAAACCATTAGGCGGCGTTTGGAACTATAACAATAACTCTCTCGCCTAATGGCTGCCTTCTTTGTCGTGCCAATACAGGCCGAAATGGTGAACAATGTATGACAGATATCAACACGCAACAGCAAAATCCCGCTGCTTGGCAGACACAGGATCACCTTGATGATCCTGTGATCGGTGAGCTGCGTAATCGTTTTGGGCCTGACGCTTTTACGGTCCAACCCACGCGTACCGGAATCCCTGTAGTTTGGGTACGCCGCGAGCAACTGCTCGAGATTGTCAGTTTCCTGCGACACGTTCCTAAACCTTATGTCATGCTTTATGACCTGCATGGTGTCGATGAGCGGTTAAGAACACACCGTCAAGGACTACCGGAAGCGGATTTCTCGGTGTTTTATCACTTTATTTCGATTGACCGTAATCGCGATATTATGCTGAAAGTTGCTCTGCTTGAGCGCGATCTGACTCTGCCAACATTGACCAAGATCTTCCCGAACGCGAATTGGTACGAACGCGAAACCTGGGAAATGTTCGGAATGACCTTTGACGGGCATCCTCATCTTACACGCATCATGATGCCTGATACCTGGACCGGACACCCTTTACGCAAAGATTATCCCGCGCGGGCCACCGAATTCGATCCTTTTATGCTGACGAAAGCAAAAGAGGATATGGAGATGGAAGCGTTAACCTTCGACCCTGAAAAGTGGGGAATGAAACGCGGGACCGCCAATGAGGACTTTATGTTCCTTAACTTGGGACCGAACCATCCCTCTGCGCACGGTGCGTTTCGTATCATTTTGCAACTCGACGGTGAAGAAATCGTTGATTGTGTACCGGATATTGGCTACCACCATCGTGGTGCTGAGAAGATGGGCGAGCGTCAATCATGGCACAGTTACATCCCTTATACCGACCGAATTGAGTACCTAGGCGGTTGTGTTAACGAGATGCCATACGTTCTGGCGGTCGAGAAACTGGCTGGGATTACTGTGCCGGAGAAAGTTGACGTCATCCGCGTAATGCTTTCTGAACTTTTCCGTATCAATAGTCACTTGCTCTACATCTCTACCTTTATCCAAGACGTCGGTGCCATGACCCCGGTATTTTTTGCCTTTACTGACCGTCAGAAAATTTACGATGTTGTGGAAGCAATTACCGGTTTTAGGATGCATCCAGCGTGGTTCCGGATTGGCGGCGTGGCCCATGATTTACCGAAAGGCTGGGAGCGTTTGCTGCGTGAATTCTTAGATTGGATGCCTAAACGCCTTAAAGAGTATGACAAAGCTGCTCTACGTAACTCTGTATTGATTGGACGTTCGAAAGGGGTCGCCGCCTACAACCAAGAAGAAGCATTACGTTGGGGCACCACTGGTGCGGGTCTTCGTGCAACGGGGCTGGACTTTGATGTGCGTAAATGGCGGCCTTACTCAGGCTATGAAAACTTTGATTTCGAAATCCCTGTTGGTGACGGTATCAGTGATGCCTACAGCCGTGTTCAGCTGAAAATGCAGGAGATGTGGCAATCACTGCGTATTCTTGAGCAATGCCTGAAGAATATGCCTGAAGGGCCTTTCAAAGCGGATCATCCACTGACAACGCCACCCCCGAAAGAGCGTACGTTACAGCATATCGAGACCTTGATTACTCACTTTTTACAAGTGTCATGGGGTCCAGTGATGCCAGCTAATGAATCGTTCCAAATGATTGAAGCGACCAAAGGTATCAACAGTTATTACTTAACCAGTGATGGCTCGACCATGAGTTATCGCACCCGGGTTCGTACTCCTAGTTTCCCTCATCTGCAGCAGATCCCTTCAGTGATCAATGGCAGTTTGGTGTCAGACCTTATCGTCTATCTAGGCAGTATTGATTTTGTTATGTCAGATGTGGACCGCTAATTATGCACGATCAAACCATTTCAATTAAAACTATCGAGACTCAACCAGAATTTATGCTGAGTGATTTCGAACAGCAGGCGATTGAGCATGAAAAGCACCATTATGAAGACCCGCGTGCTGCCTCGATTGAAGCGCTAAAAATTGTTCAAAAGCAGCGGGGCTGGGTTCCTGATGGTGCCATTAACGCTATTGCTGAGGTATTAGGTATTCCGGCCAGTGATGTGGAAGGTGTGGCGACTTTTTACAGCCAAATCTACCGTCAACCAGTGGGACGTCATGTTATTCGTTATTGCGACAGCGTGGTCTGCCATATTACCGGTTACCAAGGTATTCAAGCGGCATTAGAAGAAACCTTACAGATCAAACCCGGGCAAACCACGACAGATGGCCGCTTCACCCTATTACCGACGTGTTGCTTAGGTAATTGTGATAAGGGGCCGACGATGATGGTCGGTGAACACACTCATGTGCATTTGACACCCGAGTCCATCGCCTCGCTTCTGGAGCAATACTCATGAGCATCAAAACCATTATCCGCACAGCGGAAACGCATCCACTGACGTGGCGTCTACGTGACGATAAACAACCGGTCTGGCTCGATGAGTACTGTGCTAAAAACGGGTATGCCGGGGCGCGTAAAGCATTAGGCGGGATGGCTCCCGATGAAATCGTGGCATTGGTTAAAGATTCCGGCCTGAAAGGGCGTGGTGGGGCAGGGTTCTCTACTGGCTTGAAATGGAGTCTGATGCCAAAAGATGAGTCGATGAATATCCGCTATCTGCTCTGTAATGCCGATGAGATGGAACCCGGGACTTATAAAGATCGCCTTCTGATGGAACAAATGCCACACCAATTGGTGGAAGGTATGCTGATCAGTGCTTTTGCACTTAAAGCTTATCGTGGCTACATCTTCTTGCGTGGCGAATATGTTGAAGCGGCTGAAAATTTGCGCCGTGCGATTGAAGAGGCGAAGCAAGCTGGTCTATTAGGCGAGAATATCCTCGGAACCGGTTTTAATTTTGAACTCTTCGTCCATACGGGCGCAGGACGTTATATCTGTGGTGAAGAGACCGCACTGATTAACTCCCTTGAAGGGCGTCGAGCGAACCCGCGTTCTAAACCGCCATTTCCCGCGAGCGCAGGTGTGTGGGGTAAACCGACCTGTGTGAATAACGTTGAAACGCTGTCTAATGTTCCCGCCATCTTAGCCAACGGTTTGGAGTGGTACAAAGGGTTATCTACAAGCGAAGATGCCGGGACCAAAATGATGGGCTTCTCAGGACGGGTAAAAAACCCTGGATTATGGGAACTGCCTTTTGGGGTTACCGCGCGAGAAATTTTAGAAGATTATGCCGGCGGCATGCGCGATGGGTTACGCTTCAAAGCTTGGCAACCGGGTGGGGCAGGGACTGACTTTTTAACCGAGAGTCACTTAGACCTGCCTATGGAGTTCGCCAGTATTGGTAAAGCGGGGAGCCGCTTAGGGACTGCGCTGGCGATGGCGGTTGACCATGAAATTAACATGGTTTCCTTAGTCCGGAATCTGGAAGAGTTCTTCGCACGTGAGTCTTGTGGTTGGTGTACCCCTTGCCGTGATGGTTTACCGTGGAGTGTCAAAATTCTGCGTGCGTTGGAGCAGCGTAAAGGTCAACCTGGCGATATTGAAACGCTAGAACAACTGTGTCGTCAGCTTGGGCCGGGGAAAACGTTCTGTGCCCATGCTCCAGGAGCAGTAGAGCCGTTACAGAGTGCGATCAAATACTTCCGCGAAGAGTTTGAAGCGGGTATTGCTCCGCAAGTATTTGGCAATACACGCAGTATCAGCGGAATTCAGCCGAACTTATTAAAAAGCCGTTGGTAGTTCGCTCGCCCTTCAAGGGCAGTGACCACACAAAAATAAGTATTAATCTTTAACGCTCGCGTCAAACCGAGCCTTACTTGAGCATGTTGACTATGGCTACAATTCATGTAGACGGAAAAGATTATCAGGTGGATGGGGCAGAGAACTTGCTACAAGCTTGTCTCTCCATGGGCCTCGATATTCCCTATTTTTGCTGGCATCCAGCGCTGGGTAGCGTCGGTGCATGTCGTCAATGCGCGGTAAAGCAGTATCAAAATGCGGAAGATACCCGTGGACGTTTGGTCATGTCATGTATGACACCCGCCGCCGACGGAACCTTTATTTCGATTGATGATGCTGAAGCGCGTGAATTCCGAGAAAGTGTAGTGGAGTGGTTGATGACTAACCACCCACATGACTGTCCAGTGTGTGAAGAGGGCGGTAACTGTCACCTTCAAGATATGACCGTGATGACCGGCCATAACTTCCGTCGCTATCGTTTCACCAAACGAACCCATCAAAACCAAGATTTAGGGCCTTTTATCTCTCACGAGATGAACCGCTGTATTGCCTGCTATCGCTGTGTGCGGTACTACAAAGATTATGCAGGCGGGACTGACCTTGGGGTTTACGGTGCGCATGATAATGTCTACTTTGGTCGTACCGAATCAGGCACCTTAGAGAGTGAATTCTCTGGCAACCTCGTCGAAGTGTGTCCTACAGGCGTATTTACCGATAAAACACACTCCGAACGTTATAACCGTAAATGGGATATGCAGTATGCACCGAGCATCTGTCATCAATGCAGCATCGGCTGTAATACGAGTCCCGGTGAGCGTTATGGCGAACTACGTCGAATAGAAAACCGCTTTAATGGTAGCGTTAACCACTATTTTCTCTGTGACCGCGGCCGTTTTGGTTATGGTTATGTGAATCGTGAAGATCGTCCTCGTCATCCACAACTGCGCCATGGCGAAAATTGGGTGACGATGAATGCCGAGCAAGCGATCACTGCCAGTGCCGATTTACTGCGCCAAGCGAAACGTGTGGTTGGCATTGGTTCTGGACGCGCCAGCGTTGAAAGTAATTTTGCCTTACAACAACTGGTTGGCTTAGATAATTTCTCTACCGGTATGCCAGCTGATGAGCAGCGTCGGGTCGAGTTGATCATCGATATTCTGCAAAACCGGGGACTGTATACGCCGTCACTGCGTGAAATTGAGCAGTACGATGCCGTCCTTGTATTAGGCGAGGACCTGACGCAAGTCGGCGCACGTGTCGCACTTTCCGTGCGTCAAGCGGTGAAAGGTAAGGCACGTGAATTAGCCGCGGCTCAGAAAGTGGCTGACTGGCAGATCGCCGCTATTCTCAATATCGGGCAACATGCTAAGCACCCGCTCTTTATGACCACGGCACAACCGACACGTCTTGATGATATTGCCGCGTGGAATTACTGTGCGGCAGTGGAAGATCAAGCCAGACTCGGATTTGCTGTTGCGCATGCCATCGATGGTTCAGCACCTGCAGTGGATGATTTCGATGCTAGCTTAACGGCGAAAGTTGACGTGATTGTCCAAGCATTAAGTGGCGCCAAAAAACCGCTTATCATTGCTGGCACGCACGCCGGTAGTGATGACCTCCTGCATGCCGCCGCAAACGTTGCCCAAGCGCTGAAGGCGCAAGGTAGCGAAGTCGGTATTACGCTGCTGGCCCCACAAGCCAATAGTATCGGGCTTGGGTTACTGGGCGGTAAACCGCTGGAATCGGTGTTGGATCTCCTTGCCGAGGGTGAGGCCGATGCGGTGGTGGTGATGGAAAATGATCTTTACCGTCATCTTCCTGCTAGGGTTGTCGATGCCGCGCTCACTCGCGCTGAACAGGTGCTGGTGCTTGACCACCAAGCAACGCCAACCTTGGCGCAAGCTTCAGTTATTTTATCTGCGGCCAGTTTCGCCGAAGCGGATGGCACCTTGATCAACCAAGAAGGTCGAGCGCAACGTTTCTTCCAAGTCTATGACCCAGCCTACTATGACACCACGGTGACTCAACTTGAGAGTTGGCGTTGGCTTCATGCCTTGGATCGAGCAATTAATCGTCGGGAAACCGATTGGTCACAGCTGGACCATGTCATTGATGCTGTGATTGCGGAAAAACCTTTCCTCAACGCCATTAAAGATGCTGCGCCCGATGCGTCATTCCGTATTCGTGGTCAGAAACTGGCACGTTCACCGCACCGTTCAAGCGGTCGTACGGCGATGCGCGCCAACATCAGTGTGCATGAACCGCGTCAGCCGCAGGATAAGGACACTATGTTCGCCTTCTCAATGGAAGGTAATAACCAGCCTCAGGCTCCGCGCTCACAAATTCCGTTCGCCTGGTCGCCAGGTTGGAACTCACCGCAAGCATGGAATAAATTCCAAGACGAAGTGGGGGGGCACTTACGCCACGGTGATCCAGGCGTACGTTTGTTTGATGGGCAAGGCCATGGTGGAGAGTGGTTTACCGCGATTCCTGCGGCTTATCGTCCACAAGCGCAATGGCGCGTCGTGCCGTTATGGCGTCTGTTTGGCAGTGAAGAACTCTCTCAACGCTCTGAGGTCTTTTCACAGCGTGCCGCCCCTGCGGAAGTGGTGTTACACCCAGAGGATGCGCAAAAGCTTGGGCTGCAAGCAGGTCAATCCGTCAATTTACAAGCTCTAGGCGTTGGATTGACATTACCTTTACGTCTTTCTGAAACCTTATCACAAGGGCTGGTTGGACTTCCGGTTGGAATGCCAGGTATTCCCCCTTATTTAAGTGGAGCAGAGGTGGAGATGTTGCAGGAGGCACAAGCATGAGCTGGTTCACACCTGAAGTGATCGATGTCATTCTGCAAGTCGTAAAATCTGTCGTGATTTTACTGGTGGTCGTGGCGTGTGGCGCATTTATGAGTTTTGCTGAGCGTCGTCTGTTGGGCCTGTTCCAGAACCGTTACGGACCTAACCGTGTCGGCTGGGGCGGTTCATTACAACTCGCGGCAGATATGATCAAAATGTTCTTCAAGGAAGACTGGGTACCTCCTTTTACCGATCGTGCTATTTTCACCATGGCTCCGGTCATTGCGTTTGTCTCCTTGTTACTAGCCTTTGTGATCGTACCTGTCTCGCCAACGTGGAAAGTGACTGATTTAAATATTGGCTTACTGTTTTTCCTGATGATGGCGGGTTTAGCTGTATACGCTGTGCTATTCGCGGGATGGTCAAGTAATAACAAGTACTCGTTACTGGGTGCAATGCGTGCTTCTGCGCAGACCTTGAGTTACGAAGTGTTTCTTGGGTTATCGTTAATGGGCGTTGTCGCACAAGCTGGTTCGTTCAATATGACGGATATCGTCAACAGTCAGACACACTTATGGAATATCATCCCGCAATTCCTCGGGTTCGTGACTTTCTGTATTGCGGGCGTCGCGGTCTGTCACCGACATCCTTTCGATCAGCCAGAAGCCGAGCAAGAACTGGCTGATGGTTATCACATCGAATATGCCGGGATGAAGTTTGGCTTATTCTTCGTCGGTGAGTATGTAGCCATCACAACCGTTTCCGCGCTTATTGTCACCCTGTTCTTCGGGGGCTGGCATGGGCCTTGGTTACCGCCGTTTATCTGGTTTGCCTTGAAAACAGCCTTCTTTATGATGATGTTTATCTTGATCCGTGCGGCGTTGCCCCGTCCACGTTATGACCAGGTAATGACTTTTGGTTGGACAGTATGTCTGCCGCTGACTTTATTGAATTTACTGGCGACCGCTGCCGTCATTCTCTATAGCGCGCAGTAAGGAATAACACCATGAAAATAAAAGATATAGTGGTGGGTTTTGGAACCCAAGTCCGAAGTATTTGGATGATAGGGATGCATGCCTTCGCCAAGCGTGAGACACAGATGTACCCGGAAGAACCGGTTTATTTACCGCCACGTTATCGTGGACGGATTGTGTTAACGCGCGATCCCGACGGTGAAGAGCGTTGTGTCGCGTGTAACCTGTGCGCTGTTGCGTGTCCAGTGGGATGTATCTCGCTGCAAAAAGCCGAGATGGACGATGGCCGTTGGTATCCCGAATTCTTTCGTATCAACTTTTCTCGCTGTATTTTCTGTGGTTTATGTGAAGAAGCTTGTCCAACGACTGCTATTCAGCTGACGCCAGATTTTGAGCTGGGAGAGTTCAAGCGCCAAGACTTAGTCTATGAAAAAGAAGATTTATTGATTTCAGGTCCAGGTAAATACCCTGAATATAACTTCTATCGTATGGCGGGAATGGCGATTGAAGGTAAAGAGAAGGGCTCTGCAGAAAACGAAGCCAAACCTATCGATGTGAAAGGCTTATTACCCTAAGGAGTCGGGCATGGAATTTGCGTTTTATCTTTGCGGCATTATTGCCATTCTTGCAACGCTACGCGTCATTACACACAGTAATCCGATTCATGCGTTGCTTTATCTGATTGTGTCGTTATTAGCTATTGCTGGCGTGTTCTTCTCTCTTGGGGCTTACTTCGCCGGAGCATTAGAAATTATTGTTTATGCTGGCGCGATTATGGTGCTCTTTGTCTTCGTTGTGATGATGCTAAACCTAGGAAAAAGCACTGTTCAGCAGGAACGTGAATGGCTTAAACCTTCTTTATGGATTGGACCGGGTGCTATCGCACTGCTGCTGTTAGTGGTCATCGTCAGATCGATTCTTACCGTTAATGATCAAGGTATCGATGGAACGGTGATTGCGGCAAAAGAAGTGGGTATCAGCTTATTCGGTCCTTATGTTTTGGCGGTTGAATTAGCGTCGATGTTATTACTGGCCGGTGTCGTGGTGGCCTATCACTTGGGACGCGAAGAGCGTCGTGGTGAAGTATTGGCTAACCGCGAAGATGATCGGGCGGATAATGAGAAGGAGAACCGTTCATGATCCCGTTACAACATGGCTTAATTCTCGCGGCGATTTTGTTCGTCATGGGGTTTACCTCAATTATTCTACGTCGCAATTTGCTGTTTATGCTGATTGGACTTGAGATCATGATCAATGCGGCAGCCTTAGCATTGGTGGTGGCGGGAAGCTATTGGGGACAAGCGGATGGGCAAGTGATGTATATCTTGGCCATCAGTTTAGCTGCGGCGGAAGCAAGTATTGGCCTAGCCTTATTACTCCAACTCCATCGCCGCCGTCAAACACTCAACATTGACTCAGTGAGCGAGATGCGCGGATGAACTTACTCTATTTAACCGTCCTTTTTCCCTTAATTGGCTTCGTATTATTGGCCTTCTCACGTGGCCGTTGGAGTGAAAATCTCTCTGCGACAGTGGGAATCGGTTCGATTGGACTGGCTGCGTTAACGACGCTTTATGTTGGGATGGACTTCTTCGCTCACGGGCGCGCCGTATTTGAACAAACGCTGTGGACTTGGATGAGCGTACCACCGTTCAACATTCCCGTGCGCTTCACCCTAGATGGTCTTTCCATGACTATGCTATCGGTGGTCACTGGGGTGGGCTTTTTCATCCATATGTTCGCTTCCTGGTACATGCGCGGAGAAGAGGGGTACTCCCGTTTCTTCGCTTACACCAACTTGTTTATTGCGAGTATGGTCGTACTGGTTCTCGCCGATAACTTGATGCTGATGTACCTAGGCTGGGAAGGGGTAGGGCTATGCTCCTATCTGTTAATTGGTTTCTACTATACCAATCCTGACAACGGTAAAGCGGCGATGAAAGCCTTTATCATTACCCGTGTCGGTGATGTGTTCTTAGCTTTCGCCTTGTTTATCATTTATAACGAGCTAGGAACGTTAAACTTCCGTGAAGTGGTCGAACTCGCGCCGCACCATTTCGCTGCGGATAACCATATGTTGCAGTGGGCGACCCTGATGTTATTAGGGGGGGCAGTCGGTAAATCAGCGCAACTTCCATTGCAAACTTGGTTAGCCGATGCAATGGCCGGCCCTACGCCTGTTTCCGCACTGATCCATGCGGCAACCATGGTGACCGCAGGGGTTTATCTGATCGCTCGTACCCATGGTTTGTTCCTGCTGACCCCTGAAGTGCTTCATTTGGTGGGGATCGTTGGTGCTGTGACCTTAGTGTTGGCGGGTTTTGCGGCACTGGTACAAACTGATATTAAACGGGTATTGGCTTACTCGACCATGAGCCAAATCGGTTATATGTTTTTGGCACTGGGTGTTCAAGCGTGGGATGCCGCCATTTTCCACCTAATGACGCACGCATTCTTTAAAGCATTGCTATTCCTCTCCTCAGGTTCGGTCATTTTGGCTTGTCACCATGAGCAGAATATTTTCAAAATGGGCGGATTACGTAAATCCATTCCATTGGTCTATATCTGCTTCTTAGTGGGCGGCTCGGCGCTGTCAGCGTTACCGATCATCACCGCTGGTTTCTACAGTAAAGACGAAATTCTGTTTGGTGCCATGGCGAATGGTCATCAAGGATTAATGATTGCGGGCTTAGTTGGGGCGTTCTTAACCTCAATCTATACCTTCCGGATGATTTTTATCGTTTTCCATGGCGAAGAGAAGATCAAGGCACACGCTGGAAAAGGCATTACTCATCATCTACCGCTGCTGGTTCTGCTGGTGTTATCGACCTTCGTCGGAGCCATGATTACGCCGCCGTTGGCCGGGGTACTGCCAGAGAATCACTTCTCCTCTGAAGGGAAAGAGATGCTGGAAATGGTGTCAGGCAGCGTAGCCATTATCGGTATTCTGATTGCGGCAGCATTGTGGTTAGGAAAACGTCGCTTAGTGAATGCCGTGGCCGCGAGTGGACCAGGACGCTTCCTGTCAACGTGGTGGTTTGCGGCATGGGGATTCGATTGGCTCTACGACCTGCTATTTGTGAAGACGTTTAAAGCGATAGGCTGGTTATTGAAATCCGATCCGCTTAATGCGTTGATGAATCTCTTTGCCGTTTTCTCCCGTTTATTCAATCGTGGATTAGTGGTTGGTGAAAATGGTTATGTGCGTTGGTACTTGGCGTCAATGGGTATCGGTGCAGTAGTTGTGCTAGCGTTACTGCTGGTGATCTAGGGTGCGTAGGTAAAGGCGAACGACTTATCGCCTTTACCTCCAAGCGTAAATTTTTTGAGCAATGAGACTCAAAATCACTAAAAAAGGGAACTCTACGCCGTGTTACTACCTTGGCTAATTATCCTCCCCTTCGTTGGCGGCTTACTCTGCTGGCTGGCTGAACGCTTAGGCGTTAAAGTACCGCGCTGGATTGCGCTTGTCACAATGGGGCTAACGCTAGCACTTGCTTTGCAACTTTGGTCGCAAGGTGGGTTTTCGTTCACTCAGACTGCTGGCGTCGATCACTGGCAGTCCTCCTTTACCGCGGATTGGATCCCGCGTTTCGGGATTACTTTCCATCTCGCCATTGATGGTTTATCGCTATTAATGGTGGTACTCACTGCACTGCTCGGTTTGATGGCAGTACTGTGTTCATGGCAAGAAATCCAAAAACGCCAAGGCTTTTTCTACCTAAATCTGATGTGGATTTTAGGTGGCGTAATGGGGGTCTTCCTCTCCCTGGATATGTTCCTATTCTTCTTCTTCTGGGAACTGATGCTGGTGCCAATGTACTTCCTGATTGCCTTATGGGGACATAAAGCGTCTGACGGGAAGACGCGGATCTCGGCCGCCACCAAGTTCTTTATTTATACCCAGGCATCGGGTCTGGTGATGCTGATAGCGATCCTCGGTTTAGTGTTCACGCATTACTCGGCGACAGGTGTCTGGACCTTTGCTTATGAGCAACTGTTAAACACTCCGATGTCGCACAATGTTCAGTATTTACTCATGCTGGGCTTCTTTATCGCGTTTGCGGTGAAAATGCCGATTGTTCCGCTGCATGGATGGTTACCGGATGCACACAGCCAAGCACCGACTGCCGGTTCAGTCGATTTAGCCGGTATTTTGTTAAAAACCGCAGCTTATGGTTTGTTGCGTTTCAGTCTACCCCTCTTCCCGCAAGCCTCGGCAGAGTTTGCGCCGATTGCCATGGGACTGGGATTAATCGGCATCTTTTATGGTGCATGGATGGCTTTCACCCAAACCGATATCAAGCGGCTGATTGCCTATAGCTCGATTTCTCATATGGGCTTTGTGGTTATCGCCATTTTTACCGGCAGCCAACTTGCTTACCAAGGCGCCGTCATTCAGATGATTGCGCACGGTCTGTCTTCGGCAGCACTGTTCATTCTCTGTGGCCAACTTTATGAGCGTCTACACACCCGTGATATGCGTCAAATGGGCGGGTTATGGGCGCGTATTAAATGGATCCCCGCGATGTCACTGTTCTTCGCCGTGGCGAATCTCGGTATGCCAGGAACGGGTAACTTTGCCGGTGAATTTATGATCTTGACCGGGAGTTTCCAAGTGGTGCCAGTGATTATCGTGATTGCGACCTTTGGCTTGGTTTTTGCCTCGGTTTACTCGTTAATTATGATGCAGCGCGCCTACTACGGTGCGCCTAAGTCCGAGACACCGCTGGCGGCAATGAATGCACGCGAATTCTCCATGATTCTGATCCTAGTGGTATTGGTCGTGTTACTGGGGATTTTCCCGCAACCGATTCTTGATACTTCTTCGTCAACCATGGGTGCCATTCAGCACTGGTTTAACGCTTCACTTACAATGACAAGGCAGTAATCCGCCATGACAATAACTTCTCAACAATTGATCTCACTGCTGCCGATGTTAATCGTTGGATTAACTGTGGTAGTAGTGATGCTATCCATTGCTTGGCGTCGAAATCATTTTCTAAACGCTACGCTGACGGTGATTGGTCTTAACCTTGCGCTTTTTTCCATCTGGATCCCTGCGCATCAATCTGTCACGACGGTGACGGATTTATTGAGAGCCGATCATTACGCCTTTTTCTATAGCGGCTTAGTGATCTTAGCGAGTCTTGCCACCTGTACTTTTGCTTACCGTTGGTTGGAGCACTATACGGACCACAAGGATGAATTTTATCTTTTAGTTCTGATTGCGGGCCTTGGTGGAATAGTCTTGGCTTATGCGGACCACTTTGCTTCACTGTTTATTGGTGTAGAGCTGCTGTCGCTCCCGCTATTTGGCTTAGTCGGTTATGCTTTCCAACAAAAACGTTCGTTGGAAGCGGCGCTTAAGTACATGATCCTGTCTGCGGCAGCCTCTTCATTTATGTTGTTCGGTATTGCGCTTATCTATGCTGCAAGCGGCGGTCTTGGGTTCCCAGCATTAGCGAAAGCATTGACTGACGGTATGGTTGAACAACCGTTATTGATTACTGGTTTTGGACTATTGATCACCGGTCTTGGATTTAAATTATCCTTAGTTCCTTTCCACTTATGGACTCCCGATGTTTACCAAGGCGCTCCGGCACCGGTTGCAGCCTTCCTCGCGACGGCGAGTAAAATTGGGATTTTTGCCGTACTCATTCGTCTATTTTTAACCATTCCGGTGGCAGATAATGAGTCGATTCGTGTAGTGCTAATCGTTATCGCCTTAGCGTCAATGCTGGTTGGTAACTTGATGGCGATATCACAAAGCAATATCAAGCGGTTAATGGGCTACTCGTCGATTGCGCATCTGGGGTATTTACTGATCGCCTTGATTGCTACGCCCTCTCACCAACTCTCTTTGGAAGCAACAGGGATTTATCTAATTGGCTACCTGTTCAGTAGCTTGATTGCCTTTGGTGTGATTAGCTTAATGTCTTCACCTGCGAATGGTAGCGATACTGACTCACTCTACTCTTATCGTGGGTTATTCTGGCAGCGTCCAGTGCTGGCCAGTGTGATGGCGGTCTCGATGCTGTCTTTAGCAGGGATCCCCTCGACTTTCGGCTTTATCGGTAAATTTTATCTGTTAGCGAATGGTGTGCAGGCTCAGCTCTGGTGGTTAACGGCTGCGGTCGTGGTGGGGAGTGCCATTGGCCTCTATTACTACTTACGGGTCACGGTCAGCCTGTTCTTAAAAGGCCCTGAGCAGCGTAGTCGTGATACCAACAATAATTGGGCCTACACCGCGGGTGGTATTGTGGTTCTGCTCTCGGCTTTAGTCATTATTTTGGCAGGCTTCTATCCGCAACCGATCATAGCATTAGTACAGTTAGCACAGCCCTTGCTGTAAGGACTGGCAAAGTCTGTTTTGCACCGAAAGGCGATATAGCTCAGTAGGTGCACGTTTTCTCCCCTATACTATCAGCAATGATCTGCGTTAACTTATTCTTCTCCTGTGACTCAGCGTTGTCTCCCGACAATGACTGACCCACTCTTTATTTATCAAGGATGAAATATGAAAGTGATAAAATTGTTTTTTCCACTAGGGATTGTCGCGGTCACCAGTTGTGTAACGCCTCCTCCGATTAACGAGAAAAAATTGTTAACGTGGACGAATGATGAGCTATGTCGTGGCTTGGGTACTTACAAGGACGATGGCCCCTCAATACTGAAAATTTATTCAGAATTGAACCATCGAGGATCTCGCATCGATAATGAGCGATGTTATGCGCTAGAGAACGCTGTCCGCAGCGAAGCTTCCGAGTTTTCCATTACTCCTACGGTAAGGCCTCCACAACAAGAGCACGTTTTTAATAAAGAGAAGGGCAGGTATATCCTGCAGCAGAGTGGGCCACGGGCGGGACTGGATATTCGTACTCCTTAACAGCGTTTAGGGCCTCTGCTTTTGCTGGAAATAGAAGATATGAAAAAAACAACAGTCCATTGTGCCGGACTGTTGTTTATATCTAGAGGTTAAATGGATTTGTTTTTGAGATGATGCAAAGATTGGCCCACTAGTTGTTTGCATTGTTCGACTTTTGCGTCAGTCGGATTTTGTGCTAATTGCGGATTCTTTTTCAGTACATGGTTAAAGGCTAAACGTACTTCATTGCCAACATTCATGGTGTTGGCATCACTTTCAGCGATAGGGTGTGTATTCAGTTTGATATGGGTACAAACTCCGGCAATTTGCTCACCTTCCGATTGGCCAGCAGCCATATTTGCCATCGCGGTACCACTCACTAACATTCCAATAATTAATAAACTAGCCTTGCGCATAGCGATTTCCTTTTTTATGTTAAGAATTAAGCGAGAATAAAATAATGATAGGTGATGATTTCGAAGCTTGCACAATTTTACTATAACAAATTCTTGTGGATAGCGAAGGTCTAACAGCAGGGGCCGTGAGGTCAGTGGTATTCCCCGAATCGCCGATTAAGCGACTCGGGGAAGAGGATTAATTTCCAGCAGTCATCTTACGGTCATCAACGTATTTACGCTGATCGGCCGCCGGTGGGAAATATTGATATAACCAGGTTTCAGAGAGCGTTTGATCCTTAGTGCGCAGGAACATACGCATATTCACCGGCGTTGTGCTATCGCTGTTGGGATACCAATCAAACAGAATACGATAGGTATTAGTCGGCTCCACATAAAGGATCTCAACCTGTTTGAACGTCCCTGATGAGACGGTAATCACCGGTTCAATCCCTTTTGGTGCAGCCTCTTTCAACTCGGCGCCTGTAAAGTCGATAGCAAAGCGGCGGCACCAAGTATCTGGGAAATGTTCGCCAGGTGCCCAGCCTTCTGGGAATCCACCCATACCGGTACGCGTAGAGACAACCCGTGATAACTTGCTCTCTACCGGTGGCAAGGCACTCCAATACAAGTTATACGCAAAATTCACTTCGCTACCCGCGTTAATCGCCGCTGCAGGTTGCCAGAAACAGACAACGTTATCGAGTGTTTCGCCCGTTGTCGGGATCTCCATCAGATTAATGGCACCTTTACCCCAATTTCCGACAGGTTCAACCCATAGGCTTGGACGTTTATCGTACCAGCCGATGACATCTTGATAATCATTAAAGTCATGATTGAGTTGCAACAAACCAAAGCCTTTCGGGTTTTCATCGGTAAAGTCATTGAAAGATAACTGACGGGGGTTATTAAGCGGACGGCATATCCATTCACCTTTCCCCGTCCACATCGCTAGGCGGTCAGAATCGTGGATTTGCGGATGATAGGTATTACACATTCTACGCTCGTTGGTGCCGCAGCTGAACATACTGGTCATGGGGGCGATACCCAGTTGTTCGATATTTTTACGCGCGTAAAGACTGTTTTCGATATTCATCACCGTACGTTTGTCTTCACAGGAAATAGTGAATTTATACGCACCGGTCAGGCTTGCGCCATCCAGTAAGGCGTAGACCACGAAAGTGGTGGCATCGGCTTTCGGTGTTTCGAACCAAAACGCGGTGAAATCAGGAAATTCTTCATGCTGGGTGAGGGTGTTAACGGCAACGCCTCGCGCCGATAATCCATACTGGAACGTATCATCTACGGCACGAAAGTAGCTGGCACCTAAGAAAGCGACGATATCGCGACGTGCCAGTTCTGGGGCCTTAAAGGCACGGAAACCGGCAAAGCCAAGGTCAGTTTTTCCTTGTAGCTGTTTTACGTCTACATTGGCATCATGATAATTGAACAGTTCAGGTCGGAAATGGATCTCTCGCGCATCTTGGCTAGCGGTATCGATAGAGAACATTCTTATCGGACGTTTAAAACCCATTCCGACATGGAAAAATTGAACATCTAACTTGCGATGCGGCACGTTAGCCCACAAGGAGTGCTTTGCATCGTATTGGATAGTGTTATAAGCCTGCGGAGTAAGGTTGGCTAAGGTTGCAGGCAGTGCGCCTGGCATGCCGGACCAAGGTGTGCTGGCCATCTGTTTGGCATGGGATTTTAATTTATCGAAACTGAATTTTTTTGCAGTGCCATCGGCAATCCCGTCCGCTGCCCACACTTGATTTGATAACAATCCTGAGATCCCAGAAAGGCCACCTAGGGTGGATAACGCGACTGAGGCTTTAACAAACTTTCTACGATTCATGCCGAAAACATTCCCTTAGAACTATGGAAGAATGGAGGAAGCTCTCCTCCGCGATGGATAACTTTCAGATACTATAGCGTGCCTAAAATTCGTTTTACTACTGCTTTTAAGAGTAATCTTGTCCGAAGATATTCTTGCACAAAATTAAGGGATAAGCAGCGTATGCTAAGATTAATAAAGCGTAGCACTAATAAGTTACAAGCGTGCATTATGCCCAACGTTATCAATCTACTTTGACTGTACTAGGAGAGCGTATGTCTAAGTAAAATCAGCAGGAGCAACTACAGCAGCAATTGTCTGCACTGGCAGAGAGTGTTGAAGCGTTACTGGCGGCGGAAGTCGATCTGACGGACACCTATTATCTTGGATTGAAAGCCAAGGCCGAGCAAGCTCTCGACCAAGCCCGTGAGTCGCTGGAGGCCAGTAAAGAGAGCATTTTGGCGAGAAGCAGCCGTAAGGTCCGCAGAGTGAATCAATTTGTGACCGAATGCCCGTGGCGGACGCTCGCATTGGGATGGGCAGCTGGGATGATTTGCGGTATTGTTTCTGCTAAACGTTAGTTAATGCGAGGTCGTATTAGTGAAGGTCGAAATGTTATCTACTGGCGATGAAGTGCTTCATGGTGAAATCGTCGACACCAATGCCGTTTGGTTAGCTTCCACCTTTTATGAAGCCGGTTATGCTTTGACCTTCCGCACGACTTCAGGCGATTCCCTGCCAACTTTAGTGGAAACACTGCAGCAACGTAGTCAAGTGGCGGATGTTCTGATTGTTAATGGTGGGTTAGGGCCTACGAGCGATGACTTTACTGCCCAAGCGGCGGCTCAGGCGGCAGGGGTCAGGCTAGTACGAAACGATGAGTGGCTGCTACAGCTCAACGCTTTTTTCACCCGGCGGGGAAGAGAAATGGCTGCCATCAATCTTAAACAAGCAGATATCCCTGACACAGCGGAAATGCTGCCAAATGGTAATGGCACAGCCTGTGGTTTTCGTCTTGAGCTTAATAATTGCCAGATTTTTTTTACCCCTGGCCCCCCCACTGAATTTCAGTTGATGATTACTGAACAGGTACTACCACGACTACAACATTATTTTCCCACTCCCGATAAACTGCTCTGTTTGCGCTTAACGACCTTTGGTCGTGGCGAAAGTTTTATTGCCGCGCAGCTTGCGGACATAAGCTTGCCCGTCGGCGTAACGTTGGGCTATCGTGCAGCAGCCCCTATCGTGGAAATAAAACTTAGCGGTTACCAGACTCAACACGCCGAAATGGAAGCCTGTTGGCAAGTTATCAAGGCGAGAGTGAATGATTTTCTACTATTTGAAGGGAAGGGGGGGGTTGCTGCGGGCATCGCCTCGTTACTCACCGAGCAGCACTACTCTTTACAATTGTGTGAAGGGATTACAGCAGGATTGCTTAACTGGACTTTGGCTAATGGCCAAGTATCCCTCTGCGATACGCTGATTAGTGGGAGCCATGAAAATGACGACTTCGAGACTTGGACGGCGCAATTACCGGTTAAGCCGTCGCCGCAAACACTTTTTTTAGCAGTAAGCCCGTTGATAGACAGTCAATACTTGGGTTTTGTTTTGGTCACGCCACATCAAACTTACTCCTTTAAAGTGGTCATTTCAGAAGCACTGTTGGCAACACAGCAACGACTCCAGGAGGTGGTTGTATTGCAGGCGATGTATTTATTGCATCGATGGTTGTCAGGACAGACCGTCACCATTATCTACCAAGGCTTGGAGCCTATAGTCTAGTCAGTCGGTGTACGGTACTCTACAGCTCAATCTCAATATCGCCATCGGGTAGGCAACAGCAGGGTAGGATCTCCCCCTGCTGAATGAAGGCTAAGGGTTGTTTCGCATAGCAAACCTGGCCCTTACATAATTTCACTCGGCATGAGCCACAGTAGCCTTCGCGACACTGATACTCGACCTCGAGCTGGTGGTGCTCTAAGGTTTGTAACAAGCTGGAGTGGTGAAGCTCCGGCTCCACCATCTTCCCAGAATGACTGAGTATTATGCGCGCGGGTTTATTCGCCATGATTACAGTTCGAAGTCGTTGAAACCGTTAGTATCGACAACGCTGTCGATCTGGCCAACAAGATAGGAACTGACTTCAACTTCTTGCGGAGCTACCTGCACATTATCGGAGACTAACCACGAGTTAATCCAAGGAATCGGGTTTGAACGAGTTTTAAACGGCAGTTCTAGGCCGACGGCGTGCATACGAATGTTGGTAATATACTCAATATATTGGCATAGAATATCTTTGTTCATACCAATCATTGAACCATCACGGAAGAGGTATTCGGCCCACTCTTTTTCCTGCTCAGCAGCTTTTTTAAACAGATCAAAACACTCTTGTTCACACTCCGCCGCGATCGCCTTCATTTCCGGATCATCTTCACCGCTACGCAATAAATTCAGCATATGCTGGGTGCCAGTCAGGTGTAAGGCTTCGTCACGCGCGATCAGACGGATAATTTTCGCATTCCCTTCCATCAATTCACGTTCGGCAAAAGCGAACGAACAGGCGAAACTGACGTAGAAACGAATCGCTTCTAGGGCATTGACGCTCATTAGACAGAGGTAAAGTTGTTTCTTCAGTTCGCGCAGCGAAACGGTGACCGTTTTCCCCGCGACGTGATGTTCCCCTTCACCAAACAGATGCCAATAGTTGGTCATCTCGATCAGGTCATCATAGTACTTAGAAATATCTTCAGCACGACGGAGGATTTGGTCATTGGTGACGATATCATCAAATACCAGTGCCGGATCGTTCACGATATTACGAATAATGTGGGTGTAAGAGCGTGAATGGATAGTTTCGGAGAATGCCCAAGTTTCAATCCAAGTTTCCAGTTCAGGGATGGAAATTAATGGTAACAGCGCAACGTTCGGGCTGCGTCCTTGAATCGAATCTAATAACGTCTGGTATTTTAAGTTACTTAAAAAGATATGACGTTCGTGTTCAGGAAGCTTTTGAAAATCGATCCGATCGCGTGATACATCGACTTCTTCAGGGCGCCAAAAGAAGGAGAGTTGCTTTTCAATCAGTTTTTCAAAAATTTCATATTTTTGTTGGTCATAACGAGCAACGTTGACCGGTTGGCCAAAGAACATCGGCTCTTTAAGCTGATCGTTTTTGTTCTGAGAAAAAGTGGTGTAAGCCATTGAGGTATCCCAATCATTAGCAATAAGAAAATTATTAAGGTAAGCAGGGGGTACCTGCTTACCTTGGCCATGGCAGTAATTAAATCTTACATGCTCCGCCTGCACAGCCATCGTCTTCCGCTTCTGGTAACAGATCTTCTTGGGAGTCTTCAGCACCGTCACGCGTGTTTTGATAGTAAAGCGTTTTAACGCCAAATTTGTACGCCGTCAGTAGATCTTTGAGTAGCTGCTGCATCGGGACTTTTCCGCCAGTGTAACGCGTCGGATCGTAGTTCGTGTTCGACGAGATCGCTTGGTCCACAAACTTCTGCATGATCCCCACTAACTGCAAATAGCCGTCATTGGAAGGCATTTCCCACAGTAGCTCATACTGTTCTTGCAAGCGTTCATACTCAGGAACGACTTGGCGTAAAATACCATCTTTAGAGGCTTTAATGCTGACATAGCCGCGCGGCGGTTCAATACCATTGGTGGCGTTAGAAATCTGTGATGAGGTTTCTGATGGCATTAAGGCCGAAAGCGTTGAGTTGCGTAAGCCATGGGTTTTGATCTCTTGGCGCAGGGTTTCCCAATCTAGATGCAGGGGCTCATTGCTGATCGCATCTAAGTCTTTCTTGTAGGTATCAATCGGTAAGATACCTGCAGCATAGGTAGTATCGTTGAACCATGGGCAAGCTCCCGCTTCCTTCGCCAATTGGTTCGACGCTTTCAATAAGTAATATTGAATCGCTTCAAAGGTTTGGTGCGTCAGATTATTAGCAGAGCCATCGGAATAGCGCTTGCCGTTTTTCGCTAAGTAGTAAGCAAAGTTGATTACCCCTATACCCAGTGTACGACGACCCATGGCACCGCGTTCTGCGGCAATTAGAGGATAATCTTGGTAATCAAGTAGGGCATCCAGCGCACGCACGGCGAGGTTCGCTAACTCTTCTAATTCGCCCAGATCGTTGATAGCACCCAAGTTGAATGCAGAGAGGGTACAGAGCGCAATCTCACCACTTTCATCATTGATATCATTTAACGGTTTGGTCGGCAGAGCGATTTCTAAACATAGGTTAGATTGGCGCACTGGCGCAACGGCTGGATCAAACGGGCTGTGGGTATTGCAGTGGTCAACGTTTTGAATATAGATACGTCCGGTTGACGCACGCTCTTGCATCATTAATGCAAAGAGGTCTACGGCTTTAATTTTCTGCTTACGGATGGAGTCATCCGCTTCATACTGGGTATAAAGACGCTCGAATTCAGTTTGATCGGCGAAGAAGGCATCGTATAATCCTGGGACATCCGATGGGCTAAACAGCGAGATATCACCGCCTTTCACCAGACGTTGATACATCAGTTTATTGATCTGTACGCCGTAATCTAAGTGACGGACACGGTTACCTTCGACACCACGGTTATTTTTCAGCACTAATAAGCTTTCAATTTCCAAGTGCCACATTGGGTAGAACAATGTCGCTGCACCCCCACGGACCCCACCTTGAGAGCAAGATTTTACCGCAGTTTGGAAATGTTTATAAAAAGGAATACAACCTGTATGGAAAGCTTCTCCCCCACGGATTTGACTGCCTAACGCACGAATTCGTCCAGCATTAATGCCGATACCTGCACGTTGCGAGACATATTTAACGATAGCACTCGAGGTCGCGTTGATAGAGTCTAAGCTATCGCCACATTCGATCAGCACGCAAGAGCTGAACTGGCGAGTAGGCGTACGCACCCCGGCCATGATTGGCGTTGGGAGTGAAATTTTAAACGTTGAGACCGCATCATAAAAACGACGGATATAGTCGAGGCGAGTTTCTTTAGGATAAGCAGAGAACAGGCAAGCTGCCACAAGAATATATAAAAACTGGGCACTCTCATAGATATCACCCGTGACGCGGTTTTGAACTAAATATTTCCCTTCAAGCTGCTTCACCGCGGCATAAGAGAAGTTCATATCGCGCCAGTGGTCGATATAGCTATCGAGTTCAGCAAACTCTTCTTCCGTGTAGTCAGTCAGCAGGTGGGCATCGTATTTACCCAGTTCAACCATTTTTTTGACATGGTCGATTAACATAGGCGGTTCAAACTGACCGTAGGCTTTTTTACGTAGGTGGAAAATCGCGAGGCGTGCAGCGAGGTATTGATAGTCCGGCGCATCACGGGAAATCAGATCCGCTGCCGCTTTGATTATGGTTTCATGAATATCAGAAGTCTTAATGCCATCATAAAATTGGATATGTGAGCGTAGTTCAACTTGTGAAACGGAGACATTATTTAATCCCTCAGCAGCCCAATCAAGTACTCGGTGTATCTTATCCAAATTGATACGCTCTTGCTGGCCATTGCGTTTAGTCACGAGCAGACTCTGATTCATGCGGCAGTTTCCTATTGTTACGGAAGTCTTAGGGGGCTACCTATTAACAGAGTTATGCACAGTCGTATTAGTGTGAATAAGACTGTGGATAAACACTACATGTAGTGTCTTGCTGCTAATGAGGTAACAATATGGTGTTTTATTGTAGTGAGAAATAACGACTATACAAGCATAAAATTATGCTAAGAATCTCTTGTTTTTTCCGAAAACCGCATGGGAAAAGGGGGGACGCCTTGTCAATAAAATCAGGCTTTTTTTTCATCGTCATGTCGTATGATGAGAATTCGGTCAAATTGATTATTCGTGCTGCAAATTCCCTTCCTCGTAAAGGAAGGGTGGGGGATTTAGACTGGGCGAGGATAGTGCGTATGGATCATATAGTTGACGTCGACATTCCCCCCTAAAGAAAAACGATTAGTGAAGGGGTTGTAATGTAAACCGGTCATATCGCGCTCTTTCAACGGTGTTTCGTCTACCCATCCTAATAGCTCCGAAGGACGAATACATTTTTTAATGTCATGTGTTCCCTTTGGTACCATTCGCAACACGTACTCCGCCCCAAAAATAGCCATTAGCCAGGCTTTAGGGTTACGGTTAATGGTCGAGAAAAATACCTCACCGCCAGGTTTTACCAGTCGAGCACAAGCGAGTACCACTGAGCGTGGGTCAGGAACGTGTTCGAGCATCTCCATACAGGTGACCACATCGTATTGACCGGCGTACATTTCAGCGTGGGCTTCAACCGTCTGTTGAACATAATTGATAGTCACTTGGCTTTCTAGAGCATGGAGTCTTGCCACGGCGAGCGGTTCGGCCCCCATATCAAGCCCCACCACCTCAGCGCCTTCTTTAGCCATGCTCTCGGCTAAAATTCCGCCACCGCACCCGACATCTAATATTTTCTTTCCGTATAACCCTTGGCACTGTTGGGTGATGTAGCCTAACCGCAGAGGATTGATACGATGAAGAGGCTTGAACTCCCCTTCAAGGTCCCACCAGCGACTTGCAACCGCTTCAAATTTTGCAATTTCTTGTTGGTCAACGTTTTGTTTTTCGACTTCAAATTGGTCACTCATCGACACTTACTCCTAAGATATGTCAGCTCAGTATAAACGCTTCAACGCACTTCATCATCTAAGGATTACGATAAGTCGAGTAAGTGGTGGAGAGAGGTGCACCTGACAGGCGAAATGTGATATGATTCCGTTCTTTATATTAGGTAATATTCTAGAGGGATAGCGGCTCCATGAGCGACCTTGCAAGAGAAATCACACCGGTTAATATCGAGGAAGAGTTAAAAACCTCTTACCTTGATTATGCCATGTCGGTCATTGTTGGCCGCGCGTTACCTGATGTCCGTGATGGATTGAAGCCTGTTCACCGTCGCGTATTATTCGCGATGAATGAATTAAGTAACGACTGGAATAAACCATACAAAAAGTCTGCCCGTGTCGTCGGTGACGTCATCGGTAAATATCACCCACACGGTGATTCAGCAGTTTACGATGCGATAGTCCGTATGGCTCAGCCTTTCTCACTGCGTTATATGCTGGTGGATGGACAAGGTAACTTCGGCTCAATCGATGGTGACTCTGCCGCCGCAATGCGTTATACCGAAGTTCGTATGGCGAAAATTACGCATGAACTCCTCGCCGATCTTGAAAAAGAGACCGTAGACTTCGTTCCTAACTACGACGGTAATGAACAAATACCTGACGTACTACCTACGCGCGTACCAAACCTGCTTGTTAACGGGTCTTCAGGTATTGCCGTGGGGATGGCAACAAATATCCCGCCACATAATATGACGGAAGTGATTAACGGTACTTTGGCTTATATTGACGATAATGATATTACGTTAGAAGCCTTAATGGATCATATTCCAGGACCTGACTTCCCGACCGCTGCGATCATTAACGGACGCCGTGGCATTGAAGAAGCTTACCGCACCGGCCGAGGTAAAATTTACATTCGGGCGCGGGGAGAGGTTCAAGCTGACGCGAAGACGGGCCGCGAAACCATTGTTATTCATGAGATCCCTTATCAAGTCAACAAGGCTCGTTTGATTGAGAAAATCGCCGAACTGGTTAAAGACAAGCGGATTGAAGGCATTAGCGCACTGCGTGATGAATCAGATAAAGACGGTATGCGTATCGTTATCGAGATCAAACGTGATGCGGTCGGAGAAGTGGTTTTAAATAATCTCTACTCCCTGACTCAATTACAGACCTCTTTCGGGATCAATATGGTTGCCCTGCATCAAGGCCAACCGAAGATTATGCCACTAAAGGATATTCTTGAAGCCTTTGTGCGCCACCGTCGTGAAGTCGTTACCCGTAGGACCATTTTTGAACTTCGCAAAGCCCGTGACCGCGCGCACATCTTAGAAGGTCTAGCGATAGCCCTAGCGAATATCGATCCGGTGATTGAATTGGTTCGTCGTGCGCCAACGCCTGCAGAAGCCAAAGCAGGGCTTATCGCGCAAGGCTGGGCGTTAGGGAATGTTTCGGCAATGCTAGAGAAAGCCGGTGACGATGCGGCGCGTCCTGAATGGCTGGAAGAGCAATATGGTATTCGTGGTGATACTTATTACCTTACCGAGCAACAAGCCCAAGCTATTTTAGACCTCCGTCTACAAAAACTGACTGGCCTTGAGCACGAAAAACTGCTGGATGAGTATAAAGGGCTATTGGAAGAAATAGCAGAGCTTCTGCACATTCTAGGCAGCGGTGAGCGCCTAATGGCTGTGATTCGTGAAGAGCTCGAAGCCGTACGCGAACAGTTTGGTGACGAACGTCGTACTGAGATCACTGCGAACAGTGCTGATATCAATATCGAAGATTTGATTAACCAAGAAGATGTTGTTGTAACCCTGTCGCATCAAGGTTATGTCAAATATCAACCGTTGTCGGACTATGAAGCTCAACGTCGTGGTGGCAAAGGCAAGTCGGCTGCACGAATCAAAGATGAAGACTTTATCGATAGACTGCTGGTGGCGAATACCCACGATACGATCCTCTGTTTCTCCTCACGGGGACGCCTCTATTGGATGAAGGTTTACCAGTTACCTGAAGCGAGCCGTGGTGCACGGGGTCGTCCGATCGTTAACTTGCTGCCGCTTGAGGCGAATGAGCGAATTACCGCTATTCTGCCAGTAAAAGAGTATGCAGAAGGGGTCAATGTCTTTATGGCAACGGCGAGTGGTACGGTGAAGAAAACTGCGCTGACTGACTTTAGCCGTCCACGGAGTGCAGGGATTATTGCCATTAATCTGCGTGATGATGACTCGCTTATTGGCGTCGCCTTAACCAAAGGCGAAGACGAAGCTATGTTGTTCTCGGCGGCAGGTAAAGTGGTACGATTCTCTGAGCAAGCGGTAAGAACCATGGGCCGTACCGCGGCGGGCGTGCGAGGTATTAAACTGGCGGCAGATGACCAAGTTGTGTCATTGATTATCCCAAATGTAGAAGGGGCAATCTTGACCGTGACGGAAAATGGTTTTGGTAAGCGTACCGCGACTCAAGAGTATCCTACCAAGTCTCGTGCTACTCAAGGTGTTATCTCAATCAAGGTCACCGATCGTAACGGTCCTGTGATTGGGGCAGTACAAGTGGTGGATAGCGACCAGATCATGATGATCACCGATGCGGGAACCTTAGTAAGAACTCGCGTATCGGAAGTCAGCATTGTGGGTCGTAACACGCAAGGCGTAATCCTTATCCGTACTGCGGATGATGAGAATGTCGTGGGTCTACAACGTGTGGCTGAGCCGGTTGCGGAAGAGGAACTGGATGCCATCGATGGATCAGTACCTGAAGGCGAAGATAGTTTACCCCCTGAAGTCGATAATGAGGACGATGAAGTTATCGATGATGAGTGATAAACTCACAACATAAATAAAAAAGGCATCGTAAGATGCCTTTTTTAATCCTGTAACGGCCTATTTTGAAAAAAAGAGAGCGCTTAAACGTGAAATATTTAGTCTCTTTTAGAACCGCATTACGTGTTTCACGCTATCTTTTTCGCGGCCTTGCAGTGGTCATTTGGCTCGTTGGTATATTGATCTCTTTATTTACCCTGACACAAGTTCTCCATCAAAAAGAGAATCGTCTTCGTGAGCAATTATTTAGCTCATTCTCTCAAACACAGTCCCATATATCGCATTTAGCTGAAGCCACACGTGGACTGAAGTATATCGCAGAGAACCAACTTAATCGGCCCACGTTAACCGGAGGCGAAGTAGCAAAATTACCCTTAGCCGATCCCGCGTTAGGGACAAATATCGCCGCTATTTTCTCACTCTCTGTCGGAGCTGACTGCCAACAGACGTTTTCACCTTGGCGAAATGCGCTCGCTACGCTCAGTCAATATTTACATATCGTTGATAGTCAGTACGCTTCAACCTATGAGTTGAGTACTATCTATCTGGTGGATCAGCAGAGCAGCTGTGCGGGGAACTTCGTATTTAATGAAAGCAGCCTAGGTCAAGCAGGTAGCCGAGCGATATTACGTGACCACCAACTGGTGTTTCAAAGTACTAACGATGAAGCCTTACGTAATCCCCTCTATTGGATTGCAAGTGGGTCGGCTCGAGCCAACGGCAGTGTCTTTATGAGTATGCCAATTTATTCCGGCACCCAGCGGATCGCTGAGATTGTCGTGGAACAAAACGTCAGACTCGATGATGGCTTAGTGGTTGGTAACCTACCCATGGAGTCTTTTGTCACCGATCGAAATAACCGATTGTTGCTGGCTAATAATGATTGGTCGCTGCAATCCATCGTATCGGCACTCCCGAGCAGTAAACAATGGTTTGGCTATGTGGATAATTACCGCTATTTAGTGCTAAAAAATAGCTTAACCCCTGGCCCGTTTAATATGGTGTACCTGGTCCCTACCTCGATTCTCTTCGACCAGATGCGATTGATGTTACTCAACACATTATTATTAAATCTCTTTACCGGATTATTTTTAATCTGTCTAACGATGATGTTTGAAAAACGAATGTTTGTGCCGGCATTCAATAATGCGTTACGTTTAGAAGAGCATGAGCAATTTAACCGCAAGATAGTCGCCTCGGCACCGGTGGGAATTTGTATTCTTCGCACCAGCGATGGCAGTAATATTCTTAGTAACGAGCTGGCACATAACTATCTCAGCGTGTTGACCCCCGAAGATCGCGTCAGAATTGGCGAGATCATCCGTGGCCAAGAAGTCAATTTTATGGATGTGTTAACCGCTTCCAAAATCAATTTACAGATGAGTTTTGTCCATAGCCGTTATCGTAATGAAGACGTCGCGATTTGTGTGCTGATTGATGTGAGCGCACGGGTAATGATGGAAAAATCGCTGCAAGAAATTGCCAACAGTGCTGAGCAAGCGAGTCAATCTAAATCGATGTTCTTGGCAACTGTTAGTCACGAATTACGAACGCCACTGTATGGCATCATTGGTAATTTAGACTTACTACAAACCCGTGAACTTCCTGAGAATATTCATAGTTTAGTACAGGGGATGAATAATTCATCGGGTCTGCTGTTGAAGATCATCAACGATATCCTCGATTTCTCGAAAATTGAATCTGAGCAGTTAAAAATTTCACCGGTAAGTTTTTCACCGAGTGAAGTGATCTCCCATGTCCAGATGAACTATCTTCCTTTGGTGATCCGTAAACGACTGACCTTATGGTGTATGGTCGAAGCTGATGTTCCGCAGACCATGATGGGTGATCCGATTCGTCTACAGCAGGTGATATCCAATATATTAAGTAATGCCATCAAATTTACCCATACAGGAGGCATACTTCTGCATCTTTGGTGTGAGGCTGGCTACTTACATATTAGAATTCGCGACACCGGAATTGGTATTCGTCAACGCGATCTCCAGCAACTGTTTGATCCGTTTTTTCAAGTTGAAGGTAAAGTGCAGCGAAACTTTCAAGGAACGGGCTTAGGCTTGGCGATTTGCGAAAAACTCATCAATATGATGGACGGTGATATCACTGTATTATCTGAGCCGGATATTGGCAGTGAATTTACGTTACGACTGCCGGTTTGGCAGGCGGACTATGAGACGAGTTATGACGAATTACGCGGCAGACCAGTGGTCGTATTAATCAATAATCGTTATTTTTCTGACTATATTGTTCGACGTTTACAGGCTTTAGATCTCGATGTTACCACCCAGCTTCCCACAGAGAGTCATTGTACAGAGCTGGTGATTACCGATAATCATGCGCTATTACACCATCGGCAGTTGGGTCAGGAGTGGATTCTATTCTCTGCATTGCATAACGATAAATCGATCCGCACTTCAGAAGGGTATTGGCTCACTTCGACTGCGAAAGCCTATCAGCTGCCAGAGCTATTGGCACAGATTTGGCAAACTGCACCGCAGAATACTAAAGGCGATAACCTTGGGATTATCCCCTCTCTTGATGAGCAGTCAGGGCATCTTATCCTGGTGGTCGATGACCACCCGATTAACCGCTTATTACTGAGCGAGCAATTAACCACTCTCGGTTATCGAACTAGAACTGCGAAAGACGGAATCGACGCCTTAGAAGTACTTAAAATTGGTGATATAGACCTAGTGTTAACCGATATCAATATGCCTAATCTTGATGGTTATGGCCTTGCGCGTCAATTACGCAGTGAAGGGAATAGTTTTCCGGTTATCGGTCTTACCGCGAATGCTTTAGCGAAAGAACAGCAGCAGTGCCTAGATGCGGGAATGGATGACTGCCTTTCGAAGCCGATTACGCTTGAAGAGCTACAGCAGGCTTTAGGAAAGTATTTATCCAATGCAAATAAAGAGTAAAGACATTCAGATGCCTTTACTCTTTGTTCGGTTACTCTTCGGTAGCCGAGTGACTGACTGAAGAGAGGTAGTTGAGTAGGGCGATATCATTATCGACGCCTAATTTCATCATCGCCGATTTCTTTTGGCTGCTGATCGTTTTAATACTACGGTTAAGTTTACGTGCAATTTCAGTGACTAAGAAACCTTCAGCGAATAGACGTAACACTTCACTCTCTTTCGGAGATAGGCGCTTATCACCGTAGCCGCCAGCGCTGATTTTTTCTAACAGACGCGCAACCGAGTCTGGGGTGTATTTCTTGCCTTTTTGTAAAGCAGCTAAGGCTTTAGGCAGATCTGTCGGCGCACCTTGCTTAAGTACGATCCCTTCAATATCCAGATCAAGCACAGATCCCAAAATGGCGGGATTATTGTTCATTGTTAGGACAATGATAGATAAATCAGGATAGTGGCGTTTGATATATTTGATGAGCGTAATCCCATCACCGTATTTATCTCCAGGCATGGAGAGATCGGTGATCAGTACATGTGCATCAAGTTTACCTAGATTGTTAATTAGCGTAGTGGAGTCTTCAAATTCGCCAACAACGTTTACCCACTCGATTTGCTCTAAAGATTTACGGATTCCGAAGAGTACAATTGGATGATCGTCTGCGATAATTACATTCATATTATTCATTTTTTTGGCTACCTTGCTGTAACAGTGAATCGACATAATCTTGTAATTCACCAATACTGTTCGTGATGTTCAATTTATGGTGTTGCTGAATCTGTATCTCAATCTCCTCACAGTATGTTTTTCCCTTTTGCAGATTAAGCATGGCAAAAACACCCTTGAGTCGATGTGCTGTGAGGGCAAGTGCAGAGTAATCCTCTTGCATAATTTCGCTCTGCAGCTTATCCATATCTTCTTTAACTGTTTGTTCAAAGATAGAGTAATACTCTGAACTTTCCCATAATGACGTCGATACCTCTTCCTCTCCCTGTGATAATACATCCTCTCCAATTTGTTGCTCTATTAATGCCATGATGGCATCGAGAATAGAACGGCTAATATTGACATTCGCCTGCCTATGATGGGGATTGCTTACCAGCAACTCACTCTTACTTGAGAGTAAGACTCCCCAATCGTCGAGTTGTTCAACATCATCGGTAATCATGAGGTCGCATTGTTGACCCGAGTACCGATCTTCTGGGAAATCATACTTGGCTCCCCAACGTAATAACTGTCGACAGATGATATGACGGACATCATCGGCGACGATACTGACTAGCACTCTGATATCTTCAAGGATTTTTTCATCATCCTCTTGTTCAACAACCTCTTGAGGCAGAGTGAGTTGCATTTGATAGCGCGTACCAATGTGACTCGTTGATTCGATGGTCAAAGTGCTATCAAAAAGTGCCAAGAGCTTTTTACAAAAAAACAGGTCGAGACTGGTTGAATAGTCGACTATCTCAGCACTGATTGGACTGATGAAGGGAAAATCGATATTTTCCTGTTCATATGAAGAGAGCCCCGGCCCAGTATCAACAATTTCCAGCAAAAGTCGATCAGCATATTCCGCACTTTGCGAAATCTTTAATTTTATTTTTCCCCATACGGTATTTTCAATTGAATAGCGAAGTATAGTTGTCAATATCTGAAAAATAAGGGGTGCATCACCCAGTCTTGTGGTTTGCGTTAACTCACTATTATCCACCAATAAAAGCACGCCTTTTTCGGTGACGATATGTTGGTTCTCAGTGATGACATCATCCAAAATCTGCTGTAAATCTACTTTGTGCTTGTCGACAGTAAACTTACCTGACTCCACTGCATTGAGGGTTTCAATATTTCGCGTTAGCCGACTTAGAAAGTGAATGCCTTGCAGTAGGTCATTGGGAAGTAAAGAGGGCGTTTTTGTCTCTAACTCAGTAATGGCCGTATCAACCCGGCGCATTGGATTGCTGAAAGTATTACTAAGCTGTTCGAAAAACTGACGCCGTAAGGTGTGATTTTTCTCTAGCACCGCTTGAGCATTCTGCAATTGTTGACTCACCAGCTGTTCACGATTCTGCTCGCGGAAGGTAAAAATGTGGTAGTGGCTAATAATCTGACTGGTATGGTGACGTACTTGATAAATTTCGTTATTGACGGTCACCTGCAAAAGCTCAAACGGATTCGACGACATATCCACCATTTTTTTGAAGTTCAGATGTTGAACGAGATGGTCAGACATTTCATTCGAAAGCAGAATCTTTCCTTGGTTAGCATCATAAATCAGAGAGCCCATAGGGAAGTTTTGGACTAACTCTTGTGTGAACTGCTGAAGTTTTTCCACCCAAGGATCAACTGTATCCGTTGGTTGCACTTTGCTTTCCCGTAAGAAGAACAATGAACAGGTCGTTAATGCGATAAGCGCTATCAAAATAAGATAGACCGGCAGCAGTTCATCGATCATGGCACTGAAAATGGTCATTACGGGTAAATGATAAGTTACCGAAAGTGGGGCACCTGAGACCGGACGCAATAAATCGATACTGAATGCCGAAAGATTAAGAAAATAACTGCCAGTAGCACTCTTTTTTGATACTGATTCGTCGTTATGAATTTGTAATGCTGAAAGGTTCAACGAATTATTGTTCAAGTCATTGAGGGGTAAGTCAACGGCGAGAATAGTAGCCAAGTGTCCTGGCTGATTGAAGGTCGTTCGTAACGTGATAAATGCCCCATCAGAAAGTTGTCGATTACGACGCAGTGCCGAAAAACTTTCTTTTTCATCCAAAGTATTCGCCTGCTGTAGCATTTCATTTCGACGTCCGGCAATGGATGAAGCAATGTTGCGTCCTTCATAGCGGTTCAGCGTGTTGGTTAAGTGACCATTAGTAATCACTGCTAGGCTATTATCTTCCCCATTAAGATAGTACAAGGTCCACGTTAGCTTGGCTGATGCCCAAAGTGTTTCAGTGTATTGTGAGATCTGAGAAGCGAGATTCAGGGTGGCAAGCTCATGCTCTCCGAAGATCAAGGTTTCAATTTTCGATGACGGAGTACTGATAGCGAAGATACCAGGCTGTAGGGTTGACTGATTCACTGGAGGGGGCTGCGCAGTAGATGTCGAGGTCCCTTGTGTCGCCGAGTCAAAGATTTGCCATGAGATATAGCGATATTTATCGATACGATCTTGTAGTGAATGTGTAAAGCTACTCAGCGCCGACCCATGCTGTTCAATGATTGCCGAACTGCTGCTGTAGATCAGACTGATAAACGAAATGATGAGAAGAGTAAGCAGTAACGTAAGCAGCTTACGCAAGTTATTAGGGGTCATTTCAGGTATTTTAAACAGCATACACGTCTCAATTTTGGGACATAAAGAGTAGTGAGCAATTATGACAGATCTTGGTGAGTGTGTAACGGGTGTCAGTGGTCTAAACCGAGGAGAGAGTAACAAAGTTGGACAAAAAAATACCGAGCAAAAGCTCGGTAGAAGATAGGTAAAAACTTATAAAATAAGTTAAAAAAAACAATAATGAATATAAATGATGATAGCCCAGTGATAGTAATACTTAGAGGCCTAACTGTTTGAACATTCAGTGCGGAAACGAAGAAACTAAGGTTTTTTGTTAAGTTAAACGTTAGGGATAATTGTCAGTTGTCGTCAGCAATTGTCATCAACAACACTTCTCAATAAAACTTATATCATTAAATTTACATTCAGACATAAATAAGAAACACATTGAAATATTTTCTGTGCTTTAGTAACTTCCGCATTGAGAATTTTTAGCTTTAATATTTCATTATAGTCATTGAAGCATTTTTTGCATATTTAGTTGACATTTTTTCAGGATTAACGGTTTTCGAGGAAAATACAGATGAAAATCCGCGCTCTTTCTTTGCTCGTTCCAGCACTTATTATGGCAGGTTCTGCAAGTGCCGCAGAAATCTACAATAAAAACGGTAATAAATTAGATTTATTCGGTAAGGTCGACGGCTTACATTATTTCTCTAAAGATGATGGTAATGATGGTGACCAATCTTATATGCGTTTTGGGTTCCAAGGAGAAACGCAAGTTACCGATCAATTGACTGGCTATGGTCAGTGGGAATACCAAGTTGCCCTGAATAATGCTGAATCACAGGGGACGGCAAACAACTATACACGTATTGGTTATGCAGGCTTACGCTTTGGTGATGCGGGCTCAATCGATTATGGTCGTAGCTATGGTGTGATGTACGATATCGCTGGCTGGACCGATGTGTTACCTGAGTTTGGCGGTGATACTTATGGGGCGGACAACTTTTTATTCCAACGGAGTAATGGTTTAGCGACTTACCGTAATAATAATTTCTTCGATTTAGTGGACGGCCTTAACTTCGCTGTTCAGTATCAAGGTAAAAATGGTAATGCGACAGAATCACCTAATGGTCGCGATGTCTTAGGACAAAACGGCGACGGCTGGGGCCTAAGTTCTACCTATGATTTAGGTAATGGACTGTCACTGGGGGGTGCACTTTTTGCCTCAGATCGGACTAACGATCAGAATGGCGGGAAGGGCTACAGCAAGATTCAAGGACGTGGCGATAAAGCGAACGCTTATTCTGGTGGCCTGAAATACGATGCCAACGGTGTTTACCTTGCGGCAATGTATACTCGTTCTTATAACGCGACTAAATTCGGTAACTCTAGCTCTGAAGCTTACGGTTATGCTAACAAAGCGGATAACTGGGAGTTAGTGGCTCAGTACCAATTCGACTTTGGCTTACGTCCTTCTTTAGCTTATGTCACTTCACGTGGGTCTGATTTAGGTCAATACGGCACTCAAAATTTGAAGAAATATGTAGATGTTGGTGCGACATACTACTTCAATAAAAATATGTCTACCTATGTTGATTATCAAATTAACTTGATGAAGAACAACGACTTCACACAAGCTGCAGGTATCACAACCGATGATACTGTGGCCTTGGGACTTGTTTATCAATTCTAATGGTAAGCAAATCTTGAAAAAAACAGGATGCCTCGGCATCCTGTTTTTTTAGACATAACGTCTTTAAGAGTGACTCCGTGACGTTGTTTCAGAGTCGGCTAAGGTAGCAGACTCTCGTAAACAGTAATGCCCTTCCATAAACATCCCGTTAGCACTGAATCCGCCAGCCACTAGCCACTGATCATAAAGCGCACGACATTGGGTGAATAAGCGCTGAAGTCTTTGCATAAGCCATCTCCGCATTAAGGGGGTCTTATTTCTTGCTGCAAAGATAGTGCCAACCTTAGCACCGCTCGACACGTACGCGGAGATATAATCAGTAAAATAGAGGTTCAATTTCGGTGCACACTTTCAGTGAATTGCTCCCTAATCGCTCAATGACTCAGAGACAGGCTATGCGACTAACAATATTTTTCCATACACTACTTTTGTCCCTTTGCGCGACCTTAATTGGCTGTGACGCGTCCTCACTGCCTGATCAGGTATTTCAAGGGAAAACCATGGGAACGGTCTGGCGAGTCACCGCAAGTGGCTTGACGCCCGACCAAGTAAAACAGTTACCCCAATTGATACAGCAACGCCTCGATGGTGATGACCACGAGTTGTCCACCTGGAAAAAAGATTCCTGGCTTTCACGATTCAATCAAAGTTCAAGCTTAGATCCCCAGCCCGTCAGCGATAATGTTGCCGCTATTATCACTCGCGCGATGTACGTCGGGCGGATGACTGAGGGCGCGATGGATATTACCGTGGGGCCGCTAGTCAATCTCTGGGGTTTTGGTCCCGACGCGGTCCCGACGCGAACCCCATCTGCTTCGCAAATTGCTGCAGCAAAAGAAAAAGTTGGTTTACAACATTTAACACTAAGTGAAATGGCGCGCGGTAATACGTTACGTAAAGATATCCCTGATTTATATGTCGACCTCTCAACGGTAGGTGAGGGATTTGCCGCTGATCATCTAGCAAGACTCATGGAACAGCAGGGGGTACGAAATTATTTGGTTTCTGTAGGGGGAGCCCTTATTTCACGCGGCCAACATCAACAAGGACAACCTTGGCGGGTCGCCGTACAAAAACCGACAGACAAAATGAACCAAGCTCAAGTGGTTGTGGATCTACAAGGCCATGGAATTAGTACTTCCGGTGATTATCGTAATTATTATGAATTAGAGGGTAAGCGGATATCTCATATTATTGATCCGAGCACTGGGCAGCCAATTGAACACCATCTTGTTTCTGCTACGGTTATTGCGACTACGGCATTGGAAGCGGACGCTTGGGATACCGGATTGATGGTGTTAGGGACCGAAAAAGCGAAAGCCTTGGCTTTACGTTTGCATCTTGCGGTGTACTTGATCACGAAGCAAGGCGATGATTTTGTGGGGTGGGCATCGCCGACCTTCAAAACGTTTTTGGTGGGTAATCAGGATAAGTAAAAGGGGGAGGTGATGTTCGATTTTTTTCAAGATGAGGAGCCTTGGCAGGAGCCCCTCGCCTCCGGTGCAGTGGTTTTACGGCGCTTTGTTCAAGGTGATGATCATGATCTTTATCAAGAGGTAAATAACATTGCCGCGCAGAACCCTTTTATTCATCGCATTACACCGGGTGGATTTAGAATGTCTGTGGCGATGACTGGCCGTGGCGCAGCGCAATGGCTTTCAGGACGCGACGGCTATTTGAGCAATTCAGAAAGCCTGCCGCTCAGTGATACCTTACTCGCGTTTGCGAAACGTGCTGCAATCGAGGCGGGTTATCCTGACTTTATACCTGATAGTTGTTTGATCAATCGCTATGCGGTAGACAGTAAAATGACACTACACCAAGATAAAAATGAGCGTGATTTGCGCCAACCCATAGTCTCTGTTTCGTTAGGTTTACCTGCGGTGTTTCTTTTTGGTGGTCTACTGCGCAGTGATAAGACGAGTAAAGTTTTATTGGAACATGGGGATGTTGTGGTGTGGGGAGGTGAATCGCGCCTCTGTTTTCATGGCATCTCACCCTTAAAGCCCGGTATTCATCCACTAACCGGGCCTTATCGCTTTAATATCACCTTTCGCAAAGCGCTATAATGTTTTCCTCGCTACCCAACTCATGACTTCTGTGTCGGTGAGCCAATAATGAATGTCCCAGTGTGGATGATGGCTCGATATAGGTTGCGCGACGGCAGATAATTGAGCCGTCACCCTACCGATATGGTGATCACAGGCAGTGATTGTGACTTGTTCAAACCCAAACACTGTTTGTACCTCAGGATAGACCGCTTTGTAAACGGTTTCTTTCACTGAGAAAACCAACGTTGTTGCCTGAGATAATGAAAAACCGGCTGAAGTTAGCAGGGATAGCTCTTCATGGGTCATGATCATAGATCGAAGTTCTGCGGCTTTCTGCTGGGTCAACATCCGCTCGATATCATTGCCTACCCATGTCGGGCAGCTGTCGATAAGGGCAAATGTTTTGTGATCATGATGTGAAAGGGATCCTACTTTGCCCGTTGGCCAGATCGGTGAACGGTCAGGCCGATTAAAAAGTTGGAAGTTCGGGATATCGATAGTCTCTAACAGTTTCGCCACTAGCCAGCGGCTCGCCACATATTCCGCTTGGCGTTTTTTGACCGCATGGCGCAGCGCCTCGGGCAGCACCAAGCCGAACTGACTGGTGAGTTGCGGCGTGAAAGCACTGGGATCAAAGAGACAGCACGCTGCGCGTAGAGGGGCTGTGCTCACTTCAGCCTGTAAAATAAAAGGCAGGCATGGCTCGAGCGGTTCGATTTGAAAGGTTGGGGGGAGCAGTCGAGGCATAATCCATTTCATCACGTTAGAGAAAGGATTCAGAATACCGACTAAATCACCTCGCCGCGAGTAAAAGTGTATGACTTACTATTGCGGATTAATCTGAAGGCGAACCGCAGAATTTTTGCCAAGCTTACGATACACCCAAAAATTAATGATAGAGGAGTTGTCGTAATGAGCGAAGTAGAAAAAACTCAACTGGATTATTTTCGTGATGTGACCTCGCAATTAAAGGAGATGCGCCATTATGCGCAGAACAACACTGAGACGCTTTCAGCACAGTGGTTAGCGTTTGACGCGGGTGAATACAAGCATAAAGAATTTGCGGATCAAATTAATACATTACTTAACGAGCAAGGTAAATTACTCGATAATATTGATGCGACAATTCAAAATATTGAGATTGAAATCAATCATCAAGAGCAAGAAAGCTAAAATCTTCTGAGCAGCTACGGCTGCTCTGTTTTTTCCTTCTGTTTAGATTCCGTTAAGATTACGTAAGTAAACCCCTATTCCGTTGAGAATGCGTTGAGAAATTTCCGTTATTCTGTGGCTGAACCGCGTTAACTCGCGCCACTCTGCATAGAATTAGGATATTTCGATGGGACGGTTTAGAACTTGGCGTAAAAATAATCCAAAGTGGAATGAAGCGCTTAGAAAATTTAATTTTTATAAGCGCGCCTGCCGAACTCTAGTCAGTCATCCAGTGCTTTATTGGCGCTATTTCCAGTTATGTCAGCGTTCGCTAATTGCACAGCAGGTTTCACAACGTAAAGAAGTCGTGAGTCTAGCTGCACGTCCTTTTAATAAATATCTGAACAAACACTGGACTATTAAGCAAAAGCTGGCATCTATGTCGACTACGCTACAGCGCCTCGACCAGAGCATTGATCCACGCTTTATCCCAACGTTATTTAGTGATACCTCGACGGGGCTGACGATTGCGACCTTAGAATTAAAAAACGACGAGCAGGCAACCCTCAGACTGATGCATTCCCGCTTTGTTCGCGAAGGGGAGATGGGGCTTTATCTTTTTGCACCAAATAGTGAGGCACCGTTATATAGCCTGACGTATTCGTTCGATGCCACTGGAAAAACACTTTATCTCTGCGGCTTACAAGGTCCTAAACCGGGTGAAGGACAAGATCAAGTTAGAGCGATAACCAAGGCGATGTTTGGCTTGCGGCCAAAAAATCTGTTGCTGTCCGCCGCCTATGCGTTAGCCGATAGCTATGAGGTAGAGAAAATTTGCGGGATAGCCGATAGCCACCACATCAAATCTCACCACCTTAAGTCGAGTTATGATGCCTTTTGGGCAGAACTCACCCCAGAGGTTGATGGGCAGGGATGGTATCAGCTTCCACGTCAGGAAGCGGAGCGCAACGTTGAGCAGGTAGAAAGTAAACACCGATCAGCTTTCCGAAAACGAGAAGCCCTACGCCAGCAGATGGCGCTGGATATTGTTAATCATCTCCGACGTATTGCTGACCATTCTCAACCCCAAGAAGCGGCTCGGACATTACAAGTGTCGAATGCATAAAACACCCTTGCTTACTTCATCGTTCAGTGAGATGGAGTGAGTAGGGTAGAAAAATTAATGAAACTAACCGGCCACCGATCGAGTGGTTATTCTTTTGGGGCCATTCTACCCCCTATAGCTCTTATTGACTCACCTAAGGTTAAAGAAAGGATGTTCATCAACCCTTACCGTCTCAAATAAATTTCAGTGCTGGCCCGATAGGTATCGCAACATGAGAAGCTTCCTTTTGCTGTACTTTCTTCAGGTGAATATGTAGCGTTCCGAATAGTTCATTCTCTGGCTGATAACCCTACGCAACCGCAGATAACTTAATTAGGTTATTTTATACGTGAAACCTCAAGCCTTGCATGATTCGTCTATAGAGCAAGGTCGAATTTGAGATCTTATCAGTGCAAGCACTACTGTTCATTTTCCCCGCTGTCACTCTGCTTAAATCTAACGGTATGGTCAAAACCCTAATGGGACTGACTGTTTTCGCTGCCGCCAAAAAAAAAATTACGCAGATGCCATTCAATGGTGCGGGTGTCCGTGATACAGCAAGAACGCTTAAAGTGGGTATTAATATCGTTATCCGCACTTTAAAAAACGCTCACCAAAACGAATAATCTCCTCTCCGCTAATACATGCTGATATTGTACTTATCTGTGAGCGTCATGAGCAGTGGGATGTTGTCGGCAGTAAAGCACAAGCATACTGGATCTGGTATGCCTCCAACACAAAAACGGGTAGGGTGTTGGCGTTTAGGTTTACATTCGGCTCAAGAACAGATGATACCTGTTATGAGCTATTGTCTCTGCTTACACCTTTTCTACTGATATGATAACCAGCGATAATGGGGGGAGTTATGCAAAAGAAGTACCGAGAGATAAGCATTTTACGGGAAAAATCTTCACCCAACGTATTAAGCGTAACAACCTCATACTCAGAACCCGAATTAATCGCCTAGCTCGGAAAACGATTTGCTTCTCATGCTCTGTTGAGTCGCATGAAAAAGTCATCGGTGTCGTCATTGAGAAATACTTGTTCTACCAATAGGATGCCTCCGCCGTTTATGAACCATTAGAGTAATTTATGTTTACTTACCATTTATTCATTAAATGCTAACATTTCCTCGGCAGTAATGAATGGCGTTAGGTACAACTTGATAATTATTGTCAGTGGTAAAGGTCATCGAAATCTCTATACGCTAAGAGGCTTTGAGGTTATTAGGAATGGACTTTAAACAGTTTGGTAGTATTACCAAAAACAATATGGAGATATTAATTCTATGATTTTAGAAAAATTATCTGGATGGGAATTATCCAACTATGAAAACTATTGCAAAGCGTATGCGAAATTTGGAGGGGCCGTTTGTAATCACCCAATCATGTTAGATTTTCTTGAAAAGAAATATCCTAATCGAATTAAGTTTTATCATAGAGAAGTTAATGGTGAAATTGTAGGTGCATACTTTACTGATGAAAACTCAAACTTAAAGCATAATTACAATAAAATACCACTTATTTTTGAAAATATAATACTCCCTATATGTCCGGAAAAAGGTAGGTGCTATCTTCCTGTAAAGACCAAAGCATTATCAATTAGACATAAAAAACAGTTTTTCAACGCAAGCTATGGTCTACTTAATCGTAGATCTGTTTGTATTGTAAAAGAGAGATTCTCTAAAAAGACCCTGAAAAAAAGACAAGCGGAGACAAGAAAGTTTCTTGCCAATGGTGGTGAAATTTTATCTGTGACATCATTTAATAGTACTGAGTTAAGTCGCATATATCTTTCATTAATGGGGCTTCGCTGGGATAATAAGTATGATGAAAATGATATTAAAGAGCTTTCAGAGTTTATTGAATCAATTCGACCCATGATTTTTGGTAATGTGTTAATGTTTAATGGTAAGCCATGTGCATACGATTTGATTTATAAAGCTGAATGTAATAATTGGATATATTTTGATGATCATAATGGTAGTATTGATATAAGTGTCAAAGATTTCAGTCTTGGAAGTATTTTATTATCAGTAAATGTTGCTGAAGCCCAACGTATTTGCCAGGATGCGAATAAAGAATTTATATTCAGCATTGGATTATCTAATAAAAAATGGTCATATAAAAATATTTGGGCACATGAGATGAAGTTAGGGAAAATGATTTTCTAAAAATATTTCCCATTTTTTCTAATAGGAAATATAGGTGATGACATCAATCTATTGACTGGCGGTGATGGGTAACGTTACCAATATTTTAATATATTTTTACTTACTACATCAGGATATCTTGAAGTAGTAAGATATTATGACCCTCATCTAATACAATAATCATCAAGTTACTAGTCTTAGAAAAATTAGTAGGTGTATTGCTACGCCAAAGCTCTAGCTGAAACTGATAGCGAATAAAACCACTACTCGTAGCAGGTCAGGTTATCGCAGAAGGTGAAACATTCACTGTAAAAGAACAACGTGGATGTGGACTTGTTTTACTCGGATACGCAACGCTAGCGGAGATCAAAAGGGTCGACGTCGATAGCCAAAGTGGCGTCGTAGCGAAATCACCCAACGTGTTTGTGGAAAAAAGGCGGTCAATAATCCTGACGATTAAGCAGGTTAAATTGTATTGCCGTATTAATGCAAGTGATACGGATGAAGCCGAAGCCGCATGGATCTCGGCAAGAATAAAAGTAGCCTCGCGTTATGTTGAAGCCTACACCCGTAGGAAGTTATTCGAATCAGCAGACGATGATAAGTCTCTGAGTGAATCGTTTCGCCTTCTCTATGATGCTGATATTGAAACCGCAATGCTTAGTTGGGCAATTGGTACGCAAATAGGGACGCTGTCATCACCAACGGTAGCGCTTCTGCGGTCGATCGCGCTGTCTCAAAGTGATGGTCGCCAATGGGTTAATTGTGAGATTGATGCAGCAATATAAACGCACAAATATTAACCAGAGACAGCTATGGCCTTCCTATCTCCCGCAATAGATTACGTAGAGGCAAGACTTACTCCCGAGTCACTTATGCACGTTAGCTAATCCTCGATCACCATTCCAACCGATGAGGGATATGCTGTGGCCGAACCTGGCTATAAAGTGACGCGTGCTGCTTGAGGTAAAGGGCAAGCTGATGTTTGCCGGTGGGGCATGGGAGTTTCAAGACTAACGATGCCATTATCGAGGGTGACGCTCTTGATGATGCCAGAGTGTTAGGAGTGGTGACTTATAGGGTTAAAAGCCTCGATTAGCGCTGTACTTTTACCAGACTTTTACCATCTTTTTACCATTGGTAAATCGCAGGCATAAAAAAAGCAGCCGTAAGTGGCTGCTTTTCTTAGGGATTTTTGGTCGGCACGAGAGGATTTGAACCTCCGACCCCTGACACCCCATGACAGTGCGCTACCAGGCTGCGCTACGTGCCGACGGCTACAAATGATAGTACCGTAGTTTCGCAGAAAATCAATATATCACTGATCTAACTGACTTATTATTAATCAATTTGCGATAAAACGCTTCTCTTCCGTCAACACTTGCAGTAATAGTCCTAGCTCAGGCGTTTCATCGTGTAACCTCCGGCCTTTCACATCATAGCTGCTGTAATGGCCGTTGGGATTGAGCACGATAGAGCGTGTCGGGGTCGTGATAATAAGATGATTATCTTCACTGCTCGTAACCCAGCTATTACGACCTTGAGTGGCGAACAGGTCTCTGCCTTGTGTGTAGTCGTAACTTGGCGTCGTAACATTTAATAGGCGCTGCATTAAGGTGGCCATGATGTCTTGATGGTCAGTCAGATAATCGATCGACTGCGCCGGGGTATTGGGCCAATGGATCACCAATGGAACGTGTAACAGATTGCGTCGACTCTCCGATGCAGTGCCAGGTGTAAGCGGTAGGCCATGCGCTCCGGTGATCACCACCACGGTATTTTCCAACGCCTGTGAACGATTGAGTTCATCAAGGATATCGGCAAGTTGTTTATTAGTCGTTGCGGAGTTCTGCTGATAAGTTTGGCTACGTTGATCCTCGCTCGACTTACTGGTCGCCGCTCCTTGTAATGAGACCCACGAGAACCAAGGTTGCGTGGTGCCCTGTTGTTGACGGTACCAATTACGCCACTGTTCAACCGTTTGGGTATCAGATTGGCGATGCTGCAAAGGAATTGTATAGTCAGTTAGCAGTGCTTGGCGATAGAAGGGTTGCTTAAAGCCATCGGTTGAAAATAAGCCGAATTGATAGTGCCGATTGGCTAAGGTAGTCAATAAGCTTGAGGGGGTTCTGGAGGCGAGGACACCCTCTAAATAAGTTGAAGAAATTCCATAAAATAATCCGAATAACCCATTTTCGCTACTTGGCCCAGAACTGTAATGTTGAGTGAAGTTAATATTCTGTCGTGCAAAATTCCCCAGTGCAGGGTAAGCCTTATTGACCGCTTCATTGCTCAAATTATCGATGGTAATAACCAATAAGTTATCACCCGAAGCTTTAGGGGCGACCGTGATATCGTTCAAAGGATAAGCTAGGGACAAGGCATCGGGGTCACCTTGTTGAATCAGGCGACGTTGATAATCTTCTGAGTCGAGTAGACCGTGCTTCTCAAGAAAACGACGGGCAGTCATAGGGTAAGAGAGCGGTAGGTTACTTTTTTGCATCGTGATAGGGCGATAAAAGTTCGCATCCGCCCAGATATACATGATGTGGCTAGTAAAAAACGTCGCAATAAATAGTACGACAAAAGGCCGCGCATAATGATGCCGGTTAAGGCTACGGAGCTTCTGCCAGCTCCAAGTGGCGAATAATAATTCGGCCAGAAAAATAATGGGGGCGGCAATAAACATTAATTGCCAATCACGAGTCAGTTCGCTCTGTTCGGGATTCACCACCAATTGCCATACGATGGGGTTTAAGTGCAAGTGGAAGCGCTGAAATACGGCGCCATCGATCAAGAGTAGGGTCAGCCCACAGGTTGCAATGATTGAGGCAATAACGCGTAAGAGCCGCTGCGATCGAATAAAGAAGGTAATGGGGAAAAGTATCAGCAGATAGAGTGCGAAGACAATAAAGCTGAAGTGACCTAACCAACTACAGTAAGCATAAATACGGCCAGCGAGCGACGCTGGCCAATCATTAATCAGTAAATAACGACTGCCAAGCACCAAGGCCAACAAAATGTTAAATAGGGCAAACCAGTGCCCCCAGCTAATCATGCTGGAAACTTTTTCGCGATACTGTTGTTGGTGATTGGCCATATACGTCGTTTAAGTGATTAGTGAGCTGAATCTTCGCTGACTGAGGCTTCAAGAGCCGCAGCGAAGGAGCGAGCCAACGCATGGCGCTGAGCGGGTGAAACACTGGAATTAATTAAATTCGTGACCATATTACCGAGCACCATCAAGGAGAGATCGGTAGGAGCCTTATCCATTTCAAGGACTTGAGAAAGCTGGTCGAGAAGCTTCTCGACGCGTGAATCACTATAACGAGATAACTGTGGCATAGTATCAACTAATATCATTGTAAAAAGTAGCTAGTCTACTGTAAAACAGGGTTTATATCTGCAATTTTTCATTAGGAATTACTCAGTAAATGCTGAAAGTTGTGTCAGCTTAGCCATTCAATCGTCTCCTCTGATCGAATTTACCTCCTTATGCTTAGCAAATCTCATTGTCAGCATGACACCTGCGTGATTCAATAGTGCATCATTCGTTTAGGGAGTTATCTATGAGTCTGGATATTGACCAGATTGTGGTTCATCAGCTAATTAAGCGTGATGAGGACGAGTTATCGCTTATTCTGCGTGATTCATTGTTGACGCCAACACACGAGGTTGAAGTGATGTTGGAGGAGTTACATCGCGTCTATAGTGCAAAGAATAAAGCCTATGGGTTATTCAACGAAGAGAGTGAATTGCGCGATACGCTGCGCGAGTGTCGTGGCGGTCAACAAGATTTCCTTGCCTTTACCCGCGCGGCAACCGGTCGCTTGCGCGATGAATTAGCAAAGTATCCCTTTGCCGAAGGTGGGATTGTCCTCTTTGCTCAGTACCGTTATCTAGCCGTTGAATATTTATTGATTTCTGTCCTGAACAGCCAATCAAGTATGCGTGTCAATGAGGCGCTGGAGATTAGTACAACCCATTACCTTGATATCAATCACGCCGATATTGTCGCCCGGATTGATTTAACGGAATGGGAAACACAACCTGACTCCACCCGTTACCTTACTTTTTTACGTGGCCGAGTAGGGCGCAAAGTCGCGGATTTCTTTATGGACTTTTTAGGTGCTAGCCAAGGCTTAGATACCAAGGCGCAAAATAGAACCTTATTGCAAGCGGTAGACGATTATTGTGAAGAGGTCAGCCTTGATAAACAGTCTCGTCAGGAGTATCGCCAACAGGTTCATCAATACTGCAGTGATCAATTGAAATCTGGGGATGAAATCACCATTACAGAACTCTCGCATCAATTACCGGAAGTGAATGAGCAAAGTTTTGTCGGTTTCACAGAACAGCAAGGTTATGAGTTTGAGGAGAGTTTTCCTGCCGATCGCTCAACGCTACGTCAATTAACAAAATTTTCAGGAAGTGGTGGCGGACTGACGATGAATTTCGATGCGTTGCTGCTTAATGAACGTATCTTCTGGGATCCCACTACCGATACCTTAACGATTAAAGGCACACCTCCAAATTTACGCGACCAATTACAAAGGCGCTTAAAAGAGCAATAAAAAAACGCCGCGAAAGCGGCGTTTTTTATATCGTCTTCTTCAGCAATTAAGCGCGAACGAAGTCGATGTGATGTAGTTTTGGCTTGAACGGGTGACGTTGAACAGCCTGAACTTTGACTTTAGTTTCTTTACCGTCGATAACCAGAGTCAGAACGTCTGTGTAGAATTCTGGCTTAGTTTGCAGGTTGTTAACGAAATCGTGGTCTAAAACTACTGATACTGCAGCTTCATTTCCGCCGTAAACGATGGCTGGGAATTGGTTAGCTAAACGCAGGCGGCGGCTCGCACCCTTTCCCTGCTCTGTACGGACTTGTGCTTCGATAGTAAACATAATTTTTCTCTTAGAGTAATTCCGCTACAGGCGACCCAGCAACGGAAGGATTATTCAATGACGCTCTATTTGAGATAAAGCGCGCGGCATTATAGCGGGTAAAGGGAGACAGGGCAAATGATCTAGCTTGCTGAATCCGCACGCCTAAAGCGTCCTTGGTAATCGAAGACTTTATGGCGAATTTTCCAAAAGACTTTTTGTCGATGGGCTACGACAAAGTCGGGATGCCGTAAGAGGGTCTGTTGAGCAACAATATCGCTTACTGACTGCCACGTTAGGGGAACTCCCGGCGCACGACTGTGTACGCGAAGAAACTGTTGTTCAAACACGTGACGCTGAGCGGGAGACTGCAACCGGAAAGTTTCCGGTATTTCGGCCCCATCTTCGTCAATATAAGTAATACGTAGCCACTCTCCCTTTGAATCGCTCCCATCCTGTAGCACCATTCCTGAGCAACGAAGTACCGTTGCATCGCGGAGTTTAAGCGCTGCTTTTAACATATCGTCGGGATCGACCAACACACTGTCGCAGTGTTGGCAGATTTTTGCGGCAATATCATTCTCCGCATTACAGTGCGGACAGGATTTGAAACGAAAACGGAAATCGCATTGTTGAGGCTGACCGGCGAGCTCGATAATACCTTGGCAACGCCGGCCAAAGTGCTCGATAACCGTCCCATCGGCGAGGGCTTTACCCCAAAAAATATTGGCGAACTGGCATTGCGGACAAAAAACCTGGACAGGCTGGTTTTCGCTATCACCTTGTGGGCTTCCAATTTCAGGAAGATAAAGATCGTAATTGTTACCCGCATAATCAAGGATCGCACAGGCCGTTTTTCCAGGATAGAGGCGTAGCCCGCGACCAATAATTTGTTGATAAAGGCTGACCGATTCAGTCGGCCGAAGGATAGCGATCAAATCAACATGTGGGGCATCGAAACCTGTGGTCAGTACTGCGACATTGACCAAGTAAGTGATTTGTTGAGAAGTAAAACGCTGTAAAATATCGTCGCGCTCGGCGCTCGGTGTATTCCCCGACACTAAAGCACTCTCGGCAGGGAGGTAACTGAGGATCTCTTCTGCATGGCGTACCGTTGCAGCAAAAATCATGACGCCACGACAGCTCGCTGCGTGTTGAATAATCTCTGCAACAATCGACGGCGTGACACGTTTTTGCTGCGATAAACTGAGATTTAACGCCTTCTCAGTAAATAGTCCCTGTTGATTGGCGACTAATGAGGAAAAGTCATAGCGTAAAATAGGCATATCTAAGCGTTGAGGCTCGACAAGATAGCCATGCTTAATCATATAGCGTAGCGGAAGTTCGTAAATACACTTATAAAATAAGGCATCTTCCGTTCCCCGTACCATCCCGTGGTAATGAAAATGGTATATCCACCCTTTTCCCAGCCGGAAGGGGGTGGCGGTCAGTCCTAGTAGGCGAAGTTGCGTATTACGGTGTTTGAGATAGTCCAAGATTTGTTGGTATTGGCTCTGATCGTTATCGCCAATGCGGTGACATTCATCAACGATGACTAAGGAAAAAGCCGCATCAAACTGGTCAAGATGGCGGGCAACCGACTGTACGCTACCAAAAACGACTTTACTCTGGCTCTCTTTTTGCGCCAATCCCGCAGAGAATATATCGGCTTCTAAGCCTAAAGCCTGATACTTGGCATGGTTTTGTCTGACCAACTCTTTGACATGCGCCAACACCAGTACCCGCCCCCGAGCTATGCGTGCCAGTTCGGCGATGACCAAACTTTTCCCTGCACCGGTGGGTAAAACAATCACCGCAGGGCGTTGTTCTTGGCGAAAATAATGTACTGCAGCCTCAACGGCTTCTTGTTGATAAGGTCGTAGGGTAAAACTCATCGGTTATGAACTCGATTACAGGCAGGGTTACACACTGACAGTCGGTGTCGCTTCGGGGTATACTAGCATAACTCACTCTATAAACTCCCTAATAGGCTTACAGATCCATGCGACTCGATAAATTTATCTCCCAACAACTTGAAATCAGCCGTGCCATTGCTGGCCGTGAAGTTCGAGCACGTAACGTCACAGTCGATGGAGAGGTGGTACGTGAAGCGGCTTTTAAAGTATTACCCGAACATGAAGTGGCCTATGACGGTAACGTGCTTCATCAACAGCATGGCCCGCGTTATTTTATGTTGAACAAGCCGGTAGGCTATGTGTGTGCGACAGAAGACGAGCAGCATCCCACTATTCTCTATTTTATCGAGGAACCCATGGCATGGAAGTTACATGCAGCAGGACGACTGGATATCGATACCACCGGCCTGGTGCTATTAACTGACGATGGCCAATGGTCACACCGTATTACTTCGCCACGCCATCATTGTGAAAAAACGTACTTGGTGACCTTGGCCGAGGCGGTTGATCCTGCGCTGATCACGCGTTTTGCACAGGGTATCATGCTACAAGGGGAGTCCGTCCCGACTAAGCCGGCGGTATTGGAATTATTGGACAATAATCAGGCTAGAGTCACCTTGAGTGAGGGGCGTTATCACCAAGTCAAAAGAATGTTTGCGGCATGTGGAAACCACGTGGAAGATTTGCATCGTGAACGAGTCGGCGACATTGCGCTCGATGAGGACTTAGCACCCGGTGAGTATCGCGAGTTAACGCAAGAAGAAATATTAAGTATTAACTTGCCGCCAGAATTACAGCAGCCATTGGGCTAAATGACCGAAATAAAAAAACGCTGCGAAGGACAGCGTTTTTTTTGGCGAACATTTGTCAGACCTTATGAAAATTAACTGTGCGAGTTACTGAGGACCCGGCGTGCTTCGCGATAGCGAGCTTTCCAATAATTGTCATTAAGGTTTGAAATCATGACTCCACTGCTTGTTGAAGCATGAACAAAATCGTTGTTGCCTAAATAAATACCTACGTGACGTCCTGTCGAGCCAGACCGAAATAGCACTAAATCACCAGGACGAAGCTTACTTTTGTTAATAAAACGTCCAGTATCTTGTTGATCCGCGGTGGAACGAGGTAGTGATAAGCCAAACTGTTCACGGAAAGTACGCTGTACGAAGGCGGAACAGTCAATACCGCGACGTGATTCACCGCCCATACGGTAACGAACACCTTTCCAACTCGCATATTGATTCATTATTTTCGATTTAATATCGACATTATGAACCAGTTCTTCAAATTGATCCTGAGAAGCTTGAAGTAAAAAACCATTCCGGTTGTTAACGTCATGTTTCTCTAAATTCGCTGTGGTAGTTGGGTGGCTAGTACATGCACTTAGCAGCGTTGCTAAGGCAATTGCTGGAACAGCCCGCCACAAGTATCTCACAATTGGTTGAGATTTGACCATATTAAGCAGTTTCCTTCGATGTCCTTACGACAAATATGTCGTTCGCCAATGAACAGATTAAGAGATTATCAGAGATTATCAAGAAGACAATTTATGAATTATATCTAGATGTAAATTTCTTTGAAGCTCTTTAAAGCTGAAACCCCTCATAACAAGGGCTAAGCGTTATTTGAGATTACCGTAGAAAATGTTAACTGGCGAGAGTTTTTAAGATTTTTTTTGATCTTAATAGGAAAAATGTCTGATAGCTTTATTTTTAACGGGTTTAGTGGGGAAGATCCGGGAGTAAAACCTCCCGGAAAAGGAAAAAATAACCAGAAGGATTATTGAGTGCCTGGAAGTTTGCGATAAATCCAATTAACAAGAATATCAGTCAATGGAGTCAATAAACACCAACTCATCCCGACCAATACCACTGAAAGCGAGCCGACAGAAATATCGGTAAACCAATGGGCGCCTACCATCACACGGGGTAAGGCAAAAATAGCCAAAATGATAAGCCCAACAATAAATGCTTTACGGCCAAAGTAGCGTCCCATAAAACAGGCATAAATCATTAACATCATCCCATGATCCCCAGGAAAGCTGTCTGCAGAACCATCTTTAGTAGGGATACCGGTGAGAGAACCTGCTCGTTGTGCATCGGCGAAGAATAAAGAAGGGCTGCTATGGCTTACTGGAATAAGGTGACCGAGTTGATTTAATACAATAGCCGTAATGAGCATGGTGATGCCGACGGCTAACATCCACTGACGCCCATTACGATCTTTGAGTCTCCAAAAAGAATAAAAGTAAGCGGCCATTACCAGAAATGAGACGATATCAAATCCACGATAGTTAGTGATTGCAACAAATACTGCAAACGCATGGGATTTCACCATTTCATGGTTAAAACTATAAAAAATAGATTTATCTAATGAAAACCATAAACCGTGATGGGTCGGGAGATACCATGAGAAAAATAGGCAAATACCGAGCAGATTCAAGATGATGATAATTGGAAAATTAGACTGTCGCATAGGTCATCCCCCGCAATGGATTAATCGGCTCTACTCATATAACGACGTTCAGGTATATGAATACGGATCTTATCACTATTACTCAAGTATTCAGGGACTTGTACCGTTAAACCTGTAGAGAGCGTTGCCGCTTTCGTTCTCGCACTCGCTGAGGCACCTTTAATACCTGGAACGGTGTCTACAATAACTAAATCAACCGTCTGTGGGAGTTCTAAGGCTAAAACCTGGTCATCCATTAATAAAACGTGCATCCCAGGTAGGCCGGCTTCAGGAATAAAGAGTAACTCTTCTTCTATTTGGTCGTGATTGAAGCTATAAGGGGTATAGTCTTCATCGTCCATGAATACATATTCATTACCATCCGTATAAGAAAAACTGACGGCTCGACGGTTGAGTTGGATACTGTCGATAATATCGTCGCCTTTGAAGCGTTCTTCGACTTTTAGTCCGCTACGAATATCGGTGAAGCGCATTTTATACAAGGTTGCAGCACCCCGAGCACTAGGGCTCTGTACATCGATATCTTTCACTAATAGTAGTTTACCGTTCCAGCTTACCGCCATACCGCGCTTAATTTCGTTTGCTTTAGGCATTGAGGACCTCAAAATAAGAGAATTAAATGAATTCGGGAAAAATACTCGCCCCTTTATCTCTACACAAGCAAAATAGCGATTCATTCGTTATCTTTAGCTAAATTTTTCACACTCATTGAGCTGAAATTTATGTTGCATAATAATGACGACATCCAGATACTCTCCGTCATCCACCTTATTCAAGTAAAGAGCGTCTATGGAGTGCCGTAGCCACTGTGGAGCATGCTGTATCGCTCCCTCAATTTCTTCGCCCATTCCAGGAATGCCTGAGGGCAAGCCAGCAGGTGTTCGCTGCGTGCAATTAGACGAGAATAACCTCTGTTTGATTTTTACTTCCCCCCTACGTCCTGCCGTCTGTGCGGGGTTGCAGCCTCATTATGATATGTGTGCAACCAGTCGCGAAGAGGCTCTGGTGTATCTGCTTGAGCTCGATGCGGCGATCTCGCCACATTAATGGCGAGTGGCGAATTCAATAAACGCTGATTTAAAGTTGAAATTTGTGCGTTGATTCAAAAATATTAATTTAATTTTTTGATATAAAATGCGCTAATTTAGTTGCTGAAACGATTCAACCTATGTGAGGAAAATTATGTTCCAGCTCGAAGTTCAGGCGATTCATACTGGCGCCTCAGCCACCAATAAAGAAGAGGCGATTCGTCAGGTTGCTGCGGCACTCGCCAGCGCTGGCAATGTGGGTGAGGGCTATGTGAGTGGAATGTTGGCGCGCGAGCAGCAGACCTCTACCTATCTGGGTAACGGTATAGCCATCCCACACGGCACCACAGATACTCGTGATTTGGTCCTCAACACTGGAGTACAGGTTTTCCAATTCCCCCAGGGTATTGAATGGGGGGCTGATCAAACGGCTTATGTCGTGATTGGCATTGCGGCAAAATCTGATGAGCATCTAGCCTTGCTGCGTCAGTTAACGCATGTTTTAAGCGATGACAGCATTGCAGAAACGATTAAAACGGCCTCAGCCGAAGATCTGCGTGCCATTTTAATGGGTGAAAAGCAGCCCGCGGAATTCCGTTTTGATACGTCCCTAATCTCTTTGGATGTCAACACTGCTGATCTTATCACCTTGCAAGCATTGAATGCTGGGCGATTACAATCTATCCACGCGGTTTCGCCACACTTTGTTGCCAATACGCTGGTACAGAAACCGTTGCATGTTGGACAAGGCGTTTGGCTGCAAGATTGTGCTGAGGGTAACCTTTTTAGCGCCGTTGCGGTCAGCCGACCTTCCGCTACGATAACGCTTGATTCTGGCGAGTCGGTGTCTCTGTTAATTACCTGTTCAACTGCAGATACGCAGCCACTTACCGTTGTCAATTACCTCACACACTGGATCAATAATAATCAAGCATCTGCGTTATTTAGTGCCGACGCGGCCGGTGTGCTGGCGCTGTTAACCAGTGAAGTGAGTCTTAGTGACGATACAGTGACCGAAGAGTTTGTGATCAAAAATGAACACGGACTCCATGCGCGTCCTGGTACTGCGCTCGTCACGGTGATTAAACAGTTCGACTGTGACGTGAGCGTGATCAATTTGGACGGCAGTGGTAAGCCGGCGAATGGTCGTAGCTTAATGAAAGTGGTGGCCTTAGGGGTGAAGAAAGGGCACCGCTTACGCTTTACAACCAGTGGTCCACAAGCCGAGCAAGCGATGAAAGCGATAGGCGCGGCCATCGCGAGTGGATTGGGGGAGGGGGCTGAATGAGTCGCCGTGTAGCCACTATTACCTTAAACCCTGCGTATGATTTAGTGGGATTCACCCCAGAAATTGAACGTGGCGAGGTCAATCTGGTTGAGACCACTGGGCTGCATGCCGCAGGTAAAGGGATCAATGTTGCAAAAGTTTTGAAAAATTTAGGGGTGGATGTCACGGTAGGAGGATTGCTGGGGCGTGAAAACCAAGAGGGTTTCGAGCAGTTATTTGATGAATTGGGGTTACATAACCGTTTCAATGTCATTGATGGCCGAACTCGACTCAATATTAAAGTGACTGAAACGGGTGGCGACGTCACCGATCTCAACTTTTCAGGCTTTAACGTCAGCGAAGAAAATTGGCAGCGTTTCAAACAAGACTCGCTCAGTTGGCTAGGCGACTTCGATATGGTCTGTGTCAGCGGCAGCTTGCCACAGGGGATCGCCCTAGACGAGTTTACCGACTGGATGAAAGCGCTACGCCAGCAATGCCCGTGTGTAGTCTTCGACAGTAGCCGTGCGGCGCTTGATGCAGGTTTGCTGGCTACCCCATGGTTGGTAAAACCCAATCGACGGGAATTGGAAATGTGGGCGGGTCGGGCATTACCTGAGATAAGCGATATTATCACTGCCGCACATCAACTTCGTGATCAAGGTATTAGCCATGTAGTGATCTCTCTTGGTGCAGAGGGGGCGTTATGGGTCAATGCATCCGGCGCATGGCTAGCAAAACCACCTGCTTGTGACATTGTGAGCACGGTGGGTGCGGGTGACTCCATGGTGGGTGGACTGATTTACGGTTTACTCATGGGAGAAACTAGCGAACATACCTTAAGGTTAGCGACGGCGGTTGCGGCTCTGGCGGTAAGTCAGAGTAACGTTGGCATTACGGACCGTTCAGCCCTCGCTGCAATGATGACTCGCGTCGAATTACACTCCGTTACCGAACAGCAGTAGAGGAAAGTAAAGATGAAAATAGCATTAATCACCGATGCGTCATTGGGCTTAGCGTCGGCACAGTTAGTCAACCAAGTATTTGAAAAAGCTATCAGTGAACAGTCTCACTACTCACTGACTTCGGTAACTGAGGCAGAAGTCGTTGTGGTCGCAGGAGATCCTGCACTTGCTGCAGCCCAATTAGCAGGAAAACAGGTCGCGACGGTCGATAGCCAAGCATTATTGACTGACACTAAATCGTCGATTGATCATGCCGTCTCAACAGCAAGTCCTTGGCAAGCCCCTGCAGTGGTGCCAAGCGCCTCGCCTGAAACCGCTTCAACAGTGAAGAAAATTGTTGCCGTCACTGCCTGTCCAACAGGTGTTGCCCATACCTTTATGGCTGCTGAAGCGATTGAAGCTGAAGCGAAAAAACGGGGTTGGCCAGTACGGGTGGAGACGCGTGGATCCGTTGGTGCCGGTAACCCTATCACCCCAGAAGAAGTGGCTGAGGCTGATATTGTTTTTATTGCCGCGGATATTGAAGTCGACTTGGCGAAGTTTGCCGGAAAGCCGATGTACCGCACTTCAACCGGTCTTGCCTTGAAAAAAACGGCACAAGAGTTTGATAAAGCACTGACTGAGGCAAAAACGTATCACTCTTCAGCCAGTTCAGCGCAGGCTGCCGCAGGAAATGCGGGCGATAAAAAAGAAAAATCGGGGGCTTATCGTCATTTGCTCACCGGCGTTTCTTTTATGCTACCGATGGTGGTGGCGGGTGGCTTGTGTATCGCACTTTCTTTCGCATTTGGTATCAATGCGTTCAAAGAACAGGGCACATTAGCGGCAGCACTGATGCAAATTGGCGGAACCACCGCTTTTGCATTAATGGTTCCCGTGTTAGCTGGCTACATTGCTTTCTCCATCGCGGACCGCCCGGGGCTAACGCCTGGTTTAATCGGAGGGATGTTAGCCTCCACCTTAAGCGCAGGCTTTTTAGGCGGCATCATTGCTGGCTTCATTGCTGGGTACACGGCGAAATTAATCAGCGGTAAGCTAAAGCTGCCGCAAAGTATGGAAGCGCTTAAACCTATCTTAATCATTCCGCTAGTCGCAAGTTTAGTGACGGGTTTGTTAATGATTTACGTGGTTGGTAAACCGGTTGCCTTTGTTATGGAGTCATTAACCCATTGGTTAGGCACGATGGGGACGGCGAATGCAGTCTTACTGGGCGCTGTACTGGGTGCTATGCAATGTAGTGATATGGGTGGCCCAATTAACAAAGTTGCCTACGCTTTTGGCGTCGGGCTATTAAGTTCATCTACCTACGGTCCAATGGCGGCTATAATGGCTGCTGGAATGGTCCCGCCTTTAGCGATGGGCTTAGCGACCTTGGTCGCCCGTCGTAAGTTTGCAAAAGCGCAACAGGAAGGTGGTAAAGCCGCGATTGTGCTTGGGCTGTGCTATATCACTGAAGGCGCGATTCCTTTTGCTGCCCGTGATCCGCTACGTGTGCTGCCTTGCTGCATCGTAGGGGGTGCGCTGACTGGCGCTATCGCTATGGCTATCGGTTCTAAATTAATGGCACCTCATGGCGGTATTTTTGTCTTCCTTATTCCTGGCGCGATTACACCTGTGCTGGGATACATCGGAGCGATTTTAGCCGGTGCCGTCGTGGCAGGTATTGCCTACGCGATTATTAAACGTCCTGAGCCAATCGTTGCGTAAAGCCGAGAGGTTATAGAATTAAAAGGCCGTGCCCCATGGGTGACGGCCTTTTTTATTGAGCAAACGGTGATGGGTTATTGTTGTGCTTTCAGCCAAGCGATCTCTTCTGCCCAAATATCAGGGTTAATCGTTTCTAAAATAAGTGGGATATTATCGAAACGTCGATCTTGCATTAACCACTTAAAGGGAATTTGGCCAATATTACCTTCACCCAGACTATCGTGACGGTCGACTCGGCTATTAAATTGGCTTTTCGCATCATTTAAATGCATCCCACGCAGATATTGAAAGCCTACGACGCGTTCGAAGGCGGCAAAGGTCTTTTCACACTCTTCGACGGTACGAAGATCGTAGCCTGCGGCGAAGGCATGACAAGTATCAATACAGACACCCACCCGCGATTTATCTTCGACGTGATGAATGATTTCCGCCAAGTGTTCGAACTCGAAACCGAGGTTACTGCCTTGACCCGCCGTATTCTCAATAACGGCGGTAACCCCTGACGTTTTATCTAAGGCAATATTAATCGACTCGGCGATTCTTTTAAGACAGTCCGCAGTCGAAATTTGTTGAAGATGGCTGCCAGGATGGAAATTGAGTAATGCTATGCCTAGGGCAGCAGCACGATCTAATTCATCAATAAAGGCTACGCGGGACTTGTCCAACGCTTCCGCCACCGGATGTCCAAGATTAATCAAGTAACTATCGTGAGGTAGAATCTGTTGTGGCCCAAACCCATAGTCACTGCAAGCCTGACGGAATAAATCGATGGTCGACTGCGGCAGCGGTGGTGCTTTCCACTGACGCTGATTTTTAGTGAATAGCGCAAAAGCAGTTGCACCAATTTCATGTGCCCGCGTCACCGCATTAAATACACCGCCGGCAGCACTGACATGAGCTCCAATATATTTCATCGTTTGTCCCTGACATAAAGAGTCGAGTAGTAATTGCATAAATCATTAATTCGTTCATGATTCTATTATTAATCGGTAAAACTGGTAAACTGTTTACTTTAGCTGGTTCTGTAAATGCTATCCCCAAGAGCAAAGGTCAGGGACTCACCGTATGCACATCACACTACGACAACTTGCTGTTTTTACTGAAGTTCTAAAGAGTGGTTCAACCACACATGCCGCGCAAGTTCTCGCGCTTTCTCAATCAGCAGTGAGTGCCTCGTTAACCGACTTAGAAGGTCAGCTCGGTGTGCAGTTATTTGACCGAGCGGGCAAGCGTTTAATCATCAATGAACATGGCAGATTACTCTATCCACGGGCGATGGCTTTGTTGGATCATGCTAACGATATTGAAGTCTTATTCAAACAAGGACATGGCGCATTATCGCTCGCCGCGAGCAGCACCATTGGTAATTATCTATTGCCAGCCGTTATTGCTGATTATCGTCGTGATTTTTCTGACGCGCGGTTAGAGTTAACGGTAGGCAATAGCCGAGAAGTGATTGATGCAGTGTCTCACTTCAATGCGGATATCGGCTTGATTGAAGGACCCTGCCATCAACACGATATTGTCAGTCAGCCTTGGTTACAGGATGAACTGGTGATTTTTGCCGCGCCAGGCGCGGCGATATTTAAGCAACCCATTACACTTGAGGCGCTCGCTAATGCGCCTTGGATCTTGCGTGAGCAAGGATCGGGAACACGCGAGTTAGTTGATCATCTGCTACTCAGTCAACTGAATCACTATCATGTCACGATGGAATTAGGCAATTCTGAAGCGATTAAACACGCGGTACGTTATGGTATGGGGTTAAGCTGCCTCTCACGCCATGTCATTGCTGATCTGCTCGACAGTGGTCTTCTGCGCGAAGTCCATGCTCCCCTTCCAACCATGACGAGAACGCTTTATCTGATCCAACATCAGCAAAAACAGCGATCTCGGGCTATTGAGCGTTTTTTAACCTACTGTCACCATGTAGTCGAGTAGGGTCTGGCTAATGATCGCCATATTATTATGAAGGTAACTTATAACAGTGAAGATAGTGCAACACCGCTGCACTGCACTTGTTACAATCGCGCAAATTTTTAGCCAGGTGAGTTTTATCTTATGAATTCAAGTTCTTCTCAAACGGGCGCGTCGAGCTTAAAACGTTCGCTTAAAGCCCGTCACCTGACAATGATTGCGATTGGCGGTTCGATTGGAACCGGGTTATTCGTCGCGTCAGGCGCCAGCATCTCCCAAGCCGGACCAGGTGGCGCGTTATTGTCGTATGCAGTGATCGGTTTGATGGTTTACTTTTTAATGACCAGCTTAGGTGAGCTCGCGGCTTATATGCCGGTATCGGGGTCTTTCTCCACCTATGGCTCGCAATACGTTGATGAAGGGTTTGGTTTTGCCCTCGGCTGGAACTATTGGTACAACTGGGCCGTGACCATCGCCGTGGACTTGGTTGCTGCGCAGCTCGTGATGGGCTACTGGTTTCCCGATGTACCGGGATGGATCTGGAGTGCCTCGTTCTTAGCGGTTATCTTCCTATTAAACGTCATCTCAGTAAAAGGTTTTGGCGAGGCTGAGTATTGGTTCTCCCTCATTAAAGTCATCACCGTCGTAATTTTTATCGCGGTGGGTGTATTAATGATTGTTGGGATCCTGCATGGTGCAGAGCAAAGCGGTATAGAAAATTGGCAGATTGGTGATGCACCTTTTGTGGGAGGATTCCCTGCTATGATTGGTGTTGCGATGATTGTCGGGTTCTCATTCCAAGGTACTGAGCTTATTGGTATTGCTGCCGGGGAGTCAGAAGAGCCCGAGAAAAATATCCCACGGGCCGTGCGTCAAGTCTTTTGGCGTATCTTGCTGTTTTACGTATTCGCGATTCTCGTGATCAGCTTGATTTTGCCCTACACAGATCCTCGTTTATTACGTAACGATGTCGGCGATATCAGTGTCAGTCCTTTTACCTTGGTCTTCCAGAATGCAGGACTGTTATCCGCAGCGGCAGTGATGAATGCCGTGATCTTAACGGCGGTGTTGTCGGCGGGTAATTCCGGAATGTATGCCTCGACCCGTATGCTCTACACTTTGGCTACTGAGGGTAAAGCCCCAAGAATCTTTGCGGTATTAACCAAAAATGGCGTGCCGCGTAATGCTTTAATTGTGACCACTGTGATCGCGGGCCTCTGTTTCCTCTCCTCGCGTTTTGGTAATCAAACGGTTTATCTATGGTTGCTGAATACTTCGGGAATGACCGGATTTATTGCATGGTTAGGTATTGCGATTAGCCACTATCGCTTCCGTAAAGGCTATATCGCACAAGGGTATGATCTGAATGATTTGCCTTATCGCTCAGGTTTCTTCCCCTTAGGGCCGATGTTTGCGTTTGGTCTCTGCTTAGTTATCACTCTTGGTCAAAATTATCAGGCTTTCCTTGCTGATAAAATTGATTGGTATGGCGTGGCGGCGACCTATATAGGCATTCCACTCTTTTTATTGATCTGGTTGGGTTACCGCGTGGTGCGGGGGGGGCATATCATTCGTTATCAAGAGATGCACTTCCCACGTTTCAAAGCCGGAAAACGTCTCGACAGCTAGACAACTGCGGCCAGGGAGCGCGATGCCCCTGGCCATTAACTCTCAGGATAGATTTCCGCCATCAATGCGCTCAATGCCCTGACATTGGGTGACTCGCTTTCATGACGCCAAATCAACCCAGTGTGCAGATGGCTGACGCTATCAGGAAGCTGATGGACTGCGACTCGCGTGTGATCGGAAAGCTTACTCAATAATGAATATGGGATCACCGCTAGTCCAGCGCCTCCCGCCACGCAGGCTAACATGGCGTGGTAGGATTGTATTTCCATAATAGGGCCAGGGGTCACCGCCGCCTGAGCGAACCAATGCTCTAAACGGTGGCGATAAGAGCAGCTACTGCGAAAGGAAAAAAAAGTTTCACCTAACACATCTTGCGCGACGGTTACCGGCGGATGGACTGGATTAGTGATCAACACTAAACGGTCACGGTAATGATGGCCACATATCACATCTGGGCGCGGCGATGGCTGGTCTGTTAACGCTACGGCCAGCTCACCTTTGACTACGCCATCAAGGATCTCTCCTGAAGTTCCAGTCACTAAAGAGAGTTGAACCGCAGGATAACGTTGGTGGTAGGCAGAAAGTAATGCCGGTAAGCGTGTTGCCGCAACACTTTCGAGGCTACCCAGGGTTAACGTCCCCGAAGGTTCGGCTGAGCGGGTCAGCTGCAAAGCCTCATCACTGAGTTGCAGGATTTTACGCGCGTAATGCAAAAAATCATGCCCAATGGGCGATAGCCGTAAACGCTGTTTTTCACGGATAAAGAGCGAGTTGCCGACCTCTTGCTCAAGCTGTTTAAGACGAGTGGTTAAGTTGGAGGGCACGCGATGTAATTGTTCTGCTGCCTTGACAATCGAGCCGCATTCCGCCACAGCGCAAAACATTTTTAATTGTACGAGATCCATTAAGACGCCTTGAGTATCGGTCAAGGGTCTAGTGTAGGAGCAGTTGGCGTGGGACTCAAGTCACTAGTAAATACGAACAATTGATGTAAGGGCTGGATTAACCGCGCAGACTGCTTCACAATATGGCAAAAGATTACCCGTACTGATTATGACGGGTGTACCACCTGTTGGAGAATTAAGACGATGTCCGAATTAAGTCAGGAAGCGATACTGGTCCATGATGCGTTGCTGGCTCGCGGGCTTGAAACCCCCCTCAACGCGCCGGTGAACAGCGTAGACAGTCAACAACGCAAACAAAAAATAGCGGAACATATGCGCGAAGTGATGTTGCTGCTTAATCTTGACCTCACCGATGACAGTTTAATGGAAACCCCTAATCGCTTAGCGAAAATGTACGTCGATGAGATTTTTTCTGGCTTAGATTATGCCAACTTCCCCAAGATCACCGTCATTGAAAATAAAATGAATGTGGATGAAATGGTTACGGTGCGCGATATCACGCTAACCAGTACCTGCGAGCATCACTTTGTGACAATAGATGGCAAAGCAACGGTAGCGTACATCCCTAAAGATAAAGTCATTGGCTTATCTAAAATCAACCGCATTGTGCAGTTTTTCGCCGAACGTCCGCAAGTGCAAGAGCGCTTAACGCAACAGGTATTAGTAGCCCTGCAAACCTTACTTGGTACCAATAATGTCGCGGTCTGCATTGATGCGGTACACTACTGTGTCAAAGCGCGTGGGGTAAAAGATGCCACCAGCGCTACCACCACGACCTCGTTGGGCGGATTATTTAAATCAAGCCAAAATACGCGTCAAGAGTTTCTACGGACCATTCGTAATAACTAATTATCCCACGGCCAGGATCCTTCCTGGCCTGATTGAGAACCTCACCCCTATGCCTCGTTACCCGCAACTCGACTGCCTTCGAGGGGTCGCCATACTCGGTATTCTGCTACTTAATATTGTCAGTTTTGCATTGCCATCCGCTGCCTATTTAAACCCAGCGTGGCAAGGCTCCCCTTCACATGCCGATACATGGTTATGGGCGGTGTTAGATTTGTTTGCTGAGCTAAAGTTTCTCTCGCTATTAGGGCTATTGTTTGGTGCCGGGATTATTTTTCAACTGCCACGTGGTTTACCCTGGATGACTCATCGATTAGTGTGGCTAGTCGTGTTTGGACTGTTGCACGGCATTCTGTTGTGGCATGGTGACATTTTATTGTCCTGGGGGCTGACCGGCCTCGCGGTCTATCGGATTATAGCCTACAGCGAAGAGAGCGACAGCTTACTACGGACTGGCGTGATTTTTTATCTTTTTGGAGTGGGTTTATTAGCGGGTTACGCACTTATCTCGGGTCATACGCCGGGGAGTGATTGGATTCCTCAACCGGCTGAAATCGCTGCAGAACGGTCCCTCGCCCTTAACGGAGGTTGGTTAGCGATTCACGATCGTCTCTCGCAATTTGATAGTCGTTTACTTGCGCTCGCGACCCAATATGGCTGGGAACTGGCGGGTTTAATGCTGATCGGCGCGGCCTTAACTCGTCAGGGCTGGTTAGTGGGGCAACGTTCGGTCAACCATTATCGGCGCTGCTATCGTTGCTTACTGCCTCTTGGATTGGTGATCACTGGCGTGGGAACCTATTTACAGTATGCAACGGGCTGGGCATTTCGCTGGAGCGGTTTTTGGTTGCAGATCCCTCGCGAGCTAGGCAGTCCATTACTCGCCTTAGGCTATGTAGCACTCTTTCACGCCCACTGGCAGCGGCTTTCAGCTTGGCGACTTACCCCACTTTTGATGCAAGTCGGCCGGATGGCCTTGAGTAACTACCTATTACAGACCCTAATCTGTACCACTATTTTCTCGGTAATGGGCTATTTTATGGCGCTGACGCGTGTGCAGCTGCTGGCGGTGGTGCCTTGGGTGTGGTTGCTAAATCTGGCGTTTTCGTACTGTTGGCTTCGTTACTTTCGCCAGGGGCCACTTGAGTGGTGTTGGCGTCGACTGACACGCTGGACGGCAGGCGTTTAGCCTGCTGTTTTTCTAGCTCAACCAGCTGCTCAGGGGTGACGGCGGGATAGGTCGGACCCTGTTTCGGGAACTCTGTTCGGCTTGGTATTGGGACCATAGGACCGAGAAAATGTGGTTCGCTATTAAACAAATAAAGATCGGCCAGAGCAGCGAGTCGCGCGCCTACCTCACGAATACGAATACTTAATATATTTTTGGGTGAGGGCACGGCAAAACATTGGGCTTGAATGCCCTGTTGTAACGCGATAAACAGCGCACGTTCACAATGAAAGCGTTGAGTAATAATAATAAAATCGTTGGTATCAAATACTTTGCGCGTTCTAACGATAGAATCTAAGGTTCGAAACCCAGCGTAATCCAGCACGATATCAGTGGGCCGTACACCATTTTTAATCAGATCACGCCGCATCGTTCGGGGCTCGTTATAGCTCTGCAGCGCATTATCGCCACTGAGTAATAAATAGGAGACTTTGCCACTGTTATAGGCGTTCAACGCGCCTTGGATCCGGTAGAGATAATATTGGTTCGGCTCACCACCACGATAATATTTGGAGGTACCCAGCACAACGCCAACTTGGCGTTTAGGGAGTTGGGAGACGGTATCATAAATATAAGGCGCTGTTTTCCAGCTGATCCATTGATCAAGCCCGATAGCTGTTAGCCCAAGCAGCATTACTAGGGCGAATAGACCAATAAGCAGTCGCTTTATCATACCGTGCAAAATCCTTTGAATATTACTGAGAGTAGGGTACTTGAGTGGACTGGATCAGGCAAGGAGATCAAGGCAAGCCAAAGAAATGGCTTACCTTATGGGGACGATTAAATGGACGCTCGGCGGTATTGCCGATAATGGGGCTTCCAGAAATTAGCCTCTACTGCACCTTTGATCTGTTCTTCGCTGCTTTGGGTTGCCACACCGTCTTGTTGTGCGGCCAGCGCCACCTTTAACGCGATATATTTCGATACCGATTGAATATCGGTAATAGGCGGCAGAATTGGCCCTTCGCCATGTAATACTTTCGGTGAGCAATCCGCTAAGGCTCGACAGGCACTGAGTAGCATATTTTCCGTAACCCGTTGAGCGCCGCTAGCGATAACCCCCAAACCGATGCCTGGGAAGATATAAGCGTTATTACACTGCGCAATGGCATACTTTTCATTTTGCCACGTTACCGTACCAAATGGACTTCCGGTAGCGACTAAGGCTTTACCCTCTGTCCAGCTTAAAATATCGGTGGGGGTCGCTTCTGCGCGTGAGGTTGGGTTCGAGAGCGGCATCACAATCGGTGTTTCACAGTATTTGAACATCTCGCGAATGATCTCTTCAGTAAAGAGTCCGGGTTGTCCTGACACCCCAATTAAAATGGAGGGATGTGCATTGTGCACGACATCGAATAACGAGTAATCGTCGTTGTCACTCTGCCAATCACTCAGTGCAGACGAAGATTGACTTAAGCGCTGTTGGAAGTCGAGCAAATTGGTGAGTTTATCGGTGAGTAAGCCATAGCGATCAACCATGAACACTCGCGCGCGAGCCTCTTTTTCAGATAGCCCCTCATGTTGCATCTCTTTCACGATTTGTTCAGCGATACCACAGCCAGCCGACCCCGCACCAAGAAAAGCGACACGCTGTTCGGAGAGCTTGGTACCTGCCGCGCGGCTTGCTGCCACTAAGGTACCGACGGCAACGGCGGCCGTACCTTGAATATCATCATTGAAGCAGCAAAGGTCATCTTGATAGCGCTCCAATAATGGCATGGCATTCTTTTGCGCAAAATCTTCGAATTGAAGTAGAACGTTCGGCCAGCGACGTTTAACCGCGGAAATAAAGGCTTCGACGAAACGGTCATACTCTTCACCAGTGATCCGCGGATGACGCCATCCCATATATAAGGGATCGTTTAACAGCTGTTGGTTGTTGGTACCCACATCGAGCACAATTGGTAGAGTATAAGCCGGACTAATCCCCCCACAGGCGGTATAGAGCGACAATTTACCAATCGGTATCCCCATGCCACCGATACCTAGGTCACCTAGACCGAGAATACGCTCACCATCGGTCACTACTATGACCTTAACGTTTTGTTTAGTGGCATTCTGCAACATATCTTCGATATGATCACGTTGCGGGTAGGAGATAAAAACACCTCGCGCCCGACGGTAGATTTCCGAGAAATGTTCACAGGCACTGCCCACGGTAGGGGTATAGATGATGGGCATCATCTCTTCGAGATGATCGTCGATTAAGCGATAAAATAGCGTTTCATTAGTATCTTGTATATTACGCAGGAAAACATGCTTGTCGTTATCATTGCGAAACGCATTAAATTGCTGCCAAGCGCGTTCCGCTTGCTCATCAATGGTTTCAACGGTATCCGGTAATAAGCCATTCAGGTTAAAAGCAGTGCGTTCGTCTTGGCTAAAGGCGCTGCCCTTATTTAATAGCGGGAATTCTAATAAAATTGGCCCAGCGTAGGGGATATAGAGGGGACGTTCGCTTTCATACTCAAATTCCATGCTTTACTCCGTAATGGGGTCGGTGTGTGGCGTAATGTCGTCTAACTATAGTTCCCTCGGCTGGGATTTTCCGCGCATTGAGTCACTTTCTTACCAAAATTAACCGAACGTTATCACTCAAGCGTTAACGTAACAGTTTCTAGTGGGTGCACCCCTAAGGCGGCGAGTGTTGCTTCACTGGCTGACTGTTGAGAAATGCTCGCATCGGCGATTTCGACTAATACGGCGCGAGTGATCGCACTCACTGGATACCCCTGTAATTGCAATATAATCAGCGCACTTTGCAGAGGCGGTAAGCTGGGGTTAAAGGCTGCATTTTCTGCATAGCGGCCAGTCACCCAGTGCTCAGCATTAATTTCTAAGGCAATACCGCTATAGGCTCGGGTATAGGGCGCATAACTTTGACTGGCAGCCTCTATTGCCGCGCGAACCAGTGGATCGGGGTGTGACGCAAAAGGCTGTGATTGCGGGTCGAACAGTGTATCGGTGATACCTAAATCCTTTGGTCCGAAGGCATTGGGAAGGTAATGATGCAGTGATTGGGGGGCACAATCAGGGAGATAAATAGTGAGCTGCTGCGCGCAATTTAATTCATTCATAAATTGTCGGCAATGACCGCAAGGTGTGTAGTTAACCATCACGCCTGTCAGGCTAGTTTCATTACTCATCCAAGCATGGGTAATGGCGCTTTGTTCGGCATGTACAGTTTGTTGCAAGGGGGCTAGCGCAAACTCCATATTGGCGCCAAGATACCATCGCCCACTTACCCCATGCGCAATCGCACCGACGTGAAACTGGGATAACGGGGTAATGGCATAGCTTGCTGCAATAGGTAATAAAGCTACGGCCAAATCCGTCGCTGACAGGCCGCTGGCCTGTTGTAATGCAGCAATCTCTTCTGCACTAAAACTGGCATTAAAGGTGTCGGCAGTTAAATAAGGACGTAAGGCTTGGGCGAGTTGAGGCGGGCAGTCCTGGAGGGCGTGAAGTAAGCTAGGGTTCATTACAGTTTTCTCATTACGTAACGGGAAAAAAAGCCGGGCAATGCCCGGCTTAGGTTCAATGAAAAATTATCGTACCGGCATGCCGGGCGTCGCGCCACTGTCAGCCGAGAGGATAAAGAGGTCAGCCCCGCCATTACCTGCAGACAATACCATCCCTTCCGACACGCCAAAGCGCATTTTGCGTGGCGCGAGGTTAGCGACGATAATGGTCAAGCGTCCGACTAATACTGACGGATCGGGATACGCGGCGCGGATCCCAGAGAAAATTTGCCGTTTTTCTCCACCGACATCCAGCATTAGGCGCAGTAATTTATCGGATCCCTCGACGTATTCGGCGACTTCGATCAGCGCAACCCGCATATCGACTTTTGCAAAATCATCGATGGTGATGGGGCCTGAGGCTGCTTCCTCGGTCACCACCGGAGCAGCGGCTTTTTTCTCCGTTTTTTTAGCAACCTTCGGCGCAGGGGTAGCCGCGTCGGCATCCTGTTTAGAGGCGTTAATCAATGCCTCGACTTTTGCCATTTCAATACGTTGATAAAGTGCTTTGAAAGGTGCGACACGATGGCCAAGCAGCGGTTCTGCGATTGAATCCCAAGTTAACGTGCTTTGTAAAAACGCCTCGGCACGCTCACTTAGAGCAGGCAGGACCGGTTTTAACCATGTCATGAGTACACGGAACAGGTGGATACCCATTGAGCAGATCGCTTGCAGTTTTGCATCGCTACCTTCTTGTTTAGCGACGACCCAAGGTGCTTGTTCGTCCACATAGCGGTTTGCATCATCAGCCAAGGCCATGATTTCGCGGATAGCTCGACTAAACTCACGGCTTTCCCATGCCTCGCCAATCGATGTTGAGGCATCAATAAAGCGTTGATACAGGGCTGGGTCATCTAATTCTGCTGCGAGCTGTCCGTCGAAACGTTTAGTAATAAACCCAGCGTTACGCGAAGCGAGATTGACGACTTTATTCACGACATCTGCATTCACGCGCTGTACGTAATCTTCTAAATTGAGGTCGATATCATCGATACGAGAGGAGAGCTTAGCGGCATAGTAGTAACGCAAGCTATCGGCATCCAGATGTTCTAACCAAGTGCTCGCTTTAATAAATGTCCCGCGTGACTTAGACATTTTCGCGCCGTTTACTGTGACATAGCCGTGAACGAATAGGTTGGTCGGTTTACGGTGGTCACTGCCTTCGAGCATTGCTGGCCAGAACAGGCTGTGGAAGTAGACAATATCTTTACCGATAAAATGGTAGAGCTCGGTGGTAGAGTCTTTTTTCCAATACTCATCGAAATCGATATCGGTGCGCTTGTTACACAGATTACGGAATGAGCCCATGTAGCCGATCGGCGCATCTAGCCAAACGTAAAAGAATTTACCCGGCGCATCGGGGATTTCAAAGCCGAAGTACGGGGCATCACGGGAAATATCCCACTGCTGTAAGCCGGTTTCAAACCATTCTTGCATTTTATTCGCGACTTGCTCTTGTAGGGCACCTGAACGGGTCCACGCCTTGAGCATTTCGGAGAACGAAGGCAGATCGAAGAAGAAATGTTCAGAATCGCGCATGACTGGCGTCGCACCAGAAACCACGGATTTCGGCTCAATCAGTTCGGTCGGGCTATAGGTGGCACTACAAACTTCGCAATTATCGCCATACTGATCGACAGCCTTACATTTTGGACAGGTGCCTTTCACAAAACGATCAGGTAAAAACATCCCCTTTTCTGGGTCATAGAGCTGGGAGATGGTGCGGGTTTTGATCAAACTATTTGCTTTCAGGCGATCATAGATCAGCTCAGAAAGCTGGCGGTTCTCTTCACAGTGCGTCGAGTGATAATTATCGTAACTAATGTTGAAACCGGCGAAATCGCGCTGATGTTCGGCACTCATTTCTGCGATCATTGCTTCGGGCGTGATCCCCAATTGTTGAGCTTTCAACATGATAGGGGTGCCATGTGCATCATCCGCACAGATAAACCAGGCTGTATTGCCACGCATTCGCTGATACCTTACCCATATATCCGCTTGGATATGCTCTAGCATATGCCCAAGGTGAATTGAACCGTTGGCGTAAGGCAGGGCACAGGTGACCAGTAATTTTTTTGTGGCTTGAGTCATAATTTGCGTAGCTTTCTGTAGATGAACAAAAGGAATAATGAATGGTAACTGAAGGCCCCGACAAGGTAAACGGTTAACGTCAACTAACAGCATGGACAGTAAGAATCTGTTAAGATTAGCGCTTGCGTTACCCTCTAACCGTGCTTAACCGATGCCTTCTAGGAGCGATGCCATGTCTTTTGACCCCTCATCCCCGCAATCCACCGATTTGCGTGACACCGTTAACCCGCTTTTCGCTCAGTTTGCGCATCCGACGTTACGACAAAATCTGGTTGAGCTTAACGCGCTGCAACACGCGGTGTTACTGGACAAGATACTGCATATCGAACTGATACTCCCGTTTGCTTGGCCTCAGGGCTTTAAAGCATTACAAGCTTGGGCGAGCCCCTTACTGACTGAAGCAACCGGTGCAACAGCCGTTGATTGGCACCTCGACTACGCGATCGCCACATTGCAGCGCGTTAAGCAATTACCGGGGTGTCGTGGTGTTAAAAACATTATTGCTGTCAGTTCTGGCAAAGGCGGTGTGGGAAAATCGAGTACTGCACTTAATGTGGCGCTGGCGCTAGCGGATCAGGGAATCAAGGTCGGCGTACTGGATGCGGATATTTATGGTCCCTCTATTCCGCAAATGTTAGGCACGGCGGAGCAACGTCCTTCCTCCCCTGATGGTAAGCATATGGCGCCGATTATGAGTTATGGATTGGCGACGAACTCTATTGGTTACTTAGTGACGGACGATAATGCCATGATCTGGCGAGGTCCAATGGCCAGTAAAGCATTATTACAGCTGCTGAATGAGACGCTTTGGCCAGACCTTGATTATTTGGTCGTGGATATGCCGCCAGGTACTGGCGATATCCAGCTTACCCTTGCGCAAAATATTCCGGTTACTGGCGCGGTAGTGGTCACCACACCGCAAGATGTCGCACTACTGGATGCGCGTAAAGGGGTGGTGATGTTCAACAAAGTCGATGTACCGGTGTTAGGAATTGTCGAAAATATGAGTGTGCATATTTGTCAACATTGTGGTCATCAAGAGGCGATTTTTGGACATGAAGGGGCGAAAGCGTTAAGTGAAGATTATGCGATTCCGGTATTGGGAAAAGTTCCGTTACATATTCAATTACGGGAAGATCTGGATGCCGGTATCCCAACCGTGGTTAGGGATCCAACGGGACAATTTAGCGAGCTTTATCGCGAGATTGCCGAGAATATTGCTACCCAACTCTATTGGCAAGGCCAGGTTATTCCTGAGGATATCTCTATTAGAACGCTTTGATAGGTATGACTGATTATACCGATACATAGGAGTGATTGGCCTGAAATGGGGGGGTAGCTTAAGGTAGCACCTAACATTATTACGGAGGCCAATCATGTCCATTATCAATACTAAAATTAAACCTTTCAAAAACACCGCTTTTAAATCAGGTCAATTTATCGATCTGACCGAGAAAGACGTCGAAGGTAAATGGAGTGTGTTCTTCTTCTATCCTGCTGACTTCACTTTTGTCTGCCCTACAGAGTTAGGCGACGTCGCCGATCACTATGATGAGTTCCAAAAGCTTGGCGTCGATATTTACTCCGTCTCAACCGATACCCACTTTACCCATAAAGCGTGGCATGGCAGTTCCGACACCATCGGTAAAATCAACTATGCGATGATTGGTGACCCTACCGGTTCACTTACGCGTAATTTCGATATTATGCGTGAAGCGCAAGGTCTCGCCGATCGCGGTACCTTTATCGTCGATTCAGAAGGTATTATTCAGGCAGTAGAAATCACTGCAGAGGGTATTGGCCGTGATGCATCTGACCTACTGCGTAAAGTGAAAGCCGCACAATATGTAGCAAGCCATCCTGGCGAAGTGTGTCCTGCAAAATGGAAAGAAGGCGAAGCGACCTTAGCGCCATCTCTCGACTTAGTCGGTAAAATTTAAGCGACACTCGCAACGTCATCGTATTACGGGCGCTCTGGCGCCCGTTTTTATATCCGGGGAAGGCAATATGTTAGAAACTCAATTACAAACACAATTAAAAACCTACTTAGAAAAACTCACCAAACCTGTCGATTTAGTGGCGTCCCTTGATCACTCTTCAGCCTCGACAGAGATCCGTCAACTTCTTATCCAGATTGCGGAATTGTCGGAAAAGGTGAATTTTATTGAGGAAAACCGAGCGGATGTTCGTCAGCCTTCTTTTTTGATCACACCGCAAGGTCAACGACATGGCCCGCGTTTTGCCGGATCGCCATTAGGCCATGAGTTTACCTCGCTGGTATTAGCATTGTTACAGACCGGTGGGCATCCTTCGAAAGAGAGTCAAAAGCTGCTTGCACAAATTAAAGCCTTGCCAGACGAATTACATTTCGAGACCTACTATTCACTCTCCTGTCATAACTGCCCAGATGTGGTACAGGCGCTGAATTTACTGTCGATCCTTAATCCCCGCATCCATCACACAGCGATCGATGGCGGTCAATTCCAACAAGAGATCGCGGACCGCAACATTATGGGCGTGCCGGCTGTATTGCTTAATGGCGAGAGTTTTGGCCATGGACGTATGACGTTGGCTGAAATCGTCAACAAAGTGGATACCGGTGCCGCGGCGCGTCAAGCCGCAACGCTGACTGAGCAGGCCCCCTACGATGTATTGGTAGTTGGTAGCGGTCCGGCTGGCGCAGCCGCCGCCATTTACACCGCTCGTAAAGGTATTCGTACCGGGTTAATGGGCGAGCGCTTTGGCGGACAGGTGCTTGATACGGTAGATATCGAAAACTATATCTCAGTCCCGAAAACCGAAGGCAGTCGCTTAGCCACCGCATTGCGTACCCATGTTGAAGATTATCAGGTTGATATTATTGATACCCAACAAGCTACTCAGTTGCAGCCAGCCGTCGAGCCAGGCGGATTACACCAACTTCAGACCGCGAGTGGCGCGACGCTGAAGGCGAAAAGTATTATCGTGGCAACCGGCGCACGCTGGAGAAATATGGGTGTGCCGGGCGAAGAGACCTACCGGACTCGCGGAGTGACCTACTGTCCACACTGTGACGGACCTTTATTTAAAGGAAAACGTGTTGCCGTCGTCGGTGGCGGGAATTCTGGGGTAGAAGCGGCGATAGATTTAGCGGGTTTGGTTGAGCATGTCACCTTATTAGAATTTGCGGACGCCCTAAAGGCCGACCAAGTACTGCAAACCAAATTACGCAGCCTGCCGAATGTTGAGGTTATCGTTAACGCCCACACCCAAGAAGTATTGGGAGATGGTCAACAAGTCACCGGACTGGTGTGGAAAGATCGACTGACCGAGCAACTGCATACCTTAGCGCTGTCCGGCATTTTCGTTCAGATTGGTTTACTGCCGAACACGGCGTGGTTAGAAGGGGTGATTGACCGTAACCCAATGGGTGAGATTATTGTCGACCCGCGTGGTGAGACCAATCAGCCCGGTATCTTTGCAGCAGGTGATTGCACCACCGTCCCTTATAAGCAAATTATTATTGCGAGTGGTGAGGGGGCGAAAGCGGCACTCAGCGCCTTCGACTACTTGATCCGTACTCAACCAGTGCAAGCTTAACTGTCAATTGCTTAAGCTGCCTCTAGTTTAAGCAATTTTCAGACATATACAGAATGACAAACGTTGGATTCTCCCCTTAACTATGCTGAATAAAGTTAACGGGAAAAGTAAAATGTTACGCATCTGGCGTTGTCGTTCTCCTCTATTTATAGCCTTAACGCTCTCACTAATGCCGCGTGCTTGGGCAGCGAATGCTCCACTCGATTTGGAGACCGACCCTCATCAAGTCGTCTCCCAAGCAAGCCTCTTACCGTCTTTGCAAAAACCCGAAGGGCTGCGGCCTTGCTGTGCGTTTGGCCATGATTTACGTGCGGAACTGAAAGGCGTACCGGTTCCTTTTTATCGGCTTGATAATATCGTTGAAAGTCATCAGTTAGGGACTCACCGTTATAATGATAGTGTGATCCGTGGTCTGACTAGCATGGTCGGTGGCGGCAGTGAAAAAAATGGGATTCTCTATACTACGCAAGGCGGATTTATCGACACGGCCCATGTGCGTGACAGTATGGATATGACCTATTGGATCGCGAGCCAGCTCTTGCAGCATCAGGGGAGTGCCTTTCGGGTGAGTCTAAGCAATGAACTGGCTCGGCGTGAAATCGTGGTCCGTCCTTATCAGGTCCCGAGCGATCACCAGAAAGCTTTTAGTCTAGTCGTATGGACGGCTGCACGCGTGGCGTTCGACTTGGCCGCGTGGCATGAAATTGCACAATGGTATGGTTTTGAATCCGTGCCCGGTTTCTCTGAAGGCGTCTCTGCCTTTTCCCCTGAAGACCTTTATTCCAACCTATTAGGTGTACGCTTAGCCGCTGCGCTTCTGTTACAGGGGGAAGGTCGGGACTTAACTCATTACAACTCACGCGCCACCGACATAATCACACAAGCACTTGATCAATTGGGAGCGGTCTCAAAGCAAAATACCGCGCAGCAATTCGATCGTCTTGATGGACAATGGTGGGATAGCCAGCGGCGGGTGCCTAATAAATGGTTGGTGAGACAACGTAACTATCTGACGGATAATGCTCGACGACCCACACCCATTCCAGGAGAGCCAAGTGCTAACCATGAATTGGCCTTACCTGAGCAGGTGGCAGGGGTGACCTTAGATGACGTTGCCGTGCTGGAACTCTTACCGGTCAAGGCTTCCCAGCAACTGCCTGCGTTTACTGAGAAGTTAACCCGCGAAGATTTTCAGCGCTTAGCCGAGCAGGCTGAGACTGAGGATGCCCAGCAGCGACCTGCTCTTAAAGCGGAGTGACGGCTTAAACCGCGACCCGCATACCGCCGTCGACAAAAAGCAGATGACCATTCACAAAGTCGGAGGCTTTTGACGACAGAAAAACCGCAGCACCAATTAACTCTTCTGGATTGCCCCAGCGAGCGGCTGGGGTACGTTTGGTTAGCCAGTCAGTAAAGGTTTTGTCCTCAACTAGAGCTTGCGTCATTTCTGTGGCGAAATAGCCAGGGGCAATCCCATTAACTTGAATATTATACCGCGCCAATTCGACACACATACCACGAGTGAGCATGGTAACAGCGCCTTTTGATGCGGCATAAGGCGTAATGGTATCGCGGCCCAATTCACTCTGCATCGAGCCGATATTGATAATTTTACCGGCTTGGCGTTTAGCCATATAACGGGCGACGGTTTGAGACACTAAAAAGACCGCTGTTTGGTTCACCGCAATCACATCGTTCCAATCTTGTTCTGCGAATTCTAAAAAAGGGCGACGTCGTTGGATACCGGCATTATTGATAAGGATATCGATTTGACCAATAGTGGATTCAATTTTCTCAATCGCCTCGGCCACCTTCTCGGAGTCCGTGACATCAAAGGCAACCGCATGGGCGTTGTGGCCAAGCGCGCGGAGTTTGGCTGCCGCACTTTCTGCTCCCGCCTGCTGGGTGGCATTAATAATGACTTCTGCCCCCGCTTCGGCTAAGCCTTTTGCCATGAGAAAGCCAATCCCGCGTCCTGATCCAGTTATTAGTGCGCGTTTATGTGTCAGCGAGAAGAGTTGGCTCATGCAAGTTTTCCTTATTCATCATTAAGTAAAATCAATTGAGGCTTATTTAGCGAAATTAGCGTCGCTGTTAATGTGATCTATATCACTGTTTTTCTATATTAGTAGAGTAAATTTGTTAATTTTCAGGAGGTAAACTATACAGGGAGGAAAATTTGTGACAACTAAAACTTTTAATTACTCACAGATTGCAGATTTAAGGATTGAAGGTGTTGGTGCTCATGCCAGTTTTTCAATTAACCTTAATGTGACTGATAAAAATATAGAAAATGGTAAAAGTGTATACATATCAGCCACAGGTAAAACAGCCGCTGTAAGGGCGGCCGGAAGTGGTAATGTTTTGTTTTGGTGTAATGTTAGAGATGTTTTAAATAATAATATATATAAACTTGACAGGCATAGAGGTGAATATTTTGCTATAGGTATTAATGATGCTCTAATTGGTTCAGTTACATTTCAAATCCCCAAGAGCGGTCTTTCATCACCTATAATAGAGATTGAAGCTGGTTATATTTATGATGGGGGTTATATTGGTAGCGCAGTTCCTTTTCCGTCATCTATGAAAAGAAAAATAGTGTTAAGCCAATTTGATAGGTAATAATATGATTTTTAAAAAAACTGCAATTGTTATTTCATTTTTTTTATTGCTGGAAATTAATGCTTATGCTGTTGATAATAAATATGAAAAGTTAACAGAAGAAGCTTCTTTTTTGCTAAAGGAATATGTTGATTCAACTGATGGTGATGTAAAAAATTCGATATTGAGTAGGTTGTCTGTTCTTTCTAATAACAATCCAGATAACATTAATGTCGTTAGGATGTATACGGGTATTTTATCTTCAAGAGGTGAGTATAAAAAAGCGATTTTTGTACTTGAATCATTTAATAGAAAAAATAAAGACACTTCTTTGCTATTACATGAATGTATGTTGAAGGATAGGGTTGGTGATTACGAAGAATCCTGTTACAGGAAAGTTATATCATTAAAAAGATCTAATGGGATTAATGATGTTGATTATCTCATGGCTTTATTTATGGTTGGAGATAAGAATTTCGATAAGGATAAAAGTATTTATATGAAGGGAAGGGATGACAATGATGATCTTAAGATTTTTGAAAATAAAAAAGAAAAAATTCTAAATGTATTTTATCCAAACTAAACGCCTATTAATAGGGCGTTAATTGGTAATGCCTCTAATTAGTTGAATTAAAGTATAATCAGGCTGCTGAGGTTTTCTCATAGCTAGCATTACTGTTCATTGTCCCCGCTGTCAATCTGGTCAAGTTTACCGTCATGGTCAAAACCCTAAAGAGCGTAACTGTTTTCGCTGCCGTGATTGCCATCGCGTGTTTCTACTCCACTACACTTATGAAGCCCGTAAGCCTGGAGTCAAAGACCAAATTACCGAGATGGCTTTTAATGGTGCTGGAGTCCGTGATACCGCAAGAACGCTTAAAGTCGGTATAAATACCGTGATTCGCACTTTAAAAAAATCTCGCCAAAGCGAATAACTTCATCTCCCGTTGCTTATGCTGATGTCGCACTTATTTATAAACTTGATGAGCCATGGGGCTTTGTCGGCAGTAAAAAACAAGCACACTGGCTCTGGTGTTTCATTTTCCGACCGGAAAGGCGATGAATGGGACGAGAAATCGCGCGTGAGGCTCTGGAGCAGCGGCATTAGCTCATTAATTACGCTAACTCCATTAGATCAACGTCCTGACCAAGAAGCCAGGACGTTGTCATCAATCTGAGCCGGGTTAATCCCGGCTTTTTTTAACGCTTTTTATTCGATTGAGAAACAACCGAACCCGCTAACTTTTTTGTCGTATCGCTGGAGCGCGGATTTTTCAATGCTGCCGATGCCTTTGCTTCCATATCTGCGCCAGTCTGGTTTTTAGAACCCGTCTGGGACAATACAGAACCCGCTAAACTCTTCTGAATGTTAGAGGCGTTTGGATTGTTAAGAGTCTCTGCAGCCAGATGAGCTACATCTTTTGAGGATTGCTTATCATTATTCGCCATTTGAGCACCTATTCACAGGATGGATGAGGTAATATATTGTATGGTTTAAAAGAATAACCACAATACAGAGTAGTTATATTAGCGATGGAATGGTCGGTCAAGCAAGCTCGATATTTTTTTTACTGTTTTTTATAATGAGTTCAATTGTATGTAACTTGAACGTTTACAGTGGTTATACAAAGAAATTTAACCAATTTGCATGAATCTTAGCTCAGGGCGACTTTTTAAGCTGTGGGTAATGGCACCGCTAAAGCCTAAGCATACTTAGGTCAGTACAGCCGTGAAACCGCCTTCAGTAGAATTCTTGAGGTGGGGGAGCACGGCTTTTTTTAGTAGGAGTTTACCCCTAGTACATAGAGTATTTTTTGGGTTGAGTCTTCGGCTTCCTGCTGGCATGATCCAGACTAGGGGTTAACGAGACGTTAATCGCAACATATTGATTTTGAAGTATATGACTCGGGGTGCCTAATTTATCAGGCTGAGAAATACCCGTAATACCTGAACTGGATAATGCCAGCGTAGGAAAGTCACTCGCTCCCTTTGGGCTGTCTTTCTACCGCCGGTGGGAGACAATATGCCCACAGATACCGCTATGTTTGAGCTTGACGCACCGATTGCCCAACAGGCTATCGCTCAGCTCGCCGACCACTCCCCACTTATTCACTGCATCACCAATACGGTTGTACAGAATTTTACTGCCAATTTGCTGCTTGCGGCCGGGGCGCTTCCGGCAATGATCATCGATCCGAGTGAATGCCAAGAGTTCGCGCAGGTCACCGATGGGCTATTACTGAATGTCGGTACCCTACACCACCAACACTGTCCCACCTTTTTTCATGCCGCGGAAAATGCTAACCGCTATGCTACTCCTTGGGTGCTGGATCCGGTGGCAGTGGGGGGCTTAACCCTACGTACCGAATTCTGCCGTAAGCTGCTTTCGCTCAATCCGAGTGTGATCCGCGGCAACGCTTCGGAGATCAGCGTGTTGGCAGGTGAAGCGACTAGCGGCCGGGGGCCGGAAACGCAACTCAGTGCTAATCAGGCACTCGACGCGGCGCGACAACTCGCGACCACGATAGAGGGCGTCGTGGTGGTCACGGGGGAACACGACCTGATTACTGACGGCCATCGAACCCTGAAGGTTTCGGGTGGCTCTGTGCTGGCGACGCGGGTGACGGGAGCAGGGTGTGCGCTGTCGGCACTGTGCGCTGCCTTTGCGGCACTGGGGGGTGATCGCCTCCACAACGTTGCCAGTGCGTGTTGGATGATGTCACGGGCAGGCGAATATGCCGCCGAGCAGGCCGCGGGGCCGGGGACTTTTGCGGTACATCTTTTAGATGGATTAGCCCAGCTGAGGAAGATGAGATGAGCCCTTATAATATCTTGACTATCGCGGGTACAGACCCTTCTGGTGGTGCCGGTATTCATGCCGACTTGAAAACGTTCAGTGCCCTAGGCGGCTATGGCACCAGTGTGATCACCGCGCTGGTTGCTCAAAATACCTGTGGCGTACAAGGGATTTATCCTGTCTCTGCCGACTTTGTTGGTCAGCAGTTAGATTCAGTACTGACTGATTTGGATATTGCCAGTGTGAAAATGGGGATGCTGCATCATCAAGGTATTATTGAGCAAGTTGCCAAAAGGTTAGCGCAGTCAACTATCCCTTGGCGAGTATTGGATACAGTGATGTTGGCAAAAAGCGGCGACCCGTTGTTAGATCCTGACGCTATACACTGCCTACGTGAGGTGTTGATTCCCATGGTATCAATCATTACCCCAAATATCCCGGAGGCGGCCGCCTTACTTGACTGCCGTCCTGCTGAGAACGAGAAGCAGATGCGGGAGCAGGGCGAACGGTTATTACAATTGGGATGTGAGGCAGTGCTAATGAAAGGCGGTCATTTACAGGCGGAGGAGAGCCCTGATTGGTTAATTACCGCCACTAGACATCAGCGTTTTAGTCAGCCGAGAATCGCCACGCGCAATACGCACGGGACAGGGTGCACCTTGTCTGCGGCGCTGGCTGCCTTACGACCACATTTTACTCACTGGTCGGAAACAACTTGGCAGGCCAAACAGTGGTTACAAGGGGCGATTGCTCATGCTGATGAACTCAAGGTGGGACAGGGCCAAGGGCCCGTCCATCACTTTTATCAACAGTGGCCCGTCGCACTAACCCAATAGTGCACAGGATGGCGGAAGGCGAAAACGGATCGCCTCGCCCAACACCTTAAAGTGGAAGTGCGTGCCGCTCTGCGGTTCGCCATCCAAATTAAAGGTCATGGTGTGTTCGCTGGTGAGGGAGAATTCACTGGCGCGTTGGTTGATGATATTGGGGTTCTCGTCATCACGTGTCAGTGCGTGAAGTAGCGACGGAACGATCTCCTGAGCCGTGATAATAGTTAAGGCCAGTTGTTGGTCATTGATCAAGGCAGTTGGGCAAAGTCGTTGACCGCCACCTGCTATACGCCCATTACCGACGGCGATAACTAACGCGTCGCCTTGCCATTGCCATTGCTCGCTGGTGATAGTGCAACGGTCTGGTTTTAATCTGTCCATACGTAACAGCCCATGCAGGAAATAGGACGCGCCGCCAAGGGCTGACTTCAATTTTTCTGGGGTCTCTGTGGTGATTCGCGTGCCAAAACCACCGGTTGCCACATTGATAAAGTAGTGCTGTTGATTGACACAACCAAGATCGATGGACTGAGCGCTAGCGGTTAACGCTAGGCGAAGTGCCGCTTCCGGCTCCGGCGGCACGCCTACACTGGTAGCAAAGTCATTGGCTGTACCCAAAGGCAGCACCGCCAGTGGCGGACGTTGCTCCGCGGGGAATTGCATTAAGCTATTGACGGCCTCGTTAAGACTGCCATCACCGCCGCCAATAATAAGGGTTGAGCAGTGATCGGCAATCGCTTCCGTGATGAAACGGTGGCAGTCGCCAAATTCCCAGGTCACTCTGACTTGTAAGTTGGCCCCTTCATCGCGTAATTGAGTGACAGCGTCACGGATAGTGGGTTCACTGGCTTTTTTACCATTTAAAATCAGAAACGCTGGAGCCATACTCATTACCTTCACTTAATCAAATTGGCTCCTTTATACCATACCTTAGCGCTGATTGTTGCGATGGGGGGCTTGCGTAGTCTGCCCATTTTCCAAATGACGAACTAATAAAGCATACGCAAGATCGGTGTTTGGTGGGATGGGGATCCACACGCGGTAACCATCGCCGGGGGCAACAGTTATTGCCCGATAATTTTTATCTTGCAGCGTTTCGAGAGTAAACGAGAAATTACCTTTAGGCGTCATTACTTCTAAATGGTCGCCACACTGGAATTTATTTTTAACAATCACTTCGGCTAAGCCATTATCTCGGGCTTGGCTAAATTCACCCACAAACTGTTGTCGATCAGAAACAGAATAGCCTTGCTGCGTATTTTGGTAGCTGTCATGTGTGTGACGGCGCAAAAAGCCTTCGGTGTAGCCGCGATGAGCTAAACCCTCCAATGTAGTCAGTAGTGAACGGTCAAAAGGTTTGCCTGCTTGCGCGTCATCGATGGCTTTGCGATACACTTGCGCGGTACGTGCGCAGTAGTAAAAGGATTTAGTGCGGCCTTCGATTTTTAGTGACTGAACACCCAATGCGATCAATCGCGGCACATGCTCTACCGCACGTAAATCTTTTGAATTCATGATGTAGGTACCGTGTTCATCTTCGGTGGCACTCATCGGCTCATCGGGGCGCATTTTATCGGTCAGTAGCAGCGCTTGTTGGGTAGTGGGGCCTTTTCCAAGCGTCGGGGGTAGGGGGTCACTTTCCACCATATTGCCGAGATCATCTTCCTGAGCGGGGCTGACTTTATAATCCCAGCGACAAGCATTGGTGCAAGTCCCTTGATTGGGGTCGCGTTTATTTAAATAGCCTGATAGTAAGCAACGGCCGGAATAGGCCATACAGAGAGCACCATGAACGAAGACTTCTAATTCCATTTCCGGCACCTGCTGACGAATCTCAGTAATCTCTTCTAAAGAGAGCTCACGAGAGAGGATTACCCGGCTAATGCCTTGTGTTTGCCAAAATTTTACGGTTGCCCAATTGACAGCATTAGCCTGGACCGAAAGATGGATAGGTACGCTGGGAAAGTGTTCACGTACCAGCATGATCAGACCCGGATCAGACATAATCAGCGCATCGGGCTGCATAGCAATCACCGGTGTCAGATCATGAATAAAGGTTTTGAGCTTGGCATTATGGGGCGCGATATTGCTGACGACGTAGAATTTTTTACCTAGCTGGTGAGCCTCTTGGATCCCTAAGGCTAAGTTATCAAGCGTAAACGCATTATTTCTTACGCGCAGACTATAACGAGGTTGACCGGCATAAACAGCATCTGCGCCATACGCGAAGGCATAGCGCATATTTTTTAACGAGCCAGCGGGAGAGAGTAGTTCTGTTGTCATGTGACAGTCCCAAACTTAAACAGGGCTAATATTAGCCCTATAAAAAGTAGGGGATTCTACGTGTCGTGCGATGGCACAACAAACTATAATCTTTAGTGAATTGATCTGACTACGTAAAAAGTGTGTTTGCCCAGCGTGTTAACCCCAGGGTTACCGACCCAAAGTCATCCCCTTGAACAATTGGCGTATCAGGCAGAAGCTGTTCTAAAGCTTGACGAAGCAGAGGTGAGCGCGCACTGCCGCCGGTTAAGTAAATAACTTCAGGTTTTACTGTGGATTGCTGCATCACATCACTGACTTGCTGAAGCATTTTCTGTAGCGGTGAGTCGATAGCTTCACGCAAGGTTTGCGCAGAGAGCTGGAGATCCAATGCCGCGTCGAGATAGCCTAAATCGCAAGTGGTCTCTTGCTCAGCGGAAAGATCGATTTTCGCTTGTTCGGCACTACGCACCAGCTGATAGCTTTGCTTTTCTCGCCACAATGTCAGTAGACGAGTCACCAACTCGGGCTGTTCAGCATCTTTGACCATTTGCTGAAGTTGCTGACCGCCACGGGAACTATAAAAATCCCCTTGTGCCATCACATCGTTGATCGCGATAGCATTCCACCAAGGCAGTAAGGGTAGGGCTTTTCCCGAACGAGAGGGGCTACCGGCACCTAATAATGGCATCAGCTGCTTATAAGCCAACATAATATCCAGATCATTACCGCCAACACGGCATCCGCTGTGAGCCAGTAAGCTTTCGCTACGTTCGGCTTTATGACGCCACTCCGGGCCCATTAGCAGTAGTGAACAGTCTGTGGTTCCCCCGCCAATATCGACGACCAGTACGCGTGTTTCACGCGTGAGTTGTGACTCGTACTCTAAGCCTGCAGCCACTGGTTCGAATTGAAATTCGATATGGCGAAATCCTGCACGCAGTGCCGCACGACGTAGAATGCCGACAGCTTGTTGGTTAGCCTCTTCTCCGCCTGTTCCTTGGAAGTTGACGGGCCGACCAATTACGGCTTGCTCAATCGGGGTTTGCGTATGTCGCTCTGCTTGTTGACGGATATGTAACATCATGGCGCACACTACATCATCAAAAAAAGCAATCTGCTGAGGCTTAAGCCCTTTTGCACCGAGGAAAGATTTCGGTGATTTAACAAACCACACCTCTTGCGGATCCGCCATGTACTGATTGAGGGCAGATAAACCAAACTGAACACTTTGGGCTGAAACCGGGAGATCTTCCTCGCGATTAGTCCGTAATGCTTGTTGTAAGAGTGCCGTTTCATCGGCCGTCTGATAACTGACACCATGATGACGATACAACCATTCGCTTACCACAGAACGAATGGGGGCACTGATCATTGAGGGGAGTAATTTCTCTGTGCCGGCAATCGGAAGTTGTTGAAACTTACCTTCTCGTTCAATCGCCACTGAGCAGTTCGCTGTACCATAATCGAAACCAATTACCATGCTGCACCCCCTTAATAAAAGGGGCGCACTTTAACGGGTTACGGGATAAAGTCAATGGCTAACTGCTATTGACCTAAGGATAACAATTGCTGCCGTGTGTGGGGATGTTCCATTCCGGCAATTTTTGCCGCTAGAGTACCGAGGAAATGCTGAGTGGTGGCGGGTTTACCTTGTGACACTAAACACAGAGGTAGCGCGATGATAAGCAGTAACTCAGCAATGGAAATCGGCTTAAACGCCACATTTCGCTGTATTGCCAGAAAAAATAGACTGCAACAAGACCCCAATAAAAAGCCACTTATCACCTCACTGGGGGAGTGGGCATGCAGCACCAAGCGAGAATAAGCAATCGATAAAGCAAAAAGATAGCCGAATACCACCAAGATGAGTGGACGCTTGAGGGAAAATCCACGAGCGATAAACCATAAAAAGATAGGCCAAAACGTGGTAGACATGGTGGTGTGGCCGCTAAATCCAGTAAAATTATAGCGCGCACTGCCAATTAAAAACCCTAAAAATAGGACTTTTGAAATACTGACCATTAAGCCTGCGGTGCCGAAACTGGCCAACCAAATAATGACAGGCGCTAAGCGTGACGTGTTATAGAACAAGGCAAAAGCCAAGACAACAGCACTCGGTAACAGCAGCATGCTATCGCCAAAATAGGTCAACATTTGCCAGTGCATAAATCCTCTAAAGTCGATAGGGATTGGCTGCCAGTCAGCCAACTCAGCGCGCTAGTGTATCCAACCCTTACTAAAAAAACAGCGCTAAACTCTTAAAAGTGAGTCCTTTTCGCTAGCATCACTGCAGTTAAACCCTTATAATCGCCAGCGTTTATCCTCCCATTTTGCTAAAGTGCTTGCTAAACAATGCAGGTATTTCGGCTTCAGTTTCAGGTTGTAAAATAATGACTGACCAGTCTCATCAATGTGTGATTATCGGAATTGCGGGCGCATCCGCATCGGGTAAAAGTTTAATTGCCAGTACGCTGTATCGTGAAATTCGTGACCAAGTGGGCGATGAACATATCGGTGTCATCCCCGAAGATAGTTATTATCGCGATCAAAGTCATCTCACGATGGAAGAGCGTATCAAGACCAATTATGACCACCCTAATGCGATGGACCACGATTTACTCTTGAATCAACTGCAAGCACTCAAGTCAGGTCAGTCTATCGAATTACCGATGTACAGCTATTCTGAACATACCCGCATGGCCAAGACCCAAACCCTAAAACCCAAAAAAGTGATTATCCTTGAAGGGATTTTATTGTTAACCGATGCGCGATTACGTAATGAATTAAATTTTTCTATTTTTGTCGATACCCCGTTAGATATCTGTTTAATGCGTCGAATGAAACGTGATGTTAATGAACGGGGACGTTCAATGGATTCGGTAATGACTCAATACCAGAAAACCGTTCGCCCAATGTTCTTACAGTTTATCGAACCATCGAAACAATACGCGGATATTATTGTACCGCGTGGAGGAAAAAATCGTATTGCGATTGATATTTTGAAAGCTAAGATTAATCAATTCTTTGAATAAGTTTTTACTGAGACATTTTATTAGGGAACCACTATGAGATTATGCGACCGAGACATTGAGGCGTGGATGGATGAGGGCAAACTCGCCATCGATCCCCGCCCGCCTGTTGAGCGGATAAACGGTGCCACGGTCGACGTGCGATTAGGGAATGGCTTCCGTACCTTCCGCGGTCATACGGCAGCATATATTGATCTAAGTGGCCCTAAAGATACGGTGAGCGCTTCGTTGGAGCGCGTAATGAGTGAAGAGATCGTCTTACAAGAAGATGAAGCTTTCTTCCTCCATCCAGGTGAGCTTGCTTTAGCCGTGACCTACGAGTCGGTGACCTTACCTAATGATTTGGTTGGTTGGTTAGATGGCCGCTCATCGTTAGCACGTCTTGGATTAATGGTGCATGTCACTGCTCACCGTATTGACCCCGGTTGGAAAGGGCGAATTGTGTTAGAATTCTTTAACTCGGGTAAACTGCCATTGGCGTTACGTCCAGGCATGTTAATCGGGGCATTGAGTTTTGAACCTTTATCCGGTCCCGCTGCCCGGCCTTATAACAGCCGCCAAGATGCCAAATACCGTGATCAGCAAAGTGCGGTGGCTAGCCGAATCGATAAAGATTAATTTCGTTTAAGGGAGATGGCATGAGAAAGCTGATAACCACCTTCGCCATTCTCATTGCGGTGCTTGTCGCAGGAATGTCTGCGTTAGTCCTGTTGGTTAATCCAAATGATTTTAAACATTATATGGTCCAAAAGGTTAAAAAACGCAGTGGTTATCAACTGACGCTGAAAGGTGATCTTCGTTGGCACGTCTGGCCAAGGCTGAGTATCTTAAGTGGTCCAATCTCTTTAACCGCTCCGGGGGCCTCGCAGCCCGCGGTGACGGCCGATAACATGCGCTTAGATGTTGAGCTATTACCTCTCCTTTCTCATCAGCTCCATGTGAGTAAAGTATTAGTCATGCATGCGGTGATACAGGCTATTCCTGATGCGGCAGCGAAAACAGCACCGGCTGGACCGATAGCTCCTGATGATAAAAATGCATTTTCCTCCTCACTGGGCCACTGGTCGTTAGACATAGCCCGCGTTTCCGTGGCGAATAGCTTACTTATCTGGCAAGACCCACAAGGTGAGCAGCTTAATTTTCGCGATGTCGATCTTAGCCTACATCAAGATGCCTCGCGAGTAGGGCAGTATCGGTTAAGCACAGTATTGACTCGCAATCAGCAGACCTTTTCCATAGATTTTGAAGGGCAGATGGATGCTCGACATTATCCCTATAAGCTGGCATTTTCGGTCGATCGTGGGAATTACCAACTGCAAGGTGTTTCATTACCTGAGCAGGGGGTAAAAGGGAAAACGACCTTTACGGCACAATGGTCACCGTTGAGCAGCGCTTTTGATCTGACTAATTTTACCCTTCATGCCAATGATAGTGATTTTAGTGGCGAAGCAAGCGGCACATTAGCGCCTGCATTACAACTCAAGCTTAATCTGCAGTCGCAGAACGCCAACTTTGATCAACTGTTGCTGCCGAGCCAGCCACGACTTCAATCGCAATCAACTGATCAGCAAAACACAACGGATGATACGACAGACATTACTCGAGCACGTACACCGGTTATTGCTGAAAAAAATAATCGCGGATTTATTGACTGGCTTAACCAAAGTGAAATTTCCAGCCAACTGACGGCCAATCAAGCAACCTGGCACGATGTGACGATTAAGGGTTTGGAAGTAGATATGCATAACGCTATGGGGGTCATGAACCTCAATACGCTCTCCGGTAAAGTGGATAACGGCCAATTTACGATACAAGGTAAGGTCGATTTCCGTCCGGAACTGGCGACCGTAGCATTGCATACCCAGCTACAGCGTATTCCGCTACAAATCGTTCAGCCATTGTTACAAATACCGCCGGTACTACGAGGGGATATCTCGTTACAAGGTGACTTCACGGGGCAGGGACTACGCGGTAAAGAAATTCTCACCCAGTGGCAAGGCCATTCCAGTGTCGAGTTAATGGGGCTGGATCTTCCACAAATGAATGTTCAACAAATGGTTATTGACGCGGTGACTCGTGCCAGTAACCGCGTCAATTCTGATCCAAATCTGCACCCGGTTATCCCTGATATGCGCGGAGATTTTACCTTAGCGGACGGCAATCTGCAGTTAACCCGATTAGCGGGCGAGAATGCACAAGTCTCTTTGAATGCCTTGGGGAATATTAACTTTACGCAGCACCAACTCGATATCACCTTCAATCTTCTTACTCGTGGATGGAAAGGTGATCCTGGAATGATCGCACTCTTGGCCAATCAACCTATTCCGTTACGTTTTTACGGTCCTTGGAATCACTTGCAATATTCGTTATCGGTAGATAGGTTATTGAAAAATAATCTTAAGAGTCGATTACAGCAGTGGTTAAAAGATAATGATAAAGCTAAACACTCATCATCATGATTTTACTGGGAGAGTTTCAGACTCTCCCTATGCTTTGAAGGTTTAGGCTCATCGATACTATCTTGCACGCATCCCAACCAGTGGAAGAGATATGAAAAATTTGAAAGCGGTTATTCCTGTTGCCGGGCTCGGTATGCATCTGTTGCCAGCGACCAAAGCGATTCCAAAAGAGATGTTACCCGTCGTTGATAAACCCATGATTCAATACATTATTGATGAGTGTGTCACGGCAGGTATCAAAGAGATTGTCTTAGTTACTCACGCTTCTAAAAATGCGGTCGAAAACCATTTCGATACCACTTACGAGCTAGAAGCATTACTGGAACAGCGGGTTAAACGACAACTGCTGAGCGAAGTAAAAAGTATCTGTCCTCCTGGTGTGACCATTATGAATGTTCGCCAACCGCAACCCTTGGGATTGGGTAATGCCATTCTCTGCGCTAAACCGATCGTCGGGGATAACCCTTTTGTGGTGGTACTGCCTGATGTCATTTTGGATAACCAAAGTGCCGATCCACTCCGTTATAACTTAGCAGCGATGATGTCGCGTTTTGCAGAGACCGGATATTCACAAGTCCTTTGTCAGACGCTCCCCCGCGAAGAGCTGGCAGAATACTCGGTGATCACGACTGAACAGCCCTTAGTGGCCTCCGGTGATACTTGCCGTATTGTCGATTTTATTGAAAAACCCTCCTACGCTGAAAATTTACCGGAAACGGCGCAATTGGCGGCGGTGGGGCGTTACGTGTTATCCGAAAAAATTTGGGCGTACTTAGAAAATACATCGCCAGGCGCTTGGGGCCGTATTCAATTAACCGACGCGATTGCCTCACTTAATCAATCTGAGCCGGTCGAGGCCAGTGAGCTTCATGGCATTAGCTATGACTGCGGGCGTAAGCTGGGCTATATGCAAGCCTTTGTTGCCTACGGGTTGCGTAATCCCCAGTCAGGACACGCTTTCAGAGATTCTATTAAAAAACTTCTTAACTCTTAAACCTAGGCTGAACAATCATGGCAATTTTAGTGACAGGTGGAGCGGGATATATTGGCTCGCACACCGTCTTAGCACTGCTACAACGGGGCGATGACGTCGTTGTATTGGATAACTTATGTAACGCCTCGCAAGAAGCCCTCGCACGTGTTGCTAAGTTGACGGGACGTAAGGCAGCTTTTGTGGAAGGTGATATACGTGACAGAGCCTGTTTGCAGTCACTCTTCGCACAACACACTATCACTGATGTCATTCATTTTGCAGCCTTAAAAGCGGTGGGCGAATCGACTCGAATGCCGCTTGAATATTATGAAAATAATGTCTCAGGCACGCTGATACTATTAGAAGAGATGCGCCGCGCCGGGATTTGGAACTTTATTTTTAGTTCCTCAGCAACGGTTTACGGTGCTGATGCGCCTGTTCCTTACGTTGAAACGACAGCGATTGGCGGCACAACCAGTCCTTATGGTACGTCAAAGCTGATGATTGAACGGGTATTGCAAGACTTTGCGACAGCGGAGCCGCAATTTAATACTATCGCCCTGCGTTATTTCAATCCAGTGGGCGCGCATGAGTCGGGCGAGATCGGTGAAGACCCGTCGGGTATACCGAATAATTTATTACCTTACATCGCACAAGTGGCGATTGGTAAGCTCCCACAATTAGGGGTATTTGGAGGCGATTACCCAACGCCTGATGGAACTTGTCAACGTGATTACATCCACGTGATGGACCTCGCGGAGGGCCACTTAAAAGCGTTGGATCACTTGCAGCAAACCCAAGGCTATCGTGCTTATAATCTCGGAGCGGGTAAAGGCTACTCTGTATTAGAGATGATCCGTGCATTTGAGCAGGCATCAGGATGTACCATTCCGTTTGAAATTAAACCACGCCGTGCGGGTGACCTTGCAGCATTTTGGGCAGATCCAGCCTTAGCTGCAAAAGAATTAGAGTGGAGCGTCTCACGAGGTATCGACGAAATGATGGCCGATACCTGGCGTTGGCAGCAAAAAAATCCTCATGGATATCGTCAATAAGTGTAATTAATAAGCATCTGACCGACTAGGACTTGATCAAACGTGCGCTAAGCATGGATTTCCCGGTCAGGTTTTTATATAACTTATAGGACAAGGTACGTGCTAACAAACCTAGAACATAATGTTCACATAGGTAAGCTTTCTACCAGACAGGAGAATGTAATGTCTAAGCAGCAAATTGGTGTTGTCGGAATGGCAGTAATGGGCCGTAATCTCGCGCTAAATATTGAAAGCCGTGGCTATACTGTCTCAATCTTCAACCGTTCACGTGAAAAGACGGATGAAGTGATTGCAGAAAACCCAGGTAAAAAACTCGCACCATTCTACAGCGTGGAAGAGTTTGTCGAGTCCTTAGAAAAACCTCGTCGTATCCTGTTGATGGTACAAGCGGGTGAAGCGACAGATAAGACAATTGCCTCGCTGACGCCACACCTTGATAAAGGTGATATCCTGATCGACGGTGGTAACACCTTCTATAAAGATACCATTCGCCGTAATAAAGAACTGTCCGATCAAGGCTTCAACTTTATCGGTACCGGTGTATCGGGTGGTGAGGAGGGTGCATTAAAAGGCCCTTCAATCATGCCTGGCGGTCAAAAAGAAGCTTACGAACTCGTCGCACCGATTTTCGATAAAATCGCTGCCCGTGCAGAGGGTGAAGCTTGTGTCACCTATATCGGTCCAGACGGTGCGGGTCACTATGTCAAAATGGTTCACAACGGTATCGAATACGGTGACATGCAGTTGATTGCTGAAGCTTATTCAGTACTGAAAGGCTCTTTAGGTCTGTCTAATGAAGAACTGGCGAAAACCTTCAGTGAGTGGAATCAAGGCGAGCTGAGCAGCTACCTAATTGATATCACCAAAGATATTTTCACTAAGAAAGATGATACCGGTAACTACTTGGTTGACGTGATCCTTGATGAAGCAGCAAACAAAGGGACGGGTAAGTGGACTAGCCAAAGCTCGTTAGATCTTGGTGAGCCATTATCCCTGATTACTGAGTCAGTGTTTGCACGTTACCTTTCTTCGCTTAAATCACAACGTGTTGCTGCATCTAAAGTCCTGACTGGCCCGAAAGTTGCTGCATTCAATGGTGATAAAGCGGAATTTATCGAGAAAGTCCGTCGTGCACTGTATCTGGGTAAAATTGTTTCTTACGCGCAAGGTTTCTCACAACTGCGTGCAGCCTCAGACCAATACAGCTGGGATCTGAATTACGGCGAGTTAGCGAAAATTTTTCGTGCGGGTTGTATCATCCGTGCACAATTCCTGCAAAAAATCACTGATGCTTATGCAGAGAACCCAGAAATCGCGAACTTACTGCTTGCTCCATACTTCAAAAATATCGCTGATGAATATCAACAAGCGTTACGTGATGTGGTGAGCTATGCGGTGCAGAACGGTATCCCAATGCCAACCTTCTCTGCAGCGATTGCCTACTACGATAGCTACCGTTCAGAAGTGTTGCCTGCTAACCTGATCCAGGCCCAACGTGACTACTTTGGTGCACACACTTATAAACGTACCGACAAAGAAGGCGTTTTCCACACTGAGTGGTTAGACTAATTTTTCGGTAAATAACGCTTCAGCCAGTGACAAGGTCACTGGCTTTTTTTTAGATAATTATCCGTCCTTGTACTAAATGAAGTTGGCGATTACAGGCACGTTCGGCAAGGTTCGCATCGTGGGTAGCAATAACTAAAATCCCCGCTTGGTGGATAAACTGTTGCAAACGCTTCTCCGCCTTATCTTTAAACGTAGCATCCCCCACACTTATCCATTCATCCATAAGCAGTATTTCGGGTGGCTGTGCAGTACAAATGGCGAATGCTAAACGTAATACCATGCCGCTGGAATAGGTGCGTACGGGTAGATAGATAAACTCCTCCAGTTCACTGAAGGCAATCACCTCCTCAATCAGGGCAGGGAGCTGTTGCTTAGGTATCCCCATCAATAAGCTTCTGAGTTTAATATTTTCGATACCGGTCAATTCGAACTCCATCCCAAGTACAGGAACCGTGCGCCCGACGAAAGCGCCAAGATTTGTAACATATTTGGGTTTTAAGGTTCGGAGGCTGACGTTAGTGAATGTCGGAAGCCGAAAGCGGAGTTCAATATTGAGATGTCGCAGGGCTATTACAGATGCAACTGATGTATCTTTAGTTGCACCAGCAAATTTTCCTCCAGCTTAACAATAGGAAAACCGACTTTTATAGCTGCTACTTGAACCAGCCTGAGAGCCGCTTGTGGCAAGGTTTTTAATGGATGGACTGAAAAAATTGCTGCATCGTCGGGGTGTGCAACGTTGTATCGGGGGGAGGGAATGAGATTTTTACAGTTATGGAATTTTAGGGGTAATTTTTAAAAAGCGGTGGACGGATAGTCGCCGCCCACCGTTAAAATTTATGCCTGATGACGCTGGCGTAAATTCGCAATAATCGTGCTTAAATCAAGATCCTGATCTTGCAGTAAGACAATCAAGTGATAAAGGAGATCAGACGCTTCGTTGGTCAGCTCTTCACGGTCATTGACTGTGGCCGCTAATGCCGTTTCGACCCCTTCTTCTCCTACTTTCTGAGCAATACGCTTGGTACCGCTGGCATATAAGCTCGCCGTATAGGAACTGCTCGGATCAGCCGCTTTACGGCTCGCCAGCAGTTGTTCAAGTTGCCATAAAAATTGCCAATCTGACGCGGCAGGAGAAAAACAACTCGAGGTGCCAGTATGACAGGTCGGGCCAAGGGGCAAGGCTAAAACCAATAAGCTATCGTGATCACAGTCTGCGGTGATCTGCTTAACCGTTAAAAAGTGCCCAGAGGACTCGCCCTTTGTCCATAACCGCTGTTTGCTGCGAGACCAGAAGGTCACTTTACCGCTTTGCTGTGTGGCGGTTAATGCCTCTTGATTCATATAACCGAGCATCAATACTTCACCCGATACTGCATGTTGAATAATCGCCGGGATCAGGTTATCGGTTTTCTCCCAATCGAGCGCGGCCATCGCTTCAGACGTTAACATAGACGAACCTCTATCTGATTATCTTTTAGGAACTGCTTAAGTTCACCAATATTAATAATTTGCTTATGAAAGACCGACGCCGCTAATGCACCATCGACATTGGCTTGTGTAAAGGCCTCGAGAAAATGCTGTTCGGTTCCTGCGCCACCTGAAGCGATAAGCGGTACGTGACAGACTTGACGGATTAAGGCGAGTTGCGTTAAGTCGTAGCCTTGGCGCACGCCGTCTTGATTCATCATGTTCAGCACAATTTCTCCAGCACCACGCTGTTGCACTTCCTTTACCCACTCTGCGGTTTGCCATGAGGTACTACGTGTACGTGCCTCATCGCCGGTAAATTGTTTGACTTGATACGTTCCAGAGGTTTCGTCAAACCAGGTATCAATCCCGACGACCACACACTGCACACCAAAGCGGTCAGCCAGTCGAGTGATCAATTCTGGATCGGCTAGGGCCGGGGAATTGATCGAGATTTTGTCTGCCCCAAAAGAGAGGATTTCTGCGGCATCTTCTACCGATTTAATCCCGCCGGCGACACAGAAAGGAATATCGATCACCTCTGCGACGCGAGCGACCCAGCTTTTGTCTACGACACGCCCCGCAGAGGAGGCCGTAATATCGTAAAAGACCAGTTCATCGGCCCCTTCGGCGGCGTAGCGCGCAGCCAGCGGAACAATGTCCCCAATCACTTCGTGGTCACGAAACTGGACCCCTTTCACCACTTGGCCATCGCGCACGTCGAGGCAGGGAATTATCCGTTTTGCCAGCATGAAATTGCCTCCGAGACAGTGAATTTATCTTCTAATAATGCGCGACCAACAATAATGCCTTGCACTCCACTGGTCCGAAGTGCGGCAATATCCTCAAGCGAACCGATACCGCCTGATGATTGGAAAGCGATAGCCGGCCACTTTGCCGTAATTTCTTGATACAGCGCGACGTTGGAACCTTGTAAGGTCCCATCGCGTGAAATATCTGTACAGAGCACGTGACGAAGGCCATAAGGCTCGTAATCCGCAATCACCTGTTCCAAGGTCACTCCAGACGCTTCCTGCCAGCCGCTAATGGCAACTTCTTTGCGCTGATTTTCATCGATACGAATATCTAAGGCTAATACAATGGCTTCTGGGCCAAACTCTTCAAACCATGCTTTAACCATCTCGGGGTGGCGGATAGCGGTAGATCCCACCACCACTCGGCTCGCACCGGCCTGTAATAGGGCAACCACATCGTCACGTTGACGAATACCTCCGCCCACTTGAACGGGTACAGAAACGCCAGCCAATAGTTCAGATAAGAGGCTGATCTGTCTGGCTGTAGGATCTTTGGCACCGGTCAAATCGACGAGATGGAGAACGTTTGCCCCCTGTTGCTGATAGGATTGCAGACGAGATAGCGGATCACGGCCATAATCACGCTGCTGACCATAATCCCCTTGGTGTAACCGTACCACTGCTCCTTCAATCAGGTCTAACGCTGGGATAATCATGACATCTCCAAAAAGTTTTTCAGCAGCTGAGCGCCAGCGGCACCGGAGCGCTCTGGGTGAAATTGTACCCCGTAAAAGTTATCGCGTTGGACTGCCGCTGAGAAAGCTTCACCATACCGGCATTGAGCAATGGTGTACTCATTCACTGGCATCGCGTAGCTGTGGACAAAGTAGAAATAGGCATCTTTATCGATATCGCGAAAGAGTGGGTGGCCCGCTTGCGCCGTCACTTGGTTCCAGCCCATGTGTGGTGTCGGCAGTTCACCGGTCTCTAAGGCGCGTACTTCTTCCGGAATTAATCCTAGGGTTTTGATCTCACCGCGTTCTTTACTGTGGCTGCCGAGAATTTGCATGCCAAGGCAAATACCCAATACTGGCTGGGTACAGCGAGTAATAAGCGAAATCAACTCGCGTTCCTCAAGCTGCTGCATCGCCGCACTCGCGGTGCCGACACCGGGTAGCAGGAGCTTATCTGCCGACAGTACGAGGTGTTTATCGCGGCTCACGGTCGGCTGATAGCCTAATCGTTGTACTGCCCATTTGACCGACGACAGATTGGCACAACCTGTATCAAGGATTACAATATCCATCAAAGCACCCCTTTTGAACTTGGTAATGTATTCCCTTCAACGCGTATCGCTTGGCGGAGCGTTCTACCAAAGGCTTTAAACAAACTCTCCACGCGATGGTGATCGTTTTTACCTTTTGTCTTTAAGTGTAAGGTTGCGGCCATAGTGTAAGAGAGTGAGCGGAAGAAGTGTTCCACCATCTCGGTACTTAAATCACCGACGTGCTGGTGGGTAAACTCAGCCTTGTACTCAAGCCAAGGTCGACCTGAAATATCCAGGGCGCAACGTGCCAGGCACTCATCCATTGGCAAGGTAAAACCAAAACGACCTATCCCACGCTTATCCCCTAACGCTTTCAAGAGGGCTTCACCTAAGGCTAAACCGGTATCTTCAACCGTGTGGTGATCATCGATATGCAGATCACCTTTCGCCTGAATATTCAAGCGACAGCCGCCATGGGTAGCAATTTGATCGAGCATATGGTCAAAAAAGCCAATACCGGTCGATATCTGGTTTTCTCCCTCACGGTCTAACCAGACTTCAGCAGTGATTTGCGTTTCATGAGTATTACGCACTACTTTTGCATAACGATCCTTACGGCAGAGGCGTTTAGCGAGGGTTGGCCAATTATCACCTTCTGCGCCATAGCGAATACCTTGAATACCCATATTTTCGGCTAGGGTAATATCGGTCGCACGGTCACCAATCACGTAACTTTGTGCCTTATCGAGTTCGCCTTCAACCAGCCATTTTTCGACGAGTTTCGTTTTCGGCTTACGACAAGCACAGTTGTCTGTCGGTAAGTGAGGGCAGATTAATACCTCAGAAAAACAAATCCCCTGGGAGGCGAAAACCTGCATCATTAAAGCATGAGGAGGATCAAAGTCGGCTTGCGGGAAACTTTCGGTACCTAGCCCATCTTGATTGGTGATCATCACCAATTCATAGCCTGCTTTTTGTAAATCGAGCAGGGCAGGGATCACGCCGGGCTCAAAGGCTAATTTCTCAAGACGATCAACTTGGAAATCGAGAGGCGGTTCGCTGATCAGTGTGCCATCACGATCGATAAACAAAATTTTACTGGTCATTGGCGCTCTCCCTTAGGACCAAATTGTGTCAAGGCTTGATAAAGTGCTTCCATTTCTGCATCAGTCCCAATCGATACACGCAGACACCCACCGAGGAGTGGGTTCTTCGTTTGGTCTCGTAGAATGATCCCTTGATCCCATAACCCTTTAAAAATGGCAGGGGAATCGTGGAAGCGAATCAGGAAATAGTTCGTATCACTGAGGAAGGCTTGCTCAACACAAGGTAATTCAGCAAGACGGGGAATAAAGGTATCGCGAATCGCATTAAGTTCCGCGACACGGGCGCGCATCGCGTTAAGCCCTTCATCACTTAAGGCTTGGCTGGCGATATCAGCAACCGGTGTTGAAAGGGGGTAGGGCGCGATCACTTTCAACAATGTTTGAATAACCCCAGGTTGCGCCAAGGTAAAACCACAACGTAAACCCGCTAAGGCAAAGGCTTTGGATAAGGTACGTAATACCACTAAGTGCGGAAATTGTTGCATCCAACTAACGACAGAGGCTTGTGGACAGAACTCAATATAGGCCTCATCGACCACCACTAACGCCTTTCCTGCGGTGGCCGTTAAGACTTGGCGAATATCTTCGGCCTTGAGTAAGTTACCGGTTGGATTGTTCGGACTACAGATATAGACAATTTTTACCGAGTCCAATTGCTGAAGGATTGCGGGCACATCGAGTTGCCATGCATCAGTGAGCCGCTGCGTCTTGGTTTGTACACCATAGGTTTCGGCACTGACGCTATACATACCGTAAGTTGGTGGACAATACAGTACAGTATCTTGCCCTGGTTCGCAGTATGCGCGGATCAGCAGTTCGATGGCTTCATCGGCTCCCCGGCTGACCAGAACGTTGTCTGAGGTCAGCCCAGCGTACTTAGCATAACGGCTAATCACCTCGACAGGTTGGCATTCAGGGTAGCGATTTAAGGTTTGTTGTGTCAGTGAAAAATTGATAGGTATTGGGTATTCGTTCGCATTAAGCCATACATCACCGCAACCGCCCAACCGCCGTGCAGATTGGTAAGGCGTTAAGTCTCTAACATTTTTTCGTACAAGCTGACTCAGTGGGTCACTCATGAAGACTCCTTAAGCGCTTTAACGCGAAGCGTGACGGCATTTTTATGCGCTTCTAACCGTTCTGCCGCAGCCAATATTTCTATAGTATTTGCAAGGGAAAGAAACCCTTGCGGCGTCAATTCTTGAAGTGTCATCCGCTTTTGAAAATCGGCTAAGCCTAAACTTGAGTAGGTCGCCGTGTAACCATAGGTCGGTAACACATGGTTAGTCCCTGACGCGTAGTCGCCCGCTGACTCCGGTGACCAATCGCCTAAAAAGACGGAACCGGCGCTGCTTATACTGTCTACCCAATCACGCGGCGATCGGATCTGTAAGATAAGGTGTTCGGGACCATACTGGTTAGAAATAGCGATACACTCTGCTAAGTCGCGGGTGACAATGATTTGGCTGGACGCTAATGCTTTGGCAGCAGTCTCCGAACGAGGGAGTTGCGCTAATTGTTGCTCAACCTCAGTCACGACCTGTTCTGCTATCTGCTGATCAGGGGTCAGTAAAATCACTTGCGAATCGGGGCCATGTTCTGCTTGTGAGAGAAGATCTGCCGCAACAAACGCTGGCGTGGCACCGCTGTCGGCGATGACTAAAACTTCCGATGGACCGGCTGGCATATCAATGGCCGCGCCATGTAAGTGCTGACTGACTTGACGTTTCGCTTCGGTTACCCACGCGTTACCAGGACCAAAGATCTTATCAACACTGGCGAGTGTTTCGGTTCCAAAGGCCATCGCGGCAATCGCTTGAGCACCGCCAATTTGGTAAATCTCCTCAATTCCGCAAAGCTTGGCGGCATACAGGATTTCATCGGCGATAGGCGGTGGAGAACACAGCACGCGACGAGTACATCCGGCAATCTTTGCTGGGGTTGCCAGCATTAATACGGTAGAAAACAGCGGCGCGCTTCCGCCAGGAATATAGAGGCCGACAGATTGGATGGGCCGCATCACTTGCTGGCAACGAATACCGGGTTGTGTTTCAACGTCCACACTGGCCAATTTCTGTGCTTGGTGAAAAGTCTCGATATTGCCTCGCGCCACGGCCATTGCTTGTTTGAGTTGCGGGCTGACTCGTTCACAGGCTTCGTCGACTTGTGCAACCGTTACCGCGAACTGTTCAATGTTACACCGGTCAAATTGCTGGCTAAAGCGACGAAGGGCTGCATCACCTTCTTCACCCACCTGGGCTAGAATCTGTTGCACCGTTTGGGTGATATCAGTCGCAGCAGCCATCGCCGGGCGCTGTAAGAGTTTTTTCTGCTGAGCCGGCGAGAGCGCGGCCCAAGAGACAATAGGATTAAGCGTACTCATCGGTTACTCCATCATTTTCTCAATGGGTAGGACGAGGATCGAGCTGGCGCCCAATGCTTTCAGTTTTTCCATCGTTTCCCAGAACAGTGTCTCGCTGCTCACCATGTGCAGAGCTAGACGCGACTGGTCACCGGCCAGTGGCAGCACGGTGGGGCGCTCTGCACCCGGTAACAGGTCGATAATTTGCTCAAGTTTGTCGCTGGGCGCGTGCATCATGATGTATTTCGATTCACGTGCCTGAATAACACCTTGGATACGGGTCATAAGGCGGTTCACTAACGCTTGTTTATCTTCAGATAACTCCCCTGCGCGTTGGATCAGTACCGCTTTAGAGCGATAAATAACATCGACTTCACGCAGACCATTCGCTTCGAGTGTTGCCCCAGTGGAAACGAGATCACAAATGGCATCGCTAAGCCCGGCGCGCGGGGCCACTTCAACAGAACCGTTAAGTAAGCAGGATTTGAACGTCAGACCTTTCGAGTCGAAATATTTTTTTAATAAGTGTGGGTAAGAGGTGGCAATACGTTTGGTGTCTAAACATTCCGGTCCGGTATAGACACTGTCGGCAGGCATAGCAAGGGAAAGTCGGCATCCACCAAAATCTAAACGGCGTAAGATGGAAAGTTGGGGGTCTTCACCCTGCGCACGACGAGTTAAGACTTCTTCTTCTAAGACGTTTTCGCCGATAATGCCTAGATCCACCACACCATCCATTACTAAGCCCGGAATATCGTCATCACGAACACGTAGAATATCAATCGGCATATTCTCAGCAAAGGCAATTAAGCGCTGTTGTTGTAGGTTGATTTTTATTCCACAACGGGTAAGTAGTTCGCGAGAGTCATCACTCAAACGGCCTGATTTCTGCATTGCAATACGTAAACGCGTGTTATCCAACATTACACCAATCCTCTATATTTACTTTTCTGTCTGTCATTGTTTTATAATTATTAAGCCATTAAAAAAGCCCTCGGAAGAGCGATCTTCCGAGGGCTTTATACGTTCAAACCGGTGGAAGACTTATTCGTCTCCCAGCCGCCATCGCCTGAAAGACTAGTCAGGGTGATGATGGTGATGATGACGGGTTTGAACAAAATTCATAATTTTCTTATCCAAGTATTGGAAAAAAGTGATGTCATTTAACCTAGCCGAGTTGATTGACCTTGGCAACCGTTTTTTCTCGACTTGGCCCAATTTTTTTTACATCAAACTCAGACAACTTTACTGGTGGGCAAAGAAGAGTCGCGCTAACCTTGTACCATGACTTTTGAAGGCGAGACCTGTATGAAAAAAATAGCGATTATTGGATTGGGGTGGTTAGGGATGCCTTTGGCCTTGGCACTCAGTCAGCGTGGCTACGATGTGCAAGGTTCAAAAACGTCTGAAGATGGTATTCTCGCTGCCCGGCGCTGCGGTATTTCAGCGGTAAAATTAGTCACGAAACCCGATATCGAGTGTGATTTCGAGGAGTTAGAGCAATTAATGACGGTCGATACCTTAATTATCACCTTGCCTGCGTCACGCAGCAGTGATGGGGGTGAACAGTATATCAATGCGGTTCAAAATCTGGTCGATACCGCCATTGCCAATGGAGTGAAAAGGGTCATTTTTACCAGTTCGACCTCTGTATATGGCGATCAGCAGGGTGAGATGGTTGAAGCTAGCCCATTACTGCCCGTGACCCCAGCCGGAAAACGACTCGTCACGCTAGAACAATGGCTGCACCAATTGCCAGGCGTTGAGGTCGATATTTTACGTCTGTCTGGCCTAGTAGGGCCTGACCGTCATCCTGGCCGTTTTCTGGCGGGAAAAAAACAGTTGAAGCAGGGCCACCATCTGGTCAATTTGGTCCATCTTGACGATGTGGTCGAAGCTATTCTTCTTCTTTTGGCCTCGCCAATCTCAGGAACCACCTTTAATTTATCGGCGCATCAGCATCCAAGGCGTGATGAGTTTTATCCCTTTGTCGCTAAACAACTGGGATTGGAACCTCCCACTTTTGAAGCGGTTGAGTCGCAAGCCCCTGAGGGGAAATGGGTGAATGGGGAAGCGATTTGCCGCAGCCTAGGTTTCCACTATCGCTATACTGATCCCTTCGTCATGCCCCTTGGCTAAGCAATGCTACGGCCATAAAGAAAATTCTGAGGTATTGCCCAGAAGGGCTTGTTTTAAAAGCTGGATTTAGGCACAATGCGCGGCCTGCAAAATTCGAGATAACCGACGTAAACTGTTTTAATTAACCGTGCGTCGGTTATTTTTTTGCAGTAAAACTTACTAGTAGTGTTTAACTGGTCGGCCTACGCCGGCTTAGTCAGCCTTTCACGCTTGAGCGTATGTTTAGAGGAAAAGTAATGGGGCCATCAACTATCATGCAAGTAGCAGCAGCTGCTCGCTTTCGCGATGACTACGGCGCTAAGGCTATTTCACAGCCTATCTATGTCACTCCTTCCGTCCCTTCGCGGAGTTTCCCTGTGGTGCAGTCCGTGCAGATTGCGGCTATAGGGGGGCAACATCATGCAGACTAATGCAACTCCAGCACAATCACGTGCTAGCTTAAAGAAAACACTGACTCTCTTCCCGGTCGTTATGATTGGCTTAGCGTATATGCAGCCAATGACGTTGTTTGATACTTTTGGCATTGTTACGAATTTAACGGGTGGGCATGTTGCCACGGCGTATGCCTTCGCCCTCATTGCGATTCTGTTTACTGCGCTCAGTTATGGAAAATTGGTTCACCGTTTCCCATCAGCGGGTTCGGCGTACACTTACGCCCAGAAATCGATCTGTCCTCATGTTGGTTTCATGGTGGGTTGGTCGTCGCTCCTTGATTATCTCTTTATGCCGATGATCAATATTTTACTCGCCAAAAGCTATTTCGAGTCGCTAATCCCTGGGATCCCTTCGTGGATTTTTGTTGTACTATTAGTTGGCTTTATGACCCTGACTAACCTGAAAGGTATTCGTACGGTTGCTAACTTTAACGGTCTGATTGTTGTTTTACAGATCTTGGTAATGTTAGTGATAGTCGGTATGGTCATTTACGGTGTTGCACATGGCACAGGTGAAGGAACATTAGTCAGCAGTAAGCCATTCTGGACTGAGAATTCGCAGGTGGTGCCGATGATAACCGGGGCGACGATACTCTGTTTCTCATTCTTAGGCTTTGATGGCATCAGTTCATTATCTGAAGAGACGAAAGACGCTAAGCGCGTGATCCCGAAAGCGATTTTCTTAACCGCGTTGATTGGTGGATTATTGTTTATCGCAGTTTCTTATTTCTTGCAGCTCTATTTTCCTGATGTCAGCCACTTTAAAGATCCTGATTCATCACAACCAGAAATCATGCTTTATGTGGTAGGTAAAACCTTCCAATTCGGCATCCTGATCTTCTCTTGTGTCACGGTTCTCGCGTCGGGAATGGCAGCGCATGCAGGCGTTTCCCGTCTGATGTATGTGATGGGTCGTGATGGTGTATTCCCTAAACGTTTCTTTGGTTACATTAGCCCGAGATTCCATACGCCGGTCTTTAACGTGTTACTCGTTGGCGCTATTGCACTATTAGCGATCAACTTTGACTTAGTGACCGCCACAGCATTAATTAACTTTGGTGCGCTAGTAGCCTTTACCTTTGTTAACTTATCGGTGATTGCGCAATACTGGATCCGTGAAAAACTTCGCTATACGCTGAAGGATAATATTCGCTTCTTGATCCTGCCATTGTGTGGCGCGATGACCGTTGGTGCGCTGTGGGTGAACTTAGAGAAAAGCTCAATGGAATTAGGCTTAATCTGGGCGGCAATCGGTATTATCTATCTGGCGATTGTGACTAAAGGCTTCCGCCTTCCGGTCCCACAGTATACTGAAGAACGTTAAGCATTATTCCTTAACTCGAAAACCGACCTAATAAGGTCGGTTTTTTTTTGCGTCCTGCAAAATGTAAAAAAGGGTCTATACTTAAATCGAACTGATAAATTACATATCTCAAGGAGTGTCATATGAAGAAGTTGATTATCCCTGCTGTAGCAATGATTGCTGTGTGTGCATTATCGGGTTGTACGCGTACCAGCTATGCAATCCATACTGTTGATGGGCGCACGATAGTCAGCGATGGCAAGCCTAAAGAAACGGATGCCGGTTTAGTGGGCTACACTGATGCAAACGGTGTAAAACAACAAATTAATAAGAGCGAAGTTAAAGTGGTTTCAGAAATTCCTAATAAGTAATTTCGCCCCTTTAATTGAGAAAGCCTGCTTAGCAGGCTTTTTTTTTAACTTAATAGTTCTTGAGCATAACGGGCTAATGCCTGTAGCAGAACAAGCTTATCAGGTTGTTCTTGGTACTCTTGAATCAATACCGTAAGTTGCTCGAAATAGTCATTGACCCTTTGCGGTGAGAGAACCGAACGACGATAATCCATCCAGCGTTGCTGCTCTGCCTCATCGAGTGTTCCCGGGTAGTTTCTTGCCCGAAAACGAAACAGTAGCTCATCAATACGCTTATCACTCCACCGTAAGTCCATAGCCGGTAAATGCTGAGGATTGGTCTGACGGATCACATCTAATGTTTGCTTATCCGCAGCAGAAAAGAAGCCATCGTAGAGCTGGTTATCGACATTATTGGTTGCTGGAAAAGGCGCTTTTTCTGCGAACAGTGCGACGACTTTTTCCCGAATTTCAGTATGCTGACGCAATAGGGCCAAATTATTCAAGCAGGCTTGTCGATCTATCCCCAGACGCTCAGCATCTTCGGGACGTAATACATTGGCAGGCGCTAAGACCGGACATTTATTGATATGGACCAGCTTTAAAGGGATAGGGGCATTGTCACCGCGCGCTTCTTTGGTTTGATAAAGCCTTTCACGTAACTCATCGCTGGTGTGGTTAAGGAGGGGAGTGATGTCTCCCGCTAAATCTACCGTAATCAAGGCGTTTTTATTTTCTGGATGCCACGCGAGAGGGACTACCCAACTTGTATTCCCCCGTGCTGCCCCAAACATCCCGGAAACATGAACCAAAGGTTTCATCTGCGGGATATCAATTAAGCTTGTGAGACGATGTTTATTACGATGTGTAAAGAGAAAATCGAATAACTTTGGCTGTTTCTCTTTAACGAGCTGTGCCATGGCGATGGTGGCGTAGACATCTGACATTGCATCATGAGCATGGGTATGCGCAATCCCATTCGCTTTAGTTAGATGTTCAAGTTTGAAACTTGGGAGGCCTTGCTCATTTTCTGGCCATTGAATACCTTCAGGACGCAATGCATAACAGGCGCGCATCACATCCAAAAGATCCCAGCGAGAGTTACCTTCTTGCCAACTCCAGCCATAGGGGTCATGAAAATTACGATAAAAGAGGTGACGAGTGACCTCGTCATCAAAACGTATATTGTTATACCCGACGATGCAGGTATTCGGTTCACTGAAAAGATGATGAATACGTTGGGTGAACGCCGCCTCAGTTATCCCTTTTTTTTGAGCTTCTTGGGGGGTGATATGCGTAATTAACACCGCCTCAGGTTCAGGAAGATAATCATCAGCCAGTTTACAATAAAAGACTTCCGGTTCACCGATTACCGTAAATGTACTGTCAGTACGTACTCCTGCAAATTGTGCAGGTCTATCTAAGGCAGGATGTTTACCAAAAGTTTCATAATCGTGAAAGAGGAAGGTAGGCTGTACTGTATCGTTGTTTTTCATACATTATCGTCACTATTTGTAGTTTATTGTACAGTTAAATCAATGTCTTAACGTACATAATCGTAGTCTTCCGTACACTGTTGTAGTTTTTTGTACATTGTAATCCAGTTTTGTACATGACATATTGCGTACACATTGAGTACATAATTTTATTTTAGTGCGTACATAATATAAAAATGGCAATCAGCGACGTTAAACTTAGAAAACTTCTCGGCAAACCTTATACCGGTCCGGCAGAACTAACCGATGCCGAGGGCCTTGGCGCGAGAGTCACTCCCAAGGGAGTTATTACCTTTCAATACCGTTATCGGTGGAAAGGTTCGGCTCAGCGTATTTCTATTGGTCGTTACCCTTCAGTATCACTTCAACAAGCGCGAAACATAGTAGCAGAGTTCAGGGAGCTTTACTTCGCCGGAGTAGACCCTAAAACTTCACTTCATAAAGAAGAGGTTAAGTCAGTCACATTAAAAGACTGCCTGAATTACTGGAATGATAACTATGTTACAGCGTCACTTCGGCCTAAGACTCAGCAACTCTATCAGTCTACCGTTATCAAAATAATGGATGGCTTATTCCCCAACGCTCCTATTGACCAGATAACCACAAGGCAATGGGTGGATTTCTTCACTAAAGAAGAAAAGGCTAATCCTCGAAGAGCAAGACAGGTGTTATCTCAACTTCGATCGGCAATCAGTTGGTGTATCAGGCGACAATATGTTGATAGCTGCGCAATTATGAACATCATGCCTAAAGACTTCGGCGTTGCTTCGGCAGTGGGTGACCGAGTTCTTACTTATACTGAGTTAGCAAAAGTTTGGATTGGAATTGAAAGAAGCAGAGCTGCTACGTCTAATAAATTACTCCATCAAATGCTCATCTTATGGGGCGCAAGAATATCCGAACTAAGGTTGGCTGTTAAAGGTGACTTTAACCTGGAGGATGGAGTGTGGACGGTGCCAGCGTCAAACAGCAAAATGGGTAACACTATTCGCCGGCCAATATTCCCACAGATTGAGCCATTACTCGAAAAGGCATTAACCACCTACAAAGAGAATCTTTTCCCCGGTGATGACCTGAGCAAGCCTATAACAATCTCAGCAGCAAATCGGTTTATTGGCAGAGTTAGGGATTCGATAGATATTGATAACTGGCGAACACACGACTTTCGAAGGACCATAGCAACGAGACTATCAGAAGAAGGAGTCATGCCCCATGTCATTGAGAAAATGTTGGGGCATGAGTTGGGCGGGGTTATGGCGGTGTATAACAAACACGATTGGATAGAGGACCAGCGCAAAGCCTATGAACTTCACGCTGAGAGGCTGTTCGAGCACATTAAGAAGCTTTCTGATTAACGCCACCATTGTCGATCCACGCTTGAATGTCTGATGGGCGAAATTGTGAAGGATGGGTGCGAACCGGATGAGGAAAGTTACGCTCTTTGCGGTACTTCCAAATTGTGTACCGTGAGCGTATGTGTAAGAGGCTCATAACTTCTTTTTCAGTGACTAATTCTTCAATCTGCATAGCATTCTCCTTTACCTTCCCGCAGACATGACGATGCCGCCGATTGTCGGTGCGGGAGTAGGGTGGGTTGATTTAATATTGGGGGTTATTTGCTGTTAACGTGCGGGTACTTTTTAAGAATATCTGATGCTTTGGACAAGATAACTGGGTCGATATTTTTTTCATTCCTTTGATAACTGTTTACAACTTTATTAAGAATTTCAGCCAGCTCATTACGCTGCTTTAGTATGTTTCGCTCAAGTTCATTAATCATTTTTACCTCATTGCTGATGATGAACTCTGGTTAGGTTCCTGCATCCGGTTATTACTGTTGCGGATATGGTTGTCTTTCTGGTGACTACTTCGATTTGATAATGCCGGTCACGGTAGCCGACAGAATACACGACATGGTGATACTTGTTCCCAGTTCCGTACTTCAATCGATGCTTATCGATAGCTCTGCTGGCGACCACGATATGTACTGGCTCGGTATCGCCACGGATAACCTCACGCATCATATATTCCTTCTTACTTCACCACACACAATCTCATGCTGAGGCTGAATATCTTTCATAGCCTCTATCTGATGCTCGCATTGTGATTGGGTGGGGTAGATTGTTTCGGTGAGGGGGGGGGGTGGTATTTCCGACTATTTCAAGGATTAGGTATCCAGCTAGTATCATTGGGTCATTAACCTCAACTTATTCATTATCTCGACGTACGCCTCAACATCAACGATGTCATAGGCTATCTCGGTAAGTGCTTCGTCGATAATATCCAGCTCCTCAGGTAACAGATGATTATCCCGATAATCACTCCACTTCACGGCTGCCAGCTTCCCTCCCGCTACTTCCATATCACTGTAAACAGGTGGCCCCTTTCCGTCCTCGTACTCAACAACGTAAGTTACCTTTCCCATTATTTCACCCTCTTACTGGTAACGCTGTATAGATAAGGCTGCACAGCATCATGCTTTGAGTTTTTATCCTTGCAAAATTCGCCAGCTTCCTTCTTGTCAGCGTAGACTGATACGATTTCCTCGCGGTTCCATACATCCCTGCGATGCCTTCTAGTTACGATATGAATCATTAATCACTCACCTTTGAAAGTCCGTAATTAAAATGGCTAAAAAAGAAATCTTTAGCGTATTCCTCTGCTTCTTCCTCTGAATCTACCTCAAACTCTTCCTCCTCCTGAATACCTGGACCTTCCGCAATCACTTTGTATTTAGCCATATCACTCCCCCAATCCGTTAGTTCGTTTAACTTCTGAAATGGCACCATTCCATCCTCGTCTAAATTCATTGAAGGAATCGTGATTTTCATTGAATTCAGGTGGTAACTTAATCTCCGGCACTGGCGGGGCTGTGAAAAGCTGCACTACCTTATATCCTCCCTCCAAGTCAGTGACTCCATCATTTAGGGCTGTAACTTCGTCACTAACAGTGCTTCCGTATTTATCAATGCAACATTCTGATAAGTATATTGCCCCGTCTGGCTCTGATATTCCGTAACCAAAATGGTCTACCGTTAGTGATTCTAGGGCTATTTCAACCAATTTCTGCATATATTCTGACAAGCAATCGTCGTACTGGTTAGGATTCTCTGGCTCGATGCCATTTAAGGAGTTAAGCGCCGACCTTGCAAACTTAGTCAACTCTTCACGCTGCTCTTTTGTTAATGTAATCATTACTACTCTCCACTATAAGTTAGCCTTCCTTGGCGATGGGGTTAGTCGCCAAATCCGCCGCGACCGTTAAGGTTAGATGTTGGTACCACGTAGTTTCGTGACGACTTATCAGCCCACGCCTTTGCTTCTTCGTTGCGTATCCTTGCCCGGTCTATCTCCATCCACTCTGGTAGTGGAGGGTTAACCGATGCCTTTAGATTCTCAGCCCTTAACCTTCCCTTATCGGTGTATCGCGTATTCCATGGATCGACCTTCCCTGTGCCAATAATCGAAGCAACCATCGCATCAATTTTTGCTTTAGCGATAACCTTTCCATAATCAGAACGCACCGAAGAAAGGTCGGCTAGTGTTCTACTACGCAATGCAGGAGGGAACTGGCTAATCTCCTCTCTCTGGCTAAGTGTCAGGCGTGAGAATACCGCCGATTCTTTCTCGGATAAGTTCATGGGGTTTCCTTAAATTAGGTGGGAAGGGTGGTTATTGCTGACTGCTAAAAGGGCACATCGTCATCGAAGTCCATTGGCGGCTCGTTCGATTGCTGTGGCTGACTACGTTGAGTCTGCTGAGTATTATTTTTAGGTTGGCTATTACCGTTTGATTGGCCTTCTTGCTTGCCGCCGAGCATCTGCATCGTTCCGTTGATGCCTACCTGAATCTCAGTTGTATAGCGGTCGTTACCTGACTGGTCCTGCCACTTACGAGTCCGCAACTTGCCTTCTAGATAGACTTCGGAGCCTTTCCGCAGATACTTACCCGCAATTTCCGCTAGCTTCCCGCTGATTACTACGCGGTGCCACTCAGTAATCTCCTTTTGCTCACCAGTTTGCTTGTCGCGCCAGCTCTCCGATGTAGCCACTGATAGATTTGCAAAACACGCCCCTGATGGAGCGTATCGAACTTCAGGGTCTTGACCCAATCGACCCACGATAATCACTTTGTTTACGCCTCTACTACTCATGCTGCTTCCTCATTTTGGTTATCTAATTCTGATTTACGGAGGTCATAAATCTCTTTAGCCTTAGCCTGAAACTCAGTTCCTCTTAGCGTCCGCCATGCCTCCTCAAATGAGTGGCGCAACGCTTCCATGTCAGTTGATGCCTCAGCTGAAGATAGGAATGCTTTAAGCGACTCTTCATGGGGATTAACGCCAGATTCCAGCCATTCTAGAAGGCTCGCTCCGGTTGATTCTGACAATACGACGGGGTCGCAATTACTAAATAACTTTGTACGGTCCTTGCTGGCGATCGCGTGATGTGTTTCATGCCCGATATCTAAGACGGTCGTGAACTCATATTCAACACCATCACGCTGCTCTGACTTCATACCTAGCTTGGCGACCTTCTTGCGTCCGTTCTCTTCTACTTGAGCTGTTTCCGTCTTGCTCCGCATCGTAGCGATGATATGCATAGGCGATCGGAGGATTGCATCAAGAAATAGTCTGTGGCGTGGGTTAATCTCACTCCAGGCTGACCAAGAATTACCGCGAAACTTCGTCTTTGCTATCGTATCGACAAGCTCTAAACAGCCGCCGACACCGCTCCATTCGTGGGTAATACTGTCCAGTATGAGCGTGTCATATCCTGCGTTTTCTGCAGCGTTGATTGCCTCGATAAAACGCTCTGGAGAGAAGGGTGGGTCAAGCTCTAAAACATCGAAATCCACGATGTCAGAGTAAAGTGATGCGCTGCCTTTTTCGGTGTCCAATACTGCAACCTTTCCTCCAATTCCCTTGGCGACCAATAACGCGCTGTAAGTCTTCCCTGCACCACTTGGCCCGGTAAGAGCCAACCGTAGTCTGGCTTTCTTTCTCATGGCTTTTTCAAATTTCATAGAAACCTCAGAATGGTAATGGTTTACTTAGTGCGCCTGATTCGAAATCAAGCGATGTGCCGACTGGCGGAGTGACAATGAATCCGTGTTCCATTAACTTCTCAGCTACAGCCCACAGGTCGCCGTCAGCGATTAACTCAGCCATATCGGTTTGCTGGTCTAATCTCACGTCTTGCATAACGATTTGAATCTCACCGCGAGCATCTTTTCTCGTTTCGAAGTTTTGTGCGGTGCAAATTAGCTCTCTCATTTTGACCTCCATAAATCCTTGATAATTAACGCGCAACCAGACAGTGAACGCGGATAAACTCGGAACTCACCACTGCGAAAAATGGTTATCTTTTGACGTTCTAGTGAAATTCTCACGCATAGGCCTCCGGTCTGGCCGCATCGTTAACGAACTGCTGAATGCGGTCTAATTGAGTGGTAGTGAATTGTTTAAAGCGATTAAATAGGTTGGTAGCAGCGCCAATGACGCCGCTATTGACGTTGATGGTCATTAGCGATACTCCGTTAAGTGTTGTTGTCATATAACCGCCCACTCATTGAATAGGCGCTGATATGAGGGCGTAAAAAAAGCACCCGTAGGTGCTATAAATCAGCCTTGTCCATTAGTGACTCGCGCTTCTTATTGAGCCTGTCAACTTGCGCGTGATAGTTGGCTATCTCTTTATCGATATGATGCTCTTGTAGTGGCACAGTAAATTTGGCCACCTGATCAAAGGTGATATTCTCACCACAACATAAAACAGGTGACTTGATGA
>NZ_JABBFR010000069.1 GCF_018494065.1 Rosenbergiella gaditana | reverse complement strand
TTTCCCGAGTTGGTTAGGATTTTATTCCCACCGTATGCCTGTTTATCCTGCCGGAGTCCGGGGCGTAGACCTGAGTGTCTAAGGTGCAGGTATGATTTTAATGTCGTTGAATGGTTTTAAGGAAGTAGTGACAAAAGCTAGCTTCCACTGCTAGGATTAGAGTGCGACGTCTGGTTCCTAGCAGTTACCTGCACGAATTAGAGTACCTAAGCCCTGTGATTCTGTCACGGGGCTTTTGTACATTTAAAGTTCAGAAATCAAAAACATCCCCACAAAAACACTCTCACCGCTCGCCGCAGAAGCAAACTTGTTTGCGCCGAGGAAGCGGAATTTTATAACGCATCTTAATGTTTCTGCTT
>NZ_JABBFR010000068.1 GCF_018494065.1 Rosenbergiella gaditana | reverse complement strand
CAGCTTAATGGTGCGGTGATTGGCTCGACCGCCAGTGCCGACCATAACCGCTTAGAGACCGGCACCCTAGGCTTTAGTGATATCGATAATCAAGCGGCCTATAAGGTAGAACACCAGAGCGTAGGAGCAAGCACTGGCGGCGGCCTGGCGAACTTTATCGGTAATCTTGCTAATGGATTGGCCGTTGCGGGCAATAAGGAAAAAAGCGACAGCTCAACCACCCATGCCGCGGTCAGTGATGGCACAATAGTGATTAACGACACCGCCAAGCAGCAGCAGAATGTCGATGACCTTAGCCGCGATGTTGAACATGCCAACCAGACGCTTAGCCCGATATTCGATAAGGAAAAAGAGCAGCAACGGATGCAGAC
>NZ_JABBFR010000067.1 GCF_018494065.1 Rosenbergiella gaditana | reverse complement strand
ACAACCAGCGCTGACGTGACTTAGACCCAACGTAGCTCCACTGCTCATCCATTTCTGCGCAGACAATCACATCGCTCTCTGGATGTATCCTAGACGTTACTGAACGGGGCCTGAGTTTTTTAAATGCCGTAAAATGGTGTTCAAACCAATACCGATAATGCGAGCGCTGGCACGACATCCAACACCATTCATAGCCATATCGATGATTTTCTGGTGTGTACCGGGCTGGGATGCGGTGTAGGTAAAAGTGCGTTGCCATGTCTTACGACACTGTTTGCAGAGATAACGCTGATGGCCAGCAGTACTTTTGCCGTTACAGACAACGCCTTTAGTCACGGAACAAGAGGGACAGCACACGGAGATGGAAGCCACAGAAG
>NZ_JABBFR010000066.1 GCF_018494065.1 Rosenbergiella gaditana | reverse complement strand
ATCACGTTTTACTGACAGCCAGATCATTGCCATTCTCAAGCAAGCTGAAGCGGGTACTCCGGTTCCTGAACTGTGCCGAGAACATGGCATCAGCAGTGCTAGTTTTTATAAATGGCGTTCAAAATTCGGCGGTATGGATGCAGCCCTGATGTCCCGTCTCAAAGAGTTGGAAGAAGAAAACCGTCGTCTCAAAAAAATGTATGCCGAAGAGCGCCTCAAAGCCGAGATTATCCAGGAAGCAATGGCAAAAAAGTGGTGAAGCCGTCAGAACGGAAGCAGATGGCTCATCATGCAGTCACCGTTAAAGGGATCAGTGTTCGTCAAGCTTGTCAGATTTTTGTCATCAGTGAGAGCTGTTATCGCTATATGCCAACCCTTCATGTTGAAAACCAGCAGATAGCTGATTGG
>NZ_JABBFR010000065.1 GCF_018494065.1 Rosenbergiella gaditana | reverse complement strand
TAAAAGTATTAGAGGCGAATGGTAATGTACAAACTTTTACAGTCCCTTATTCTTCTGTACCGGGCATGCTAAAACCAGGCTTATCACACTTCAACTTTTATGCCGGAAAAACTAGAGCAATCAACACGAGTCAACGTACTAATTTTTTTATGGGGAGTTACCAGTATGGCCTCACTAACTTACTAACATTGTATGGAGGGAGTACTCTAAGCGATAATTATAATTCTGAAGTGATTGGTAGTGGCTGGAATACCCCTATCGGTGCTATCGCTTTAGATGTCACACGCGCAGATACTACATTGAATAACGAAAAAAAAACAGGTAATAGCTTTAGAGTTACTTATAGTAAATATTTAAATACCACCAATACCAATCTTACCTTGGCCGGATACCGCTACGCGACAAAAAA
>NZ_JABBFR010000064.1 GCF_018494065.1 Rosenbergiella gaditana | reverse complement strand
CCACTTTCGTGTTTGCACAGTGCTGTGTTTTTAATAAACAGTTGCAGCCAGCTGGTATCTTCGACTGGCTTCAGCTCGGGGAGCAAGTCCCTCCACCTACGCGCCAGCGTGCCTTCTCCCGAAGTTACGGCACCATTTTGCCTAGTTCCTTCACCCGAGTTCTCTCAAGCGCCTTGGTATTCTCTACCTGATCACCTGTGTCGGTTTGGGGTACGATTCAATGTTACCTAGAGCTTAGAGGCTTTTCCTGGAAGCAGGGCATCAATTACTTCAGTTCCGTAGAACCTCGTCATCACGTCTCAGCCTTAAGACAGTCCGGATTTACCAAGACTATCAGCCTACTCGCTTAAACCGGGACAACCGTCGCCCGGATAACCTAGCCTTCTCCGTCCCCCCTTCGCAGTAACAC
>NZ_JABBFR010000063.1 GCF_018494065.1 Rosenbergiella gaditana | reverse complement strand
TAAGCTGGTATCGCGACCGCTGTGTAAGGTGACTAAACCGCCGCTGTCCAGCGTTGTCTCTTGATGGGTCAGGGAACCAGATACGTCGCTATGAAGCGGGAATAGCATAACCTACCTTAGACGCCCTGATAAGATTGGCGAAGGTCTTGCATATTTCGCTGGATGACCTAGTGTTTGAAGACCGTGAACGCGGACCATCTGAAGACCTGATCTTCCAGTTTGAGGCAGTCAGTGGAATGCAGGAAGAAGAACGCCTGATTATCAGGGCATTGCTGGATGGGATGATATTGAAGTACCAGGCTAAACAGATTAATGAGCGCAGTTAAAGCAGGATGCAACCTGCCTTAACTGCTAACCACAAGCAACTATGGAGGTAGTTACTATGGCTAAGACACATCATAAGCCAGAGACAGGCACACCCACAACTCAATCAAGGCGTTATACCGTGGGATATGTTCGGGATCACATTAAA
>NZ_JABBFR010000062.1 GCF_018494065.1 Rosenbergiella gaditana | reverse complement strand
CCCGCTAATCCTGCGGCTAAACTGGCTAGTGCACTGATTTTTTGTTTTTCATCTTCATTAAGCTCAGAGGGATTTTTACCATAATAGGCTTGTGAAATCATCCCCACCGCCTCGGCGGTCACCGCACTACTCGCTCCGGCTAACGCATTTTCACCTTTCGCTAGGGATAATGCCGCATTCACTACCGCATGCGCCATCAGATTGGCAGTTTTATTTACCTCTCCGTCGGCAGAGGTCGTTTGGCGATGGATAACCTCGGCTAAATAAGGGGCGCTCGCCCCTGCTAAGGCCTTAGCGATATCCCCTCCCGCCAACCCTTGTATTGCGGCAGTTGAGGCAGTAATGGCCTGTTGTATTGCGCCGCCGGTTCCAAAAGGTTTGCTCGCTTGTTTAAACTCGACTGTCTCACGCAGCTGGTCATCGGTATAGGTCGGATGCTTAGCTTTAGCGGCGCTAAACCCTGCTATCTCCCCTT
>NZ_JABBFR010000061.1 GCF_018494065.1 Rosenbergiella gaditana | reverse complement strand
ATTGATGCCAGTATCCATGCAGTTTCAGGCACTTCCGGCGTTAATAAACCCGGAAATCAAATCAACGTAAACCTGTCCGATAGCCCCGCGGGTTTATAGGCTTAAAATTATATAGTTGCGGTCTTAACGTACGTTTCCGCTCCATTGGGCTTCAAACCCCTTTTCCTAACATTAAAACTGCAGGTTTTAACTCTTTGAGCCGCCTTGGCGGCCCAAACAAAAATCTCGAGTCTGATAACAAATGCGTAACACGATTTCCGCCCCATTTTGCCCCGACAAAGTGCCACTTTTGGGCAGTTGAGGGGGTTTTACCGATGAGTGGTGTGCCGGCAGTGCGCAAAAGCACGTTTATGTTAAATAGCGCTTCTTTTTAGAAAAAATGTACAGAGCTAGCCGATAGTCGCTACGGTAATCCCCCCATTTTTAACGGAGGTAATAAGTAGAATCAGTTAACACGTTGAATATGCTGCATCGGTGTAA
>NZ_JABBFR010000060.1 GCF_018494065.1 Rosenbergiella gaditana | reverse complement strand
ATGACTGGGGTGAAGTCGTAACAAGGTAACCGTAGGGGAACCTGCGGTTGGATCACCTCCTTACCTGTAAGATACATGGCTGCGTAGTGCTCACACAGATTGTCTGATGAAAATTAAAGAGAGCAGTAAACATCTGCAGGCTTGTAGCTCAGGTGGTTAGAGCGCACCCCTGATAAGGGTGAGGTCGGTGGTTCAAGTCCACTCAGGCCTACCAAATTCATCCTCACACTGTGTTGTAACGCCACTCGCATACTGATGTATGCTTCGTAACGTTACGCCTTGTCTGAGAATGAATTGCTTAGGTAACTCTGATGTTTGCAAAATCGATGGGGCTATAGCTCAGCTGGGAGAGCGCCTGCCTTGCACGCAGGAGGTCAGCGGTTCGATCCCGCTTAGCTCCACCATCTTCAGTATCTCACTGAAAACAAAATTATCTTAAAGTTGACTTACGAGTCGCCTTTAAGATATTGCTCTTTAAAAATCTGGAAACAAGCTGATAAATTGAA
>NZ_JABBFR010000005.1 GCF_018494065.1 Rosenbergiella gaditana | reverse complement strand
AATGAACAGTAACGCTGGCCATGAGAAAACCTCAAAGCGATGATTATACATCAATTCAACTAATTGGATACATCACCTGTTGTTTCGTCAATTGCTCTTTTTCCTATTTCAGGGAATATATGATTTTCTAAATCTTTAAGGACTTTTTTAGCGTGTGGCTCACTCCATCCACGCTTTCTGGTATGCCACTCTCTGGAAACCTCTTCTAAAGAGGTTATTTTAGGCTTTATGACATGTAGGGGATCAATCCCTTTGGACAATTCAAGCAAATACGTGTCTCTGGCGCTTCTGGCTTCCACCAGGGTCATGGTCGGATAGATGCCTAAAGCCCGTGTTGTTTCTTTGCTGTTAATCACTTTGCGAAAGCGTAAGTACTTCGAGCCATTGGGAAGACGGCAAGATATAACCCATTTCCATCGCTAAGTTTCTTAATCTTATTGTGGGTTTGATCTGGCTTGGCATTTCGTACCGTGAGATCGGTAAGCTTCATTTAGTGGCCCTCTTTGACGGGTACAAATATCTATCGAACCGATTACACCCGTTTTTGTACCCGTGACAACGTGGGCTTTAGCCGTTTTTAATGGGTGCTTGTGGAATGGTGATTGATAGTTAACTTGATGAGTTTTATTAGATTTTGGTATTTAGTGGGATGCTGCGGGAAGTCGTCTTGGTGTCCCCTGCAGGAATCGAACCTGCAATTAGCCCTTAGGAGGGGCTCGTTATATCCATTTAACTAAGGAGACCTTGCGCGTTAGTGTTTTACTTCGTTTCTAACCGTGCCGATTTTACCGCATTTACTGGGTTTCTATCAATCACTTCTAATGTCAGTGTACTCACATTGTTTCAGTTTATTCCGCTTTGCTGTCACTTTGTTCATTTACCTTTGCGTACAGATTGAGTACATATTTAAAAAAACAACTGTGTACATCTCATAATATGGCTCTCAGCGACACTAAACTAAGAAACATTAACGGGAAACCCTATGACGGTCCAAGAGAAATCACGGACTCAGAAGGACTTGCCGCTAGAGTTACTCCATCCGGCACCATTGCCTTTCAATACCGATAACGGTAAAATTGACGGGCAGAGGCTATACGGCGTTTACACTCCCGCCAGTCATCTTGTAGTATTCCCTGTGAAGACCAAACGGACGATGACACAAGGAATGTATCACGATGGCCGCACTACAGTTCCCCTGCACCATATTCACCACGCAAAACCGGATGGACGACTACGGCGCTAAAGATATGCGCTGTGGGGATTTAACCGAAGCACAGTTAAAAACGCATTTTTATCTGCTGGATGTTTCCACCAGAGCCAATCCTTATACTCTGACCAGAATCACCCCCTTTACTCAGCCACAATCGATGTTTTATGGTTCACGTGAAGAAGGGGAGAAAATGACCCGTCAGCAATGCGCCAGTATCCTTTTTGATGAATTCCGTCAGTTATCGCGCCTGTTCTCGATTTATGGGCCATACCGCCACCTGATCGAACAGATGATTACGCATATGCAAAATGGCAATGGTTCACCCTTTCGCAGTATGTACTTGGACCGGGCGTTGAAGGAGCATATTCTGAATGACCGTTCAGAGAAAAACAGTACGCGCATTTTGTTAGAAAAAACATTTAAAGAAAAAATAGACTGGTCAAACAATGTCTACCCTGCTGAAAACAAAGTCCTATTAAGAGACGCGATACTTGATGGCAAACTCCCTAAGTTTGACCGTTTTCAGGATAACTTCAACGGCATGGGAATAACGGTGCATGACACCTGGGCAACGCATATTACGATTAAATCGCTCCAGATTGATAATGACCGCTACCGGGCAGTGGTGCATTACAAAGTACAAGATCACTTTGGCCTTGATGTTGACGATATTTCAAAATTTAAGTTCAACCAGTTCCGCTTTTTCCGTATCTGGTTTGTACTCCAGCGTTACAATCAGTTTGGTTTCAGGCCATTTATGACCAATATAGAAGCCACTGTAGAGATTACCGGGGGGCGTAATGAAAACAAAAAATAAGAAAACGCTTTGTGCCCTTTTATTGGTTGCAGTGGGGATTTTCAGCTACAGCCTCTGGCTACCGTTGCGTCCGGTAGACATTATCGCGGTACACCATAGAGGACATGGTTCCAGTGCTGTGTTGGTAAAAAATTTTCCGTTTACTGATAAAGGTAAAATGAGCTGGTGGTTAAAAAACAAGGATGTATTGAAGGATAAACATAAAATACCCTCTCCTGCTTCAGATGGGTCTTTCGTAGTTGTATTTTGGGATTTTGGCGATGGTTATAAAGAAACAGATGGATATGACAATCTTTGTTTCAACGATATGAAACCACCGATGAATTGTATAGAAAAAAACTCTCTCCTTATGGTGAGGAACAGTGAAAATACAGGGAGTTATTTTGTTCTGGATAGTGGAACATACCGTATGAATAATAAAGGGGATATAGTAAAGAACAAATCGGATTAGATCCGCTTCCCTCGCGTAGAGACTGCAATAAAATTATCCGTGCGACCTAACCTTGCATCAGTAAAGCGGAAGTAGCTAAATATTCAGGAGGCTAGGGGCAACCCCTACACATTAACAAAAATCACTCCCTTCAATCAGCCTCAATCTATGTTTTATAGCTCCCGTGGAGAGGGCGAGTACCGTAGAAATCACTGGAGGGCGCAATGACAGTAAAAAATAAAAAAATCTTGATTCTGGTTTTCCTGACTGGCTGTGTTCTGCTGGGTTACTGGCTTTGGCTATCACTGCGCCCAGTAGCGGTTGTTGCAGTTCATGACAACGGTAATTATAGCTATGTTTTAGTCAGGAATTTCCCGCTGACAGATAGAGAAAAAGGGGAGCTAAAGGGGGCGATAATGGATGGTAAACTCCCTAAATTTGACCGCTTTCAGGATAACTTTAACGGCATGGGTATCACTGTCCACGACACTTGGGCAACACACATTACTCTTAAATCGCTTCAGGTTGATCATGACCGTTACCGAGCGGTGGTGCATTACAAAGTCCAGGATCACTTTGGCCTTGATGTTGACGATATTTCAAAATTCAAGTTCAACCAGTTCCGCTTCTTTCGTATCTGGTTTGTGCTCCAGCGATATAATCAGTTTGGTTTTAAGCCCTTTATGACCAATATGGAAGCCACCATAAAAATTACTGGAGACCGCAAGTGAGAGTAAAAAATAAGAAAACTATGGCTTTACTCTTTCTGGCTGGCTGTGTAGTGCTAGGCTACTGGCTTGGGTTGTGTCTGCGCCCAGTTGAAATCGTCGCTGTTCATGAGGATGGTAATCATGCTTCTGTTTTAGTTAAAACCTTCCCATTTACGGATAAAGGAAAAATAAGCTGGTGGCTAGAAAATAAAAATAGGCTGAAAGAAAAATATAATATCCCTAAACCATCACCATCCGGGAACTTTACTATTATCTTCTGGAATTTTGGGGATGGATATAAAGAGGAAAGAAAATATGACAGACGTTGTTTTGATGATATCAAAACAAAAGTAAATTGCATTGAAAAGAATGCCGTATTTGCTGTCAGACAGTATCATGATGATGATGTTATTTTTGCTACTTACGAGGGTAGATACTCGTTAAAAAAAAATAGCGACATTATCAAAGTCGAATCCGATTAAAACCGCTTCCCTCGCGTAAGGACAGCAATAAAATCATCCGTTTTCCCAACCTTGCACCTGCCATTAGGAAGTAGCAGAATGCTCAGGAGGCTACCAATATAGCGAGTTACCGCTGTTCATAGCCAGATTATTGTAGAGTTTTTGGCTTAAGATGGATTTACCGATGCTGATTTCAGGGATAGCATTGTGAAGACTAAACGGACAATGACACAAGGAATGTATCACGATGGCCGCACTACAGTTCCCCTGTACGATATTCACCACGCAAAACCGGATGGACGACTACTGCGCTAAAGATATGCGCTACGGTGATCTGACCGAAGCACAGTTAACATCCCAATACCGACTGGATTACCTTTATGACCGAGTTGATCCTTACACCCTGACCCGACGTTCTTCAATGGTTCGCCCGCAGTCCATGTTCTGCTGTAATCTTCGTGGCCAAGGTGAAAAGATTACACGCCAGCAGTGCGCGGCAATCATGTTTGATGAGTTCCGCCAGCTCTCCCGCCTTTTTTCGGTATATGGATCTTATCGCCATCTGATCGAAAAGATGATCACTCACATGCAGAACGGCAAGGGAACCCCCTTCCGTGATTTGTCGCTGGATCGGGCTTTAAAGGAACAGATTTTTAATGATAAGACAAAAAACAGTACACTTTTACGAATAAGGGACACGCTTAAAAAACAAATAATACGGGAAGACAAGAATTACCCGATAAAAGATAAGGATGAATTACGAAAAACTATTCTCGAAGGCAAGCTGCCTAAATTTGACAGATTTCAGGATAATTTCAATGGCATGGGCATTACCGTTCATGGTATTTGGGCAACGCATATCAGTATAAAGTCACTGCACATCGATAATGACCGTTACCGGGCAGTAGTGCATTACAAGGTGCAGGATCACTTTGGTCTGGATAGCGATGACATTCTTAAAACAAAATTCAGCCAGTTCCATTTCTTCCGCATCTGGTTTGTTCTCCAACGGTACACTCAGTTTGGCTTTAAACCTTTTATGACCAACATAGCAGCCACCATAAAAATTACAGGAGCTCACAAATGAGAGTGAAAAATAAGAAAACTATTGTTCCGCTCTTTCTGGCTGGCTGCGTGTTACTTGGCTATTGGCTTTGGTTGTCTCTGCGTCCAGTAGAGATTATCGCTATTCACCACAGAAGTAGTGGTTTCAGTGATGTTTTAGTCACTAGCTTCCCGCCGACTGATAAAGGAAAAATTAACTGGTGGTTAAAAAATAAGGATAGACTAAAAGACAAATATGGTATTCCCAAACCTGATTCAGATGGCTACTTTTATGTCACCTTCTGGATGTTTGGAGAAGGATATAAAAAAGAAGGAAAATATGACAGGCTTTGTTTTGATGATATGAAGAAAAAAGTAAACTGCATAGAAAAGGATGCTGTTTTTTCTGTAGATAAAAGCAGAAATATGGGCGTAATGTTCACCGTATACGATGGTGATAATTATCGCCTAGACCATAATGGCGATATTATAAAAGTCGCATCCGATTAGGTTTCCCCCTCTCGGAGAGACAGCAATAAAATAATCCCCCACTCTCCTACCTTACAATCCGCAAAGCGGAGGAAGCATGACCAACATGACAGCCATCATAGAAATCACTGAAGGGCGCAATGACAGTAAAAAATAAAAAAATCTTGATTCTGGTTTTCCTGACTGGCTGTGTACTGCTGGGTTACTGGCTTTGGCTATCACTTCGCCCAGTAGAGGTTGTTGCGGTTCATGACAACGGTAATCATAGCTATGTTTTAGTCAGGAATTTCCCGCTGACAGATAAGGGGAAAATAAACTGGTGGCTCAAAAACAAAGATATACTGGAAGAAAAATATGATATCCCTAAACCATCGTCCTCTGGATATTTTACTGTTATTTTTTGGGATTTTGGCGATGGTTATAAAGAAGAAGGCAAATATGACAGGCTTTGTTTTGATGATATGAAGACAAAAGTAAACTGCATAGAAAAGGATGCTGTTTTTTCTGTAGATGAAAGCAGAAATATGGGCGTAATGTTCACCGTATACGATGGTGATAATTATCGCCTAGACCATAATGGCGATATTATAAAAGTCGCATCCGATTAGGTTTCCCCCTCTCGGAGAGACAGCAATAAAATAATCCCCCGCTCTCCTACCTTACAATCCGCAAAGCGGAGGAAGCAAAATGCATAAGAGGCAGTCTGAAAGATGCCACATGGCATATTGACGATGGACTAAGAGCGGAGAGCGTCCGCCTTACCCTCTGCCCGGAATCGGTAAAAATTGACGAGCAGAGGCTATACCGCGTTTACATTCCCGCCAGTCATCTTGTAGTATTCCCTGTGAAGACCAAACGGGCGATGACACAAGGAATGTATCACGATGGCCGCACTACAGTTCCCCTGTACGATATTCACCACGCAAAACCGGATGGACGACTACGGTGCTAAAGATATGCGCTGCGGCGATCTGACCGAAGCACAGTTAACATCCCAATACCGACTGAATTACCTTTCTGACCGAGTTGATCCTTACACCCTGACCCGGCATTCTTCAATGGATTGCCCGCAGTCCATGTTCTGCTGTAATCTTCGTAGCCAAGGTGAAAAGATTACTCGCCAGCAGTGCGCTGCAATCATGTTTGATGAGTTCCGCCAGCTCTCCCGCCTTTTTTCGGTATATGGACCTTATCGCCATCTGATCGAAAAGATGATCACTCACATGCAGAACGGCAACGGAACCCCCTTCCGTGATGTGTCGCTGGATCGGGCTTTAAAGGAACAGATTCTTAATGATAAGACAAAAAACAGTACACTTTTACGAATAAGGGACACGCTTAAAAAATACATAATATGGGAAGACAAGAATTATCCGACAAAAGATAAGGATGAATTACGAAAAACTATTCTCGAAGGGAAGCTACCTAAATTCGACAGATTTCAGGATAATTTCAATGGCATGGGCATTACCGTTCATGATACCTGGGCAACGCATATAACCATAAGATCACTACAGATTGAAAATGACAGATATCGAGCAGTAGTGCATTACAAGGTACAGGATCACTTTGGCCTCGACAGCGACGATATACTGAAAAAAAAATTTAGCCAGTTCCATTTCTTCCGCATCTGGTTTGTACTCCAGCGATACAATCAGTTCGGTTTTAAACCTTTTATGACCAACATGGAAGCCACTGTAGAGATTACCGGGGGCCGCGATGAAAGCAAAAACTAAAAAAGCGCTTTATGCTCTGTTACTGATTGGCTGCGCCCTGCTGGGCGTCTTCCTGTGGCTGTCGTTACGTTCGGTAGAGGTTGTAGCGGTTCATGAGGATGGAGAGTTTAGCTCTGTTCTTGTAAGAAAATTTCCTTTTACTGATCGGGGGAAAATAAGCTGGTGGCTCAAAAACAAGGATATTTTGAAAGTAAAATATAATATCCCAAATCCTACAAATGACGGTTTTTTCTCCATAGTATTTTGGGAATTTGGTGATGGCTACAAAGAAGAAGGAAAATATGACAGGCGTTACTTTGAAGATATGAAACCACCTAAAAATTGTATAGAAAAAAACAGAGTTTTCTCTGTTAGTGACAGTAAAAACATGGGACTTTCTTTTACTACTCATGATGAAATATATCGCATGAGGAAAAACGGGAAGATAGTAAAAGACGAGTCTGATTGAGTTTGCCGCCCTCCCGTAACCGCTTTCAGGATAACTTTAACGGCATGGGTATAACCCTGCAAGAGATGGTTTCTTCTCTATGACATTTTGGTTATTTGGTGATGGATATAAAGAAGAAGAAAAATATGACAGATAGTGTTTTGATGATATAAAAACCAAGAAAAAATGCATTGAAAAAGACGCTGTTTTTTCTGTCAGCAACAGCAAAAGCAGGGGAACTATACTTACAGTATATGATGGATCGTATCATTTAAAAAATAATGGAGAGATAATTAAGCTTAAACGTGAATAAAACCATTTATCTCGCGTAGATGACAGTAATAAAACCATCTTTCCTAGAGATAATAGTCATAAAAATCTGCTTCTTATTTAGTGCGAATACACTACATTTATAATAAATCACCCCTAAAAATAAAACCTATTATTAGGTTTACATAGAAACTCTATGAGCACTCTTCGTTATTTTAACCCCACTCAGTAACAACTCCTCACATAAAGGAAAATCACTCAGTTGCCATAGGCTAAATATCGTTCCATCAACTCTCTCTATCATCCGTAAAACATTCAATAACACTTGAATAATAATGGATTAGCCCTTTCTACAAAACGAGCTACCTCCCCTCTTACAAGTTCCATTGGAAAAAAGCATTCCTTACTGACGTCGGCAGCGTTCCGAGCATTTTTTGACTTCATCCCAGCATTTTTCCCATTTTTTTCGCCAAGTAAATGGCCGACCACAGACTATACATATCTTAGTCGGAAGCTCATTTTTTTCATCAAAATTCCTCGTTGGTATTTAGGACTGCTCATTATTTTAGTCGATTTTTGAATGGTTCATTTATTGCAAGCGTTTAATAGGCACCCTACAGGAGGCTAATCTCCTAATATTCATTAACCTTATACCTTACTTAAGAAGTTTAAAGCATAACGACTATGATTTACGGCAGCCATAAACTATGTAATAGTCATTAACTTCGGGGTACAAACAACATTGATGAGAGGTTTATTCTATGAAAAGTAATCGCTCACTTAATTCGTTGATAGGTCGAGCCACAATAGACTTGCTGAAAGACAGCCAGGCAATATCGAAAAATGACATTTTATGCTATCTCTCTCGACAGTGCGACGCATTACAAATAAGTCACGTTGAGTTTTACAATATTCGTAATATATTAAACCATATTGATATGCATTGACGAACACTCTCTAGGGCTCAATAACTAAAGTTAAAGCAAATACCTCTTATAAATAGGTCATTTATTTACCCAAAGATGAATAATAAATGACCACTAATGTTGACTATTTTGACCCCTTACCGAAGTACTCGCTGGCAAGCTTAGACATCATAATGGTATCGTGATAGCGACCTTTCTTAAATGCTGCTTGTCTCTGTGTCCCTTCAATAACAAATCCTAACCGCTTATAAAGCGCAATGGCAGCTTGATTATCGGCGAAAACACTCAATTCAACACGCTGGGCAGCTAACCAATTAAATGCGTAATCCAATCCAAATTCAATTAATTGCCGTGCAATACCGCGACGAGTGAAGTGACCGTCAACGGCAATACCGAAGGAAACGACATGTTTGAGTCTAATAACCTTCTCAGTAAATAACGTAATATTCCCCACCACCAGTCCATCCAATTCAGCCACGAAGCCGATATGTCCGACATTAGGGTAATTAATAATTTTTTGTTCCCACAGTTCAACGGAGGGACAAGGCAATTGTAATGTATTTTGCTGAGTATCCGGCTGGCCGTAAATTTCGGCTAACCGTGCAGCGTCTTCCCGAGTCACTGCACGAATGTTAACGTTCATATAAGATCCTCTTAAGAAAATCTAATCTATATCAGAGCGTTAACTTTCACACAATAGCCGTGAGCGATAATGACTTTATCGAGAGAAAGCTGAGAGCGAAATTAATTTTTCATCATAAAAACATACTTAGCAACCATTCGGCGTTTCAGGATCAATATCATAGGCTTTTTGCACTAAAGGATGACGTGAGGCCTCTGTAGTCACTTCACGAGCCCATACCTCTTGCATCTGTTGTTGCGTACCCTCAATAATCTCTGCAGGAACAACGTTACGATATTGAGTAATCTCGCCACTTACCACACGCGCGATAATGTCTGATACTTGAAAAGGATGAAACTGTTCATGAGGAAATGCAATATCTTCGTAGTCAAATACGGTATCGATTTTGTCCTCTGGCCACCAATGCGTCCACGCTTCGAACATTCTGTCATTAAAGCCCGTTAGTATCGGCCCAGGGTTGACCGTCGCCACTTGTACGCCAAACTCTTGTAATTCACTATTCAATGCTTCGGCGAACCCTTCTAAAGCATGTTTGGAAGCAGAATAAGCCCCAGCAAAAGGATCTGTTGTGAGGCCTGCTACGGATGAGATAAAAACTATTTTACCCTGCTTTTTCTCGACAAACTGACGGGCAAAAAGCTGAGTAAGTAAGATAGTCCCAAACACGTTAACTTCAAACTGACGACGTAATTTATCTTCGGGCAAATCGACAACAGCTCCTCCTTCAGAGATGCCTGCATTGTTGACCAATACGTCAATTGACCATTGCGCGGCACGTAAGCGATCGTTCTCGTCACTGATATCCAACTTTTCGACTTGAAGGGTCAATCCTAGCGCATGCGCTTCATTTTTTAGGGGTTGAATTTGAGCAACGATTTCTGTGGTAGCGATAACATCGTAACCCTTCTTCGCCAGTAGAAAGGCGGTTTCTCGGCCAAATCCACTGCCTGCACCGGTAATTAATACAGTTTTATTGCTCATATTTTATCCTAATAAAGACCAGTTCGACGCTGTCATGAGTTCAGATTGACAGCCGTTCGATAGGTGTCCGAAATACTTCTAAGGCTAGTGTACCCTCGACTATTGCGCAACTAGCCGCACAAAGTGGCTTTGTCAGCTACACTTTAACAGTGGCAAACTATCTGTTCAGTTATTCTGTAAAATTTTTAATACTTATCACCAAAATGGGAAAAGAGATGAAAATAAAAAGCTATGCTGCTCCTGCTGCCGGTAAACCCTTAGAATTTTATGAATACGACGCAGCACCACTCGGTGAAGAAGAAGTTGAAGTAACAGTCGATTATTGTGGACTGTGTCACTCAGATTTATCGATGATCGACAATGAATGGGGCATTTCAAGCTATCCGCTTGTCGCAGGCCATGAAGTATCCGGACGCGTTTCTGCCTTGGGCGAAAACGCAAAAAATAAAGGTCTTAAAATTGGCCAAGCTGTCGGAATAGGTTGGTCAGCGAAAAGCTGCTTGCATTGTGATGCCTGTATTAGAGGTAATCACTCTAACTGCGAGTCCGGTGCTACACCGACCATTTTAAATCGTGGTGGTTTCGCTGAAAAAATCAGGGCTGATTGGCAGTGGGTGATCCCTTTACCAGAAGATTTGGACCCTACACTTGCAGGTCCGCTGTTATGTGGTGGTATCACCGTATTCAAACCCCTATTAATGAGCCAAGTCAATGCCATGAGTCGTGTCGGTGTGATTGGCATTGGAGGGCTAGGACACCTTGCCGTTAAGTTACTCAAAGCATTAGGGGCAGAGGTTGTAGCCTTCAGTTCAAATCCTAGCAAGAAAGAGTCTATCCTTGAGTTAGGGGCTGATGAAGTGGTTAATAGCCGCGATGCTGAAGCATTGAAAGCACAGGCAGGACGTTTCGATTTGATCATTAGTACTGTCGCGGTGGACCTCGATTGGAAACCCTATTTTGATGCGTTGGCACCAGAAGGTAAGTTCCATACTGTGGGTGCAGTGATGAAGCCTATCCAAGTCGCTGCCTTTGATTTAATTGCTGGGGATAAATCGATTGGCGGGTCATCAACCGGTTCTCCAGGTGAATTGCGTTCACTGCTCAAACTTGCGGCGCGTAAGAAAATCACTCCGAAAATTGAATCTTTCCCAATGTCTAAAATTAACGATGCGTTGGATCATCTGCGTGAGGGTAAAGCGAATTTTCGTGTCGTCCTAAAAGCAGATTTCTAATATTCTGCGACGGGGAGGGAACCCTCCTCGTTTCTTAATCAGTACATCTGCCTCACTACATTAAACACGCTTATCAATTAAATTTTCTTTTTCACAACATAAGTTACTTGAATTTTACCTTACTTATGTCCACATTAGCCTCTGTCCTTAACTCTTTGCTAGTGGTAGATGACTGTGAAAATTGAGCCGATTACTCTTGAACAATGTTTAGATCTCCGCCAACACGTTTTGTGGCCGGACCGTCCTCGTGAATCGTTACGCTTAGCGGAAGACAATGATGATACGGCTCGGCATTTCGGCTTATTCGTTCAGGATAAGTTAATCAGCTGTGTTTCATTATTTATGACCTACGACGACTGCTGGGTGATCCGAAAATTCGCCACGTTAGAAGAGTATCAATCTCGCGGTTATGGTACCCAGCTTTTACAACAAACCTTGGCGATTGTTGACCAAGCGGGAATTAAAAAAGTGAGCCTGGATAGTCGCCGTACCGCTATCCGTTTCTATCAAAAATCAGGCTTTCAGATTTGTAGCGAACCCTTCATCAAAGATGGCGTTGAATTCGTTAAAATGCAGCGCTATACCGATTTAAGCTTACAATAAAAAAAGACTCACACTGTGTATAACGCCGATCAGTTAAGGATCGGTTGAACACTCCTCACGCAATGAGAAATCCGGAACAGACTCTGTTTTCGGATTTTTTATGTACATTTCGCAAGCGCTTAAACCGCAATATCCCTTACCCAAAATCGTTAATCGTCTTAATATTTTGCTACAGGTAAATCGTTTTTTTGTTGCGCCAAGCGCTGTTATACAAGCTAAACAGCGCTTGGGATTAGCCGTGGTTAAGCGTGTCTTCGAACAAATCAGCCAACCAGAACACAGTACCACAATGGGCAGGGCTAACTTGGCTAACCGTCGATGGTGTCATTTGGCGAACATAGAATTAGAGTTCAGATGATAAAATGGCGGCAATGTTAAGAGGTGTATCGGCCGCTTTACATAACGCTAATGATAACGAATATGCTCGGTGAATTATCCTGCGCTTCACAGGGACTACTACAAAAGCTTAAGCGCGAGACGAAAGGAGTTTTACTGCCAACAGGACGAGAACGAAGTTATCCGAGGATAGTGAAAGAAAAACCCTCGAAATATCCTACCGTAAAACGAAAAAATGCCAGTCAGTATTAACTGACTGGTATTACTCACACTATGAGTCCTTTTTTAACGGGTCATCCCTGCACTATGCATCAATAGCCAGAGGATAGCCGCTACCACACCCAGTGCCGCAATGCTAGCCAGCCAAAGTAACAGTAGCCAACGTAGTTGCGCGATTTTGCCAGAGGGCGTCGTTCCCTCTGACGTTTGCGCTGGACGCTTCTTCGCCAACTCAGTGATACCCTTCATCAGCAGAAATTTTCCCACGGAACACGTAGTAGCTCCAGAATGTATACATCAGTATCACTGGGATAATCAATAAACCACCGATTAGCATAAAGCCTTGGCTTTGTGGTGGTGAAGCCGCCTGCCAAATAGAGATCGACGGTGGAATAATATTCGGCCATAAGCTGATCCCAAGTCCCGTAAAGCCTAAGAAAATTAAGCCTAAGGTCAGTAGGAATGGCGCATAATCTGCACGGCGTTTCACCGCACGTAGGATACCGAAGCCACATATCACCACTAAAACAGGAACGGGTAAGAACCAGTAGAGATTTGGACGGGTAAACCAACGCTCCGAGATTGCATTATGAGCCAGCGGTGTCCACATACTGATGATCGCAATCACAATCAGTAACGCAATAGTAAGCGGCTTGGTTAACTGTGACATCTTGTCATGTAATGCATGTTGGGTCTTCATAATTAGCCAGCTACTGCCTAGCAGAGCATAGGCCAACACCAGCCCAACGCCACAGAATAGAGGGAACGGCGATAACCATCCCATCACGTCACCGGTAAATACACGACCCGTTACTTGGATACCATTGAGAAGGGTACCGACCGAGATACCTTGCATAAAGGTTGCTAGGAAAGAACCACCAATAAAGGCTTTGTCCCAGAATGGTCGGTGATGTTCCGTCGCTTTGAAACGGAATTCAAAGGCCACCCCACGGAAAATTAAGCCAAACAGCATTAAAGTGATGGGGATTGATAAAGCATCAGCAATCACAGCGTAAGCTAAAGGGAATGCACCATAGAGTGCTGCTCCCCCGAGAATTAGCCAGGTTTCATTACCATCCCATACCGGTGCGACAGTGTTCACCATCATGTCGCGTTCGATAGGGTCTTTAATGAATGGAAAGATTAAGCCAATCCCAAGATCGAAGCCATCCATCACGATATACATCAAAATGGCAAAAATAATGATGGTGAACCAAATAATTGAGAGATCGATACCCATGTTATTTTTTCTCCTCTGGTTTCTTAGAGGCATCTACCGCAGATAATGGACGAGCCGGCGTGTGGTGTTGACCTGGACCACCATGGATCTCTTCTCTGCCCTCACCCTCTACAGGGCCTTTCTTGATCAGGCGAATCAGATAAACATAACCAATCCCAAACACCGATGCGTAGACCACGATAAAAGCAATCAGACTGAAAGTCATTTGCAGAGCACTATGGGGAGAAACAGCATCACGTGTACGCATTACACCGTATACCACCCAAGGTTGACGACCAATTTCTGTTGTAAACCAACCTGCTAACATGGCCAGTAACCCAGAAGGCCCCATAATTAAGGTGAACCACAAGAATGGACGAGAGTCATACAGACGTTTCTTGTAACGCATCCATAGGCTAGCAACCCCTAAAAGGATCATTAGCATGCCAAGCCCCGCCATGACACGGAATGACCAGAAAACAATCGTCGAGTTAGGACGGTCTTCTTTGGGGAAAGTTTTCAGTGCAGGCACTTGCTTATCAAGACTATGTGTCAGGATTAAACTGCCTAAATAAGGAATTTCCAGCGCATATTTAGTTTTTTCCTGCTGCATATCTGGCACGCCGAAAAGAATTAGCGGAGTTGGCTCGCCAGGACGGTTTTCCCAGTGACCTTCAATCGCCGCAATTTTCGCTGGCTGGTGCTCAAGCGTGTTTAGACCATGAGCGTCGCCTAAAAATGCTTGGATAGGTGAAACGATTAATGCCATCCATAATGACATTGATAACATTTTCTTAATGGCCGGAGTTTTGTTACCGCGTAATAAATGCCAAGCCGCTGAAGCCCCAACGAAGAATGCCGTCGCCAAGAATGCTGCGGTACTCATATGCAGCAAGCGGAACGGGAACGAGGGGTTAAAGACAATTTGCATCCAGCTTTCAGGAATTACAACACCATTTTGAATGCTAAACCCTTGAGGTGTCTGCATCCAACTATTCGATGCTAAGATCCAGAAGGTTGAAAGAATGGTACCGAGTGCCACCATGCAGGTTGCAAAGAAGTGCAAGCCAGGCCCTACGCGATTCCAACCAAATAGCATCACCCCAAGAAATCCAGCTTCAAGGAAGAAAGCGGTTAGTACTTCATAGGTTAACATTGGGCCAGTGATACTCCCCGCGAATTGGGAAAATCCACTCCAGTTAGTCCCAAACTCATAGGCCATTACCAGACCTGAAACGACACCCATACCGAAGTTAACCGCGAAGGCCTTGATCCAAAAATGGTATAAATCGCGATAGGTTTCGTTTTTCGTTTTTAACCACAACCCTTCCAGCACGGCGAGAAAACTCGCTAGCCCGATCGTGATTGCCGGAAACAAAATATGGAAAGATACAGTAAACGCAAACTGTAATCTTGCCAGATGAAATGCATCAAGCCCGAACATTGCCACCTCTTACATTACAATTAAAAGACAATTAATGAAATTACTTAACAGATAATAAAATCATTTAACATATTGATTTTTATCAAACTATTTTACGCTTATCGTCTGATATGAACAGAATTAATAATGATTAATTAAGCGTTTTTAGTGGACTAACTGTTATCTATGGGCGAGCAGTAAATGGAAGGTAATTAAAGTGTAGCGGGAAAAGGAAGAAATAGAAGCTTGATAATCCATAATGTTAATTAAGTGTGAATGGCATCTACATTTAGCCAGCACCTAGCTGGCTATGAGGTCTACTTTTTAATCTGGTAATTACATTGAAACCAACGAGTGGTGTAACCGGGTAATGCACCCGCTTCCTCTGGCAAGGGATCAACTTTATCAAATCCGTCTTGCGCGCACCGATGCATGATATACGTATTGAGCGCGGCACGATTGAGCTTATGAGATTGATAACGATATTGATAAGTATGAGCGATGTTGTCATGATCGATTTGTGTAAAGCCACCCGCTTGCTGCTTCGCACATCCGACCATTAAGGTGCATACACTGAACGCTATTCCTGCCCAGACTACCTTATTGTACGACATAGATTACCTTTAATATCGAGTAGGCTCTTTAGATTTATCTACTATAACCGAGTCAACTCTACGAATTGACCTATTTTAGTGTGATACGACAATTATCAGGAGATTCTGAAGAGAAGTTACCCCATTACCATCTGACGAATAAGGTTGGCGGCTTCAGGCCGAGGTAATTTAAGGATTGTCCGGTAAAGATCAATCGACATCACACATAATTTTTGATGGTCGGTCGCTAAATCTTCAGGTTGATTAAGTTGCTGTAATTGATTGCCCCATTGAGGATAAAGCCTCTTTACCACTTCATTCAATGCATTGTGTGCAGCATTGATATCGCGCGGCCGGTCGCTGTCTTGGCTATGAAGAAAGAGTGCCTCCAAGGCTTCTTGATCAGCACGATTCATTTGTGGGCTGAGTAGCGTGCCAATATTCACACCTCCAGAAACTTGCGGATAAAGAAATCGATAACAGCTTTCTGCAGAGATCTTGTTTAACGCTTGCATCTCTTGAACAGCGACAACAATGTAGCCTATTACAGCGTCATCATCTGCCTTAACAATTCTGAGATTCACTAATTCAGTGAGCTGTCCGCGCACCTCGCCAACCGCTTGTTCTAAGGTGTGCCCTTCCGCTATTGAATGCATAAAGGACTCATTAACTTCATGCCAAAGCTGCGGCTCTTGGTGTTTAAGCAGTCGATAGCCTGGTAATGCTGCGAATTTGTCTAAGGCGTGTTGCTGGGCAAGCTGGTGCTGATCGGTAGAGGAAGAATGAAAGCGATAACCGATGATACCCAGTATCACTACGATGATAAGAATAAGAGTGGGTTTACGCACAAATAGTATCCGTCAAATCTCACTACTCCCCATGTACTATGTGTAGTGGGTCGTCTTAGAGGAAGCTTAATGGTCGATAAGCGTATCGAACTGGATAAATAACCGGTGTTATTACTTCAGTCCCTATGATTTTAGAATATAGCTGAATTTCTCGCGCGGTTAAGCCAGAAATTGTTAATCTTCGCTACAAACTCTTGGGTGTCTCCGTCGCTACGCATTATTTTGCCCTTCACTCAAATCAATTAGTACCGGACAGCTGGCTGTTTCGAGTACCGTGGCACTAACGGAACCTTTAAAAATTCGATTGAAGGGTGAAAGGTGTCTACGCCCCATGATAATCATCATGGCGGAAAGTTTTGTCGCTTGCTCTACTATAACTTGTGCCGGGTCACCACGACAGAGGAGGCCGCGAGCTGTGATTCCAGCTTGTTGAAAGGGCACCAATGCGGCGCGGACAGTCATTTCTGCACAGTTCAACGAATCTTTAGGCTGTCCACGTTGTTCTACAGTGGGGTCGATCGCACACTCAATACTCATCACCTCGCCTTCCACACTGCCTTCAGTGGGAACACAGCAAATAATGACGACTGAGGCATTTCGCAGCATAGCTTCTCGCAGCGTCAGTTGGCTAATCGTTGTGGAGAGAGTGTTTTGGTGGTCAATCGCCATTACGAGTGTATTCATCACATCATCCCTCAGTGGAAGAAATTTTACTCTACAGCTTTTCTAAATAATGTCTCAAGTCATTTAAGTAAAAAAGTACGTTAAAGGTAACTTGTTTAATGTCAGTAGAGCGTGAACGATGTTAACTCTCAGTAAGGAAATCTATCTTTTTACGTTAATTCAACGTACATTACGCGGGATCAAAATCGTGATACAAATCACGTAATACAATAGCTATGAGCTGTAACCAAGGTATTCAGCGTAATAAAATGATAATAGAGGATATCTTATGAAGTATGCATTGATGGGAATTTCTTTTTTTGTTGTGCTATGGCTAGGAACTTTCGTTCTTTTGCTTAAATAATAACAGGGCGTAAGCCCTGTTATGCCTTCGGTCTATAATACCGTTCCGAGCGTTTGACGCAAATGTGCCCCTGCCCCGAGTAGGCCAGGTTGTTCGTGAGTGATCATGTAGACTGGGATATCTTTCACATAATCACGGAATCGCCCTTTATCCTCAAAAGCAGCGCGAAAGCCAGAGGCTTTAAAGAACTCAAGGAAGCGCGGAACAATCCCACCTGCAATATAGACCCCACCGAAAGTGCCTAAGGTTAAGGCTAGGTTTCCACCAAAGCGTCCCATGATGACGCAGAAAAGTGATAACGCACGGCGGCAATCGATACAGCTATCTTCTAATGCGCGTTCACTTACTTCTCGTGGTTTTAACTCTTCAGGTTCACGATGATCAGCTTTAACGATACCGCGATAAAGATTGACTAATCCTGCACCAGAAAGTACGCGTTCCGCGGAGACGTGTCCCATCTCTTCGCGTAAGACTTCAAGAATTTGATCTTCTTCTTCACTATTGGGCGCGAAATCAACATGCCCACCTTCACCCGGTAAAGGTACCCAACGCTTATCCACGTGAACTAAGTGGCTGACACCAAGCCCAGTTCCAGCACCATAAATAGCGATAGGTTTATCGGCAATGGGTTCATCCCCTCCGAATTTCAATACGTCATTATCCCCCAACATCGGGATAGCCATTGAAACCGCCGTAAAGTCATTAATCACTTCAAAGTGTTCAAAGTGTAAATTATCTTTCATAGCTTGGATTGAAAAAGCCCAAGGATGGTTGGTCATCGCAATCCAATCGCCCTTCACTGGGCAAGCAATCGCGATACAGGCATCAACAACTTCAATATGTTGTTGGTCCAAATAGTGCCGGATAACCGCTTCGAGGCTCGGATAGTCTGATGTTGGAAAAGTATCAATCTGCGATATTAATCCGTTAGCCACATCACAAAGTGCTAACCGTGCATTGGTGCCACCCACATCGCCGACTAATGCATATTTAGTCATTATTTTAATGCTCCACTCGGGATAATTCATGTCAGGTAGCTTGGGCTACCTAAGCTAAGTTTGCAGTGAGCTCCATAACACTCGTGCAGGACAAGTGCGAACGATTGGACTCAATGATTATTAAAGAGGATAGCTATTCTTATAGCCCAAAAAAGTCGCCGAATAATAATCCGAAATTAAGACAAACAACAATCAGAATGATCCCCCATGCTGCTAACTTAATCCAGCGGGTATTAACGAGATCACCCATAATTTCAGTTCGGTTAGTAAACATCAACAATGGGATCAGAGCAAGTGCAATCCCAAAACTTAGGATAACCTGACTCAATACCAATATTTTTGTTGCATCCATTCCTGCCAAAATTACCACAAAAGAAGGCAGCATAGTAATGGCACGACGTAACCATAATGGAATACTAAAGTGAACAAAACCTTGCATCACAACCTGACCGGCTAGCGTACCCACTACGGTTGAGGAGAGTCCCGCTACGACTAAACTCAATCCAAAGACGACAGTGGCTGCATTACCTAACAGCGGTTTTAACGTCATGTAGGCTTGATCGAGCTCACTGATCCCCGTATGACCATTGAAGTGGAAAACGGCTGCGGCAGTCGCCATCATCGCTAAATTGACAAAACCTGCGATAGTCATCGCTATAGCAACATCCAGTTTCGTTGCGGCATAACGCTGCGCTTTATTTTTATCATCGCCCCGCTGCGTTAACGCTGAATGGAGATAAATAACATGTGGCATGATGGTCGCACCCAATACCCCTGCGGCCAAATAGAGTGCATTGGTATCTGGAAGTTTTGGAACCGCCATCCCCACCAGCAACCCACGTGGATCGGGTTGTGAGAAAAACAGCTCGGCAATATAGGCCCCTGCGACAAATAGTAGCATCAGCCCAATTAACCATTCTAATGGCTTTGGACCTCGGCTCTGTAACAGTAAAATGAGATATGTTGCAAAACCGGTAATCAACGCTCCTTCAAGCAAACTAACGCCGAACAACAACTTAAAGCCAAGCGCCGCACCAATGAATTCGGCCAGATCGGTTGCCATGGCAATGATCTCTGCTTGCACCCAGTAGAACCAAACTAAGGGTTTAGGAAAACGATCACGAATATGTTCAGCGAGATTTTTACCCGTCGCAATGCCTAACTTCGCTGAGAGTAGCTGGATCAACATCGCCATTATATTGGCCCAAACCACTACCCATAACAGTTGATAACCATAACTGGCACCTGCTTGGATGTTGGTGGCAAAGTTGCCGGGATCAATATAGCCGATGGCAGCAATGAAAGCTGGGCCCAATAACGACATCTTGGCTTTGCGTTGAGTCATAATAGACGTTGTCGTTTTGTGGCGATTAGACATAAATGAGTCCTGTTTAACATGATGTCCAACTCTAGGCGATCCCTTCAGTGAAAAGAAATCGGTATAAGTAATCACTCTGATAGCATTTACACTAAAGTATAGCAAAGGCTATACTTTGTAATAAGGTACCTGTTCATTTGCTCATCAGCAACCGTTTTATGACTTGATAGCACCCTAAATCGCTTAGCTGTGACTTATCATTGCCTAGCCGGTAACAAAACAGCTGATAGCGACGTATTTACAGAAAAAAATATGAGATCCATTGCTTATAATAAGCAACTTTACTCGTGTTTAGCCCGACTCTGCCCTAGAATAGGGCCCTACGATCTATCCCTTTAGTTTTAAGGCACTATGCATGTCACAAGCACTTCATTTTGTACTCGCTCTGATAGTTATAGCCGTTCTAGCGCTGATTGTAAGTAGAGACCGTAAAAGTATCGCTTATCGCTATATTTTACAGCTTTTGGTGATCGAGCTTGTTTTGGCTTGGTTTTTCCTCAACTCGAACGTGGGGTTGGGTGTAGTTCAAGGCTTTTCAAACTTTTTCTCCTTGCTCCTGAAATACGCAGCAGAAGGCACAAATTTTGTTTTCGGTGGCTTAAACGATAAAGGAATGGCTTTCTTTTTCCTGAACGTGCTGTGCCCTATTGTCTTTATTTCAGCGCTAATCGGTATTTTGCAGCATTTCAAAATTCTACCCATCGTCATCAGATTTATTGGGACAGTGCTCTCAAAAATTAACGGTATGGGCAAATTGGAATCGTTCAACGCTGTCAGCTCGCTGATCCTTGGACAATCCGAGAATTTCATCGCTTATAAAGATATTCTTGGTAAAATGTCAGAACGCCGCATGTACACTATGGCAGCAACCGCAATGTCTACTGTCTCGATGTCAATCGTTGGCGCCTACATGACAATGTTGCAACCGAAATACGTCGTAGCAGCCTTAATTCTAAACATGTTCAGTACCTTTATCGTATTATCCCTCATCAACCCTTACTCCGCTAAGCAAGAAGAAGATCTTTCGCTAAAAAACACTCACGAAGGACAAAGTTTCTTTGAGATGCTGGGCGAATATATTCTTGCAGGCTTTAAAGTGGCGATGATTGTCGCAGCAATGCTGATCGGATTTATTGCATTGATTTCCGCGATTAATGCCCTCTTTACGGCTATTTTTGGAATAAGCTTCCAAAATATTTTAGGCTATATTTTCTATCCCTTAGCTTGGGTGATCGGTGTACCCACTAATGAGGCATTACGCGTGGGAAGCATAATGGCGACAAAATTAATGTCTAATGAGTTTGTCGCGATGATCGACTTACAAAAAATGGCGGGACAATTGTCGCCACGCTCTGAGGGAATACTCTCCGTCTTCTTGGTCTCATTCGCCAATTTCTCATCCATCGGGATAATCAGTGGTGCAATTAAGGGATTAAATGAGAAACAAGGCAATGTCGTGTCCGGCTTCGGTCTAAAGCTTATCTATGGATCCACACTGGTAAGCTTACTTTCCGCGGCGATTGTCGGTGTAGTACTTTAAGCCTCTGTTCATACAAGCGACTGATTGAGCCGCTTGTATGAACTCCCCCTACCTTTCTGATCATCCACTCGCATAGAGTAACGCAAAAATATATTGTCCTAACGCAAACACGGTATGGGCAATAATCATCATCAATAATGCATTACCTTGATTCGGAATTTTTCTACCGCAGAACCCAACGCCCATCGCTGGCATAAATAACATTAGGCCTGCAAAGGTACTCAGTACGATACCCACTAAGATGATCGGTAGTAGTGTCGGGGATTGGATAAAGGGTGTTCCCCACGCAAGAACCAGTATCACTGCATAAGCAATACCCACCAAATAATGGAACGACCAGCCGCTTATTTTTTCAATTAGGGAGGGCGATTGAACATTTTGTTGAGTCGCTACCCATTCACCTTGCCTAAGGCCCATTAACCAACGGCCCACCATTCCCCAATTGGTTGGCGTTATCCCCTTCATTTTGAAGAGCAGTACCCCCCATATATCCAAAACTAATGTTGAACCAATCCCTACCATGAGACTAAAGCCAATCATTTTATTCATTTGAAACCACTTAATTGCTATTCATTCGCTTCAGCCTAGCATAGATATCGCTCACCATCAGGGCTGTTCACTTTACTACGCGCAGATATTCCTCCCATAAAGGTTAAAAAAAGAGCCCATCAATGATGAGCTCTCGGTTATCGAAAATTGATAGGGAAATCGATTATGACGATTTATCGTTACTAAGCTGTTCAGCTAATTTCGCTCTTAGGGCCTCAGTTTCATCTTTCCCTTCCGCAATAAAATCAGGATCAATCTCTTCGGCATTGTCTTGATTTTCTCGTCCAGACAGTAAATTCCAGCATGCAATAAATAAAGCAGCAATTAGTGGTCCAATCACAAACCCATTGATTCCGAAAAGTTCCATTCCCCCCAATGTTGAAATCAACACCAGGTAGTCAGGCATTCTCGTCTCTTTACCCACCAACAGCGGACGCAGGAAGTTATCAACTAAACCGACGACCACGACAAAGAATGCAATGAGGAATAATCCCTTCCAAGCCGGTCCTAGCACGAGGAAATAGATTGCAACAGGTGCCCAAATAATGGCGGACCCGACTGCTGGGATTAATGATAAGAAAGCCATTAATGCTCCCCAAAGCACACTACCCTCAACACCCAAGAACCAGAAGGCAATTCCCCCTAAAGCACCCTGTACAATGGCGACTACAACAGTGCCTTTGACGGTCGCTTTCGATACCGCAGCAAACTTTAATAACAGATGATGCTTAGCATGCTGAGTTAGCGGTACGGCATCCAGTAACAAGCTGACTAAATAAGAGCCATCCTTTAGGGTAAAAAATAGCAGATAGAGCATGATACCGAAGCCAACCGTAAAACTGAACGTTCCCTGCCCGATCATCAGTGCGCTATTGGCAAGCGTATGGCTACCTTGCATTGCCAATGCTGAGACTTTCTGTTGCAGAGTATTCACATCGGTCAATCCATAACGCTCTAGGAAGTTCTGAGCAAATGTCGGCAGATGCTGAATCAGCTGAGTAATGTCCCCCGCAAAATTTCCGCGGTTTTGAGCAACACTTTGATAAAGTTGATTACCTTCGTATGCCAGTGAAGTGGTCACTATGACTAAAGGAATAAAGACAATAAGGCAGATGACAACCAGAGTAAGGAAAGAGGCAAGCGTGTTCCTATCCCCCAACCATGCTCGTAAACGAGTTTTTAACGGATAAAACAGTACGGCTAGGATAATTGCCCAAAAAATAGACGAATAGTAGGCTTTCAGGACAAAGCAAAATGCGACAGTGGTTAATAACAATAATAAAATGAAGAAACCTTCATTGATTCCCTTAAGCTTCATGGCGTAATCTCAATTGACAAATAAAAATTCAGATATGTGTCGTAAAGCCGTCAATGGCTTACCGCGTCATTATTGCCTAATACGTAATAAATTTCACTTAACTGAACAAATAAATATGTTTAAGGGATGAAATTGAAAGGTAATTGATTAAGAATTGGTGGAGATAAGCGGGATCGAACCGCTGACCTCTTGCATGCCATGCAAGCGCTCTCCCAGCTGAGCTATACCCCCACATCTAGGAATTCATTGTTCAAACTCGAGGAGTTTGGTGGAGCTAAGCGGGATCGAACCGCTGACCTCTTGCATGCCATGCAAGCGCTCTCCCAGCTGAGCTATAGCCCCTTCAATGAAGGTGTCAGTGTTACTGACGCCGAAATAATAGGTAACTCGTTGATAACTGTCAACGCCATTTTTAACTTCCAGGTGCAACCGCTGAAAATTCCAGCAAAATGATGTTAAAGCCACCATCCACAAATTTTATTGACCTTTTCCAATTGATTAGCGGCGATAATTAGAAAAAGTATGAGTAAACGCATAATCTCTATGATTAGCGCTTTTATTTTATCCCACTTCACGTTATTTTCATAATTACGAGTTAACGTTAAACAATCAACTAGAAGGAACTGATTGTGAATAAGGAATGGATGACACCTGAAGAACTTGCGCAGGAAACGGGTTACTCGCGTCAAACGATTAATAAATGGATTAAACGCGAAGGATGGACCACGGTTGCAAAGCCGGGTGTACAAGGCGGTAAGGCACGATTGGTGCATATTGATCAGCAGGTAACCGAATTTCTGAAATCAGTGCGGCACGCTGCCGAACCGAGAAGTCATTACACTGTCCGTAAAGATCAATTGACTCAGATCTTACTCAGTTCACTCCAACAAATGAGCCCTGATGAAAAAGCGCAGCTAACCTCTCTCTTATTAAGAGAAGGTATCAGCGGTATTCTTAATCGATTAGGCATCACTTCGTAAGTGGTACCGGCAGCACACACTGCCGGTACTCATACTATTAGGCTTGGTTTTCGCGTTCGCTAATAAAGGCGAGAGCTTGGGCGATTCTTTTTACGCTACGTTGTTGGCCAATAGCCTCAACGGTGACATCTAGGGCAGGTGATTGCCCTGCTCCCGTCACTGCCACACGTAACGGCATACCCACTTTACCCATGCCTACTTCAAGCTCAGTAGCGGTTTGCTCAATGGCGTTATGGATCGCTTCGGTAGTCCACTCCGTCAGTGCCGCTAACTTCTCAGAAATAAGCTCAAGCGGCTGGCGAGCCACTGAGCGTAGATGCTTCTTCGCCGCGTCAGCGTCGAATTCGCTAAAGTCTTCGTAGAAATAACGACAAGTTTCTGCCATCTCTTTCAGCGTTTTACAACGGTCACCCAACAGCGTGACTAATTTTGCAAGTTCTGGGCCAGTACGAGTATCGATCTGTTGTTGATCAATATGCCACTGAAGTTGCGTTGCCACATATTCAGGGGCCAGCGTGGTGATATAATGATGGTTTAACCACAGTAACTTTTCAGTGTTAAACGCACTCGCCGATTTGCTCACCGCATCCAGTTGGAAAAGCTTGACCATCTCATCAATAGAGAAAATTTCTTGATCGCCATGTGCCCACCCCATTCTTACCAGGTAGTTCAAGAGCGCTTCAGGTAAGAAGCCATCATCGCGATACTGCATCACGCCGACTGCCCCATGACGCTTAGACAGTTTCTTGCCATCGTCACCTAAAATCATCGAGACGTGTGCATAAATTGGGACTTCAGCGCCAATGGCTTTAAGAATATTAATTTGACGAGGAGTATTGTTGATATGGTCTTCACCACGGATCACGTGAGTGATACCCATATCCCAATCGTCAATAACCACACAGAAGTTATAAGTTGGGGAACCATCGGTACGGCGAATAATGAGATCGTCAAGTTCTTGGTTACTGAATTCGATAGGTCCACGGATTTGGTCATCAAAAATGACCGATCCTTCTTGTGGATTACGAAAACGCACGACATGGGGTTCATCAGAGGTATGACCATGCTCAGTATCACGACAACATCCGTCATAACGCGGTTTTTCACCGGCTTCCATTTGCTGTTCACGCAGTGCCTCTAAGCGCTCGCGCGAGCAGTAACAACGGTAAGCGGTGTTCGCATCAAGCATCTGGTCAATCACTTGGTTATAGCGATCAAAACGTTTGGTCTGATAGTAAGGGCCTTCATCCCAATTTAAGCTCAGCCAGTTCATCCCGTCCATGATAGCTTCGATCGCTTCCGGCGTTGACCGCTCAAGGTCGGTATCCTCGATACGCAGAACAAAGTCACCTTGATTATGGCGGGCGTAAAGCCAAGAATATAAGGCGGTGCGAGCGCCACCAACATGGAGATAGCCTGTAGGGCTTGGTGCAAAACGTGTTTTGATTTTCATTTGAGGTTTGCCTTAACGTACATAGGGTAGAACACCCGATAAAACCTTGTGGAATCGTATTATTCTTCGCACAGTGTAACAGTTAGCGCTTTTTCCTCAATAATAAGACATGACTAATCTCGCCAAGTGATGTAATTTTTGTGGCTATTTTCATCAAATCGCTTAAATGGGCGACAGAGTGGTGAAATTTAAACCGAACAGAAAATTAAGTGATAAAAAACGTTGACTCAAAATCAACTATCCCTATAATGCGACTCCACACAGCGGGGGTGATTAGCTCAGTTGGTAGAGCATCTCCCTTACAAGGAGGGGGTCGGCGGTTCGAATCCGTCATCACCCACCACTTCGGGTCGTTAGCTCAGTTGGTAGAGCAGTTGACTTTTAATCAATTGGTCGCAGGTTCGAATCCTGCACGACCCACCAAATTCAGTAAAAAAGCACCCTCTGGGTGCTTTTTTCGTTTCTAATGCTCAACGTTAAATCGTACAGGATGAGAACCTGCGGCAGTTTCTGTTTACTCCCTCTTCACGAGTATTCCTAGCCGGATCGCACCTGAAATACTAAAAGACCTTTTAACCAATTGATAGGGTTGAATTATTTCCCCGTTCATCATATCGTTTAAATCGATCAATTAATCGCCTTTAAGCGATAGTGAGAGATGGATCGCCACAGTTGGGGTGCTTTGGCTAGATGTCAGAAGGGATAAGGAATAAAGCAGCACAACAAATCTTGTGTGCTGCGTTTATGAGAAGTACAAAAGCTACCAACGAAGATCTGAAGCAGGAAGAAATGTTACAGACCTGACTTGATCTGATGTGTCATAGCTTATCTGCATCATTGTAGGTATTAATCGGTTTTGGGCTTCATAAAGATCTGTCCAGCCAAAAACCCGCCGCATAACCACCTTCGGAGGACTGCTTCTTAATGGCACACCTATATTTTCATGAACCCATTTCCTCGACATGTTTCTCTGCAATGGCTTTGGTAATTCATTTGGAAACATCCAGTTTTTAGCCTTATCATTCTGGATTTTTACGACGATAGCCTGCAATATCCGGCCATCCCTCTTAAAGGACAAGAAAAGACCTTCTTTTGCCATATCAAGACTTAGGTCAGGGTCTCCAGATGAGCCTGTAGGAGGGCTTTTATAATTGATCAATTCATTATCAATAAGTTCCTGATATGTTTTCCCTAAACAGCTTATTAAAGCGTCAATATTCACTGTCATTTTTATAACTCCATTTCACTGTTTAGTTTATGCATTTTCGACCTTGCTGATTCTATTTGATTTTCTGTAGCCCCTTGCTCTTTTAGAGCTGGTTTAATGGCATCAAGATTACGATCAAGAGCGGCCCTGAGATTTTTTGAGTCCAGTTCAATTTGTACAGATGTGTTACGCCCACCGTAGGTTTCGCTGATTTGCTGGTGTACCTTTTTAGGTATCACTATTGCAGCGACATCTTGAGAAGCAAGCTCAATATCTTCAGGCGTCATGTCAGGATAATGTGCTTTCAGATATGCCTTAACTGCTGCTTTCGATGGCATATGATCAGCCTCATACTTGCCTTGACGAGATCTGCGCACAAAATCGCTATAAAGCTCAACTTCCAAAAACTCAACAGGCGGCTTGCTCAGGTATATATAAATCGGCGGAATATTCGATAGCGGCAATATAAGAATATAATCCGCAAAGGTCTTCTCTTCCGGTATAGGGGTAGTTGTGGCCTCAATACTACTATCTTCCGGCAGCGGATCCACAACGACCAGATTGGGTATCCTTACCGATTAAATTTTCTACATTTACTGTCATTTGTATAACCCCAGTACATTATTAATCTTATGTATTTTAGGTCTCGCTTCTTTTAGCTGTATGTCTGTATCTGAGTGGTTTTATTTTTCTATCCTGAGCCGTGCGCACCGCCGTTTTTAGCGCGTAAAGTAGGTGAGCGTGGCCATTGGCTTTGTTCATGATGGTGAGCGTGGGCGCAGGAGCGTTACGGTCGCTCCAATCAATGGCAGCGCCCGGTCTATCTACGTCAAAGCAGAGCCAGAATTGCGTATGGGGTTGGTTAAACTGAATATATTTGGCAAGGATTGCCCGCTCTTTCCCGGCAATGCGTAAACCACATTGCAGCTCGTCCGTGAAGTACGGTTTATGGGGTAATCTGTCGTTAAAAAGTTTAAGTGCTACGTCACTCAATGTGCCCAGCGCTTATGGCGGACTGTTGTGTTGCACGTCTTATGTGCTAATATCCTTTCTAGGTTTTATGCCTACGCCCCGTTAATCATGTGCGACCGCCAAGTTATAGCATGATTTCGGGGCGTTGTCTTTTCTAATGGCGTTAAAGTTACACGCAAATGACAGTTTATGTCGAGTTTACCCGTCACTTTCCCGATAAATTTTTAGTGCGCTGCCAGTACCTTAAAGTATTTAGGGTCGTCTTGTATTGTCGCTAAGACCTTTGCAGCCAGCCCTGTTGGGTTACGCCGTTTTTGCTCCCAGCTTTTGATGGTATCAAGGCTGGTCCCCAGCGCCCTTGCCATTTCTGCCTGTGAGACGTTCAGTTTTTCACGGATAGCTTTTACATCCGCCACGTCATAGCGAGTAACACGTGACGGCGAGACTGTTCCGTTTTTGATAGCGACGGCTTCTTCAAGGGATGCTTTCAGTTCGTTAAAAATACTCATGCTACACCTCACCTTTGAGTCGTTTGGTCAGTTTTTTCAGTTCTGCTTTCTCAGCCTAGGTTAGGCTTTCTTTTGCGCTTTTCGGGTAAGCCATAACCAGATAGATAATTTCGTCTGTCGCCAGAAAGTAGACCACTCTGGCGCTACCACTTTTGCCCTGATTACCGGTCGCCATTCTGATTTTTCGCAGACCACCCGTTCCCTGCATTAAGTCACCTTTATCCGGTGATTCAATAAGTTCGCTTTGTAAGTCTTTGAGCTCGTCATCCGTGGCAATCGCTTGAATTTGCCGAGTGAAAAGCGATGTCTCAATAAATTCGATCGCGTAGCTCATGTATCCCTCCCTTTAAGGATTACATAGTACCCTAAGGAGAGTATATTTCCATCCAAATTTACAGAGTCATTCCCCGGTCATTTTCTTGACGCTGGCTACGCTCTTTAGCGACTACAGTCTGGCTAAGCGATTGACTGTGTTGCTCAAGCCCTCGACTTGCCGGTTCAGCCTCGTGCAGTGATTGGCTAAGGCTTGATTCTCTTGCCGTGTTTTCTCATACATGGCTTGTAAACTCTTGAAGCTGTCGAGTAAGACTTGCTGCTGTGTCTTTGAGTCGTTCTGTAAGCGCTCTAATGCGCACAACAAGAGTTTTTCTGTCTCGGTCATGGGATTTTACCTAAGCCAGTTAAATAGTCTCTGGGAGGCTCTGGTGAGTTCTCTGGGGTTATTTGACGCTGTAGTTCACTACCGTTTGTTTCTTGTAGGGATAGGTCTGGATATCGCTAGCGCTTTTCGGTAGCAGAATGAAATACTGGCCTTGATTCTTCCCTTTGCCGGCCTCGATTACTATCCCCTTGCCGGTTTTCGAGTTCAGTACTGCCAATCTCTGCTCGTTGACCTGTATCTGGTCGAGTTGCTGATTCAGATACCAGTAGATTACCCCGATCAGACCGGCGCAAATCAAGGCGATGAATGACAGGTCAATCCACAGCCATTTCCTTACCGGCTGGTAGACGGTTTTCAGGTGCTGTTGGTGTTGTTTCGTCACGTCTTGGATAGCACTGTTGATACCCTTCACGCTTGAGTTCAGTTCCGTGCTGATAGCAGCGTTCAGCTTCTGAAATTCGGCTTTCACGTGCGTCTCGGTATGTTGCGCTTGCTGCTTCGAGTTCTCCTCGGAGGCTTTCGCTAAATCGGAAATCCCGCTCATAGAGTGCTCCTTTGAGTCTGAGGTTTTTACCGCCATCCGGTGATTCGATGCTAATGCTGGATTTGGTTTCCCGAGCAATGGTCATACCGGCAGCTTCGAGCGTGGTGATCACGTCATCGCGGTTACGTATTAGGCCTTGCATGGCAAGGTGAGAGAGGCCTGCGGTGATGGACTCCGCCGCTTTTTGGCTATTCTTCGGGAGGTCTCTATACCCCCACCCTCTGGCTACTTTTTTCATTTCTAGCTCACACTGATTTGACGTCTTTGTGCCAACTGCTGCGCTTGCTCAGCGACTAATTGCCAAATAACCTCTGCTGCTGGCGTTAATGAACGATTTCTACGACGTATTAACGTCAGTAAGCGTCCTCTCTCTGGGGTAATTTTTCTCACCACGAGCTGGCTCTCTCGCGGCAAAGGCAGTGCCAGCGCCGGTAGAATACTGATACCAATCCCTGCATCAACCATAGTGAACAACGTACTGGGGTGACCGACTTGCTGAACCACCTCTGGATGCCCGCCTTGTTGCTGAAAAATCGCATCAATCAACACGCGACTCCCTGATGCATAATCTTGTAATACACACTGGCGCTGCGCGATATCAGACCAACTGACCAATGCTTGCTGTGCTAAAGGATCATCGTCTCGACACAGTAATAGAAAAGGATCTTGCAATAGCGGTTGTGTCTCGAACTCACGCGTATTCTGCAGTTCAATCACTATGCCAAAATCAACCTCTTCCTGCCTAACCGCTTGTACGACCGATTGCTGAACACTGTCTTGCAACAACAAACGTATCTCCGGATAACGCTGCTGACATGTTGCCAGGCACTTCGGCATTAATTGCGCTGAAATAGTCTGACTGGCCGCCACTCTCACCGTGCCAGTACGTTGTTCACCATAGCTATACAGATCCTTGATCACACTATCCATATCATCGATCAGTAGCGCCATCCTTGAAGCGAGCTGTTTTCCGGCCAAGGTCAGCACCACCTCACGTGTGGTGCGGTCAATCAAACGCAGTGCTAGCGTTTGTTCCAACTCCTTTACGGCATGACTGACTGCCGACTGGCTTAGGCCGATTAACTCCCCGGCCCGACTGAAACTTTGTTGCTCGGCAACGGCCACAAAGATTCGCAACTGGCGTAAACTATAATTCATCTATTTTCTTCATATATTCATGTAATAAATCAATTATATTTCTAATCTGATTTAAAGCACAATCCAATGATTATTTATTGGATGGACACAACTATGGGCTTTCTGCGACTTGACCCGATGATGGTCAAACTTATCATTACTGTTTTATTAGCGACCTTCCTTCCTGCTCGCGGCGGGTTTGTCCCGATCGTCGAAGGGCTAACCACGGCAGCAATAGCCCTCTTATTTTTTATGCATGGCGCAAAACTTTCGCGGGAAAAAATTATCGCTGGGAGTAGCCATTGGCGCTTACATTTATGGATTATGTGTAGCACCTTTGTCGTTTTTCCCCTACTCGGCTGCTTGATGGTATGGTGGCACCCAGTCAATGTCAGTAACGACATTTATACTGGCTTTATCTATCTCTGTATCCTTCCTGCGACAGTGCAGTCGGCCATTGCCTTTACCTCTTTAGCGGGCGGTAATGTTGCCGCAGCGATCTGTAGTGCCTCCGCCTCCAGTCTGTTAGGCGTATTTGTCTCACCACTATTAGTCAATTTAGTGATGAACGTACACAGTGCAATGCCCGGAAATGGCTTTGAGCAGATAGGTAAAATCATGCTGCAGCTATTATTACCCTTTGTTCTGGGTCATATTGCTCGTCGTTGGATTGGCGGATGGGTCGAGCGTCATCGTAGTTTGATCGGTAAAACTGACCAGACCTCAATTTTACTGGTGGTGTACACCGCCTTCAGTGAGGCAGTGGTCAACGGTATTTGGCATAAAGTGGATGCCACGACCCTGGGCTGGATCGTGGTAGGCTGTATTCTATTACTGGCCATCGCGTTATTAATTAACCTGGTGGTAGCCCGCCTCTTTGGCTTTAGTCGTCCCGATGAGATTACGATTCTATTCTGTGGGTCGAAGAAGAGCTTGGCGAATGGCGTACCGATGGCAAATATCCTTTTTCCTGCGAGCATTGTCGGGATTATCGTGTTGCCATTGATGATCTTTCACCAAATTCAGTTAATGACCTGCTCATGGATAGCACAACGCTATAAAAAAGCTGGCGAGCAAGCCTCTTCCGACTCCTAGCGAGTTCCCTTTCACCCAATGGCGTTAATATTGGGTGAATTGTTTATCTCTATTCTTTACGCCAAATCGTCATATTTTATCTACACTGATAACGTGTAAACGTTGAAGACGTCACCTTTAGGTAATTTTTAGGATGGAAGATACCATGACAGACAACACGCGAGATCACCGCGAACAGGATGCAGCTGAACAAGATCAGGATGCACACTCTACTGATACAGAGAATAACGACGCCCCACCGCGACAACGTCCAGGTAAAAAACCTCTCATTATTTTAGCCATTATCGCCATCGTCCTTCTGTGTGTTGCGGTGATTTTTTGGTTAATGAACCGAGGTATAGAATCCACTGATGACGCCTTCACCGATGGCAACGCAGCCACTATCGCCCCGAAAACGAATGGCTATGTTATCGATCTAAAGGTAAAAGATAACCAACTCGTTCATCAAGGCGATCTCTTAGTAGTGATCGATCCCCGTGATGCCACCGCACAACGCGAACAAGCGCAAGCACAACTAGGAAGCGCTCAAGCGCAACTACAACAGGCGCAAGCACAATATCAATTAGCCAAAGTGCAATATCCGGCGCAACTGCACCAAGCCCTCGCTGACCAAGCCAAAGCGAAAGCAAATTTGGCGAACGCAGAATCTGTCTATCAACGCCAACACGGTGTCGATCCCAGAGCGACCACCCAGAGTAATATCGACAGTGCCACCTCACAATATCGCGCCGCACAGGCTGATTATCAGCAGGCGCAGGCCCAAGTCGAGATTGCGTCACAGGTGCCGTTACAACTGCATCAACAAGAAACGGCTATCGCGGCCCGTCAACAACAGGTCGCGCAAGCTGCCGCACAATTAGCAACTGCAAAGCTGAACCTTTCCTATACCGAAGTGCGTGCCCCTTATGAGGGTTATATCACTAAGCGAAACGTCCAAGTCGGGAGTTTAGTACAAGCGGGGTCGGCGCTGTTTTCATTGGTTTCACCGCAAATTTGGGTGACCGCTAACTTTAAAGAGTCACAACTTGAACATATGCATCCGGGTAATAAAGTTAGCCTCACCGTCGATGCTTGGCCTGACCTAAGACTCGAAGGTCACGTTGATAGCATTCAAATGGGCTCAGGTTCACACTTCTCGGCCTTCCCTGCAGAGAATGCCACCGGTAACTTTGTTAAAATTGTGCAACGTGTTCCAGTAAAAATTATTATTGATAAGGGCCTTGACCCTCAACATCCTCTGCCCTTAGGCCTATCGGTAGAGCCTGAGGTCCATGTTGATGACTGATGCACAACGCTGGCAACCTCGCTGTAATCCTTGGCTGGTTGCCCTCACTGTCACCCTAGCGGTATTTATGGAGGTGTTGGACTCCACTATCGTTAACGTTGCCCTTCCCCATGTAGCCGGTTCCCTTTCATCTAGTTATGATGAAGCGACGTGGGTGCTGACCTCCTATTTGGTCGCCAATGGTATTGTCCTGCCCATCTCTGCTTTTTTTAGTCGCCTATTTGGTCGTAAAAATTATTTTTTAATCTGCGTGGTCATGTTTACGATCTGTTCCTTTCTCTGCGGTATTGCAACGGAACTTTGGCAACTGATTCTGTTTCGAATTTTGCAGGGATTCTTCGGTGGTGGATTACAACCCGTACAACAATCGGTCTTACTCGATTATTTTAGCAAGCAAGATCGGGGCAAAGCCTTTGGACTCTCTTCCATTGCCATTATTGTCGCGCCGGTTATTGGCCCGACTCTGGGGGGATGGATTACGGATAATTACAGCTGGCGTTGGATTTTCTTTATCAACATCCCCGTGGGTATCCTCACTGCATTAGCCATCTATCAACTGCTTGAAGATCCCCCTTGGGAACGTAAGGCTAAAAAAGGCCAGCTTCGCATCGATTATATTGGCATTAGCCTTATCACCCTTGGATTAGGCTGCTTGCAGGTCTTCTTAGACCGTGGGGAAGATGCAGATTGGTTCAACTCTTCCTTTATCATTACCTTTGCTGTACTGGCCGTCGTCGGCTTAGTCGGGACAGTTTATTGGCTGATATACGCCCGCCGTCCGGTGGTCGATATACTGGTTATGCGTGATCGTAACTTCTGGGTTGCTGGGTTGCTGATGGCCGCAATGGCCTTTATTTTGTACGGCAGTTCGGTCGTGATCCCGCAGTTGGCACAACAAGACTTAGGGTATACGGCAACACTGGCCGGCCTAGTCCTCACCCCGGGCGCGTTCTTTATCATCTTAACCATCCCGTTAGTGCTAAAGTTAATGCCGATTGTTCAAACCCGCTTTATTATCATGTTTGGCTTCTTCTGCTTGACGGCCTCTTTCCTGTATTCAGGTTTCCAGATGACCCCAACCCTGGATTTTACGTCTTTGGTCATTATGCGCAGCTTACAGTCGATCGGATTAGGCTTTTTATTTGTTCCCTTGACCACCATCGCCTTCATCACTATCCCACAGCAATTAAATGCGGATGCGTCAGCACTCTTCACCATGTTTCGTAATGTGGCGGGATCAATCGGAATTTCTCTGTCAACTGCGGCTATTACTGAGCGCCAACAAGCGCGTTCTGCTTATTTATCTGATCATACCACTCAGCTTAATGAACCGTTCTCCCAAGCGATTCAAAAAATGAGTGTTGCAATAGAGAACTTCACAACATTAGTCGGGAACAGTACCCAACTGGCTTCAGCACAACTCTATAAACAGATGATCAGCCAAGCCCGTATCTTAGCCTACATCGATGTCTTCACGGGGCTTTGCGTAATCGCCCTCGTCATGATCCCCTTCTGTCTTTTACTCGCCCCGGTGAAGAGTGAAGGCAGCGCAGGAGGCCATTAAATGAAAGGAAACCTCATGAAATCACAGCGATTATTTTTATCGATGCTGGTCCTCACCCTCTCGGGATGTGCGGTCGGCCCCGATTATCATGTCCCCGAAAACCACTTAACAGGTTCTTGGCACGCGGGCGAAAAAGATCAAGCCTCTCACCCGTTAACAACCGATACGCAAGTTAGCTGGTGGAAAAATTTTAATGACCCGCAACTCAATAGCCTGATTCAACGGGCGACAGAAGGTAATCTAAGCTTACAGCAGAGCGTATTACGCATTTCAGGCGCGCGCGAGCAAGTGTCTAGCGCGCAAGGCGGATTGTTCCCGACCCTGAATGGACAAGCCTCTTATTCTCGACAACAGCTCGGGCTGAAAGGAGAATTACAATCGCAGGGACTTTATGACGCATTACCCGACGATATCGCTAATCACGCCACGGGCAGTGTTGGTTTCTATCAAGGCGGGTTTGACGCGAGTTGGGAACTGGATTTATGGGGAAAAACCCGCAGACAGGTCGAACTGGCGCGTGCCAGCGAGCAGCAGCAGGTCGAACAGCATAATGATGCTCTCGTCTCGCTTGAGGCCGAGGTTACGCGCACCTATCTCCAATTACGTGCAGCACAGGCCACCGAAGCTTCACTCAGCCAACAGATCGCTATCGCGCAACAGAGTCTGGAATTAACCCAGAGTCAGATGCGAAATGGGCTGGCACCGAGCAGCGATGTTGAAAGTGCTACGGCTCAGTTGAGCGCATTACAGGCTCAATTACCTCAATCTCAATCGCAAATTTCCCAAGCGAAAAATGCCCTCGCCGTGCTGCTTGGATTAACACCTGGCGCCTTGGATAATGAACTTTCGGCGGCGAAGTCGCTGCCAACATTGCCCCAACTGGTTGCCGTAGGCATCCCCTCTCAACTGACTCGACGTCGACCGGATATTCGGGCGGCAGAAGCAAATTTACATGCACAAACCGCCAATATTGGTGTCTCTATAGCGCAATTATTCCCAAGCCTGTCGTTAACCGGTCAATTAGGTGTGCGTAACAGTGATATCAGTTACATGGATAATTGGAGTAGCCACTTTTACAGTATTGGGCCTGGAATTAATTTGCCGATTTTTGAGGGCGGACGCCTCGTCGCCAATGTGAAATTAGCACGGGCTCAACAAGCGGCCGCGGCACTTAATTATCGTCAAACTGTGTTGACTGCTTTGCAAGAAGTGGAAAATGCATTGGTAAGCTACCGCACAGGGCAACAGCAAGACACGGCGATAAAACAATCGCGGAATGCGCTTGAACGGGCTTTCCAACTTGCTTCGGAAAACTATAAGAAAGGCTTTATTACCTATATCACTGTGTTAGATGCACAGCGTCAATTAGCGCAAACCGAGCAGCAAGCGATTCAAGCACAAGCGCAAACCGCGGTGGATTTAGTCACGCTATATAAAGCATTGGGCGGCGGCTGGGAGCAGCAATCCAGGGTGACTCTGCCACATTACACTGTTTTTGGCGATGTCGACAAAACCGCAGTCACTTCCCCCTGATAATATTTCGCCCCGCTATCGGGGCGAAAGCGTTAAACCTTAAGGGGGGTCACTAAGTGCTCAAGCCCTTCAATCCGTATGGCTAAAGCAAGCTGCAGTAACTGCCCAAGGTGCCCTTCTGGAAAAGCTTCTTTGCGGGCAAACCACAACAGATACTCTTCGGGTAAGTCGATAAGTCGTCTTCCCTGATATTTACCAAAAGGCATACGCCAGTTTGCCAGTTCAACCAGTTGCTCTTTATCCGGCATTACGCCTCCAACATTACGATGAGTTGCTGCTCATCAATCACCGCAATACCCAATGCCTGCGCTTTCTCAAGCTTAGAGCCGGCCGCTTCCCCTGCAATCAGCAGGTCAGTTTTCTTCGAGACACTCCCTGTCACCTTAGCACCGCGTTGCAATAGCTGCGCCTTCGCCTCGTCACGTGTCATTTGGTACAAGGTCCCGGTAAGCACCACTGTTTTGCCATTGAATGCCGACTCCGTTGCCTGAGCGACCACCGCGGCTGGCCAATGGATCTGTGCGTCATCGACCAATTGGCGAATAACGTCGCGATTACTCTCTTCATCCATAAAATGCCGAATATGAGTAGCCACTACCGTGCCAACATCGTCCACAGCGATAAGGTCATCCATTGAGGCTGCCATGAGAGCGTCTAACGTTGTAAAGTGGGTCGCTAAGGCGAGAGCGGTTGCCTCACCGACTTCGCGAATACCTAATGCATAGATAAAGCGTGCTAACGTCGTCTTGCGTGATTTCTCTAGCGCTTGAATAATATTTTGTGCCGATTTAGGTCCCATCCTTTCCAAGCCGGTTAATTTCCCAGCCGTTAAGCGGAAAAGATCGGCTGGGGTGGTGACGTACTCCTTATCGACTAATTGCTCGATTAATTTGTCGCCAAGACCGTCCACATCGAGCGCTTTACGCGAAACAAAATGTTTTAATGCCTCTTTACGCTGCGCGCCACAAATTAACCCACCAGTACAACGTAATACCGCTTCACCTTCAACCCGTTCGGTGTCTGATCCACAGACCGGACAATGGCTTGGAAACTCCACCTCGTGTGCATCGGTAGGCCGTTCTGCCTCGATAACGCTGACTATTTGTGGGATTACATCTCCCGCGCGTCTTACCACCACTCGATCACCGATTTTCAGCCCTAGGCGTTCGACTTCATCAGCGTTGTGCAAAGTCGCATTACTGACCCACACACCGGCGACTTGTACCGGCTCTAAACGCGCTACGGGGGTGATAGCCCCCGTACGGCCCACTTGAAACTCAACGTCGCGAACATGAGTAAGCTGCTCTTGTGCGGGGAACTTAAAGGCAGTGGCCCAGCGAGGGGCACGCGCAACAAACCCGAGCTGCTGTTGCTGCGCTAAGGCATTGACCTTAATAACTACACCGTCAATATCGAAGCCAAGCTGCTCACGTTGTTCAATAACCTGATGATAAAACGCCATCACCTGCTCAGCAGATTGACAGACCGTCACATGCGGTTCCATCGGTAACCCCCAGTCACGCAGTTGGGTCAAGCGCTCGAAATGGGTCTGGGCGAGCTCGCCCCCCTCATGAACGCCGATACCATAGCAATAGAAGCTTAGCGGACGCTGCTGGGTGATGCTCGGATCGAGTTGACGTAATGATCCTGCCGCCGCATTACGCGGATTCGCAAAGACTTTTCCGCCTTTTTGTCGTGCTTTGTCATTAAGGGCTTCAAACCCTTTTTGTCGCATAAAAACCTCGCCACGTACTTCAAGTCGACGAGGAAGGTTTTCACCCGACAGAGAAAGAGGGATAGACTTAATGGTACGGATATTTTGGGTAATATTTTCCCCTGTTGCACCGTCCCCTCGGGTAGCAGCACGCACAAGAATCCCCTCTTCGTACAATAAACTAACGGCTAATCCATCCAGTTTTAATTCACAGCAATAGTCGATCGCAGTCGCGGCGGATAAACGCTCATTAACGCGACGAATAAAGGCCAGAAAACTGCTCTCATCGAATACATTATCCAAGGAGAGCATGGGGACTTCATGTTGGACTGAATCAAAAGCACTGAGTGGCATTGCACCCACCCGCTGCGTCGGCGAATCACTGGTCACTAATTCGGGGTGATTAGCCTCAATCTGACGCAACTGTTGCATTAAACGGTCGTATTCCGCATCGGGTACTTCAGGCGCGTCTAAGACATGATATTGATATTCGTGATGACGAAGTTCCCGACGTAAGCGGTCTACTTGTTGTTGAAGGTTAGCCATAATGCACCATGATAAAAAACCCCCGACAGGCGGGGGTTGATAGTCTGACAGAAGCGATGAGTTATGAGTGACTGATCACTTCACGAATACGAGCTTTATACACTTCAACTTTTTGAGGGGTCAACATATGACGTTCATCATCCATTACAACTCCCCCAACATCATCGGCAATACGTTGCGCGGATTGAAGCATTAATTTGAAGTTTTGAAGCGCATCGCCATAACAAGGGACCATCATAAAGATAGAAACACTTGGGGTCGTAAATTCGGACATCGTATCAGGGTCGAAAGACCCCGGTTTTACGCTGTTCGCTAAACTGAAGAGGACTGGGCCACTTCCGGTCGGGCTAAGATGGCGATGGAAGATATTCATCTCACCAAATTGAAAACCTGCCTGTAAAATAGCTTGCAGCAGAGGCTCACCATTAAGTTCACTACCTGCGTGCGCGGCCACATGAAACACTAAAACCGTTTCAGTTAATCGTTTTTCAGCAGGGGCAGCTTGGCTTTCAACCGGCTCAGCATCAGGTTTTTCCTGAACAGCTGTCGCGGGGGTAGCTTTAGGTGCGTTATTTTCTGTCGGTTGAAGAGGCTTATCTTCTTGAGGTGTATTGGGTGCTGCTGCCGGCTGAATAACGGGGTCAGCCACGTCTTCAGCGTAAGTCGGAGCACTAGGCGCTATAGGTTTTTGTTCCACCTGTTCGCCACCCAATAATGGATCACCTTGCAGCGCAATACCTTCGCGTAACGAGGCGTTCTTCGCTGGAGTCTGTTGACGCTTTTCAACTGATACCTCGGGAATACTTGCACTGCGCTGAGCAGGGGCTGCATCACGAGGCGGTGAAGGTTGTGGCGATTGAACAGGAGGTTTTTCCTGAGCAGGAGCCGTCACTTCGTCTTCGTCGAGACTCTCATCACGACGTTGCATGAAGTGCTTATGAGGTCGATCACGGAAGACGCTAGACCGCTCTTTACGATTAGTCCATAAACCGTGCGCCAATAACGCGATAATCGCGATAGCACCAACAACTATTAAGATCAGACGCAAATCCTGCATCACTATATTCTCTGTTGTTCAAACACTTTGCCTATAAAAGGCACCTATATATCACTAAATGTATTGGTCAGCGCGAATAAGTGCAAGCATACACTGCCAATTATCTTGAATAATATCACTAATCTGGTGTGATTGATTAAATTAACAGCAGTGAGCGGTACACCAAGACGAAAAAAACGTTACTATGGATAGGTTATTATTATTGTGAGTATTCGGATATGTCACAGCGTCAACAGCCTCTCCCCTCTTCCGGTTTTACCTATGTCAAAATAGGGTGCCATCTCGTTTGTCTAACGGGTATTCGGCGTTATGTCATTGTTCCTTTACTGATTAACATCCTTCTGCTTGGCTCCTCGTTCTATTGTCTGTTCACTAAGCTCCATCAGTGGATACCACAATTAATGAGCTATGTTCCCCATTGGCTGGCTTGGCTGAATTTCGTGCTCTGGCCGCTAGCGGTGATCTCCATCGTCTTAGTCTTTGGTTATTTCTTTTCAACTATAGTCAGCTGGATAGCCGCCCCTTTTTTCGGTTTACTCGCTGAACAGCTCGAACAGCGTCTGACCGGTCATGCGCCCAATGAAATGAGTTGGTGGTCCCTGATTGCCGACTTGCCTAGAATCATGAAACGAGAGTGGTTAAAGCTGTGCTATTACCTGCCGAGAGCCATCGGCTTATTGCTCATTCACTTTATTCCTGGGTTTGGTCAACTTCTTGCACCCATTTTATGGTTTATCTTTGGGGCATGGATGATGGCCATCCAATATTGCGATTATCCTTTCGATAACCATAAAGTCTCTTTTGAAAGCATGCGCAGAAATCTTGCCCGAGATCGCAAACTTCATCTAGAATTTGGTGGACTTATTAGCTTGCTCACCATGATCCCCATTGTTAATTTGGTGATTATGCCGATTGCCGTATGCGGCGCCACCGCAATATGGGTTGATCGCTATCGTCAGACATCCATCCAGTAATTGCTGAATGCAGTTATTGCACTCTGACATATCGATATATCATTTCGTCACTTCACTGCGACCGTATAAAGCGTATTCTCACTAGGTTCCCCAAAATTCAAAGAGTTAAGGAAAGGATATGAGTAAGATTTACGAAGATAACTCGTTAACAATTGGCCACACTCCTTTAGTAAGGTTAAATCGCCTAGGTAATGGACGTATCCTTGCCAAAGTAGAGTCCCGTAATCCGAGCTTTAGCGTAAAATGCCGGATCGGTGCGAATATGATTTGGGACGCCGAAGAAAAGGGGTTACTGAAAGCGGGTGTTGAACTCGTCGAACCCACTAGCGGTAATACCGGTATTGCCTTAGCCTACGTGGCCGCTGCGCGGGGCTATAAATTAACGCTGACCATGCCTGATACGATGTCAGTGGAACGCCGTAAGCTGCTCAAAGCCTTAGGTGCAAACCTAGTGTTGACTGAAGGCGCTAAAGGGATGAAAGGCGCGATTGCCAAGGCTGAAGAGATTGTCGCCAGTAATCCCGCGAAATACCTGATGCTCCAGCAATTTAGTAACCCCGCTAACCCTGAAATTCATGAAAAAACAACCGGCCCTGAAATCTGGGAAGATACTGACGGCGAAGTCGATGTACTAATTTCTGGTGTAGGGACAGGCGGAACGTTGACAGGGACTGCTCGCTACTTAAAACATACACAAGGCAAAACCAGTCTGTATGCGGTGGCGGTCGAACCAACGGACTCTCCCGTTATTTCACAAACTCTCGCTGGCGAAGAAATAACGCCTGGTCCCCACAAAATTCAAGGTATCGGTGCGGGGTTCATTCCTGAAAACTTAGATCTGAGCTTAGTTGATAGAGTCATTACTATCACCAACGATGAGGCGATCAATACTGCGCGTCATTTAATGGAGTCGGAAGGGATCTTGGCAGGTATTTCATCCGGTGCTGCGGTAGCCGCGGCACTCAAACTGCAACAAGAGCCGGATTTTGCCGATAAAAATATCGTTGTTATCCTGCCCTCTTCGGGTGAGCGTTACTTATCAACAGCGCTCTTTGCAGACCTATTCACAGAAAAAGAGAATGGTTAGCAGACTTTCTTCTTGCTTTTAAAAAAGCTGTTTATAAAAAGCACCCTCGGGTGCTATTTTTGTGCAGTAGATCCCAATTTTGCTTAGTTCACATTTGCTTTATTCCCCCCTATTCTGGTATCAACGATGAGATTTATTTCGAGCCAAAAAATAATGCTCTAGATTTTTTGCTTATGATCAACATCACTCTGCAAAAACGATAGGGTATTCTTCGCAATTGAAGTATAACTTTTAGTTGAACCGTCATCTCAGATAGGCTCAATACGACCACAACATTTGAATAATCACGGTTAGTCACAAACCTTTTGATTATCTTGGGGAAAAATATGTTTCAGCAAGAAGTAACGATTACTGCACCAAATGGTTTACATACCCGCCCCGCGGCACAATTCGTCAAAGAAGCTAAAGGGTTTCAGTCCGACATTACGGTCACCTCTCAAGGCAAAACTGCCAGCGCGAAAAGCCTATTCAAACTGCAAACCTTGGGGTTAACACAGGGAACCGTTGTCACGCTAAGCGCTGAGGGCGATGATGAACAACAAGCGATTGAACATTTAGTTAAGTTAATGGCTGAACTTGAATAATTGGTCTGCAATACGATAAGCCCATTGATTATTGGTCAAGCGTAGCTTTACACTCAATAGCTCCACTGAGCCGCTACACTTGGGCGCTTACTTCCAGTATTTACACATAAGCATCGTTGATTTAAAGGTAAGATTATGATTTCTGGTATCCCTGCGTCACCCGGTATTGCATTCGGTAAAGCACTCCTTCTGAAAGAAGATGATATTGTCATCAATAGCCACAAAATCGATCCGAGCCAAGTTGATCAAGAAATTAATCGTTTTCTTGAAAGCCGCAAAAAAGCCTCTGCACAATTAGAGACGATCAAAACGAAAGCAGGCGAAACTTTTGGCACGGAAAAAGAGGCTATCTTCGAGGGGCATATCATGCTGCTGGAAGATGAAGAGCTTGAACAGGAAATCATCGATCTTATCCGTAAAAATCATCAAACCGCCGACGCAGCAGTTTATGCCGTTATTGAAGACCAAGCCTCTGCGCTCGAAGAGTTGGACGATGAATACTTAAAAGAACGTGCGGCAGATGTGCGTGATATTGGTAAGCGTCTGCTACAAAATATTTTGGGTCTAGCCATTGTTGATCTCAGTGCGATTGCCGAAGAGTCGATTCTCGTGGCCAAAGACCTGACCCCTTCCGAAACCGCGCAGCTTAACCTTGAAAAAGTATTGGGCTTTATCACCAATTTAGGGGGCAGAACTTCTCATACCTCTATTATGGCTCGCTCTTTAGAACTGCCAGCCATCGTGGGTATTGGTAATATCACCCAATCCGTAAAAAATGGTGACTTCCTCATTCTGGATGCCGTCAATAACCAAGTCTTAATCAACCCTTCTGACGAAGAGATTACTGAATTACGTGAGATTCAGACCGCTTGGTTGGACGAAAAACATGAAATGGCCAAGCTTAAAGACTTACCGGCCATTACCTTAGACGGTCACCATGTAGAAGTCTGTGCCAATATAGGTACTGTGCGTGATGTGGCTGGCGCTGAGCGTAATGGCGCAGAAGGTGTGGGCCTCTATCGCACGGAATTCTTGTTTATGGATCGCGAATCGTTGCCTTCTGAACAAGAACAGTTTGAAGCGTATAAGGCAGTCGCCGAAGCGGTGGGGGCACAAGCCGTCATCATTCGTACCATGGACATTGGTGGCGACAAAGATCTCCCTTATATGAACCTCCCTAAAGAAGATAACCCCTTCTTAGGCTGGCGCGCGATCCGTATTGGTATGGATCGTAAAGAAGTTCTCCACACACAGTTACGGGCTATTCTTCGCGCTTCCGCATACGGTAAATTGCGTATTATGTTTCCGATGATTATCTCTGTGGAAGAAGTCCGTACCTTAAAAGCTGAACTCGATATGCTGAAAGCACAGCTGACCGAGGAAGGAAAAACATTCGATCAGGATATTGAAGTCGGTATCATGGTGGAAACCCCTGCATCAGCAACTATTGCCCACCACTTAGCGAAAGAAGTCGATTTCTTCAGTATCGGTACAAATGACCTGACCCAATATACCCTAGCGGTTGACCGGGGTAACGAGCGTATTTCTCATTTATACAACCCAATGAGCCCTTCAGTACTGCTTTTAATCAAGCAAGTTATTGACGCATCTCACGCTGTTGGAAAATGGACAGGGATGTGTGGTGAGTTAGCTGGCGATGAACGTGCTACACTATTACTATTAGGCATGGGATTAGATGAATTTAGTATGAGCTCTATTTCTATCCCTAGAATTAAAAAAATTATTCGTAACACTAACTTTGAAGATGTTAAAGCTTTAGCTGCTGAAGCCCTAGCGCAGCCTACCGCTGAAGCATTAACGAGTATCGTTGATAAGTTTATTAAAGAAAAAACACTTTGCTAGCTTGTCATGAGTGTTTCGACGTTATTGCTTAGGAGAAGATCATGGGATTGTTTTCTAAACTTTTTGGCGACAAATCGGATAGCGATTCTAGCAACATTGAAATTGTAGCACCGCTTTCGGGCGAAATTGTCAATATCGAAGATGTGCCAGATGTTGTTTTCGCGGAAAAAATCGTTGGCGATGGTATTGCTATTCGCCCTAACGGTAACCAAATTGTAGCCCCGGTTGAGGGAACAATAGGTAAAATTTTCGAAACTAACCACGCCTTCTCTATCGAGTCGGATAATGGCATTGAATTGTTTGTACACTTCGGTATCGATACGGTTGAGTTAAAAGGCGAAGGCTTCAAGCGTCTTGCGGAAGAAGGACAAAAGGTTAAAAAAGGTGATCCAATCATCGAATTCGACCTTGCCTTCCTCGAAGAGAAAGCTAAATCGACACTGACACCGGTCGTCATTTCCAACATGGATGAAATCAAGTCTCTGTCCAAGCTATCGGGTCATGTGACTGTCGGTGAAACCCCGATTATGCGAATTCAGAAATAGTCACAAAAAAGCTCATCCTTGGATGAGCTTTTTTTTACTCTGGCCAACGTGGCAAGCGGATAGCAATGTTAAGCCCCCCTTCCTGACGGTTAGTTGCCGAGACTTGGCCGTGATGTGCAGTAATCACTTTGCGTACTATCGCCAATCCTAATCCATATCCTTTCCCAGAATACGGTGATTGCAGACGAACAAAGGGATCAAAAATACTCGAAATTTTTTCTTCAGCCACACCTGGACCGCTATCACAAATGTTGAGTAATAACGTATCCCGATCGACCTCCAAGTTGACCACAATAGCTTGTCCCTGTGAAGAATAACGTAACGCATTACGCAAAACATTCTCAATAGCGCGACGAATAAGCTCTGCATTACCCCGGACCGTTACCGATTTAAGGCTATCATAATGGGCGACCACATCGACCTCAGGTTGCTGCGCTTCATAGCGAACATCAACCAAAATAGCGTCTAATAGCGCAATGAAATCGAAGTACTGATCGATATCGATACCCTCATGCTCTGCTCGAGACAGGGTGAGCAGTTCACCGATCATTTTATCGAGCCTTTCCGTTTCAAGATCAATACGATCAAGCGATTGTGGGATATTCAATTCACTTTGCCGGGCAAGGCCTACCGCTAATTGAACGCGTGCCAACGGCGTGCGTAACTCATGAGAGATATCATGCAGTAGCGCTTCTCGCGCTCTAACTAAAACGTCGATACGTTCGACCATCGCATCAAAATCTTTCGCCACAATAGATAATTCGTCATAACGACGCTTCATTGAAGGAAATAGCCGAACAGAAAGATCGCCTCGTGATACCTTGTCAAATCCTTCGCGTAGCTGTCTTATTGGGCGTGTCATATTCCATGCTAAAAGTAGGCTAAAGAATATTCCCAAGAAAGGCGCAAAAAACATAATCGGCTTGGGAATATGTAACGAATCGTGCCACGAACGATGGCCTCGTTCATCAAAGTGTTTCAATCCTTTGTAATCCAACACTACCTGATAGTGATTACCGGCCTTGTCTCCTACCTGTCGGGAGATAATAGTTGGCACACCGCGTTCATCTTCTTGGTCTTCAAAAGCTTTTATCGAGGAAGGAGAAATAGTGACTTGCGGCCTTACGTCAGGATCCCAGCTTTCGACAAGTGATCGGGCTATGACGGGCCCTGATTGCGTCAGTAATTCGCTTAAGGATGCAAGTTGTACCTGTTGCAAACTGCGCTGTTGTTTAGAAAAAGGCGAATCATCATGGACAAAAAGCGAAAATCCTAACCAGATAACTTGGCTTATCAACAGAAATACCAATAGAAAAGCCACCAACATTTTGGTGAATAATCGCCTTGGATAACGTTGATTCATCGAATTTTGTAACCAATACTACGCACAGTTTCGATAAGGATTTGATCGTTGGTTGTTTTTGCGATTTTTTGACGAATATTACTGATATGTACATCGACACTGCGGTCATAAGCTTCACGCGTGCGACCTAAGGCTTTCTCCGACAGTTCGTCTTTAGAGACCACGCGATCCCCTGCCACTAATAACAGTTCGATAAGATTAAATTCAGACGCCGTTAAATCGATCGCCTTCTGCTGCCAGGTCACGGAGCGCATGGCAGGGTTGAGAACCAACTCTTTTAAAACTAGCGGTTGATTATTATTGGGGGGCGTGGGGATCTCTTCAAAACGACGCATCACCGAGCGCAGGCGGGCAACTAATTCTCTTGGGTAGCACGGCTTGGGCATATAATCATCAGCCCCCATCTCTAAGCCAATGACCCGGTCAATATTCTCACCCTTAGCCGTTAACATGATGATCGGCAACCGATGGTGTTGACGTACCTGACGTAGAACTTCAATTCCGCTGATGTCAGGTAGCATGATATCTAAAATTATCGCATCATAGTGCGTCTGATTGATCACTTCCAAAGCTCGCTTACCGTGACTGATCACGTCGGCATTTATCCCTTCGCCAGCCAAATATTGGCTAAGCATCTGTCCTAACTCTTGATCGTCTTCAACTAATAAAATTTTCATGCTATGACCTCTGGCTCACTCTGCGTATAATGACGTCTTTTCTTGCGAGAATCTGTTAGATTTACACAACAATTACGCTTTAGCAGGCCGATTTATTAAAAACTCCCGTCGACAGATAGCGGTCACCGCGATCACAAACTATTGCCACGACCACCCGTTCAGGATGCGATTCCGCTAGACTTAGCGCTGCCGATACCGCTGCTCCAGAACTTATACCGCCAAAGATGCCTTCCTGCTGTGCGAGCGCACGAGCTGCTTGCTCCGCCCTCTCTTGGGTCATCATCACAATGTCATTCACCCATTGCGGCTGATAGATACTCGGCTGGTAGGCCCCTTCCCAATGACGAATACCGGCTATTTGGCTTCCGGCTGCGGGCTGCAAACCAATTACCTGGATCTCTCTATTTAGCTGTTTCAGATAACGACCCGTTCCGCTGATGGTACCAGTGGTCCCCATACTGGAGACAAAATGCGTAATACGTCCAGCGGTCTGCTGCCAAATCTCTGGGCCCGTAGTCTGGTAGTGGGCCAACGCATTATCAGGATTATTAAATTGGTCTAATACCACACCCGCGCCTTGCGCAGCCAAGCGCTGAGCGTAATCACGCGCATATTCCATGCCCTGTGCCTGATCGATCAGGATTAGCTCAGCCCCGTAAGCTTGCATCGCTGCTTGACGCTCAATACTCATATTATCCGGCATCAATAACTTCAGCTTGTAGCCCAGTAATGCGCAAATCATTGCTAAAGCAATTCCGGTATTGCCACTGGTTGCTTCAATTAATGTATCACCCGGTTTAATGATGCCCCGACGTTCCGCTTGCCGTACCATTGACCAAGCAGCGCGATCTTTTACCGAACCCGCGGGGTTATTTCCTTCCAGTTTGACCCACACTTCACCCGCACCGGCCGCGGGCAGACGCTGCAATCGAACTAAGGGCGTGTTACCTATCGTGCTTTCTAGGGTGGTCACGTTTTTTTCCTATCGCTTAAACGCCATCAGCCTAGGTAAAAACCTAGGCTGATGGCAATGCTAACCTTGAAATTATCAGTACAGTTAATCAAAGGCAAGTGGCGTTAAGAGATTGTCTTGTTGATAAACACGTGCTTGTGCCAAATTAAGATAGACCGTCGTACCGCGATCAGGCGCGACCACCGTTTGACTAATGGCGGAGAGTGGATCTAGCGCCATTCCCTCGACATCTAAACTGAGTTGCCAAAAATGGCCACGAGGTGTCACTTCAAGTACTTTAGCCGGTAATCGATGCAACGTGTCGGGGTGAGCTGACCAAGTTAACTCCCAAGGGCGAAGAAACAGATCGATATTACCTTGTACGCCGTAGGGTTGACTGAGTTCCCACTGCTGATGTCCGACGTGTAACGATTGTCCGGATACTGTGGCGGGGAGTCGGTTAATCTCTCCTAAAAACTCGAGCACAAAGCGGCTTTCTGGCTTCTGCCACACTTGCTGAGGCGTACCGTGTTGCTCAATGTTACCTTGGCTCATCACAACGATATGATCAGCTACATCCATGGCTTCTTCTTGGTCGTGCGTGACAAACACGCTCGTAAATTTCAGCTCATCATGCAGCTGGCGTAACCAACGACGTAACTCTTTTCGCACTTGTGCATCCAGTGCGCCAAAAGGCTCATCAAGTAGTAATATCGCAGGTTCAACCGCTAAGGCGCGGGCTAATGCCACTCGCTGCTTTTGCCCGCCGGAAAGTTGTGCAGGATAACGCTTAGCGAACTCCTTAAGCTGCACCATCTCTAATAATTTCATCACCTTCTCACGGATCACCGCTTTACTTGGCCGTGATTTACGTGGCATCACTGTGAGTCCGAAGGCGATATTATCGAATACATTCATGTGTCGAAACAGTGCATAATGTTGGAAGACAAACCCCACCTGCCGATCGCGTGCATGGACTTGGCTGACATCACGTCCGTGAAATAAAATCTCCCCAGAATTCTGATTTTCTAACCCCGCGATAATTCGCAGTAGCGTGGTTTTACCTGACCCGGAGGGCCCGAGTAATGCCACCATCTCGCCAGAAGGAATATCGAGACTAATTTGGTTAAGCACCTGGGTGTCACCAAAGGATTTAGAAATCTGGTTAATATTAATGCTCATTTTCGCCTGCCTGTGCGCCGTGCTGCTGACGTTCTAAGCGCCATTGCAGTACACTTTTTAAACATAAGGTGACCATCGCCATCATGGCTAATAATGCCGCAGCAGTGAAAGCCCCGACGGTATTGTAATCTTGGTTCAGCAGTTCTACTTGTAACGGTAAGGTATATGTTTCACCCCGTATCGCACCGGACACCACCGATACTGCCCCAAACTCACCAATGGCTCGCGCATTGGTTAAGACGACGCCATACAGTAACGCCCAGCGGATATTGGGCAACGTCACTCGGCGAAACATCTGCCAGCCATTGGCACCAAGAAGTATCGCTGCTTCATCTTCTTGGCTACCTTGGCTTAACATCACCGGTACTAACTCTCGGATAACGAAAGGACAGGTAACGAAAATAGTGACCAGTACCATTCCTGGCCAGGTAAACATCACTTGGATATTGTGCGCGTCTAACCAGCTACCAGCAGGCCCATTTATCCCCCAAAAGAGAAGGTATAGCAAGCCTACTACTACCGGTGAAATCGCAAAGGGAATATCGTACAAGGTCAACAAAAATTGCCGGCCCGGAAAATTAAAGCGACTCACTAACCACGCCAGTAACGTACCAAAAATAAGATTAACCGGTACGGTAATCAGCGCGATAAGTACCGTAAGCCAGATAGCATGCAACATATCACCGTCGCGCAGATTATGTAACGCAACCCCTACCCCTTCGCTAAGGGCCTGCCAGAAAATATAGACTAATGGCACCAACAGAAATAGTGCAGCACTAAGAAGCGCCAGTGTGATGAGTATCCACTTCGTCCAAGGGCGTGTCGAGATAGCCATTATTTACCCCCTAAACGACGCCCGTAGCGACTCTGTAATGTATTGATAGTAAACAGCAGAACTAAGGATGCCCCCATAATGACCGAGGCAATGGCGCTGGATGCTGGGAAATCAAACTCTTGCTGGCGAACAAAAATGAGTAATGAAATGACTTCTGTCTTCCATGCAATATTACCGGCAATAAAGATGACCGCCCCGAATTCCCCAAGACTACGGGTGAAGGAGAGCGCGGTACCGGCTAATAATGAGGGCGCAATCTCTGGTAAAATGACCTTGAAGAAGGCTTGTCTAGGACGCGCGCCTAAGGTCTCCGCTGCCTCTTCATACTCTGGACCTAGCTCTTCCAATACCGGTTGGACCGTACGGATAACAAAGGGAATACTGGTAAAGGCCATCGCGACGGCAATACCTAACCAAGTGTAAGTCACCTTGATGCCATATTCGGCCAGCCAATGTCCGTACCAGCCATTTGACGAGAACAAACCTGCTAGCGTTAAACCGGCGACGGCAGTCGGTAACGCAAAAGGCAGATCCATCAAACCATCCAGAAATGTACGACCTGGAAAGCGATAGCGCGTTAATACCCACGCCATCAAGGTCCCAAACACGGCGTTAAACAGTGACGCAATCGCGGCCGATAACAGCGTTATTTTGTAGGCGGCCACCAATTGGGGATCGCTAATTACCCGCCAATATTCTGCCCAAGTCATATGCGATAACTGCATCAATAAGGCGCTGACCGGTAATAATAGAATTAAGCAGGTAAAAAATAAGCTCGTGCCGAGACTCAAGCCAAACCCTGGTAAAACACGACGTTGACGTGAAAAAATCATAATGATGATCCTGCTGCCTGCAATGTATCGAACTCCCCTTGCGGTGCAAATTGTGACTGCATAGCCTGCTGCCATGAGCCAAATTGCTGTTCAACCGTGAAAAAATGAACGGACGCAAAATGTTGCTGTGCCACAGTGTTGGGCGTCGCGTGATAAGTGCGGTAATAAAAACGCGTTAAGATATTTTGCGCCTCAGGTTGATAAAGAAAATTAAGGTAAGCTTTTGCCACGGTCGTCGAATGATCCCGCTCGGTATTGCGATCAAGCCAAGTCACCGGGAACTCCGCTTTTATATTAGTGGAAGGAATAATGACTTGGTAATGTTCGCCAGGATAATGCTGCTGCAACGCACGAGCCTCAGCTTCAAAAGTGATCAGCACATCTCCCAACTTCTTATTAACAAAACTTTGTGTTGCCCCACGTCCACCAATATCTGCCACTTGCGTGTTTTTGACCCATTGGCGCATAGCGTTACGCACCGCAGACTCGTCTTGACCGTGAGTAATGCGTAACGCTCCCCATGCCGCCAACCACGCATAGCGTCCATTACCTGAAGTTTTAGGATTAGGGTAAATTAGCTTAACGCCAGGCTTGACCAGATCCTCCCACCCTGCAATATGCAATGGATTACCACGGCGCACGACCAAGGCCATGGTTGAATAGTACGGTGAACTATTATTGGCTAAACGCTGTTGCCAATCACCGGGAATCAGCGGCCCTTTATCGTGCAGGATCTGTACATCGGGAACCTGATTAAAGGTCACAACGTCCGCACGCATACCTTGCAGTAATGCTAATGCTTGTTTGGAAGAGCCGCCATGTGATTGACGAATTTGCAGTCTATCCTGCGGATGTTGGGCATCCCATTGCTGAATAAACACAGGATTCAATTGTTCGTATAGCTCGCGTGATACATCATACGAGCTGTTAAGTAACTGAGCTGGATAGGCAGACGGTGCGGCAAGCATCAACATGCCCACCACCGATGGTGTATAGCGTCTCTTCATACCTGAAAATTCCAATCTCAACCTCAGTCAATCTAGAAGTTCTCAGTGTATTAATAAGGATAAAAAAGCAGTAATAGTTTTATATACCGATTACTGCTGTGTAATTGCTAAAAAATATATAACGATTAGGCGTGCCAGAGGATTTCAGATAACGTCCACTGCTTAAGCGTATCATCGGCAGGCATGATGCCAGTTGGCCCACTGAACTCGCCTTGGTAGATAACCTCAAGATGTTGGCTATTCGGCACTTTACATTGTACGTGCTGGCTATCACGGCCCGGTTGGCAGTTACCATAGGCTTTTTGGAACAACGCTGAGAACGGTGCACCGAAAGCAATTCCCTTAGGGGTCTGCACACCGTTGTCCGACACATTGATTTTTTTGACTGTGCTATCGCCATAGAACGTCATCGTAATCTGTTGATCTTTCATCGCTTGGAAATAGCTTTCAATCTGGCCGTTGCGCGTTCCCATGCCTTGACGTATCCGGTAATCACTGCCAATACCTTGGCTGATCGCTTCAGCATTAAAGGGAGTTAAGCGAGTGATTTTTCCCACTCCTTGCTCGCTCACCGTCACAGAGGAACCAAACCAGTTCCAAGGCAATGCGGATGACCAGGTGTAGCTCAATGGGTTCCACCAATGGACGCTACTGCTAGCAGTTTCAGTCTGGTGACTGGAACCGGCACAGCCGCTGAGCAATACGACACTGGCAAGCAGTGCACAGGATAACGCTTTCATTTCAATTCCTCTTGCATTTCTGTTCAGTGCAACTAGGAGTGATCGTCGAGTAAAAAGTTTACTTTACTACCGTTTTTTGTTGCGTGAAACACCGTTTTAGACGGGGCATAGTCAACAATGCTACTTCGGTTAACAGATCAAAAAGGGTTAATATCAGTAAAACTGGCGAGGCTTCCAAGTCGACTCTATTCCACTGACTCAGTTGCCATCCACAGAGCAACGCACCGCTGAATAATAAGCAGAGTCGACTTAAGCGCCAGCAGCGTGGAAAACGCTGGCGATAGCCACTTAGGATCATGCAAATAAGCGCCGGTAACCCCATGGCTAAGCCAATATAGAAGGTCGATATCTCGGGAACAAAAAGACGCAACAGCGCATCACCTTGTTGTCGTGATGCCGCCGCCATGATCAACAATAACCACGCCCGCGCTTGATAGAGTAGGATCACCCAAAGTAAAAATGGCAGAGGGGCCGCTATCTCTTCACCTTCAGGATCAAAAGATTCCATCATCTGCTTTATTTAGTATTCACGGTCTTCAATTAAACGCTTTCCAAGACTAGTCACTTCGTTGATTTCGTAGTCCAATTTTTCATAGAAACCCAGTGCGAGATCATTATCATCGCGGATTTGTAAATTAAGCTTCGGACAGCCTCGAGCAATCAACTTTTTCTCTAACCGATTCATTAACGCATTGGCAAAACCACGGCCTTGATAATCAGGGTGTACCGCGAGATAGTAAGCTGAGCCGCGGTGACCGTCGTACCCGCCCATTACGCTACCGACAATTTGTCCAGAAAGCACAACGACAAGGAAAAGATCCGCGTCGTGTCGTAATTTACGTTCAATATCAAGTTCGGGATCGTTCCAAGGACGTAGCAAGTCACAACGCTCCCACAGCGTAATGACTTCATCGATATCTTGTTGTTCGAAAACACGAATTTCCATTTATTGGCCTCCCCTTGGTGGAAACGAACTATTATGCGTCTGAGTAAGGGTGTTAGAAAAGGCAATACTCAGTAAAAGGCTGAAATATTTCAATGTTAGCAATATCGCTAATGTTATTATATAACCTGATTAGTAATAGTAATTCTCATTAACTCTTCACGGATCTGAATCTAATGAAAAAATTGGCCTCTCTGAAACAATTAGTCAATCGCCGCCAATTACTCTTTTCTGGTCTCGCGCTGGCGGTGCTGTCACCGCGTGCAGTATTGGCCGAAGAGTCGCGGATTTCGGTGTCTCGTCAACATCATTCGGCAGCAAAAAAGAGTCATTCGGGTAAATTTATTGTAATGCTCGATCCCGGCCACGGGGGCATCGACTCTGGTGCAGTCGGTGAAGAAGGCTCGATGGAAAAGCATGTCGTGCTGGAAATTGCCAACACGGTACGTCAATTATTAAGCAGCCACCCGCATATCGAAGCACGGTTAACTCGTGACAGTGATCACTTTATTCCACTTTATCAACGTGTCGAAATCGCTTCTCAGCATGGAGCGTCACTCTTTATGTCAATACATGCCGACGGCTATACCGATCCGACAGCGCGTGGGGCATCAGTGTTTGCCTTATCTAACCGCGGTGCAAGCAGCGCGATGGCTCGCTACCTTTCAGATCGTGAGAATGCTGCCGATGCGGTAGGTGGTCTAAAAGTTCAGCAAAAAGACCAATATCTACAGCAAATTTTATTCGACTTAGTCCAAACCGATACTATTAAAAATAGCCTGACACTGGGTAAACACGTCTTAGACACCATTCGTCCGGTGCACCATCTACACAGCCAACATACTGAGCAAGCAGCCTTTGCAGTATTAAAGTCCCCCTCTATCCCCTCTGTACTAGTAGAAACCTCGTTTATTACTAATCCAGGTGAGGAACGACTGCTAGGTACCACCGCTTTTCGTAAAAAAATTGCTGGGGCGATTTCTGGTGGTATCGTCAATTTTTATAATGAACAACAACGTCGTAGCCGCCGAGTCAGTTGATTCACTTAATGTTCAACGAAGGTTGTAGAAATAGATCATGAGTACGCAAACAATCGAGAAAGTAAAGCAGTTCTTCCTGTCCTTGCAGGACACCCTTTGTCAACAATTGACCGAACTCGATGGTCAAGCCTCTTTCCTTGAAGATGACTGGATTCGAGAAGCTGGCGGCGGCGGTCGCACACGCGTCTTGAGGCAAGGCAAGGTTTTCGAGCAAGCTGGTGTTAATTTTTCCCACGTCCATGGTAGCGAAATGCCGGCCTCAGCTACCGCCCATCGCCCTGAACTGGCAGGACGTAGCTTTCAAGCGATGGGCGTGTCATTAGTGATACACCCTAATAACCCCTATGTGCCGACCAGCCATGCCAATGTCCGTTTTTTTATCGCTGAAAAACCCGGAGCAGAACCTGTTTGGTGGTTTGGCGGCGGCTTTGATTTAACGCCATTTTACGGATTTGAACAAGACGCCCAACATTGGCATAAAACTGCTGAAGCATTGTGCCGTCCATTCGGAGAAGAGGTCTATCCACGCTATAAAAAATGGTGTGACGAGTACTTCACCTTACGTCATCGTAACGAGCAACGTGGTATCGGCGGATTGTTTTTTGATGATCTCAATACCCCAAACTTCGAACACTGTTTTGCTTTCACTCAGGCAGTCGGATTAGGCTTTTTAGATGCTTATCTGCCAATTGTTGAGCGACGTCACGCTACACCATACGGTGAGAGAGAGCGGCAATTCCAGCTGTATCGACGTGGACGCTATGTTGAATTCAATCTGTTATGGGATCGGGGCACCTTATTCGGTATTCAGAGTGGTGGCCGTACTGAGTCGATATTGATGTCGATGCCTCCTCTTGTCCGCTTCGAATATGATTATCACGCACCCGCCGGTACACCTGAAGCGCAACTTACCGAACAATTTTTGACGGTTCGTGACTGGCTATAATGTTGATGACTCGGCGTAACATACCGAGTCAAATCACATCGTTGCTTATAAAAAGAAACATAATAATTCATCCTTTTTCTAATAAGCGCAGTGTAAAACAGCTATTATCATCAATTACTTTTTGCCCATGTGTATGGATCTCTCTCCCTTGAAAAAACTGACTTTACCCCTCGTTGCGACGCTCCTTATCTCTGCAACCAGTACCAGCTTTGCTGCCCCGAGAGTGGCTCCGCAAGTTAGCGCCGATATCGTACAGCGCTATGCACAACAGATTTATCAACAAACCGCTGCCGCCAGTATGACGATGGTGGTCATTGATGGGAACCAGCACTACTTTACCAGTGCAGGAGAAACACGCCGGGGAAGCGGTGTTCGCCCGACGAAAGAGAGCCTCTTTCGTCTAGCGTCTATCAGTAAACTCTTTACCAGTGAAACCTTAGTCAAATTAGACCAACAGGGAGCCGTGAAGCTTTCAGATCCCTTGAGCAAATATTCGCCTAAAGGCATGACAGTACCGTCTTTTCGGGGCTACACCATTAAGTTACAAAATCTTGCCACACACACTGCGGGGCTTCCTCGCGAAATGCCGGGCGGACGTGCAAATCGCCCTGTCTTTGTCTGGCCAGAAAAATCAACACGCTGGCAGTGGCTACAGCATGCCAAATTGAAATCGATCCCCGGTACAGTCGCGGCCTATTCAAATTTAGGATTCGATTATTTGGCCGATGCGCTATCGCGCGCCAGTGGCAAGCCCTATCCGCAGTTAGTGCAATCGTTGATTACACGCCCACTGGGTATGAAAGATACAACCTTTACCCCCTCTCCTGATCAGTGTCGGCGGCTAATTATTCCGCGCGACCACGCAAGCCCTTGTAACAATACACTCGCCGCGATCGGTAGTGGTGGACTGTATTCGACCGCGGATGATATGGAACGCTGGATGCAACAATTTCTTTCCAGTTCAATCAAACCTCGCTCGCCGCTGGCCAGCACTTTGCAGCGCGTCGTTTATCCGCGTAGCCAGCTAGTACGAATGAATGGTATGGATGTCGCAGGCCCTGCTAGTGGGCTAGGGCTAGGCTGGGTGCATATGAATGCGGTAGGAAGCCAGCCAGCTCTGGTTGAAAAAACCGGGGGTGGGGGTGGGTTCATGACCTATATTGTTATGGATCCACGCAGTAATGTCGGTGTCTTTATTGCTGTTGCCCGTGCACCAGGTAGCCATTTCACCCCGATGAGCCAAGGTGCTAACCAGTTAGTCACGGCCTTAGTCAATAACCGCTAATCTTACGTAAAAAAAACGGTGTCGTACAAGACGACACCGTTCAACTTCTCTTACTGGCAAGGGATCATCCCCTCTCACCACTATTCTTCGTGATGCGCTGACATATGCTGCTGCTCACGTAACGAGACTTCGTGAACTCGCTTACGCACACCAAACCAGCCAATGATCAACAGAATAATAATCAGTGGTACTGAGGCAATAGTGTAGGTTCCGTTAGGATAATCAAATGCCATTAGCACCAACACACTGGCTAAGAACAACAAGGTTAACCAGGATGTAAAAGGAGCGCCCGGTAGCTTGAAGGAGACATCTTCAGCTTTACCTTCACGAATCGCTTTACGTAAACGAAGTTGGCACAGCACGATAAACGCCCACGAGCAGATAATCCCTAAGGATGCAAAGTTTAGAACGATTTCGAATACTTGGCTTGGGACATAATAGTTCAGTACCACCCCAAAGATATAGATCACAATCGTGGCTAAAATCCCGGCATAAGGCACCTGCTGGCGACTCATTTTCGACATAAAGCGTGGTGCTGAACCGCCCATCGACATTGAACGCAAGATCCGTCCGGTGGAGTACAGTCCAGAGTTGAGGCTCGATAATGCCGCCGTCAATACGACGATATTCATGATACTTCCGATATACGGTACACCTAGTTTACTAAAGAAGGTCACGAAAGGACTTTGACCCGCTTGATAAGCATTCCAAGGAAGTAACAGAACGAGTAACACTACTGATCCGACATAGAACAGACCAATTCGCCAGATCACGCTATTAATCGCTTTGGGGACCATGATTTTAGGATTTTTACATTCCCCTGCTGCGGTACCCACTAACTCTATTGAGGCAAAGGCGAACACCACCCCTTGCACCAAAACAAAGGCAGCCATTATCCCATGTGGGAAAAAGCCTCCGTTATCTGAGATTAAATGAAAACCTGTCGTGCTACCGTCAAGTGCTTTACCGCTTCCTAAGAATACCACTCCAACCACTAAGAAGATTACGATAGCCAAAACCTTGATTAACGAGAACCAAAACTCCATCTCCGCAAACCATTTGACCCCGACCATATTCATGGTACCCACAATCGCTAGCGCCCCTAATGCAATCACCCATTGTGGGATATCGCCAAAGGCTCCCCAATAGTGCATATAGAGCGCGACGGCGGTGATATCCACGATGCCAGTCATCGCCCAGTTTACGAAGTACATCCAGCCTGCGACATAAGAAGCTTTCTCACCCATAAATTCACGCGCGTAGGAAACGAAACTGCCGCTTGAAGGACGATGCAGAACGAGCTCTCCCAATGCACGTAAGATAAAAAATGAGAAGATGCCACAGACCAAATAGACTAAGGCTAGGGCTGGACCTGCGAGTTGTAAACGAGCCCCTGCGCCGAGAAAAAGCCCGGTACCAATAGCTCCGCCAATTGCTATCATCTGTACTTGACGGTTTCCCATCTCCTTACGATATCCGGAGTCATGGGAGTTTAACCACTTACGTCTGGCGTGCTGTAAATCAGCCGCTGTTTTTTTTGTATTTTTCATAGGTTTCCTGTTTGTCCACTTCTACAGCAAATCCCCTCTAGCGCATTAGCACAGGTAAAAATTGGCGAATTTATCTAGAGGGTGATGAATCCTACCTGTAAGTCATTGAATTGGTAAAGCCCTGTAAAGAATTAATCTACGTTAACGTTTGCCTTTTTCCCTAAAATAAGGATTATCACATTGATATATAACTCTTTTTATTTCGAAGAAGGATTATATAAATTCATGATATTGTTCACAGTTCACCTACTGGCGTCAAAACCCCCAGCGATAATTGTTATCAACCTTGCAGAAGGGTAGATAATGCTGGCTAAATCCGGCATTATCCTTGATTAACCGTGATCTTTTGACTTAATAATTAGGTAGTACTGTCTCATGACTCAAGTAACCGCGCCGACCCTTACCCTCTATGGCATTAAAACCTGTGACACTGTAAGAAAAGCACGCAAATACCTCTCTGAAAATCATATCGTTACCACTTACCATGATTTCCGCCAACAGGGCCTAGACGAAACCTTGCTGGATCAACTGATCCAAGGTCTAGGCACCAAGGCATTGCTTAACACGCGTGGCACCACTTGGCGTACGCTCTCTGACGAGCAAAAGCAGAGTGCTAGCGACCCGGCGGCGGCCCGTCAGATCATGCTTGAGCACCCTGCTGTCATTAAACGCCCTGTGCTAGTAAGGGCTGATGGAGAGATGTTGGTGGGTTTTGATACCGCCGTGTGGTCAACCTTTATCCAAGGAGATCACTAATATGTTTTGCCCGGTTATCGAGCTTGCCCAACAACTTATTCGCTTCCCGTCATTAAGCCCCGACGATGCGGGCTGCCAAACGTTATTGATTTCTCGACTTAAAGCGATTGGCTTTCATATCGAACCCATGAATTTTGGCGACACCCAGAATTTCTGGGCTACCCGTGGTCAAGGCCAAACTCTAGCTTTTGCGGGTCATACCGACGTCGTACCCGTGGGCGATGAACGCCACTGGATTAACCCTCCTTTCGAACCCGCTATCCGTGATGGCCTACTTTTTGGCCGCGGTGCGGCCGATATGAAAGGCTCCTTAGCCGCCATGGTGGTGGCGGCTGAACGCTTCGTTGAGCAACATCCTCACCATACGGGACGGCTCGCCTTTTTGATCACCTCCGACGAAGAGGCAAGTGGTATCAATGGTACGGTTAAAGTCGTTGAGCAATTGATGGCACGACAAGAGCGCGTGGAGTACTGCTTAGTGGGTGAACCCTCAAGTACTGAGCGCGTCGGCGATGTCGTCAAAAACGGCCGCCGTGGGTCGATCACCGCGAACTTGATCGTGCATGGCGTACAAGGACATGTCGCGTATCCTCACCTTGCGGATAACCCTGTTCATCGTGCGCTCCCTGCACTACAGGAATTAGCGGCAACTGAATGGGATCAAGGAAATGAATTTTTCCCGCCGACCAGTATGCAAATCGCCAATATTCAGGCCGGTACGGGTAGTAATAACGTGATCCCGGGCGACTTATTCGTGCAATTCAATTTCCGTTTTAGTACCGAATTAACCGACCAGCAAATTCGCGAAGCCGTCGCCAGCCTGCTTGATCGCCACCAACTTCGCTACACCTTGGAGTGGAATTTATCCGGTCAACCCTTCCTTACCCCAAAAGGCGCTCTCGTTGATGCTGTTATCGACGCGGTTCAGCACTATAATGAAATTAAACCAGAGTTACTCACCAATGGGGGAACCTCTGATGGACGTTTTATTGCCAGAATGGGAACTCAAGTGGTTGAGTTAGGACCGGTCAATGCCACTATTCATAAAATTAATGAATGTGTTAGTGCGGCGGATCTACAAACACTAAGCCGAATGTATCAACGGATTATGCAGTTACTGCTGACCTAAGGAGCCGTATATGGAATGGGTAAAAGAGCATTGGTGGATATTAATCATCCTGTTTATGGTAGGATTATTGGTCAATGTGTATAAGGATTTAAAACGCGTTGATGTCAAAAAATACTTAGATAACAAACCCAAATTACCGCCTCATCGTGATTTTAACGATAAGTGGGATGACGAAGAGGATGATTGGCCGAAGAAAAAATAGGCCATCATCGTTGGGCTGCGGAATAACCGCAGTCCATTTTCGTTAGATCATTGGGATCACATCGTCGTTATCTGGCGCTTCCCCTTGCGAGACTTGATCAAAATAACGCTGTGGGATGGTCTCTTTTAAATGCTTTAACGCGATTGCAATGCCCTGCTCATCAATGGCATGGGGTAATTCATCGATGATATCAAGCGTTACATCTCCCCCCGCTTCATTTAGCCACTGCTCGGCATTCACCGCATGAATTAATGGGATCTGCTCGTCATCATCACCATGGATCAGGTGAATGGTCGTGTTCAGGGAGGCCACTTCCGGGGCGCTGTTATAGCGGCCACTAAAAATAATGGCACGCCCTGCCAGTAATTCATCAGTTTTCAGCGCTTCGAGGATCATCATGCTGCCTTGCGAAAATCCAATTAATGCCGTGGCCTCTGGGCTAACTCCACACTGTTTTTGGCATTCACGGATCGTTTGCGTAAACAACGGCATAATTTGATCGATTTTCTGTTGTGTCTTTGTGGTCGAAGCCGCAGGTTCTTCATCAATAAACCAAGCACTGCCTCCCTGTGCCAGTGGAATCGGCGCCCCTACTGACACCACAAAGGCGGCAGGAAAATCTTTGGCAAACCATTGACCAATTTCAGCCATAGAACGGGGGTCATCACCGCTTCGATGGAATAACACAAAAAGTTGTGGTTGGGGTCCGCTTCCTTGTTGAACCATTACATAATCGATATGTGCCATAAATAACCTCTCACTACCGGTAAACCTGAGTCATTTAAGGTGACCACTCAGGTAAAAGTGTTAAAAATGCTGCCGTTTCACGGCGTAATTGTACCAGCCACTGTTTACGACTCCAGCCAGCGGGAAGCTGTGGAGAGTGTAAACAATGCTGTAAAGATTGCCCACACAGTAAGTGGGGATAGCATTGCCGCGCCCGCCAGAGTGCAGGAAAACTTACACTTAACGGGCGATGTGCTTGCGCGAACCCAACCAGTTCCTGATAATCGTCTGGAGAAAATAAGGGATCTACACTGGATTGTTCACTTAGCGAGAGCTCTGGCGAGTAACGCGCTTGCTGGATCGGCCAGTCTCGCTGAAAATGGGCCACGGCCTGTGCACATAACTGCTGGCCTGCCTCGGTAAGCGGAGCGATCGCCATTGCAGCATAACATCCACTGCTCGCTTCACGTTGAGTCCCCATTCTCACCAGCTGAAAACCACAACGCTGCCAAAATTGCCACAGTTCTGGCGTATAACCAAAGCTGACAGAAATAAAATCCTTATCTTGGCTGTTTTGCAATAAGGCGTTGACCAGGCGCCGACCAACCCCTTCACGGCGCAGCGACTCACTCACCGCAATACGGCTAATACGTCGGCTAGCCAATACCATTGCTTGCGGAAATCGGCTATGGGCGGCTAATGACTGAGCCACTAGGTTACCCCGAGGGCGTCTTTCACCACGCCACACTGCCTGGGCAAGTTCGACGGATTGCTCGCCTTCATCTACCCACCCCAACGCGCCATAACAGCACTCATCGTCGACCATTTGCCAGTAACCGCACTGTGGAGCATCCATCATACGGCGTAAATCAATAGGGGTCGTGCGATAGTGCGCGGATTGTAACAGTTGAAATGTCGCAGTAGCTAACATAGGGTGCTGCTGCCAATCTTCTGGCTGATACACGCGTAGGCACAGCTCGGGGGATTGTTTCGCAACCGATGCGGGAAGATCGCGTAACACCAATAATCGTTCGATAAAGCTTTCCAGTGGATCGCGAGCCGAATAGCGCTGTGGGGTCGTCAATGTATAATGCTTCGTCATCGCTCCCGATGTACCAAACTTCAATAAAAAACCCTGTCCGGTACCTTCGTACCCTTCCGTCGTTGTCAGTAATAAACACCGAGGAAAGCGGGCGATCAAGGCTTGTAGCTGGGGGGTCGGTAGCGATGCCGCTTCATCGATAATCAGCCACTGCCACGTTCCTGTATCTTCTGCCGCTAAGATGGCGTCAGGCGCCTGAAAATGGTAGTGCTCTCCCGCATGACGCGCCATCACAGCAGTCGCCACTTTTGCAGGTCCCGTGATCAGGCAAGGAGGTTCTAAGGCGGCTAACATCCCCCCTAAGGCGGATTTTCCGCGGCCCCGTGGGGCCGTCACACTGTAGTTGCCAGCGGGTAACCGTCGTAACTCATCAATAATCGCTTGTTGCGATTGCCCACCTTGCGGCGTCCAATCGGGCATCGTTAACGGTGAGTCGTATGGTGCTGGCTCGCCCTCACGCCAGATGAGATGGGAAGTATCGCTGAGTAGTTGACGCCAAAGATGGCGATAAAAGATCGGTGTTGCAATCGGGTGTTCGCACTCGGCCCAACGCAGGCTATCGACGTCGATCAGCGGCTGTTGTGCAGAGGATTGAGGTAACAGTAGAACAAGCCAACTGCCTGCCACTAAGGTGCCCGCCAGCGCCGCGAGCGTCTCTAGATGAAGACCTTGCGACGCATCGTAAATGGCATGCAGCCATTCCTGACCGAGAAACTGCTGCGCACGCAGGGCGAGATACTCGTCAGCATGGCCTGTGGCCGCTGTCGCAACGCGTAGCCAGTCACCAGGATACGCCGATTGCCACTGTAGAGTCGCCCTGTCGCGAAACGGCTCTGAACCGCTTATAACACAAATGCGCCGCAACCCCTTGCGACGCATTTGTTCAGCGATAAACGCAGACTGCACGTTAACTATCCTGCGAAAGTATTACATTGGCCCGGTTCGCCACTGTCAAATCCACGTTTAAACCAACTGTAACGTTGCTGCGATGTTCCATGAGTAAAGCTGTCTGGCACAACACGTCCTTGGCTTTGCTGTTGTAGCTTGTCATCACCAATCGCTTGTGCAGCGTTTAACGCTTCTTGTAGATCGCCCGTTTCAAGCACCTCTTTTTGCTGCATGTAATGGCCCCATACCCCAGCAAAGCAGTCTGCTTGAAGTTCTAACTTAACTGAGAGGTGGTTAGCATCGCTCTGCGAGCCTTGCTGCATTTGTTGACGAACCTTGCTTTCAATCCCGAGAAGATTTTGAACGTGGTGGCCGACTTCGTGGGCGACCACATAACCTTGTGCAAAATCTCCGTCCGCACCCAGCTTGTTCTTCATCTCATCATAGAAAGAGAGATCGATATAGACTGTTTTATCGGCGGGACAGTAGAAAGGCCCCATTACTGATTGACCCGTTCCGCAGCCAGTTCGGGTAGCGTTACGGTACATCACTAATTTCGGGGCTTGGTATTGCTTACCCATTTTTTGAAAAATTTCGCTCCATGTATCCTCGGTCGAAGCGAGGATCACTGAGGTGAATTTAGCAGCTTGCGCATCATCACTACTTTGTGGTGCGGGCGTGTGCGACTGGCTCACAGAGGTGCTTTGCCCGCCACCACCACCGAGGAGGGGTGTTAAGTCGTAACCATAGTAGCCTGCTACCACAACCACGATTAAGAGTACAATCCCGCCCTTACCTGCTGGAATGCGAAAACCTGATCCACCGCCAGTCGGCGTTGAACTATCGCCACGACGGTCTTCAACATTGTCACTCTCTCTACGTCCTTGCCAACGCATAGCACACCTCTCCATCTCGATTATCGTATAATGATAAATAGTAATCGCAGTACGCGGAGATAACCAGTAGAAAAACTAAAGTTGCTGCAGGATAACGAATGGGTAAGACAGCACTCGCTATAAGTTAGCGAGTGCAATAAGTCATTAATCTAAGGTTACACCAAGACGCTGAGCAACCATTTCATAGGCTTCAACAACCCCCCCCAGACTTTGGCGAAAGCGGTCTTTATCCATTTTATCTAATGTTTCTTTGTCCCACAGGCGTGCGCCGTCTGGAGAAAACTCATCCCCCAGCACCACTTCGCCATTGAAGAGTCCAAACTCAAGCTTGAAATCGACGAGAATAAGGCCAGCTTGGTCAAATAAAGCGCTGAGAACCTGATTCGCTTTAAGGGTTAATTCACGCATCCGCGCAAGATGTTCGCTACTCACCCAGCCAAAGGTGACGCAATAAGATTCATTGATCATCGGATCATGATGGGCATCATCTTTTAGAAAGAGGTCGAATAGCGGCGGATGTAATACCATCCCCTCCTCAACCCCTAAGCGCTTCACGAGCGAGCCCGCTGCACGGTTACGGACAACACATTCAACAGGCACCATATCGAGTTTTTTCACCAGGGCTTCAGTGTCTGATAACAACGCTTCCATTTGCGTTGGGATGCCAGCTTGTGCCAATTTTTCCATGATGAAATGGTTAAATTTATTATTGACCATTCCTTTGCGGTCAAACTGCTCAATACGCGCTCCGTCTCCGGCTGATGTATCATTACGGAATTCCAGAATTAGCAGGTCCGGGTTCTCGGTGCTATACACTGTTTTTGCTTTTCCGCGATACAGCTCAGCTTGCTTTTGCATCTTGTTAACTCCACTCATCGTCGACTCTGAAAATTACTCTGCATAGCGTCAGAATTAACCACTACGCAATCGTTTACCTAGCTGGGTGCTATTATGCCAAAATAAAATAAAAAAGGCCGGAAATTTCCGGCCTGTGAATAATTTATTTATTTAACGCGGCTTGTAAGACAGCGACCAGCGCATCATTTTGCGATTGCGTCAGGATATGACCCTTAGGATCAATAAACTGTAGACTACTACGGTTATCAAGATCACCGACTTGCAGTTTATATTTACCTTCTGCTAATTCAGGATCTTTTGCACCGAGTGCCGCCCATTGGCTGCTGCTCAGATTACTGTAACTCAACTGCAAGCTACCGTCTGCACGGTTACTGTCAGAAACCGTCATCCCTGCAAGCGGTAAAGCTTTAGGTAGGCGCTGCCACGTCACATCAAAAGGTGCACGCACGATTAAGTTTGGAAGACCTGTATCATCAGCACCGCTCTGCACGTCAACGGTGCCAGTGCGATTTACTACTGCCGTATTTTGACGATCGGTTTCTGCGGTATTCAGCTGAGCCGAGATATCATTAAGCAGCTGAGCGGTATAACGCTGAATTTCCGTGTTACTGGTCACCGCTTGGCCTTTTTGTTCTAAGGCAATAGGTTTAACCATTAAGGTCTGCTCATACCCTTGCGCTACAACAGCCACTTGGTAACGACCGCGATATTGATGATCTTCATCTTGGCGATTCCAAGAAATCCAATCTGTGGTTAGTTGCTGACGTGCGTCATCTTGTTGCGCAATAGCAAACTTATTCGCCTGTAAGGCAGCGACGGTTTGTCCCCATAATGACGATCCTGTGTTAGCAATCTGAAGCAGTCCGGTGGTGCCTTGGAACTGCGCACGGCTACCATTAAGCAAAGACAGTGCCTGTACAGGTGGGCGAATATCTAATTGCTTACCGACTGCTCCTTGCGCACGTCCTTGCGGGACGGCATAGTTTGCGGATTCGAGCGGCAGAATCATTCCTTGAGGAACGTTCATTTGGCTCAGTGCTGGCGCATCGAGGTACTCTTCATTGCCGTTGACTTCGCGCTTGTAGTGTTGATCATGCGAACAACCCGCTAATAACATTGCAACGGATAATCCAGCAACTTTTACTACCGCCGAATGTTTAACTGAGTAAGCCATTAAATCTCCCTAACTTATCGCAGTCCTGCATCACGAATTGCCTGTAACAGTACCGGTTCTGAAGCCGCCGATAAAGGTGTCATAGGCAGACGCAAGGTATCATTTGCGATCAATCCCAGCTGTTTAGCCACCCATTTCACTGGGATAGGATTTGGTTCATAAAATAAGTGCTGATGAAGCGCCATGAGTCGCTGGTTTAAGGCACGAGCCTCAGTAAATTGTCCTGCGGCGGCCAGTGCACAAAGCTGTGCCATTTCACGGGCTGCCACATTCGAGGTTACTGAAATAACGCCCTCCCCCCCCAACTGCATAAAGTCTAACGCTGTTTCATCATCACCACTAAGTAAAATAAAATCTTCTTTGGTCAACGCTTGGATCTGACTAACGCGGGATAAGTTCCCTGTCGCCTCTTTAATTCCGATAATATTTTTTATTTCGGCGAGACGCGCGACGGTTTCTGGCAACATATCACAGCCTGTCCGTCCGGGCACATTATAAAGTAATTGCGGTAAATCGGTACTCTCTGCAATCGCTTTAAAATGCTGGAACATTCCCTCTTGTGTCGGGCGATTATAATAAGGCACAACGCTTAAACAGCCAACCACGCCACTTTTATCTAAACGCTGTGTCAGAGCAATACCTTCAGCAGTAGCATTCGTACCGGTTCCAGCAATGACTGGGATACGTCCGGCAGCTAATTCGACGGTACGCAAGACAACATCAATGTGCTCGTCGTGGGTTAAGGTTGCCGATTCACCTGTCGTGCCAACGGCAACGATTGCAGAAGTGCCACTGTCAATGTGGTAATCAATTAATTTTTTAAGGCTGCTCTCACAAACTTGCCCGTTTTCGTCCATCGGTGTGACGAGTGCAACAATACTTCCGGTAAACATAGCTATCCCCTCATTTCCCAAGGTCTTCATGGTAAGGTGTCAATCATACTAAAAGCAAGACAGTGAATGCACTCAACCGCTTGTCAGCAGTTTTTTTTATGTTTACCTTAAGATAATTAGTAAAACACTGGGAAACATCACATTGTCATCCTCACCTGTGCATTTAGTGATTACTGCGCTCGGCAGCGACCGTGCGGGAATCGTCAATACTATCACCCGACACGTTAGCCAGTGTGGGTGTAACATCGAAGATAGCCGACTGGCATTACTGGGCGGGGAATTCACTTTTGTGATGCTGCTTTCGGGGTCTGCTAACGCGATCAATATGATTGAATCGACCCTGCCGATAAAAGGCGCTGAGCTTGAACTTTTAATTGTGATGAAGCGCACACCTACTGGTTCAACACCTGTCCGTCATGAAGGGTTCTCATTGGCGGTTGAAGTGCCGGACTCGCCACGCATTATTGAACGGTTCACCGCGCTACTCACGCATCATCGTATGCATATTGCTGAGTTAATGACACGCGCCCAGCCAGGAACACCCGCAATGTTATCGATTCGGATTCATGCCTATGGCAGTTCTGCTAAAGACTTAGCCGATTTGGAGAAAAATTTTCAGCATCTTTGCGTTGAATTATCGGCACAGGGCACACTGCAAGCCGATGGTCGACAAGAGACCGAACGGTTATAAGTCCACCATTCTTCTATGACACGTATAATTAACTTGAAAGCAAATAAAATTAGGCTCTATCCTTACGATTGAAAAAACAGTTTTCCGCCGTAATCTATGTTGGAATAGAAACTGATCGCTAACATCAGTATTAGGCAAAAAATAATTGGAGATAACGTATGGCCCTTTTAACTGTAGGCGATGCTGCGCCGCAATTTACTTTACTCGACCAAGATGGCGAAGAGGTGAGTTTATCTGACTTCAGTGGAGAGCGTGTTCTCGTCTACTTTTATCCTAAGGCAATGACACCGGGTTGTACCGTGCAAGCCTGTGGCCTGCGTGACAACATGTCATCATTAAAAAGTGCTGGGGTGCAGGTATTGGGCATTAGCACGGATAAGCCAGAAAAACTGTCGCGCTTTGCCGAGAAAGAATTGCTGAACTTCACCCTACTTTCTGACGAAGATCACGCGGTGTGTGAAGCCTTTGGTGTCTGGGGAGAAAAAAAATTCATGGGAAAAACTTACGACGGTATTCACCGCGTAAGCTTCTTGATCGATGGTAAAGGACAGGTCGAAAAGGTATTTGATAATTTCAAAACCTCTAATCACCATGATATCGTTTTAGACTACGTACAAACGCATTAATGACGTTGTTCCAGCGAGGGGGCACGGTGGCTTTAATCAATAAGAGGCTAGTCACAATAGTGATCGCAGCGTCACTCGGCTGGAACAGTATCGCTTTTGCGGATGTCACCGATACCTTACCCGATATGGGGACTACTGCCGGCGAAACTCTGTCCATTAATCAAGAATTGCAAATGGGCGACTTTTACGTCCGTCAATTACGCGGCAGTGCCCCGTTAATTGATGATCCACTGCTTACCCAATATATCAATGGATTAGGCCAGCGATTAGTGGCTCATGCCTGGTCAGTAAAGACCCCTTTCCATTTTTTTCTTATTCAAAATGATGAGCTAAATGCCTTTGCCTTCTTTGGCGGCAATGTGGTGTTACACTCAGCCCTATTTCGCTACACCGATAACGAAAGTCAATTAGCCTCGGTGATGGCTCATGAAATTTCGCACGTCACGCAACGGCATCTGGCCCGGGCGATGGCCGATCAAAAAACTAATGCTCCGTTAACCTGGGTAGGCGCTTTAGGCTCGATTCTGTTGGCCATGGCTAACCCACAGGTCGGTATGGCGGCGTTGACCGGTACCCTCGCCGGTACACAGCAGGGTATGATCAGTTTTACCCAAGAAAATGAACGGGAAGCCGATCGTATTGGCTTACAGGTTTTACAGCGTGCTGGCTTCGATCCACAAGCTATGCCAGATTTCCTTCAGAAACTGGCCGATCAAACGCGCTATTCAACCACACCTCCCGAGATATTATTAACGCACCCGCTGCCTGATAGCCGACTGGCTGATGCACGAAATCGCGCCAGCCAAATGCCGCACCCAATACTGCAATCTTCTCAAGAGTTCTACTTTGCGAAAGTGAGGATCCTCGCTATGTACGCTTCAGAACAGGAGAGCAGGTCATTAGATGATTTATTAAATCAATACGAAAAAGGCAATAATCGCGAGAAATTAGCCGCCACTTATGGTCGTGCGGTGATGTTTATGCAAGCCAAAAGTTTTGATAATGCACATCGCTTAGTCACTCAGTTACTCAGCCAGCAACCGGCTAACCCTTGGTTCCTCGATTTAGCGACCGATATTGATATTGGCCTCAAACAACCGAATCAAGCCATTAGTTTACTAACTGGCACGCCTGGATACCTGTCTAGTCCTGTGGTTAGAGTAAATTTAACCAATGCCTACATCGAAGCGAAACGTCCCGCAGAAGCGTTAAAGATGCTAAATCGCTACACCTGGGATTATCCAGATGACCCCATCGGTTGGGATCTAATGATAAAAGCCACGGGCGATCTGGGTATGACGAACGAACAGCGTTTTGCTCAGGCCCAAGGTTTAGCGCTAAATGGACAAATTGATCAAGCGATTAGAGCCTTAAGCGATGCCAGTGCTCAAGAGAAGACTGGAAGCTTAGCGCAACAACGCTACGACGCGCGCATCGATCAACTACGCTTATTACAGCAGCGCTTTAGGCAATATCAGAAAGGGTAATACTATGCAGGTGCAGATTTATCATCATCCCCGCTGCTCAAAGAGTCGTGAAACCCTTAAATTATTACACTATCTGGGTATCGAACCTGAGGTCATTCTCTATTTACAGGATATCCCAGATATCGAAACGTTACGCACCCTCTATCGTCAGCTGGGGTTTCACGATGTACGCGATATGATGCGCCGCAAAGATGCACTCTATAAAGCGTTAAAGATAGAGGATCAGGAATACGAAAAAGAGAGTTGTTTGAGTCTGCTCACTCAATATCCGCAACTGCTTGAACGACCCATCGTGGTTTACGGTGATAAAGCAAAACTCGGTAGGCCGCCAGAGCAAGTATTAACGCTTTTTTCAGCGTTAAAGCCCTAGCGCCTCTTTAACAAAAGGAATGGTTAACTTGCGTTGCAGACGGATAGAGGCCTGATCAAGCTGATCAAGGGTTTCGAAGAGTGTGCGCATTTCACGGTCCAGACGCTTGATCAGGAAGCGCCCGACATCTTCTGGCAGCTCAAACCCTCGAATCCCTGCACGCTTCTGTAATGCGAGAACTTTTTCATCGTCATTAAGCGGTTGTAACCAGTAAATCTGCCCCCAGTCTAGACGAGACGCCAAATCGGGAAGTTGAAGTTCGAGCTGGCGAGGCGGTGCATTGCCACTGATCAAAAGACGCGTTTTACCCACTTCAAGGATACGGTTGTAGAGATTAAAAATCGCCATTTCCCACGCTTCATCCCCAGCAATACAGTGAATATTATCAATGCATACCAAGGCAAGTTGTTCCATCCCTTCGAGCACTTCTGGCGAAAACCACGTCCGCTTATCTAAAGGTACATATCCCACTGCCTGCTCTCGTGCTGACAATTCACTGCAGGCGGCATGCATTAAATGACTGCGTCCCGCACCCTCCCGCGACCAGAAGTAGATATAGCCTCCCTGAGGCTGATTCAATACCGTGTTGATAGACGCGAGTAAAGCGGAGTTTGACCCGGGCCAAAAACTGGAAAAGGTTTCATCATCAGGTAAATAGAGTGGTAAAGAGAGTTGCGCTGGCGTGTTCAGAATAACCTCAATAATGGGAGCCAGTTAAAATCTTAGCCAGTTTAGCATAAATTCTTCGAAGTGTTGAATGAGTGAGATCACTCTTCAATCTAAGGCTTATCGGGGGAAGTGAATAACCTCCCCCGTCCAGTTCTATTCCTCTACAGCCGCTTCAGGCAGCCAACGCTCAATAACATAAAAAATAAGGCTTAAAGTAACCCCGACAACCGTTGCCAACGCCATTCCTTTCAGTTCAGCCGCCCCAATATGAACGGACGCGCCGCTAACACCAACGATAAGGATAATGGCGGTAAGGATTAAATTTTTCGCCTTGCTGTAATCGACTTTCGCATCAATCAAAACCCGAATACCGGATGCTCCAATCACCCCATAGAGCAGTAAAGAGACGCCGCCCATCACGGGTACTGGGATTGCTTGAATAATCGCGGCAAGTTTCCCTACACAAGATAACGCAATCGCCATTATGGCCGCCCCACCAATCACCCAAGTACTGTAGACCCGAGTAATCGCCATCACGCCGATATTCTCGCCATAAGTCGTATTAGGGGTTGAACCGAAGAAACCTGAAAACAGCGTTGATAAACCGTTGGCCAGCATGGAGCGGTGTAACCCCGGGTCGCGAATCAGATCCCGTTTCACAATATTGGCCGTTACCACTAAATGTCCAACGTGTTCGGCGATCACCACCAGTGCCGCCGGGAGTATGGTTAAAATCGCTACCCATTCGAAACGAGGATGATAAAAAGTCGGCAAAGCAAACCACGCCGCCTGTTGAACCGGGAGCCAATTGACCATACCCAAACTGGCCGCCACGGCATAACCGGCGACCACCCCAATCAAAATTGGAATAATGGCAAAAAAACCTCGGAACAGTACCGCGCCGAAAACCGTGACGCCAAGGGTGATCATTGAAACGACTAGTGTGTGGCTATCACTCACTGTACCGGCTTCGGTTACCAAACCGGCCATTTTTGCCGCAACGCCCGCTAATTCAAGACCAATCACGGCAATAATCGCACCCATGGCGGCGGGAGGGAATAAAACGTCTAACCATCGCGTTCCCGCAAACTTAACGATAAGTCCTACTAAGCAGAATAGCGCACCACAGGCAATAAAGCCCCCCAGCGCCACCTCATATCCTTGAGGAAGTAGCAGTAATACCGGAGAGATAAAGGCAAAACTCGACCCGAGATACGCCGGTATTTTACCCTTACAGATAAAAAGATAGAGCAGTGTTCCTATGCCATTAAACAGCAGAATTGTCGCAGGATTAACATGAAATAACACAGGAACCAAAACGGTAGAGCCAAACATCGCAAAGAGATGCTGTAGGCTAAGGGGAAGCGTTTGGTGCAGCGGCAAACGCTCATCGACTGCTATAGTACGACGACGCATAGTAACTCCCTGAATGAGGCATAAAAAAACCGACCATTGGGTCGGTATTAAAGAAAAGTGCGCTTATTTGGTACCAAAAATTTTATCGCCTGCGTCACCCAGCCCTGGAATGATGTAGCCATGCGCATCCAGGCCTTGATCAATCGACGCAGTGTACAATTCAACATCGGGATGTGCCGCTTCCAATGCTGCAATACCTTCCGGTGCCGCCACCAGGACTAACACCTTAATCGCTTGGCAGCCCGACTGTTTAAGTAAGTCGATCGTCGCAATCATCGATCCACCTGTCGCCAGCATCGGGTCGACCACCAACGCCATCCGCTCATCCATATTTGACGCTAATTTTTGGAAGTAAGGGACTGGCTCAAGGGTTTTTTCGTCACGGTACACGCCGACAACACTGATCCGAGCGCTAGGCACATGCTCAAGTACCCCTTCCATCATGCCAAGACCGGCACGCAAGATTGGCACAACGGTAATTTTTTTACCCTTAATTTGATCAATCTCGACTGGCCCATTCCAACCGTCAACCGTCACCACTTCCGTTTCTAAGGTGGCCGTCGCTTCATAGGTTAATAAGCTACCCACTTCTGATGCGAGCTCGCGAAAACGCTTAGTGCTAATCTCATTCTCGCGCATTAACCCGAGTTTATGCCTAACCAGTGGATGTTTCACTTCAACGACTTTCATACTTTCTCCCCCCGAGAAAAAAACAAACTGCTAAAAAATCGCCGGATTATACCGCTTTTTAGCTGATGGCGGTATGGTTGAGGGCAAAATTTGACAGTTTCTCTAACAGGAGATTCTACTCTTCCTCACTTCTCACGCTTCAAGCTAAACTGAGGCTCGCAAACGTTTGCGACGACTGTTAGAATAGCCCCGCTCTCATTTTACTACCAACCGCAAATCGCGTGGGGATTCTGCAGTGACCGATAAAACCACTCTTAGTTATAAAGACGCCGGTGTTGATATTGATGCTGGAAATGCACTGGTTGATCGAATTAAAGGTGTTGTGAAAAAGACTCGTCGTCCTGAAGTTATGGGCGGATTAGGCGGATTTGGTGCGCTGTGCTCACTGCCTACTAAGTACCGCGAGCCGGTATTAGTCTCTGGAACCGATGGCGTGGGAACCAAACTGCGCCTAGCGATGGACTTAGGCCGTCACGATACTATCGGTATTGATCTGGTCGCGATGTGCGTCAACGACCTGGTGGTACAAGGGGCTGAACCGCTATTTTTCTTAGATTACTACGCTACCGGTAAACTCGATGTGGAGACTGCAGCGTCGGTCATCACCGGTATTGCTGAAGGGTGCCAACAATCAGGCTGCGCACTGGTTGGCGGAGAAACGGCTGAGATGCCTGGTATGTATCACGGTGATGATTACGACGTCGCTGGATTTTGTGTCGGTGTCGTTGAAAAATCAGAAATTATCGATGGCAGTAAAGTCGGTGCCGGTGACGTACTGATCGCCTTAGGATCGAGCGGTCCACACTCTAATGGCTATTCGTTGGTTAGAAAAATTCTTGAAGTCAGCCAGACTGATCCGCTGACCGAACAACTGAACGGAAAATCATTAGCCGATCACCTTTTAGCGCCAACGCGTATTTACGTCAAAAATACCCTCGCGTTAATCGAGAAATTCGATATTCACGCCATTGCGCATCTGACGGGTGGCGGCTTCTGGGAAAATATTCCTCGTGTGTTACCCGAAAATACACAAGCGGTGATTGATGAAAGCAGCTGGCAATGGCCTGCAGTCTTTGAATGGTTACAAAAAGCGGGTAATGTGAGTCGCCACGAAATGTACCGTACCTTTAACTGTGGTGTCGGGATGATTATCGCTCTGCCAGAATCAGCAGCAGACGACGCACTTGCCCTACTCACCGAGTTAGGCGAGAAAGCGTGGAAGATCGGCCATATTACCGAAGGCGGTGACACTGAGCAGGTCGTTATTGCATGAAACGAATTGTTGTCCTGATCTCAGGGTCAGGCTCCAACTTGCAAGCCATCATTGATGCCTGCCAACTCGGCAGGCTCAAGGCAGAGATTGTCGCGGTCTTGAGTAATAAAGCGGATGCTTTCGGTTTACAGCGTGCGCAAAAAGCGGGTATTGCAGCGGAAAGCCTCGCCATTGGCGACTATGCTGATCGTGAGGCCTTCGACCACGCATTACAACAGAAGATCGATAGTCATCAGCCAGACTTAGTGGTATTGGCGGGCTATATGCGTATCTTAAGTGGTCCCTTTGTCACGCACTATCGAGGAAGGCTGATCAATATCCACCCCTCCTTATTACCCAAATACCCTGGCCTGCATACTCATCGTCGGGCGTTGGAGAATGGGGACAGCGAACACGGTGCCAGCGTCCATTTTGTTACCGAGCAACTCGATGGTGGGCCGGTTATTCTGCAAGCCTCCATCCCTATTCTGCCTAACGATACTGAACAGGATCTCGCTAAACGTCTGCTGAGCAAAGAACACCTGATCTATCCACGGGTTATTCAGTGGTGGGTTGAGGGACGTTTAGAATTAAGAGAGGATCGGGCTTGGCTTGATGGACAACCGCTTGGGGCATCGGGAGCTGATTTTGCGCTTGATGAGCTCGACACTTAGTTCCATCTCATCAATAAGGCTGCACAGGATACACTGCACCTCAAAGTTGACGACTCGCTTTGGGGTGTTTTTTATGGCGAAGGACTTCGCATAATTTATATTGGAACTCGTCAATTTCAGTCCTTGAGGTTTACCTTGATGCCAAGCGACGTCACGCTTAATAAATTGAGATTTCTGGTAAAGACTGATGGCTACAACAGGTCCACCTAAATCGCCGGCCAAGCTAGATGAACATAAATTCCCTAAGGGTTAAAACGGAAGTCGAGCACTTAGCCAGGCAAGATAAGCTTATCCCAGCGCAATTAAGGAAAAAGCACGTTTTACTGAAACTCAGATCGTTACTATCCTGAAGCTTACGGATTCATGATACCTGGGCAACACATATTACCCTAAAATCACTGCATATTGAAAATAACCGGTATCGGGCAATGGTGCATTACAAAGTACAGGATCATTTTGGCCTTGATAGTGACGATATACTGAAAATAAAATTCAGCCAATTTTATTTCTTTCGCATCTGGTTTATTCTCCAGCGGTGCAATCAGTTTGGCTTCAAGCCATTTATGACCCATATGGAAGCCACTGTAGAAATTAACGGGGGCCGTGGTGAAAGTTAACTATAAGACGACTCTATTCGCGCTGTTATTCTTCGCTTGCCTGCTTTTATCCTGCGTACTCTGGCTGTCACTCCGTACAGTAGAAATCGTCGCCGTACACGAAAATGATAATCATAGCTATATTTTAGTGAAAAACTTTCCATTAACAGAGCAAGGAAAAATTAATTGGTGGTTGAAAAATAAAAAAATGCTCAGCGTTACATACAACATCCCCAAGCCAACACAGGATGGTTTTTTTACTGTCATTTTTTGGGATTTTGGTGATGGATATAAAGAAACTGATGGTTACGACAGACTGTGTTTTGAAGATATGAAGCCACCAAGGAACTGTATTGATAAAAATTCGCTAATGAGCGTGGTATCCAGTAAAAACACAGGTTTATATTTTCGACTGGATAGCGGAAAATATTATATAAAGGAAAGCGGTAATATGGAAAAAAGAAAATACGAATAAATTCGTGTCCCTCGCGTAGAAAGGATCTGATCTTACATGATGGCGACGGGCTTTTTATGACAGTAAAACTACCGAAAAACACTTTAGCGCTGTCTTTATCAGCGGCCAGTCATCCGATTACCTCCATAACCAGCAACGCTATCAGCATTGCATTCCGTCAGGTTTCTCTACCTGTAGACGTGCGGATTGACAATATTTAGATCCATCACGATTAACCAATTGTCAAAAACACTGGCCTTACCGGAGAACGCGTTTACTTATGCATGACGACCAATCACAGGGAGATGATTATCTAATTGTTTTTTTTAACTATGCAAGAGGAAGGTAAGGGATAACTATCCTTCTAACTAAATTAATCTTAAGCTTCGAAGGAAAGAAAAATCTCACTTAGCGAAAAAAGAACTGAGCCCTACAAACAGAACTCAGTCCTTACTTACAAAAATCACCCACTTATCGCCGGTAATTTACTCGTGCAGGCCTTTAAAGGCTACTTCGCAAGATTCACAAAACGAATATGTGTCGGCGTGCCGATTTGCAAGGTCGCTCCGGTCGGAGAAAGCTCACCGGTCTCAAGATCACGTGCAAACTCCACCACATTATTCGAATAGACGTTCGCCACAAATAAGTAGCGGCCTGTGGCATCAAAGGTGAAGTCACGCGGTTCTACACCACCCGCTGAATAGGTTTTGGACGCAGAGAGTTTACCTGAAGCCTTATCCACTGCGTAGCGAACGATTTGATTCTTCTCACCACGGTTTCCAACATATAAGAAACGCCCATCAGGAGAGAGTGAAAGGCCTGCACCACTCATATCATCAGGTTTAGTCGAATCGGTTAATTTCTCAGACTGTAATAGCGCCGTTTTGCCTTGGTTAAAAGAGTAAACCTTAACCTGTGCCGACATTTCCGTCGTGATATAGAGGTATTTACCGTCTGCAGAGAATAAGCTATGACGCGGACCGTCGCCTTCTGGGAAGGTAATAGTCTTATCAGCCAGCAAGCTGAAAGGCTCTTTAGCCTTCGCATCATAGTGATAGACATGAATCTTATCTGCGCCTAGGTCGGCAGCCAGCACATACTGCCCATCGATACTAAAGGTGACGGAGTGTGCATGCCCTGAGGATTGACGCTCAGCCACTTTATTACTGCCTTGATTATAAGGGAAGAATTGTTGCGTCTTTCCTAAACGGCCATCGTGCTGTACGGGAATAGCACTCACGCCGGCTTGTCCATCTTTCGCCGAGTAGTTAGCCACTAACAAATAACGCCCATCGCGGCTTAATGCAGAATGCGTAGGGTGCATTCCGCTACTGTCGACAGTATTTAATAAGGTTAACTCACCATTTTTTTCTAAATGATAAGCACTCACTTTACCGTCATCGACTTCATTGACCACATAAACACGTTGGTGCGGCGCATCAATCGTTAGCCAAGAAGGACTTTGGGCTGGCGTTAACGCAATCGGCATCATGCTGCCATTAGCCGATAGACGCACGGTATAAATACCTTGACTAGGATAAAAAGCCTTTTGTACGCGAGCGCCCTGCGCTTCGCCCGTCCAAGAGCCAACTAAAAACGTTTGTTCAGCCACAGCAGGTTGTTGGTTTAATAATCGCGCTTCGTCGGCGCTGGCCGCGTGGTTGAAAATCAGTGCTGCGGTAATCCCTAGGTATTTTTTCATTAATATTTCCTAACAATTAAACAAGACTTAAGAGTGGCGTAACTCATGGCAATTGGCAAATAAAAACCACTTATTAATCATCCATAGACAAATGCGGTGATTGATCGCCATAATGGAGACGAGAAACTGCAGTCTGCGTTCTGTTATCACCAACGGAGTCAGGATGGGTCAAGAAAAGCTGTATCGAGATAAAGAAATCAGTTGGTTAGCCTTTAATGAGCGCGTGTTACAGGAAGCCGCTGATAAACGCAATCCGCTTATTGAACGTATGCGCTTTTTAGGGATCTACTCCAGTAATTTAGAAGAATTCTATAAAGTCCGTTTCGCTGATCTGAAACGGAGAATTTTGATTGGTGAAGAGCAAGGAAGCCATAACGTTCCCCGCCATCTGTTAAAAAAAATCCAACAACGTGTAGTGGTGGCCGACCAGGAATTCGACATTCTCTATAACGATTTACTGTTGGAGATGGCAAGAAACCAAATATTCCTTATTAATGAACGCCAACTCTCTGCCAACCAACAACATTGGTTGAAGATCTACTTCAATCAAGAATTGCGTCAACATGTCACCCCAATCGTCCTCAATGCCGAAACCGATTTAACCCAATTTTTGAAGGATGACTACACCTATCTCGCGGTTGAAATCATTCATCAGCAAGCACGTCAATATGCCTTATTGGAAATCCCGTCAGATAAAGTCCCGCGTTTTATCGATCTCCCTGCTGAGCCGCCAAGACGCCGCAAGCCGATGATCCTGCTTGATAACATCATGCGCTACTGCCTGGACGATATTTTTAAAGGCTTTTTTGATTATGACCAGCTTAATGCGTACTCAATGAAAATGACGCGTGATGCGGAATATGATCTGGTGACTGAGATGGAATCGAGTTTGCTGGAAGTAATGTCGTCCAGCCTTAAACAACGTCTTACTGCTGAGCCAGTACGTTTTGTTTATCAACGTGATATGCCATCGGAAATGGTCTCACTACTGTGTGAAAAGCTCTCGATCACTAACTTCGACTCGATCTTACCCGGCGGGCGCTATCATAATTTTAAAGATTTTATTAAATTTCCTAATGTCGGAAAATCGAATCTCGAAAATAAAGCGCTCCCTCCTATTCGCCATAAAGGGTTTAACCCGTTTCGTAATGGTTTTGATGCGATACGTGACCGCGATATTTTACTCTACTACCCCTATCACACCTTTGAACATGTGTTGGAGTTCCTACGCCAAGCCTCGTTCGATCCCAGCGTATTAGCCATAAAAATTAATATTTACCGCGTTGCGAAAGACTCCCGCATTATGGACGCGATGATTCATGCTGCACACAACGGCAAAAAAGTAACGGTCGTGGTCGAGTTACAAGCGCGCTTCGATGAAGAAGCCAACATCTATTGGGCCAAACGTCTTACCGAAGCAGGTGTGCACGTTATTTTCTCCGCTCCCGGTTTGAAAATTCATGCCAAACTCTTCTTAATCACTCGTCGAGAAGGTGACAAAGTGATCCGTTATGCGCACATAGGCACTGGTAACTTTAATGAGCGAACGGCAAGAGCCTATACCGATTACTCCTTACTCTCTAGTGATGCACGGATCACCAATGAAGTCCGCCGCGTCTTCAACTTTATCGAAAACCCTTATCGGCCGGTCAATTTTGAGTATTTAATGGTTTCGCCGCAGAACACGCGACAGACACTTTATCGACTGATCGATACCGAAATTGCCCATGCACAACAAGGGCTACCGGCGGCAATTACCCTCAAAATTAATAATTTAGTCGATAACGGATTAATTGACCGTCTCTATGCCGCCTCAGGGGCTGGCGTAAAAATCAATCTGTTGATACGCGGCATGTGCGCATTGATCCCTAATATTGAAGGGATTAGCGAGAATATTCATATCTACAGTATTATTGACCGCTATCTTGAGCATGACCGCGTATATGTGTTCGAAAATAATGGTGACCCGAAAGTCTTCCTCTCGTCTGCAGATTGGATGACGCGAAACATTGATAACCGTATCGAAGTGGCGGTCACAATTCTCGATCCTAAGGTCAAACAGCAAATTTTAGAGATCATGGCGATCCTATTTAGTGACACGGTTAAAGCAAGAATTATTGATAAAGAGTTAACAAACCGTTATCGTCCGCGCGGTAACCGCCGTAAGGTTCGGGCACAAATTGCCATTTATAATTACATTAATACCATTGAAAACACCGACTAACTTATGCCTATAAGCCAAAATAGCCCTGAAAAACCTCAAGAATTTGCAGCCATTGATTTGGGATCGAATAGCTTCCACATGGTCATCGCACGCGTTGTTGATGGTGCAATTCAAGTTCTAGGCCGTTTAAAACAACGCGTCCATCTCGCTGATGAGATTACCCTTGATAATCAACTCACCGAAGAAGGTATTGAGCGTGGATTAAGCGTACTTACTCTCTTTGCGGAACGACTACAGGGCTTTGATCCCGCCAATGTATCGATTGTCGGCACACATACTTTGCGGGTCGTCGATAATGCAGAAGAGTTCCTCAAGCGCGCTGCCGACGTGATCCCTTACCCGATCGATGTGATTTCCGGTAACGAAGAAGCGCGTCTTATTTTTATGGGGGTAGAACATACCCAGCCGGAGAAAGGCCGGAAATTAGTCATTGATATTGGCGGTGGATCGACCGAACTCGTGATTGGTGAAGATTTCGAGCCGCATCTGATCGAAAGTCGTCGCATGGGATGCGTGAGTTTCAGTAAACTTTACTTCCCCGGTGGCAAAATTAGTCATGATAATTTCCGTCGTGCTCGCTTAGCCGCAGTCCATAAATTAGAGACCCTAGCCTGCCAATACCGTCAAGCGGGGTGGCAAGTCGCAATGGGCGCTTCCGGCAGCATTAAAGCGGCCTGCGAAGTACTGGCTGCGCTCGGTGAAAAAGAGAAAATCATTACCCGTGATAGCCTCGTGCTACTCTGGGAGAAAATTAGCCATTTCGACTCAATGGATGAGCTGGACTTACCCGGTTTATCGGATGATCGAAAATCGGTATTTGTACCAGGGCTGGCAATCCTCAGCGGTATTTTTGATGCGCTACAAATTAAAGAGCTACTCTATTCAGATGGTGCCCTACGTGAAGGCGTTCTCTATGAGATGGAAGGTCGCTTTCGTCATCAAGATATCCGTAAACGCACTGCTTTGAGTCTGGCTGAACATTATGTCGTTGACCGGGATCAAGCTAAACAAGTATTAGAAACCACCCGTTTGCTCCACCGTCAGTGGGAAAAACAGAATCCGAAGCTGGCCAACAAGGCCCTTACCGCTCTGCTGGAATGGGGAGCCATGTTGCACGAAGTGGGATTAACCATCAATCACAGTGCCATGCAGCGCCATTCTGCTTATATTTTACAACATTCGAATATGCCGGGCTTTAGCCAACAGCAACAACTGTTACTCGCAACGTTGGTACGTTTTCATCGTAAAGGGATCAAAACCGATGATGTGCCGCGTTTCACAGCGTTCAAACGTAAACAATTTTTACCGTTAATTTTTCTATTACGTTTAGCCATCTTATTAAATAATCAGCGCCAGGCCACGACTCGCCCCGATAAACTGCTATTGCATACCGACGAGGGTCACTGGACGTTGATCTTCCCAAAAGAGTATTTCAATCAAAATGCCCTCGTTCAACTGGATTTGGAACGCGAACAGGTCTATTGGTCTGAAGTCACGGGTTGGCAGTTGAACTTAAGCGAAGAAAAATAGCGCCTTGCGGTGAGGTAAGCATGACAACACTTCCTAAAGCAGATCATCAACACCATTACGGGGTGGCTTCTCCCCACCCCGAAGTCGTCTCACTATTGCCCCGTCTGGTCGAGGGAGAGATTTTAGATATTGGCTGTGGCACGGGCCGGCATGCCCTCTACCTTCAGCAGCACGGTTTTCCCGTTACCGCATGGGATAATGACCTTGAGGCAGTGCAAAGACTCAAGCAGATAAACGCTCAAGCCTCGCTCCCCGGCATTACCGTCGCATCGCATGACCTTAATCATCATCGTTTTAATGGTCAGTACCACGCTATTATTGCGGTGGATACTTTGATGTACTTGGATCCGGCCACAATTAGTCAGCTAATTGCTGATATGCAAGCAGCAACCTGTAAAGGTGGGTACAATCTTATCGTCTGCGCGATGCACGACGAGCATCAACTAAGCGCCGTCGAGTTCCCCTTTGCCTTGAGTTCCGGCGAATTAAGCCATTACTATCGACGTTGGCATATTGTTCACTATCACGAACAGATCGAGACATGGTTGCCGCCCTCTTCACAGGCTGAACCCGTCACCCTACGCTTTGCAACTTTGTTGGCGCAAAAAATCTCTATTAAAGAACTGTGATATCTCGGGGGGAACGCTGATGAGTTCCCCCTATTACCTAATCATGGAACCTATTTGATGAATAGCGCTCCCTTAGGTTGTTAGAAAAAGAAAACCGGATCCTTGATTCGAATTGTCGTCGAGTTAAGTCTAGTATTACTGATAGCATGACTGCTTTGGGTCCTGCCTGCTGCGCTCGATCATCGCTGGGCAAAACACGATGGAACTCAATCTGGAACGGGAGCGGACCCCAAAGTCTCAGCAACCCCCCGGCTAAGCCTAGCCCCTAATTTAAGCCAGTAAGGACACCTTGGCCCTGCTGAGAATCACAAAGGTGTAATATGTCAGAAGTTTATAGTCAGTTACTGGCCCAACGCCGCCAGAATATTTTAGAGCTAGTCCTTAATAACCCGTTATTGGTTGATAGCCTGCTAGAACCTGAAAAAAATCTTAACGACTCACAAGTTGAACAGGTCGCACAGCAAAAGCAGTTACTGGTTGACACAATACTGATCCTTCATGCTGCGGATATCGCGGATATTTTGGAATCACTGCCTGAAGAAGCGCGGCAAGCCGTGTGGCAAATCATTCCTGTAGAGAGTCGTGGGCGAATCTTAGTTGAAGCCTCTGAAACGGTCTGGGAAAGCCTGATTGAGTGCATGAGTGATAAGCAAACTCTGCAAGCTATCGCTCCCCTCGACCTTGATGATCAGGCCTGGTTATCGCGTTTTTTATCCCGCGACCTGACCGGTAAATTATTGACGGGCCTAGAGCCTAAGCAGCGCGCGCGTGTCTTACAGTTAATTGGTAAAGATCGCGGCGGCGTAGCGCAGGTGATGGACTTTAACATTATCACTGTTCGGCCAAATGTGACCTTAGGAGTCGTACAGCGCTATTTACGCCATCTGAAAAAGATCCAGAGTGGTACGGATAAAATTTTTATTATCGATAACCAAAATCAGTTACTGGGCGAACTCCTACTCACCGATATTCTCCTGCATCCCCCCCATGCGCAGGTACTGGATATCATGAATCCGCATCCTGTCACTTTCCAACTTGACGAACAGGCTGAAAATGCAGCCAGTGCATTTGAACGGTATAACCTCATCTCAGCGGCAGTGACTGACGGTGAAGGCAAGCTGATTGGACGGATTGCGATTGAAGACATTATCGACTTGGTTAACCAAGAGAATGAAAGCAATATTCGTAAAATGGGGGGGATCCGCGAAGAAGAAGACGTTTTCGCCCCAGTCGCCAAATCGGTAAGAAATCGTTGGGCATGGTTAGCCCTAAACCTATGTACAGCCTTTGTCGCGTCGCGCGTTATCGGCTTGTTTGAAAATACCATTGCTCACTTAGTTGCCTTAGCCACCTTAATGCCGATTGTCGCGGGAATTGGTGGCAACACCGGTAATCAGACCATCACCATGATTGTACGCGCCTTAGCCTTGCACCAGATTGAGCCAAGCAACTTCTCTTTTCTTTTTTTACGGGAAATAGGGGTTGCGCTGATTAACGGTATTCTGTGGGGCGGTGTGATGGGTGGTATCACCTACCTGATGTATCACAATCTCGCGCTCAGTGGCGTGATGATGCTGGCAATGGTTCTCAACCTACTGCTCGCCGCCTTTATGGGGGTAATGATCCCGCTGATTATGACCAAACTTAAACGTGACCCGGCGATCGGTTCAAGCGTTTTAATTACCGCGACCACCGATACTGGCGGCTTCTTTATTTTCTTAGGGCTAGCCACGCTATTTTTACTGCACTGATCACAATTGGCACGGTATGCGCCGTGCCTCCTCCTCCCCTCCTGCCAATAGATTTTTATTCACTGAATCATGGAACCGTTTTTCGATTGACCATCAGAACCATTGCTGTGCTTGGAAGTAAAAAATTTCTCACAATTTAATTATTCAAATAAATGAATAATTAAACCAAATCAGGTCAACTAATCATTGCCCCCCCACAAAAAAGGCTCTATATTGGCCGCGCTTTTTTTAGCACACACTTTTAATTATTTTATTTAATCAATTGAGACTGAACACAGTCTTGGTTGTGGGAGAGATATGATGACGGATAAGGTCCGTATTGAAACTTTAGATGCCACCTCCTTCAAGGGGAACAACGATCAATTCTTAGCGCGTCAAGCAGAGTTTGAATCGAATGTCAGAAGTTATCCACGTAAGTTACCTTTAGCCATCGCTAAAGCTAACGGCGTCTGGATCACCGACGTTGAGAATAAAGATTATCTTGACTGTCTGGCTGGAGCAGGAACCTTAGCATTAGGACACAATCATCCTGATGTCCTGCAAAGCATCCAAAATGTTATAAGCAGCGGCTTACCGTTACACACTCTTGATCTAACGACTCCGTTAAAAGATCAATTCTCAGAATATCTCCTCTCTTTGCTCCCTCACCAGGGTAAAGATTATTGTCTACAATTCACCGGCCCAACCGGTGCAGATGCGGTAGAAGCTGCCCTCAAACTGGCGAAAAAGACCACGGGTAGAAATAGCGTTATCAGTTTCTCTGGCGGTTATCATGGTATGACCCATGGCGCGCTATCTGTCACCGGAAATCTAGGACCGAAAGAAGCGACAAGCGGCATGATGACTGAAGTCCAGTTTATGCCCTATCCACACCTCTATCGTTGTCCTCTCGGGATTGGCGGCCAAGCCGGTATTGATGCATTAAGCTACTACTTCGAAAATCTGATTAATGATGTCGAAAGTGGTGTGCGTAAGCCTGCGGCGGTGATCTTAGAAGCCGTACAAGGCGAAGGTGGCGTTAACCCAGCACCGATCGAATGGTTACAACGTATTCGTAAAGTCACTCAAGAACACGGCATTTTATTAATTCTCGATGAAGTTCAAGCGGGCTTTGCCCGTACCGGAAAATTCTTTGCCTTTGAACACGCGGGTATTGAACCGGATATTATCGTGATGTCAAAAGCGGTAGGCGGTGGTTTACCGCTCGCAGTTCTCGGCATCAAAAAAGAGTTTGATGCATGGTCACCGGGCCACCACAGCGGAACCTTCCGTGGCAACCAACTGGCTATGGCTACCGGCCTCACCACGCTAAAAATCTTGAAAGAACAAGATATTGCAGGCCAAGTTGCGGTGAAAGGCGAGTGGTTAAAAGCGCAGTTAACACAATTGCAAAAACGCTTCCCACAAATCGGTCATATCCGTGGCTTAGGCTTGATGATCGGTATGGAAATTGTGAAACCACAAGCGCCAACCGATCACTTAGGTTGCTACCCTGCCGATCCTGAATTAGCCGTATTGCTGCAGAAAAAATGTTTCGATGCGGGTCTGATCTTAGAACGTGGTGGACGACACGGTTGCGTCTTACGCTTACTGCCGTCACTGCTGATCAGCCAAGTTGAATTGACCTTATTCCTCGAAAAATTCGAGCAAGCGCTGTTAAGCGCTGGCCTTCAACCTCAGGGATAAGACAACGATGTCAACGACCAACACTATTCTGACGGGCACGCCTGAAAGCCTTCAGGCCTACCAGGAAGTGATGACCCAGAGCCAGCAAGCGGTCGCCGCTTGGCTGCAACAGCCGGAAATGTATCAAGGAAAATCCGTGGCAGAACTACGCGAGCGGATCGTCTTACACTTCACGGCTGAAGGGTTAGGTAATAAAGAAGCCATTGATCGTGCTGTAGAATACTTCTTAAAAGACAGCCTAGCCGTCCATCACCCACAATGTGTGGCGCATTTACACTGCCCGAGTTTGGTGATTAGCCAAGCGGCGGAAGTGTTTATTAACGCGACTAACCAAAGTATGGACTCTTGGGATCAAAGCCCGTCTGCGACCATTATGGAAGTGAAACTGGTTGAATGGCTTCGCAGCCGAATCGGCTACCCGGCGGGTGACGCCGGGGTATTCACCAGTGGGGGTACACAGAGCAATATGATGGGATTGATGTTAGCCCGTGATGCGTTTTTCGCACGTCGTGGCCACTCAATCCAACAAGACGGCTTACCTAATAACCTGCGTAACTATAAAGTTTTCTGCTCTGAGCATGCGCATTTCTCTGTGCAGAAAAATATGGCCCTGATGGGACATGGTTACCAGTCGGTCGTGCAGATCAAAACCGATGACTATTCGCGTATCGATCTGAATGATTTATTGGAAAAGCTGGCAACAGCGAAAAGCCAAGGTGAAGAAGTGATGGCTATCGTCGCCACCGCGGGGACGACCGATGCGGGTGCAATCGATAATCTCACCGCAATCACCACCTTAGCGGCTGAGCAAGATATCTGGGTACACGTCGATGCAGCCTGGGGCGGAGCCTTACTGCTGTCGGAGAAATATCGTCACTGGCTAGCCGGTTTAGAACAGGCTGATTCAGTCACCTTAGATTTCCATAAGCAATATTTCCAAACCATCAGTTGCGGTGCCTTCTTACTGAAAGATCCTAAGCACTACGAGTTGATGCGCTATCAAGCGGCGTACCTCAACTCTGAGTTTGATGAAGCGCAAGGTGTCCCTAACCTGGTGTCTAAATCACTGCAAACTACCCGTCGTTTCGATGCACTGAAACTGTGGATGGGACTCGAAGCGCTGGGACAAAAACAGTATGCCGCGATCATTGATAATGGCGTCAGCTTAGCACAAGACGTTGCAGCCTATGTTGAGAGCATGACTGATGTTGAATTGGTGATGAAACCTCAGCTGGCGAGTGTTCTGTTCCGTGTTCGCCGTGAAGGCTTGGACGACCAGCAGATTGCACTGTTTAACCAGAAAATTGGCGATGCACTGCTTGATTCAGGACGGGCGAACGTCGGTGTCACCGAGCATAACGGTGTGACGTGTTTGAAACTGACCTTACTGAATCCTACTGTCACCTTAGACGATATCAAAACGCTGTTAGCGTTGGTGCTCCAAACGGCAGAGATCATTCGTTAATGACTCAGCAAGGCCCCTCTCAAAAGGGGCCTTTTTCTTATCCTGCGGTAAAAATGCACCGATGAGTTCCTGACTTAAAGTAAGGGCGGCTGCCTGTTCGGGCCAAGCGCCTCCCCCACTGATAGCTTCGCCTTTAGGCTTGCTTAAAACTCCACACTCGCCGACAAGCTCACATTCCGCGTCTGCCCTTCTTCAACCCGAAGATTACCGCCACTTGAGGTGTAGTAGTGCTTATTAAACAGGTTATTAAGATTCAGCTGTAGCTGTGTTTTTTGCCCTAAGAAGCGATGGTTCCAGCGTAAGAAGCTATCGGCCACAATATAATGCGGCAAGGTAAAGTTATTATCGGGATCCCCCGCGCGACTCCCCACATATTGCACCCCCCCGCCAACGGTCCATTGACCCGGTAAAGCCGGTAAGGTCAGAGAGTGACTTAAGTAAGTGGATGCCGAGTGTTTCGGCGCATTTTGTAATGCATTCCCTTTATTCGCCGGATTGATACTGTCACGGGTAACGGTCGCTTGGTTATAGCTATATTGCGTGCTTAACTGCCAGTCTTTCGCGATTTCACCATTCAGTTCAACCTCAACACCGCGTGAACGTGCACGATCCACCTCGTAGGTATCGCCGTTTAACGACAGCGCAATATTCCGCTCATCAATAGTATACAGCGCAACACTGGCTAACAGCGCGGGGGATATTTGCCACTTACTGCCGACCTCATAGGTGGTTCCCTGCTCTGGGCTGCCAACATGGCCATTGTCATCTACTGTGGTGGACGGTGTGAAGGATTTACTCCAAGACCCATATAACGAGACCTCTGGGGTCAGATTATAGATCAGCCCCATTTGCGGTAAAAACTTATCGCCGCTGTTAGTATAGTTGGTGACTTTAGGCACACCGCTACTCTGGTTTTGGGTAAAGCGCTGCATACGTCCCCGCACGACCATCGTCCATTTTGGGGCTAATGTAATACTGTCTTTGGCGTAGACCGAGCGGCTATAAATACGGTTAAGCAAGTGCTTACCGCTGGCTTTCTCCGTTGAAGCATTGGTCACCGTTGCTAATCCATATTGGGGATTATCTATCCTGAACGCAGTATTATTCTTGCCAGTGTAGGCATGAGCCCGGTAAGTCTGGTTCATCTCATAGTCAACGCCCAGCGTAATCGCATGTTGCCGATGCGCAATTTCAGGCGTTCCGCTAAGATTCCAGGCTAAATAGTGAGTTTGATGGTTAAAGCCGCGATTGGCATCCGCTCGCCGCGTCACGACGCCTGTCGTCGTATTCACTGCCGTGACACGAACTTCGTTGTTACTGTATTTGCGCTGATTCCACCCCGCGGCAATGCCGGTATTCCAGGTATCGTTCAGTTGATAGTCCCAGTGGCTGCTTAAAGATTGGTTGATCCCCCATGCATAATTAGAGCTATCATCTAAACGCGTTTTATACCCTACATTGATGGGTTTACCATCAATAAAAGCAGTACCGCGGTCATAGGGGATTTCGTATTGATAATGCTCGTAATTAAGCGAGAAACTCGCTTTCTCTCCGTACCACTGTAAGGAAGGGGCAATTAAATTATGGGTGTTGTGCCCGTCATTACGCCAGTATTGCTCATGCTGTTTTTCGGCAATCAAACGAAAAGCAAAACCACCACCAAGCGGCCCTGTTACATCAATGCCCCCGGATCCGCCGCCTGCGCTTTTGGCCTGACCAAATAGTCGCGTCTTCCACTGATACTCCGGTTTTTTACTCACGACATTAATGACCCCACCTGGGTTTTGAATGCCATAGAGTAAGGAAGACGATCCTTTTAATACCTCGACATGATCCGTGGTGGCATCGAGGTTTAGCCCCGCACTGCTGCGCATCCCATCACGATAGATCGAGCCATCACTGTTGCCACCAAAACCGCGGCGGACAATACCATCTTCGGTGCCCGCCAAGGTGTTACCCTGAGAAACACCACTGACAAAGCGCATCGCATCCGCTAACGAGTCCGTCGAGTAGTCAGTGAGTTGTTGCGGTGTCACGACACTGATAGATTGCGCTTCCGCTAACCGCGAAACCGGCTTTAAACTACCGATACTGGCCTCTGGCTGGCTGTAACCGGATGTGGCGTTGTCGGCATTTTTACCGACTACGACAATCGGTGTCTCTTCTGCCGCCATACTCAGCGGTGAAACTAACGATCCGCCAAATAAGCTAAGCGTAATGAGATTACGTCGCCGCGATGATAAAAAAGGAGTCTTGGTGTTGTGCATAAGTCATGTCTCTGGCGAAAAAGCGGGGTTCACTTTAGCGATAGTTATAATAATGAGAATTATTCAAGCATGAAGTAATGTAGTAGTATAGTTATTTTGCAAATAATTCACTACATTCCACCAATCGCTAAAAAAGGCTAAAAAAACCGATTCCATCACTTTTCAATGCAAAAAAAGCGATATTTCGCCGCTAATCAATAGCCATCGAATACTTAACCTTCAATTACATCTTGACTACTACAACTATTATTCTCAAAATCACTACAAAGAGAATGAGAGTCATTCTTAGTTAAATAGAGTAGATGCATTAATGTCAGTTCCGCTTGCCACCGAACATCTCTGCGCCGGTTATGATAAACATCAGGTCATTCATGATGTTACGCTCACTATTCCCGCACAAAAAACCACCATTATTGTCGGTGCCAACGGCTCTGGAAAATCGACGTTGCTGCATACCCTCGCTCGCCTCAATCCGATTCAGTCTGGAAAGGTTTTTCTTGAGGGGACGGATTTATCGCAACGTAAACGCCGAGATGTTGCCAAGAGAATGAGTTTTTTAGCGCAATCCTCGCCAATCCCTGACAATATTAGCGTGTCAGCCTTAGTGGCCCGCGGGCGTTACCCATGGCAAAGTCTGCTTTACCAATGGTCGCAACAGGATGAAAACGCAGTGAATGAGGCGTTACAGGTGACAGGTTTAATCGCCTTTAAGGATCATCCTGTCGCAACACTTTCCGGTGGACAACGCCAGCGTTGCTGGATTGCGATGACACTCGCACAACAAACGCCTATTCTGCTGTTGGATGAGCCGACCACCTATCTCGATTTACGCTATCAAGTCGATATTCTGACCCTGTTGCAAACACTCACTCAGCAACATAATAAAACTGTCGTCATGGTACTGCATGACCTCAATTTTGCCCTGCATTTTGCGGATAAACTCTTATTCGTTAAAGACGGCAAGGTCATCGCACAACTTGATGATGCCAACGACTGTTCCGCCGCGTTGATCGAAGAAACCTTTGGTGTGCGAACCCATTTGGTCACTGATCCTCACACCCATAAGCCAATCGTCGTTCCCCATTGGTCAGCCGATGAAAGCTAAATCGTTGCCCTTACCTTGGGTAGGTGTCACTTTACTTCTATTGATGACCTTATTGGTGTTGGCCGAATTAAGCTTTGGGTCTGTAAAATTTTCTTTAGACATGATCCTACATGCGGTATTCGATTTTCAGCCTACGGTATTCAGTGATCGTATTATTGTTGATATTCGCCTATTACATGTGGTGGTCGCCGTGGTGGTGGGTGCCTGTTTAGCGATGGCCGGGCACTTATTACAGACGATTATTGGTAATCCCTTGGGTGAACCCCATATTTTTGGACTTAATGCAGGGGCATCACTGACCGTCGTCGCCTGCAGTGCCATGGGCAATGCACTATTACTTTCTCCTTTTTTACGTCCGTTGATTGCGGCAATCGGCGGCGGAACACTCTTTAGCCTAGTGTTATTAGCCTCCTTCCTCGGTCAACGAGGCTTGGCGATCGTGACCACCACACTCTGTGGTATTACAATCTCTGCCTTTGCCGCCTCCCTGACCTCACTACTCTTGCTATTTGATGAGCAGACGTTGCAATCTACCCTTCTCTGGCTGAATGGGGATATTTCCGGCTTGAGTTGGCCCGCGGTTTACGCCATTTTGCCCCCCTTTACGCTAGCCCTGATTGTCGCGCTAGTGGTTTCCCCAGCGCTCTCAGTGCTGAGTCTGGGCGAACAGGTCGCCGAGGGACTCGGGGTTCAAGTGCTACGTGCTCGCATCATGGGACTTTGCGCTATTGCGCTGTTCTGCGGCATAGCGGTTTCATTGGCCGGTCCGATTGGTTTTATCGGCTTAATTGTCCCGAATATCGTGCGACAGCTTATCACCGTCCGGGCGCGAAGTGCCTTATGGGTGAATGGACTGATGGGCGCTGTACTGTTGTTGGCGGCGGATCTCTGTGCGCAACATCTCCTTGAGAGCCAATCCTTGGCAACCGGGACGGTAACAGCACTGCTTGGCGCGCCGGTTTTTGTGTTCTTAGCGGTAAGGTACTTTCGATGAGAGCCTTTTTTACGCGTCTGGCAGTAAAACCTCTGCGCTGGCGAGGAAGGAGCATACTGCTCTCCCCTCACGCCCTATTGGTTGGCGGTTTAATCGCTATGGTGATTGTGCTGATCTTTATTTTCTCCCTAACTCAGGGAGAGCTTCCGTTGACGCTGAGTGAGGTCTATCACCAGCTCACCCATGCGCAAGACCCTGCATCGCTCGCCCAGACGATATTTTGGCAAATGCGCCTACCGCGCAGCGTGATAGCGATCATTGCCGGAGGCGTCCTTGGCGCAGCAGGAGCGGTGATGCAATCCACCACACGTAACGGCCTTGCCGATCCATCGCTACTGGGGATCAAAGAGGCGGCCTGCTTAGTGGTCTGGATCGAACTACTGTTTTTCCCGACGCTCTCACCCGTTTGGCGCCCCATCTCTGCAATGATTGCCGGCTTGCTGGTCACTGGTGCGGTCATGCAGCTTGCCAAAGGGGCCTCCACGTCAAAGTTTATCTTGATTGGTATCGGCATCAGTTGGGGACTCAATGCACTACTCGGTGTGATCCTCACCACCCTCGATCCGAAACAGGCTCAACAATTAATGCTGTGGATGGCCGGTAGCCTCCAACAAGCCACACTCGGCACGGCGCAGTTTATGCTGGTTATCGCACTACCTCTTTTTGCGTTGCTACTCTATACCTGTCGCGCCAGTAATATTCTTCAGCTTGGCAACGCGACAGCAACCTCCCTTGGGGTCAATCCCTTACCACTGAATAGGCTACGCGTCGTCTGTGCCGTTATTTTAACCGCGCTAACGGTGTCAACCGTCGGTAGCATTGGTTTTATTGGCTTAATGGCTCCTCATATTACCCGACGTATTGTGAGAGGGGGGCAAAGCTATTTGTTGTGTGGCAGTGCCTTAGTCGGCGCCCTATTATTGCTGTTAGCCGATAGTTGTGGACGCTTAGCGTTTGCGCTCACTCAAATTCCAGCGGGTGTCGTCGTCGCATTACTCGGCGGTCCATTCTTATTAATTTTATTATGGAAACGCGCCACTCGCCTTTAATCACCAGGAGTTCACGATGCGCTTATTGATTTTACTCTTAGGGTTTTGTTTTAGTGTCGTCTCATCGGCGGCCTCACCCCAAACACGCCATTTTGTGGATGATGCGCACCGCGATGTGGTGATCCCGCAACAGCCTTTGCGTATTGTCTCTCTGCATGACTTAGATATTACGATTCCTTTGCTTGAGTTAGGGGTAATGCCCGTCGGCAGCCACGGTCGGTTATCTGCGCAAGGTAAACCTTATTTACGATCAGCGAAACGCTTAACCGGTCTCGATTTTGATAACACTCATATTCACTATTTAGGGACTGCGGAGATTAATCTCGAGAAGATCGCGGCATTGCATCCGGACCTAATTATTACCGAACCAAGCCGCACGACAGACCTTCAACAGTTACAGAAAATTGCGCCGACCGTCAGTATCGATAATCGCCAAGGGGGGCCAGTTAGGCTTTATCAACGTTTAGCCGATCTTACGCATACCCAACCGAAATATCAGCAACTAGTGAGCCGCTATCATGCGGAAATTCTGGAATTAGAGCGTTTACGCCATGGCCGTACAGTGACCGTTTCAGTATTACAAGCGAACAATGGTAAGGTAAATATCCTGCACACTTATCATGCCCTAGGCCAAGTGTTACGCGATGCTGGGTTTACCTTTCCGAAACTTATCGACCAATTACCCGAAGAGGGGCGTGCAAACTTGAATGCTGAACAGTTACCGGCGCTGGATGCCGATATCGTCTTCGATACCTGGCGAGGTGATGGTGACTTAACGGCTCAGGATGAGCGCAAAGCCATGGATGCGGTACTACCGGGCTGGTGCCAATTTATGCAAGCCTGTCAACGAGGGCATTGGGTTATGGTGTCACGCGAGGATGCGATCGTGAACAGTTTTGCCTCGCTCTCAAAAATGGCCGCCGTGGTAGAGACCAGTTTAGCGGGAGTAATCTTGCCCCCGACCAATCATTAAGGGAATGCTATTTCCATGCGACATGACCTGTTTTCCGAACGCTTGCGCGCACGTATTGATGGCCTCTCTTTGGGGCTACAGCAGGTGCTGCTTTATATTGACCAACACCGCGCATTAGTCATTGAGAGCACGGCGTTAGAGATTGCCGCGGCGACTCACACCTCCGATGCGACCGTCGTTCGAGCCATTCAAGCCATCGGCTTCAGCGGCTTACGGGAATTAAAATCGGTACTTGAGCAGTGGTTTGACCCGCCTTTAAACTCAGCCGATAAAATGGACAGTACCTTGAGCCATCTGGCGGAAGATGTAAACCAATCTATCGATTATGTGGTAGAGGGTCATCTCAATGCCGCCCAAGCGCTAAGTGGCAGTGAGAATCGTCAAGCCATTGCCCAGGCGGTTTCATTGTTAGTGAATGCCCGTCAGTTAGCGATCTTTGGGATTAATGCCTCAGGGATCTTAGCTGAATATGCTGCCCGCCTCTTTCATCGAAATGGGTTGCCCGCACTCCCGCTGAACCGCTCTGGGATAGGCTTGGCTGAACAGTTACTCTCCCTTCAACGTGGTGACGTACTGATCATGATGGCGCAAAAATCCGCGCATCGTGAAGGAATGACTACGCTACGCGAAGCGAAGCGCTTAGGTGTCCCTGTCATTTTATTGACTAACGCAAAAGAGTCTACATTTGTGCAGCAGGCTGATGTGGTGATTGACGTGCCACGGGGGACAGTACAAGGCAATATGCCGTTACACGGCCCTGTTCTGGCTTGCCTTGAAATCTTGGTGGTCGCCACTGCCGCCTCGATGTCACAACGCGCAGTCAAATCGATGAAAAGACTGCAAGAATTACACCGAGGACTTAAAAATACCTCGTCAAAGAAATAGGGCGATTCCTAGCAAATAAGCCATACGGTTTTGAGGGCTGAACTATACTCAAGCTTTCTCTTTAATAATAATAATGCTTCATCAGGGATAAGTAATGCCTAAACCACCCACGTCTAGCGACGAAAAAATCGTTTCTTCGGATACGATTAAACAACGACTGTTCTTTATTGTACTGGTAGCCACCATGGGTGCACTCGCCTTTGGCTATGACACTGGGATTATCTCCGGCGCGTTACCCTTTATGACGCAACCCCTCGATCAGGGTGGACTCAACCTTACCCCCTTCACCGAAGGGCTAGTAACGTCGGCGTTGATCTTTGGTGCCGCAATCGGAGCCTTTATCAGCGGCTTCGTTTCCGACCGTTTCGGCCGACGCGTTACCTTACGAACCTTGGCGCTAATTTTCGTCTTGGGCGCATTGGGTACCACGCTTGCGCCTGATGTTCACATCATGGTCGTAATGCGATTTTTACTGGGGATTGCCGTGGGCGGTGGCTCATCCACCGTACCGGTCTTTATTGCTGAAATTGCCGGGCCCCGCCACCGTGCGCCATTGGTCAGCCGTAATGAGCTGATGATCGTCGCAGGACAATTGACCGCTTATATCGTCAGCGCCTTAATGAGCGTGTTATTACATGATAACCATCTGTGGCGTTATATGTTGGCATTAGCCACTATTCCCGGTTTATTACTTTTTGTCGGGACCTTCTTCGTCCCCGGCTCCCCGCACTGGTTAGTGGCCGAAGGTCGATTACGAGAAGCCGTCCGCATCATGCGCAAGCTACGTCGCTCGCGCAAGGAAGTCCGTAAAGAGATCAACCAAATGCGTGAACAAGCTAAAGCGTCACGCGAAGGGCCGTCGACTAAAGAGTTATTAAAGGAACGCTGGGTCGTACGTCTGCTATTACTCGGTATTGGTGTGGGAGCTGTGGCGCAATTTACCGGGGTTAACGCTTTTATGTACTACACCCCGATTATTTTAAAGACCACGGGGATGGGCACCAATGCCTCGCTGACCGCCACCATTGGTAATGGTGTCGTCGCAGTCATTGCAGCCTTAATCGCATTGAAAGCCGTCTCCCATGTCAAACGCCGTTCAATGCTGATTTTTGGCTTAGCCGCAGTGATCTTGATGCAGGTAGCCTTAGGCTCAGTATTAATCTTCTTACCGAAAGATCTGACACAAAGCTATTTAGCCTTAGCTTGCATCCTTCTCTTCTTGTTCTTTATGCAGATGTGCGTTGCGCCGATTTATTGGCTGTTAATGTCTGAGCTTTTCCCAATGAAGCTACGCGGTGCATTGACGGGCATAGCGGTAGCTTGCCAATGGGTGTGTAATGCGGCGGTAGCCTTTGCCTTCCCACCGATGTTATCGGCAATGGGTAACCAGACGTTCTATGTCTTTGCCGCGGTGAACCTCGTATCGCTTATTTTCATTTGCTGTTGTTTACCTGAAACAAAAGATAAATCTTTGGAAGAGATCGAAGTCATGATGCGCAAGCGTTACAGTAAGGAAGATGCTGTCCCCTCCACCATTAAAAGTGCCTAATGCAGAAAACGCCCAGCTTTGGGCGTTTTATTGCCATATTTTTGACATATTTTTCTGTTGTACTCTCTCTGATCCATGACAAGTGAGGTGTACCATGCAACGTCTCTGTGCTTACCTACTCTCTGCGAAGTATCCAAAATATATAAAACGTGTGGCATTTCGTCTTGCCCTATGGCACGCACACACACATCGCTGAGCTTTCTCAGGGGGGGAAACCCCCTTAATTTCCCCAGCTAGCTTTTCTCAATAACCTCATCTACCCCACCCATTAGGCTTAATCCCTATCAATTTTCGCTGTTAACTTGACAGAATAGCGATCTAGGTCACATATTTTAAGAGGCCTTACCTTTTTATCTCACACAGGAGCGCACGATGAAGATGACTTCTCCTTCGCAGTTTTCTCGACGCAACTTCTGCCAATTATTACTTGCAGCCTCGACCATGCCGTTAAGCAGCTATGCGCAATCTCAGTCAGCATCTCCCCACGTTGCTATCCAGCCACTCTCTTTAACGAAAGTGGTGAATGGTGTGCCGAACGATAAATTACCGTTACTGATTTATCAGCAAGCCGTTCCCGCTTCGGTTTCACGTGCTGACGATTATCTGAGCGAGCTTTTCGCTAAGAATGGCTGGCCGGTACAGTGGCGCTACCAAATATTTCCCTTTACCCACTATCACTCCAACACCCATGAGCTGTTAGGGGTTAGTCAAGGCAATGCCAAGGTTCAACTCGGGGGCGAGACCGGGCCGACAGTCACGGTCAAACAAGGTGATGTGATTCTGATCCCAGCAGGCGTCGGCCATAAACAGCTATCCGCCAGCGACGACTTCCAAGTGCTTGGGGCCTACCCCAAAGGCTTAAGCCCAGACCTTTATCATGATGACCCCAGTAAATTGGCCGAAGCCCAACAGCATATTGCCACTATCACTATGCCAACCACTGATCCGGTGACCGGCAAACAAGGTGGAATTTTAACGCTCTGGAAAGCTTAATTTTTGGTTCACTACTGGAACCGATACCATTATAATGAGGATACTATGTTTGCTAAAAAACTAACCTGTCTTGCAACGCTTCTTCTCGCGGCAACAGTGGGCAGCCACACTGCGCTGGCTGCAACGCCGTCGTCTGCGTCAACCGTCCATAATATTGGTATTGTGGGGGCAGGTAATATGGGAGAGACCCTAGGAAAACTTTGGGCCGATGCGGGTTATCATGTGATGCTCGCGTCACGCCACCCCGATAGTTTACGCTCAACTGCCAACGAAATCGGTCATGGAACGCAAGTGGGGACAGCAGAGCAAGCCAGCCAATTTGGCGATGTCGTGGTGATAGCAGTGCCCTATGGTGCACTCCCCCAACTTGGTCAAGGCCTTCATCAGCAACTTGCCGGTAAAACCGTCATTGATGTTAGCAATCCTTATCCGGGGCGCGACGGTGCAACGGCGGCAAAAGCCCTCAGTCTTGGCAGTGGCAAGGCGTCAGCACAATACTTGTCGGGGGCACACGTGGTTCGCGCCTTTAACTCCTTGGCGGCCACCGCGATTGCCTCGAATGCTCACCACTCACCGCTGATCGCTATCCCTTATGCCGGCGATAACTCGAAAGCGCTGGCACAGGCGAAAGTCCTGATCCAACAGGCGGGTTTTGCAGCGGTCAATACCGGCGATTTAGCCACAGCTACCCGTTTCCAACCAGGATCGTCACTGTTCTTGCAGGTGTTAGATGAGCAAGCGCTGCGCGCTCAGCTGGCCGACGAACGGTAAATGACGATGACTGACCACTCTACGTCGCCGTTACTCGGGCGCTTTCAGCGCCTCGTATCGATTAAGCAAGAAGAGCTGGCCCCATTATGTTGGGGCTGGTTATATATTTTCTCGCTGCTGTGCGCCTACTATATTTTGCGTCCGATCCGCGATACGGTCAGCACCCTTACGGGCGCTCATTCACTGCCTTGGTTGTTTACGGCCGTGTTGGTCACCATGCTGCTGTTACAGTGGCCTTATAACAGGCTCTCTCAGCGGTTACCTCGAGAGCGGTTTATCAGCTATAGCTACCAAGCCTGTGCCGTCATTCTCTGTGGATTCGCATTCGGTTTTGCTCGTACCGGCGGACTGCACGATCTGTTCTTGGGCCGCGCCTTTTTTATCTGGGTTTCGGTATTTAATCTGTTTGCTGTGTCTGTCTTCTGGGCACTGATCGTCGATATTTTTGATAGTGAGCGGGGAAAACGGCTGTTTGGGTTATTAGCGGCCGCCGCCACGCTCGGTGCAATTGGCGGTTCTGGCTTAATCAGTTTAGTCGCCAATCATCTCTCTACCCCAGTGCTGCTGGTGATCGCCGTAGGACTTATCCAAGTGTCGGTCTTTAGCGCCAGACGCTTATCACGCTGTGGTCGTCAATTGTCGCACCATTCGACTGAAGGCAAGCCTCGCCAACCTTCGGGTGGCGGGTTAACGCCATTGTTGATCGGTATTCGTCAGACGATAGCCTCCCCCTATTTATTAGGTATTTGCGGCTATATCCTCTTTTATTCAGTGACCTCAACCCTACTCTATTTTCAGCAAGCCGCTATCGTGCAACACGCCTTTACCCAACCCGCACAACGCACAACCTTTTTCGCCAATGTTGATCTGGCGATTAACCTCTTAACCCTGATTTGCCAGTTAACGGCTAGCGGTAAAATACTCTCGCGATGGGGTGTGGCAGTGAGTTTAACGCTGCTGCCGTTGGTCAGTGTTGTGGGTTTTGGTTGGTTGGGTGCAGCACCAAGCTTATCGGTGCTGGTCGGCTTTACCATTGTGCGACGGGCAATTAATTTTGCGCTGGCGCGTCCCAGTCGAGAAATCTTATTCACCGTGGTGCCCACCTCAGAGAAATATCACGCTAAGGTGTTTATCGATACCTTAGTCTATCGTGTGGGCGATCAAGTTGGGGCATGGAGTTATCAAGCCGTAGGCCTGCTGGGTGTTGCCGCCCTGCCCTTGACGCTATTTAGTATGCTATTAGCAGCAGGCTGGGCAGGATTGAGCTTAGCCTTGGGACGCGCACAGCGGCGTAAGGCCCGTGAACTGCCCCAAGAGCCACCCTCCTCCTCTTCGCGGCAGTGAGTTAACTAAAATGAGCATTCACCCTAGGCCTAATGGATTAGCCACAAAGATACCCGAGGCTTAGCAGCACAATCCTATTGAGAAAGACAATCCGTGGATAAGGCACGCTCAGTCGGTAATAGGTGTCCAGCTCAGCCTCTTTAAAATATTTTTGTAAAAACCTTAAGAATAGCGGTGAAAAAAGGGATAAGGTCTTAAACACTTGAGATAGTCTGGTAAGTGTCGTAAAAATAACCTTCTATTCTTGATTAGGGTTGGAGTTATTATGGTGCCTCGTTTAGAAACTGCTCGTCTTGTTCTCGCCCCCTTGACCCTAGAAGATGCACCACAAATTCAACAGGCTTTCCCACGTTGGGAGATTGTAAAATACCTGACGCGTAAAGTGCCTTGGCCCTATCCCGCCAATGGCGCTGAAATTTTTTGTGCCATGACTCTGAACGCTATGCAACAAGGGACGGAATGGGTATGGACGATACGACCTCAATCTAACGTCTCGCAATTTATCGGCCTTATCCGCCTCGCTCTAGAAGTGGACAATAACCGAGGATTTTGGTTAGTGCCGGAATCGCAAGGTCAAGGCTATATGCGCGAAGCGTGCCACGCCACGACGGAATTTTGGTTCAATCAATTACAGCAACCCGTTTTGCGGGCCCCAAAAGCCAAAGAGAACCATCGTTCACAAAAAATTTCAGAGCAGAGTGGTATGCGAATGATCCGTGAGGGGATCGGGGAATACCATATTGGGGATGTCCCTTCGACTTTATGGGAGATTACCCGCGAAGAGTGGAATGGGCGTAAGGTCTTGCTAACTAATTAATTTTGTTCTGATTCGAACAAAGTACTGAGGAAATACCCAATTATTTTATTCAAACAATGGTGGTGACTCCAACTTATTGATAGTGTTTTATTGTCATATAGTGGCCAATAACCTTGTTATGCAGTTCCACTGATTTGGAGAGTGACAGTGTTTTTCGCCGAGGATGGACTTATGTTAAATCTAACCTGAACCTCTTTCTGGATGATTTTTATGACGAACAGAATCCTAGCCCATTGCCATTGCAAATCAGTTATTTTTTCAGTTGAGTTATCGAATGGATTTGAAACGATTAGACGGTGTAATTGTTCTTTTTGCCGGATGAGAGGAGCAGTTGCTGTATCTGCTGAATTATCTGGGATTGAAGTCATGAGTGGGCGAGAGTTTTTAACTGAATATCGCTTTAATTCAAAGCAAGCTGTCCATTATTTTTGCAGTAAATGTGGGATTTATACATTCCATCAGCGGCGATCAAACCCTAATCAATATGGTGTTAATATTGCTTGCTTAGAGGGTGTGTCTCCATTTGATTTTAAAAAAATTGAGGTTATGGATGGGGTTCATCATCCAAAGGATGGTGGAGGTGGTGTTATTGGCGTTCTTACCTACCAACCAGTTGATTCGTAAAACAGCCTGATGTTAAATCAGATTGATTATCAGCTCACCAATGTTTATTATGTGTATACAAACGTACCTACATGGAGCTATGTATGGCAACAATGAATATTCGTATTGATGATGATCTAAAGGCTCGCTCTGGAGCGGCTCTGGATGCTTTGGGTGTAACAGCATCAGAAGCTGTTCGTCTCGTTCTTGAATATGTCGCACAAAATAACCGATTACCAGTTCAAGTCGCATTACTGGCTGATGAGGATGCAGATATCATTGAATTAGCCCGTGCTCGTCTGGCTTCCCCAGCAAAACGGATACGTGTGAAGCTTGATGAGCTATGAAATTGAATTCTATGAAGCGGCTTTAAACGAATGGAAGCGCCTAGATGCTGGTATTCGTGAGCAGCTAAAAAAGAAATTATCTAAATTGGTTGAAGAACCACATAGACCAGCCAGTCGTCTTCGTAGTCTTGAAGGCTGTTATAAAATTAAGCTGAGATCAGCAGGAATCCGCTTGGTTTATAAGGTCGAGGATGGTGAGTTAATTATTTTGGTTATCGCTGTTGGCAAGCGAGATAAGAATGCTGTTTATGATACAGCATTAGAGCGTTTATCTGATGACTAGAAGCCCGCAGTAGCGGGCTTATTCTTATGTCAAGGCTCAGTAGAAATGTCGGTGATGTATCCAATTAGTTGAATCGATATATAATCATCGCTTTGAGGTTTTCTCATGGCCAGCGTTAGTGTTCATTGTCCCCGTTGTCAGTCTGCTCAGGTTTACCGTCATGGGCAGAACCCTAAAGGCCGTGACCGGTTTCGCTGTCGTGAGTGCCACCGCGTGTTTCTGCTCACCTATACTTATCAAGCCCGCAAGGACGCTAAAAATAGGCATTAACACCGTCATCCGCACCTTAAAAAACTCGCCCCGAAGCGAATAACTTCCTCTCCGGTCGCTCATGCAGATGTGGCGCTTATTTGCGAACTCGATGAGCAATGGAGCTTTGTCGGCAGTAAAGCCCGGCAGCACTGGCTTTGGTACGCATACAATACCAAAACAGGCGGCATTCTGGCTTATACATTCGGACCACGGACGGATGATACCTGTCGTGAACTACTGGCCCTGCTCACTCCGTTTAATATCGGCATGGTAACAAGTGATGACTGGGGAAGTTATGCCAGAGAAGTACCAAAGGAGAAGCATCTAACAGGCAAAATATTCACTCAGCGTAGTGAGCGTAACAATCTGACGCTAAGAACCCGCATCAAGCGTTTAGCCCGAAAAACAATCTGCTTCTCACGCACAATAGAGCGACATGAAAAAGTCATCGGGGCCTTCATTGAAAAATATATGTTCTACTAATTGGAGTCATTACCCATTCTTACATCTCAGTAAAAGGGGGTATAGAGCTGGCTCGAGAAAAGACAGTCAGTGCCAAGCTCCGCCTAGTAAATAAGTGGCTTATAGTATCATACCCATATTTCAAAATAGTCTTACGCAAATCCCCCAATCGTCCTCCAGACAGTCGTCCACGATAGAGCAGTGCCCTTGTGGGATAAGCCCAAAATGGTAAAAGTAGTGACGCTGGACTTGTTACGCCCCTGCTTCTGACCACTGAATGCAGGGAAAGTGACACTCCCACAACAGGTCAGCAACGACATCAACTTACCGTTTAGGAAGAGGAAGCTTGAGCGTTATAGCGATCGCACCAGGGATTATGGGGCTAACCAAAAGAGACAGTTTGCCTCGACTAATAAGACCACTCCCCTACATGCGTTATTGGCAATCTCGCTGAAACATACCGTCAATGATCGCTGACCAACCCTGCTATCGTTAACGTGATTGAATAATGGTTAATCAGCGTGCTCCCGTTATTTCAACTGGTCACTCAGTTTTTTCGAATCATAATAATCGCCCTGATAGGTAATCTTGCCCTGTGACACCTTAATAAAACTTACGCCATCAAAATGGATCTTTTTATGTGTGGCAGGAGTACCGGCCCAAGCCCCATCGTTCGTCCCAGTAAAACGCCATTGGAAAGCGATAGTATCGCCGTTATAGACCGGTTTGCTGGTCATCACCCAGTGTAAATCGGGCACGGCATCAACAAAGGCTTTCACCACCTGTTGCGTGGCCTGTTGCTTACCGATGACAGGTTCACCTACCGAGGCATCGTAATAACTGACTTTTTCCGCAAAAAAAGTCCCCGCTTTAGTGCTGTCGTGCTGATTCCACGCCTGCATATATTGCGTAACTACTGTCAGCGGCGTGGTTTGTGCATAGCTTAATCCGCTCGCTAGGCAGAGTGTTAGCAGAGAGTAGGTGCCGAATTGACCCATTAGAACCTCGCTTATTCTTGCTCTAGATCGATCATCACATGTTTCACACGGGTATATTCCTCAAGCGCATAAGCGGAGAGATCTTTACCATAGCCTGATTTTTTAAAGCCACCGTGCGGCATCTCCGCACACAGCGGAATATGGTTATTGACCCAGACGGTGCCAAAATCGAGATCGCGCGTCAGTCGATGCGCCTTTGCTACCGAGCCGGTCCACACACTGGCCGCTAATCCATATTCCACATCATTGGCTTTGGCAAGCGCATCGGCCTCATCCTCAAAGGGCTGTAAGGTCATCACTGGGCCAAACACTTCTTGTTGAATTGCTTCATCATCCTGCTTTAACCCAGAGATTATGGTCGCGGGGAAATAAAACCCTTCCCCTTGTGCCGCGCTGCCACCAATTTCAACTTTGGCGTGGGCGGGTAACCGTTGCATAAAGCCTTCGACTTGTGCCAGCTGATTGGCGCTATTCAGCGCACCAAATAACGCGTCGGTATCGTCAGGCTTTCCAAAACGGATCTGTTGGGTCTTGGCGACTAACTGCTGCAAGAAGGTTGGATAGATCGAGGCCTCGACTAAAATACGTGTCGCCGCGGTGCAGTCCTGCCCCGCATTAAAAAAGCCGGCAGTAGTAATACCTTCAATGGCCTTCTCAATATTTGCATCGGCGAAAACGATGGCTGGGGCTTTTCCGCCCAATTCTAAATGGGCTTTGGTCAGATTTGCTGCAGCCGAGGTGGCGACCTGAATACCGGCGCGTACTGACCCGGTGATAGAGACCAGCGAAGCATTAGGGTTAGACACCACCAGCGATCCGGTTTCCGCTTGCCCTAAGATCACATTAAAGGCACCTTTAGGGAAAAAGTCTACTGCGAGCTCAGCCAGTAATAAAGTGCTCATTGGCGTGGTATCACTCGGTTTGAGTACCACGGTATTACCTGCCGCCAAAGCTGGCGCTATCTTCCAAATCGCCATCATAAACGGATAATTCCAAGGGGTGACTTGACCGACAATCCCTAAAGGTTCGCGACGAATACTGGAGGTAAAACCGTCCATATATTCATAGCTGGCACGCCCCTCTAAATGACGTGCGGCACCGGCAAAGAAACGCAATGCATCACAGGAGGCAGCGACCTCTTCCTTCTCTATAAAGTGTTTCAATTGCCCGGTTTCTCGGCATTGCAGATCGACAAAGCGTTGCGTATTGGCCTCAACCGCGTCTGCCAGCTGGAGCAGAGCTTTTTGCCTTTGGGAGGGCGTGGATCGTCGCCATTGCTTAAAGGCGCGAGTGGCGGCTTGATAAGCGAGCGTCACCTCAGTGGCTTTCCCTTTCGGGCTCTGGGCATAGCATGTGCCATCGACTGGGCTAATTAAATCAAAGTAGTCCGTTGACGCCGTATCAAAGTATTGACCATCAATAAAATGTTTCAGTCGTTGCATCGTTTTATCCTTGATTAGTTCACTAAAAACCTAAGAAAAATGCGTTCGCCTCGGTTTCTATCTCTGGGGGTGGCGGAGCGCTTTGAAAAATATCGTGGGTGTGGTAAGACTGTTTTCCTTATGGATAACCGGTGAAAGCATAACGATGATGACGCATGCGATAATATTCGCGCCAATCGGACAGGCAAGTAGAGCGGAACAAATTGTCACCCGCCTTGCGAATGCCATCATGACAGGGCTGTTGCAGGCTCATGAACAGCTGCCCAATGAGGCGGAATTGGCCAAAATGCTCGGTGTTTCGCATATCACCGTACGCGAGGCGTTGAACACCCTGCGCGCTAAAGAGCTGATTTACACCAGCCGAGGCCGCCACGGTGGCAGTTTTATCTGTGACAATATTGAAAGTCGTGCCCATAATTACCATCCTCTCAATTTATTGAGCAGTGATTATTTGCTTGATCTCGGTGAGATGCACTGCGCCATACTGGCGCACAGTGCGCAACTCGCCGCCAAACGCATGAGCCAAAGCGAACAACTCACCTTTTCATCCTTTATTGACGATTTTCAGCAAGCCACTAGCGCGGAGTCGCGCGCTCAAGCGGATATGCGCTGTTTACTCTTTTTATCCGCCAGTTCACAATCGGCACGCTTAGCCAATAGCGAGTTAACGTTACAAACTGAGTGGGCCTCGTTTATTGCCCTGCTTTATGGTGATGACTCATTGCATCAGCAATGTGTGCAACACTATCGAGAAATCATGGAAGCCATATCTCAACAATGTACTGAAACTGCTGCAAAAGCGGTCAGTGACCTTATTCTATTTTTAGCTGAACAGCTTGTTGACTGTAAGCTCAACACCAATGCCTCAATGTCAGGGAGAATGTCATAAGTGAACTCATCCGCCTCGCTACAAGCGGTCATCGCGCCACTTGAACACCTATTTTCGCAGTGCTCACACTCGAGCCAGCAGTTAGCTCAGCAACTCACTCAATTACTCACCCCACTGGTGAGTGCCGCCGCCCCTGCTGAGCTGGCATCCAATGCCTTTCCGAAAACGACGATTGAGAACCTTATTAATCGTACACTCTCTGATAGCAGCTTCTGTTCTGGCGCAGGCTTTGCCTATCACGCTGATGCCCCGTTAAATCCTCAGGCGAAATGGTCGCTGTATTGGATTTATAAGGATGCGAGTCATGACACTGCGCTCGAACTTACACCTTTGACACATCAGCACCTCGATTTTCGAACCTTTGAGTGGTTTCTGAAAACGAAATCCCTAAAAGGCCCCTACTTCCACGGTCCCTATGTCGACTACATCTGTAATACGTCGTACACCATGACCTCTGCCGCCCCAATTTTTATTCAAGAGTGCTTTTATGGGGTCGCCGCCGTTGATATTTTGGTAAGTCGGATCGAGGATGAAATATTAAAATTTCTCCCTCAGCCTCGGCTAAAAATGGTCTTAACCAATGCCTTTGGTCGGATCATTTTTTCGACTCTCTCAGGCTATCGCGTTGGCGATATCTTACGAAGTGATGCGCTGGCGGTTGCCCACCAGCACCCTCTTTTTTCGCTCTACTTACCTGCGTAACGCGTCTTGACTGCGCATCGCTCTTAATGCGTTAGCATGTTCAATCGCATCATTCTCGGGTGCGCTTGATTTACCGTAAGGGCGTTGGATAAGCATATAAAGTAAGCCAATCACCAACACTACTGCCAAGCCAATCAGTACGGTCCATTTATCAATGAAATTCGGGCTATCCGCCGGTTGGGCCAGTAAATAGATTCCAACAATCCCATAGGCTAAAGCGAGTACATTAGTGACGAGACCGAAAGCGCCAATATGCCACTCTCCAGCGGGTCTCCAGCCTTTTAACCGTTGGCGTAGTGCAGCCAACACCACCATTTGAAATGAAAGATAAATTCCAATCACCGCAAAAGCGGTTATCCGCGCAAGGTTATCGGGTTGGAAATAGACCCAGATACAGAAGATAACGGGCAATAAGCAGCTAATGATCATCGCATTATCGGGAACATTATGAGTCGAGATCTTCGCCATCCAACGGCTTCCAGGTAACATTTGGTCACGAGAGAAAGAGAAAATCAGGCGGCTAAGCGCAGCTTGTAAGGAGAGTATGCAAGAGAGCATGGCAACAACCGCAATCACAATAAATACTTTCGCGCCGACTGGCCCCAAGGCCTCATTGAGAATCGCCGGAATAGGATCACTCACTTTACCGCTGACGATATTGCGTAAATTCGGTGAGGAAAGTAAATAGCCTAATACCGAGATAATGGCCGAGATCGCGCCGAAAACAATACTTAAAATCATCGCGACAGGAATTTTGCGACTGGCATCTTGTACTTCTTCCGCTACATTACCGCAGGCTTCAAAGCCGAAGAACATAAACAGCCCCATCAGTGACGCCGCCATAAAGGCCCCGACGTAGCTTCCGCTACTCGATAAAATCCCCATCGAATCGAAAATCACTGAGAAAGGTTGAGAACGATGAAAAATTAATAGATAGATACCTAGCGCAATCACACTGACAATTTCACACCAGAATCCAATCCTGGCGACTCGGGCGAGATTTTTAGTCCCTGATAGATTTACCCCCATCATAACGGCCAGCAAAATCACCGAGGTCATCAAGAGATGAAGCGGCGTTGCACTAAACGAGACTAAACTTGCCACGAAGGTCGAGGTATATTCAGCAATGGAAGTAATAGTCACGACCAAGGCCCATAAATAGACCCACGCCGCAATCCAGGCATATTTTTTGCCCCATAACCGGCGAGCCCAAGGGTATAATCCACCGGTAATCGGATATTGCGAGGCGACCTCACCAAACACTAAGGCCACTAACAGTTGACCCACGGCCGCAATCACGATCCACCAGATAGCCGGGGGACCCGCCAAGGTAATGGCCAGCGCAAACAGAGAATACACTGCAGTGAGCGGTGAAAGATAAGTAAAGCCTAATGAGAAGTTGGAGATAAGCCCAATAGAACGTTGGAATTGCTCTTTACCCGCTTCCGGTTCCCCTAGTAAGGGGGATTGCGTTGATTTATCCATTGTCGAGTCTCTCGCTGGCACAATACATTCAAAAAAGTGAACTCATTTATAAAACATAAAGGATTGTATTTATAATGATTAAGCTCACAGTTTCCGAAAAATAATTTAAAGAGCCTAAGAAACAATAGGTTATTAGCTATATGTTTTTCTTATTGAAGTCAGAAAGTGATTATTTAGATTAATAACATTGATGGATTAATGGTACGAATGGCGATTAACCAGTGATAACCTTGGAGAGATAATACTAAGACAGACGGCTATTTAGCGCTGGCGAAGCCGTCTTAATACTCATTTCGCCAATTACCGTAATTGGCTGTCTTTACTACCGCGGCGATTGATAGCGCTAGCGGTTGACTGTTGCCTGTCCCGCTCCTGCTGGCAGTTTATGCAGTAAATTACCCCTGGCAACGCCTGCTGACGCGCGAGTGGAATAGGCTCATCGCACTCGACACAAAATTCCGCGCTTTCACCATGATGAAGCTGACTTCTCGCCTGCGCTATCGCATCGTCGACGGTATCATCGATCTGCTTTTGTACTGCGCCATCTTCAACCCATCCCCCTGCCATAGTGCCTCCTCAATCACTCACGCAAACACGTAGTATAGGTGAAGAGTTGCCGGTCTGCTGACAAGCGCGTCACCTGATAACTTACTTTTTATGGATCAGGAGGGCCGTCATATGGACTCCATTATTGAAATGCGATTCCGTAATTTTGTAAGAGGCCCCCGCTTCCTTAGCTTGAGCAGCAACCAGTGCTTCGGCATCGTCAATCGTCGATGCACAGGCGGTCACGCTTTGTGCAGAGGATGCGAAGGAAACCAGCGTAAACGTAATAACTGCGACAAATTTTTTGACTGCTTTCATGGGTGTATTCCTTAATTTTTTGATATCTATAAAGAGGTTCTTATATGATTGGCCATTTTAAAGGGTGTGGCAGCGATTGAATATCGAAAACAATTGCCAATCTTATTCAAATATTTAGATTAAAAATCAAGAGTAGGTATCTACTCCCCCTGTCAGCAAAGCACTTTGCTAGTAGGTAATGAAACGAGTCATTCTGAAAAGCGGATACATAAATGGGGAAAGCTGCTTATTATAAAGTCCACTTCACCTTAACAGCAGGATCGCTTATCCTCCCTACCTTTACGAACCCTAACCTCTGAGACCTCTATAGTGAGCATTATTGATACCTTTATCGCCCCGCCCTGCGAAGCCACTATCGAGATTTTGTATCAGGATGATGCACTGTTGGTCATTAATAAGCCCAGTGGGTTATTGAGCCTTTCCGGAAAAAATCCACTGAATTGGGATTCAGTCCATCATCGTCTGGTTCAGCAGTTCCCTGGCTGTACCTTAGTCCATCGCCTCGATTTCGGTACTTCAGGTCTAATGCTGATCGCATTAAATAAAGCGATTAATGCCGCCCTTTGCCAGCAATTTAGTCAGCGCACCGTCGGTAAAACCTACCATGCACTGCTTTGTGGTCATCTTTTCGAGGATAGCGGCATTATTGATGCGCCCATCGCAAAAGATCCGGCCAATTTCCCGCTAATGCGCATAGACTCCACCACCGGCAAACCGGCGCAATCTCGTTTTCAAGTGGAACAACGCACTGGATACACGTTAGCCAGTGGAGTCAAACTGCCTGTGACTCGGGTGAAGTTATCCCCGCTAACAGGTCGCACGCATCAATTACGACTCCACTGTCACTATTTCGGTTATCCGATCTTGGGGTGTGATCTGTACGGTGGGCGTGAACTTTCAGAAAAGGGCTCACACCCGCGTTTAATGCTACATGCCAGTACTTTGAGCTTTTACCACCCACTCAGCGGCGCCCCCATGACGATAAAGAGCCCACTCCCCTTTTAACCACCTTGTCGACAACGGAATAAATGTTGCGGTCGCCTATAAAGAACAGCAAGATTTCCCCGATCAACCCAGTACCTTGCGCTGTTCAACCTTAGTCTTAACCCATGAACAGAGGCTGCTGCGTTGGTTATTTTTGCACGAGACATTATTGCCTTAAGAAGACCTTCAGTCAGTGAGGTTGGCTGAACGCCTAATTTATCAATGTCTATCAGTGCGGATAGACAAGTGATACTCATCCCTTTAAAAGGCTTAGCCCCCTTTCACCGCTGACTCTATTCAGCTCTACGCATCATCAAGCCCGCACTTGATCTCTACTGAATGATGATCACCCTCTGCGATTGATGAATATATTTTATAAACCCTAGCTCATTAATCCCCCTTATCAGATAAATCATTCAGCGCTATGCTCATAAAATTCACTTGTAAAAGGGTAAGGTAATGCAAACGACCATACTTAATAACGGTATTGAGATACCACTTCTAGGCTTTGGCGTGTTTCAAATATCAGATCCTGCCGAATGTGAGAAAGCGGTTATCGATGCCATCGACACGGGCTATCGCCTGATTGATACTGCCGCCTCCTACCAAAATGAAAGCCAAGTGGGTAATGCCTTAAAACAGAGTGGTATCGCACGGGACGAACTTTTCGTCACGACTAAACTTTGGCTGCAAGATACCCATTACGAGGGGGCAAAAGCCCAATTCGAACGTTCACTCAATCGTTTACAGCTCGATTATGTCGATCAGTATCTCATTCGCCAACCCTATGGTGATGTCCACCGAGCATGGCGGGCCATGGAGGAGCTATACCAAGCAGGTAAAATTCGTGCGATTGGTGTCAGCAATTTTCACCCTGATCGTCTTGCCGACCTCATCGCATTTAACAAGATAATCCCTGCCGTCAACCAGATCGAGGTTAATCCCTTCAACCAACAACTCCATGCTGCGCCGTGGATGCAGAGCCATGGTATTCAGCCACAAGCGTGGGCACCCTTTGCCGAAGGTAAAAATGGTCTATTTGACCAGCCAGTGCTCTCCACTATCGGTAAGAAATATGGCAAAAGTGTTGGCCAAGTTGTCTTACGCTGGATCTATCAACGCGGTATTGTTTCGCTTGCTAAGTCAGTACGTAAGGCTCGTATGGAAGAGAATAGGCATATCCTCGACTTCGAGCTGACGACTGCAGAGATGCTGCAAATTACCGCTTTGGATACCGCTACCAGTGCATTCTTCTCCCATCGTGACCCAGCAATGGTCGAATGGCTGACAGCACGTAAACTGGACGTATAATTATTCTTCAAGGGGATGACGAGCATGCAAAAACGTTCTTTGGGAACATCTGAACTGAAAGTTTCTGCACTAGGACTAGGCTGTATGGGGCTCAGTCATGGTTATGACCCGGCTACAAGCACTGCAGAGGCGGTCGCGCTGATTCGTACTGCGGTGGAACGTGGCGTCACTTTTTTTGATACCGCTGAAGTCTATGGCCCTTATCTTAACGAATCAGTGGTTGGAGAAGCGTTAAAACCTTTTCGTGACCAGGTGGTGATTGCCACTAAATTTGGCTTTACCTTTGGCAACGATAATAAACAGCAGATCTTGAATAGCCGCCCCGAACATATACGGCAAGCCGTCGAGGGCTCTTTACGCCGTCTTAAGACGGATGTGATCGATCTCCTCTATCAGCACCGCGTCGATCCTGATGTCCCTATCGAGGATGTCGCGGGGACGGTACAAACGCTGATTGCCGAAGGTAAAGTGAAACATTTCGGACTTTCAGAAGCCGGCCCTCAAACGATTCACCGCGCTCATGCCGTTCAACCTCTGACAGCGTTACAAAGCGAATATTCATTATGGTGGCGTGAGCCAGAGCAAGAGATTCTACCGTTGTTAGAAGAGCTAGGGATTGGTTTTGTTCCCTTTAGTCCATTGGGTAAAGGCTTTCTTACCGGGAAGATTACTGCTGACACGGTCTTTGATAAAAATGACTATCGCAATTCAGTGCCACGCTTTACCGCTCAAGCCATTGAGGCAAATAAAAACCTGGTCTCAGTCTTAACACAGTTAGCCACAGAAAAAGGGATGACTTCAGCACAAATCGCCCTAGCTTGGCTTTTGGCGCAAAAACCTTGGATTGTCCCGATTCCGGGCACCACCAAGATGGATCGTCTGCAGGAAAATCTAAGCGCTAGTGCTCTCACCTTAACGCAACAGGATCTTCAACAGATAAGCACCGCACTCGAGGGAATAGCAATTGTCGGTGATAGGTACTCGCCTGAACATCAAGCTCGCGTGGGCCGCTAATGGATAAGGGTTCGCTCGTAGAGTGAACCCTTTGCTGATCCCTCAATCATTAATCCAAAGGCAGGTCGATGCTGTTTAGGACTTGGATAATAGAGATAATACCCAGAAAACGCTGGACGCCCATCGTCTAAAACCCGAATAAGCTCTCCGGAGCTCACACAGGCTTGCACCCAATCTTCAGGAATACCGGCCCCGCTTAGCCAAATATGGATGTAATGCCTTACATCTTTATTACAGGTTATAAATAGAGAACCATCACTGCATAAACGTTATGCGTGATTGACTGCTTTCCGTTCTCATCGTACCGATTTCCCTCAGTAAATAATCTCTATCATTATCGCTTAAAATAGAAGAGATAATTTTTTCGGTTAATGTCAAAAACCGAATATACATTGCATGTAATTGATAATCGGTAGGGGTTTCCACTCCATGGAGCAAATTTCTTCTACTTTTTTTTAAATAGTTCAATTCGAGTGACTCTTCCCGAGTGATGATTTGCTTAGACACTAAAAACTCAAATTTTGCGGTAGCAAATTTTTTATTCTGCCGAGAATTATCATTCTGGATTAACGACACAGCCTTCTCTAACAAAATCCATGCTTTGATAAACAGCTCAAAACCCGAGACATCTCTATTTTCACCCAGCGAATACTTCAAGTAATTCGAAAGATTTAAATTATTTTCACTACTTTTATAAGAATCATTAATAATCATCAAAAGTAATTGATCAGTGATTGTCTCATTTTCATCTTGGTTAATTTTATTCAAATAATCAGCAAGCTCGTTAGCGCTTATACTAGAATTATCCTTGAGGTAATTAAATAAAATCTTTGTATCACCTAACTTGAGTTTGCTTATGTAACTGTTATTAAGTGAGCTCGTTATAAAACTTGTTAATTGATATCTGTTTGAGATATTGTCTTTCTCTTTAGTTCTTTTTGTGATCGCTTTCTGTAGTCTTTCAAGTGCGATTTCTCCGATCAGTACTAACCCATTAATCTCATCTAAAATGGCAAGTTCCTCTTCAGATAAATCACCTGCAAGAGGCTTATAAACAAGGTCGTGTTCGACTTCCGACCATGCATGCATAAGAACCGAAGCGACTTGAATTTCAAACAAGACACTTTCATAACGTTTAGTATTTTGGCTAGTATTTTGTAAATTAACTCGATAATGGGACGCCCAGTAGCCTGAAAATCTTTTTTCAAATTTTGGCTGATATGATTGTTGAGGGAAATTATTCTTTTTTCTTACTAAAAATAAAAAGTTGATAATTTCATCTACAACCTCTCTATCTTTAGGGAAGTATAAAGCGACCCTCACGCCAGCAAGATCAACAATATCTTCATAAATATTAATAACGTCTTTATATGCTGACTTTTCATTTCTTCGTTTGAGTTTTTCATCTAAACGATCTGGCCGCTTAGCCCTAAATGAAACGATAGCTTTAATTCCCCTCCTCTCTAATTCCTGCTCAAGTAAATTTGCACCCGTTTCTGCCAACTCAGAATAGTAATCATATTGTTTACTATATTGTTCTAAGAATTCTTTTATAACACTCATAGCGAACAATGACCCTTGGTATGAGAATGCTAAATAAAGCGATAGAGAAAATCGGAAAATATTAAATAACGTTATGATTAGCCAGGAATTTTTATTACTGAACTAGGTAGATGATGATAGTTAATACTCTACCGAACTCACTATAACACGTTCTGCATGCGAATATTTATAAATGACGAGTCATTATCTTTTTCTGGGCTTCGTTGAATAAATCAGATTTCGGTAGCTATCTCCCTAGCCAGTAATGTTCTCAGAGGATACTCACGCTTTCTGCCATGTCTCCTTTTGTCATTTTGCTCAACATCCACACCACATGGCCAAAGCCTCTGCTACCTTACCCTCCTCGTCTCGCAGCATCAGTGAAACCACCGATATCGCCGTTTCCGCTATCGAGCGACCATTGTTGCCGGATGATTTATGATCGGATCCTTCAACTCATCAATAGTTCGATTTATTCAACTAAGCCGTCCCCTTCATCAATATGACAAGATAATCCCAAATTTCAAACATTCGCTCAGTATTGCAATGGCACAGTAAATTTTGCCAGATGATAAAAGATAATATTCTAACCTCAACGGTCACGGCGACTAGCCCGTCGCCAAGGAAGGCTAAATTAATAGTGAAAAGTGACATTATCAAATTGCAGTAACATGAGAGGTGAGTAAAAAGTCTTATGTTAAATTTAACGTGCGAGCAGGTATATATTCACTTTAAATAATAAATTTTTACCTTCCGTTGAAATTTCTGCTTATACCCTGTACATGAAGATACGTAATCGAGTGTCCGTGGGGAAAAGCCACTCAACAAAGATATTCTAAAGCAATAGAATTTTTAATAGGTATACAACCTTAACAATCAATAAAAGGACTTATTATGTTACCTACACATTTTCAGGATTTACTCAGTAAACTTGAACGCCCCCAGGACGATACAGCTCTACACTGGGTAGCTTCTCAAAATCATAGCACTATAGAAAGATTCGCGCAGAGTCGGCGTTTTCAGCAAACACAGGAAGCTATCCTAACGTCGTTAAATGATAAATCGAACATTCCTTGGGGGGACCTCTATCACGATACCGTTTACAATTTCTGGCAGGATGATAATCATCCTCGTGGAATCTGGCGACGGACTGATGAAGCATCGTATTTGACCACAACCCCACAATGGGAAACAGTGCTTGATATTGATCGCCTGAATGAAGATGAAAGTGCAAATTGGAGCTTCGGGGGGGCCGATCTACTTTATCCTCATTTCACGCGGGCACTGGTTTTTTTATCAAGCGGTGGAGATGCCTGCGAAATCCGAGAGTTCGATCTACTAAGCAAGACCTTTATAGCGGATGGTTTCTTTCTCCCTGAGAGTAAAAGCGAAATTACCTGGCTTGATATAAATACCTTATTACTGGCATTGGATGCGGGGGGAGACTCGCTCACCACATCAGGTTATCCACGTTGTATTCGGCGATGGCAGCGAGGCACTTCACCCCGAGATGCTCCTTTGATTTACTCTGGCAAAACTAGCGATTTGACGGTTTCAGCCTCGCATGATCATACGCCGGGTTTCGAAAAAAATCTGGTACATTGCAGTCAGGATTTTTACCGTAGCTGCACATACCTACTGACTGAACACAATAAGCTGGAAGCCATCGATATCCCGGACACTGCATCCTGCGGATTTTTCGACAACTGGCTGCTTATTACACTCACCGCCACATGGCAAATAGAGGATAAAATTTATCCAGCTGGGGCTTTGCTGGCTATTGATTTTAATACTTTTCAACAAGGTCAGCGCGACTTCAGCACTCTGTTCACGCCTGATATCCATACTACATTACTGAGTTACAGTTCGACCCGTGATTATCTTCTCCTCAACGTGAGCCGAGATGTTGTAGGAAGCGTGGATATTTTAAAAATAGAAAATGGACAGTGGAGCCGTGTTCAGACACTGACATTACCGGACTTTACAATGATTACAGCGTCAGGCATTAACGTGATGAGCAACCGTTATCAGCTGATCAGTTATGGTTTTTTACAATCCTACAGCCTGAGTTATGGTGATCTGGATAACAAAACACTCAATGTGGTAAAGCAGGCACCTGAGTGTTTTGATAAAACCAATTTTCAGGTTACTCAGCATTTTGCCCAATCATTGGATGGTACACGAATCCCTTATTTTCAAATAGCGATTAAAGATCTCGCGCTTACTGGTCTACATCCTACTTTATTGTATGGCTATGGCGGTTTTGAAGTATCGTTAACGCCCGAATATCTGGGTACGACAGGGATCACATGGTTGCAAAAAGGGGGAGTCTATGTCGTAGCCAATATTCGAGGAGGGGGGGAATATGGTCCAGAATGGCACCAAGCAGCACTTAAGCAGTATCGATATCGTGCCTATGAAGATTTTGCGTCAGTGGCTGACGATTTGATTCGTCGCGGTGTAACCTGTCCATCCAAACTTGCAGCGCAAGGTGGCAGTAATGGGGGATTACTGATTGGTAACATGCTAACAGATTACCCCTCACTATTTGGTGCTCTGGTATGTGAAGTTCCACTTCTGGATATGACTAACTACCATCGCTGGCTGGCGGGCTCTTCATGGATTGCTGAATATGGAGACCCGGATATCGATGAAGAGAAAAAATGGCTACAGCGTTATTCACCGTTCGACAAAGTCTCTCCTGACGAAAGCTATCCGTCAGTTTTGTTTACCACCGGTACGCAAGACGACCGTGTCAGTCCTGCACATGCGCGGAAAATGGCGGCTCTTATGCAGCAGCAGGGCCATAATAACGTCTGGTTGTATGAAGAAACCGAAGCAGGTCATGGTAGCGCTCCAGAAAATAGCCAGGCCGCATTTTATGAGGCAATGATTAATGAGTTTCTATGGCAAATGTTAAATGAACGCTAACAATACAATTAGACTGAATCGCTACGGGTGTAACAGGCACCTTTGAGTCATTAAGATGACTTAGTAGAAAACTGCCGATAAAGGGTAAACGTTATCCCGAAGAGTTCAAAATTAAATCAGGTTACTGACCAGAGAGACATACTAAAAAAGTCGCGGCGTACTTCGCAAAACTGTCCAACTGAGGTACGCCTTTATCCGCGACTGCAGCCATTGCTGACGGAGCAGTTCAAACCGTTCTGCCTTAAGTCTGGCTGCGTCTAGGGTTAGGGCCTTGCGTTGATGAATAAAAATCGAAACAGGTTATCTCCGTGTCTTAATTTTATGATCCACTACAACATACCGTCAAAAATTACGTCATTTATTTGATAGTGGATTGATGAGGGAGGATGAGGACAGAAGAAGAAAGCCCCGACGAATCGAGGCTTGTAGGCAGATTGTGATGAGAACTGATGAGGCTAGATTAGCCCGAATATCATTCCCACTCGATGGTTGCAGGCGGTTTACCACTAATATCGTAAACGACACGGGAAATACCGTTAACTTCGTTGATGATACGGTTAGAAACGCGGCCTAAGAACTCGTAGGGCAGATGTGCCCAATGCGCGGTCATAAAGTCGATAGTTTCAACGGCACGAAGGGAAACAACCCAATCATATTTACGGCCGTCACCCATTACCCCTACCGAGCGTACCGGTAAGAATACGGTGAAGGCTTGGCTAACCTTGTCGTAAAGTTTTGCTTTATGCAGTTCTTCGATAAAGATGGCATCTGCGCAACGCAGTAGATCGCAATACTCTTTCTTTACTTCACCCAATACACGTACGCCAAGTCCAGGACCTGGGAATGGGTGACGATAAAGCATCTCGAACGGTAGGCCTAGCTCCAGACCAATTTTACGGACTTCATCTTTGAACAGCTCTTTAAGCGGCTCAACCAGCCCCATCTTCATCTCTTTCGGTAAGCCACCGACGTTGTGGTGTGACTTAATCACATGCGCTTTACCGGTCGCTGAAGCGGCAGACTCGATCACGTCTGGGTAGATAGTCCCTTGAGCCAACCACTTCACGTCTTCGAGTTTTAAGGCTTCTTCATCAAAGACTTCAACAAATACACGACCAATGGTTTTACGCTTAGCTTCAGGTTCATCGATCCCTGTTAGCGCATCGAGGAAGCGTTTTTCCGCTTCAACATGGATGATATTGAGACCGAAACGATCACCAAACATCTCCATCACTTGTTCCGCTTCGTTTAAACGTAGCAGACCATTGTCGACGAAGACGCAAGTTAAGCGATCACCAATGGCACGATGTAGCAGCAGCGCGGTAACAGAGGAGTCCACACCGCCGGAGAGGCCGAGAATGACTTTATCATTACCGACTTGCTCACGCAGGCGCTCAACTGCATCATCAATAATCTTAGCCGGTGTCCACAAAGCCTCACACTGGCAGATATCGCGTACGAAACGCTCCAGCAGTTGCTGGCCCTGACGAGTGTGGGTCACTTCTGGGTGGAACTGCACTCCGTAGAAACGCTTTTCCTCGTTCGCCATAATCGCAAACGGACAGGTTTCAGTGCTTGCAACGGTAGTAAAGTCAGCAGGAATTGCGGTGACTTTGTCGCCATGGCTCATCCAAACATCTAAAATAGGTGCGCCTTGCTCGGTTAAGCTGTCTTTGATATCACGGACTAATGCGCTGTCAGCAACGACTTCAACTTGCGCATAGCCGAATTCACGCTCGTTGGAACCTTGAACTTGGCCTCCCAGTTGCATCGCCATAGTTTGCATACCATAGCAAACACCTAAAACCGGTACTCCAGCATTGAACACGTATTCCGGTGCGCGTGGACTATCGTTTTCCGTCGTACTCTCCGGACCACCCGATAAAATAATACCGTTAGGGTTAAATTCGCGGATCTGTGCTTCGGTAACATCCCAAGCCCATAATTCACAGTACACGCCCAGCTCACGCACACGACGTGCGACCAGCTGCGTATACTGCGAACCAAAGTCGAGGATCAGAATACGGTGTTTATGAATATTTTCTGTCGTCATTAAAATTTTCCAGGCGATAGCGTTATGAAATGACGCGCCCTGCAATCGCCGGGCGCAAAATCAATCGGGATTATGACCCCATACGATAATTTGGTGCTTCTTTGGTGATAGTAACATCGTGGACGTGACTTTCCGAGATACCTGCACCACTGATGCGGACAAATTCTGCCTTGGTCCGTAAATCATCGATGGTCGCACAACCGGTTAGGCCCATACATGAACGTAAGCCACCCATCTGCTGATGAATAATCTCTTTTAAGTGACCTTTATACGCGACACGGCCTTCAATTCCTTCAGGCACTAATTTGTCGGCGGCGTTATCCGTTTGGAAGTAACGGTCGGAAGAGCCTTTTGACATCGCGCCTAAGGAGCCCATACCACGGTAAGATTTGTAAGAACGACCTTGATAGAGTTCGATCTCGCCTGGAGACTCATCGGTACCGGCTAACATTGAACCCACCATTACCGCTGCAGCACCGGCTGCGATAGCTTTAGCAATATCGCCAGAGAAACGGATTCCGCCATCGGCAACCACCGGAATGCCTGTACCTTCCAACGCAGCCACCGCATCGGATACCGCAGTGATTTGTGGAACACCCACACCCGTAACGATACGTGTCGTACAGATAGAGCCAGGGCCAATACCCACTTTCACCGCACTTACACCAGCGTCTGCTAGGGCTTTAGCTCCCGCAGCGGTCGCGACATTACCGCCAATAATTTCTAAATCAGGGTATTTCGCGCGAGTTTCACGGATACGTTGTAAAACGCCTTCTGAATGGCCGTGTGAGGAGTCGATCAGTAACACATCGACACCTGCTGCGACTAATGCATCAACACGCTCTTCGTTACCTGCGCCAGCACCGACTGCTGCGCCAACACGTAAACGACCTTGAGAGTCTTTACACGCATTAGGTTTACGTTCCGCTTTTTGGAAATCTTTAACGGTGATCATGCCAAGAAGATGGAAAGCATCGTCGACCACTAACGCTTTTTCGACACGATTTTCATGCATTTTTTGCAGAACGATTTCGCGCGCATCACCTTCTTTGACCGTCACTAAACGATCTTTCGGCGTCATAAAAGTGCTGACCGCTAGGCTAAGGTCGGTCACAAAACGGACATCACGACCAGTAATGATTCCCACCAGCTCATTTTGCGCATTGACCACCGGGTAACCGGCAAAACCATTAATTTCGGTTAACTCTTTTACTTCACGTAGCGTGGTGGTTGGCAATACGGTTTGCGGATCAGTGACAATACCACTTTCATATTTTTTAACCTTACGCACTTCTTCTGCTTGGCGCTCAATGGTCATATTTTTGTGAATAAAACCTAAACCGCCTTCTTGAGCCAGCGCAATTGCTAAACGGGCTTCGGTCACGGTATCCATCGCTGCAGATAGCATAGGGATATTCAGGCGAATATTCTTGGTTAATTGAGTCGTCAGTGAAGCCGTGTTAGGCAGAACGGTAGAGTGGGCAGGAACCAGTAAAACATCGTCGAACGTGAGGGCTTCTTTGGCAATTCGTAGCATGGCAATATCCCAACCTAAGGTGTGTGAGAACGGATAAAATATTGCCGATGCATTATACAGGCGCATTGTCCCTCGCTCCAGCTTTATTTATAGAAAAAACTTGATAGTTGTAAGTAGAAGGTTACTATCACTGTTTAACCCTCTGATTTAAAGTTTGATCTTGATCACATGTTACCGACCGAAAACAGCACTATTTATTCCGTCGCCCAGCTAAACGGTAGCGTGCGACAACTTTTGGAGAAGCAACTTGGCCGAGTCTGGTTAAGTGCCGAAGTGTCGAACTTTAGCCGTCCGGCATCCGGGCATTGGTACTTCACCTTAAAGGACGATGCGGCCCAAGTCCGCTGCGCAATGTTTCGCGGTAATAATCAACGCGTGCCCTTCCAACCCCAAAATGGGATGCAGATCCTAGTCCGCGCCTCTGTGACCCTTTATGATCCGCGAGGCGACTATCAACTGGTCGTCGAGGCGATGCATCCTGCTGGCGAGGGGTTATTGCAGCAACAATTTCAAGCCTTAAAGCAAAAACTGGACCATGAAGGCTTATTTGCGCAATCCCGCAAGCGTCCTCTTCCTGTTCCAGCAACACGCGTGGGAGTTATCACCTCTCCTTCCGGCGCTGCGCTGCATGATATTCTGCATGTCTTACGTCGACGTGACCCCGCTCTACCGGTGCTGATCTACCCTACTGCCGTTCAAGGACGAGAAGCCACTGCCGCCATCGTTAGGGCCATTACCTTAGCCAATCAACGTCAGGAGTGTGATGTGTTGATTGTGAGCCGTGGCGGAGGCTCACTGGAAGACTTATGGTGCTTCAACGAAGAGCATGTGGCCCGCGCGATTGCTGCGAGCCAATTACCGATTGTCAGTGCTGTCGGCCATGAAACGGATATCACCATTGCCGATTTTGTCGCTGACTTACGCGCGCCGACGCCTTCTGCGGCGGCAGAAATGGTAAGCCGAAATCAGCAGGAATTGTTACGACAACTACAGGATCAGCAGCAACGTTTAGAAATGGCCTTCGATTATTATCATACTGGCCAGCAGCGCCGTTTAACGGCACTGACCCATCGCCTTACCCAGCAACATCCGCAATTACGGCTGGTTCGCCAACAGTCCCAATTGCAACAGCAACAACGCCGCATGCAAGATGCTTTACAACGTCAATTACAAAGCACGCAACAGCGTTGTGATACCCTGACCCGTCGTCTGAATCGCCAATTACCTTCAGCAAAAATCGCTCAGCATCAGCAACATATCGCTCAACAGCGTTACCGATTACAAATTGCCTTCCAACAGCAAGTTGAACAACGTAAGCAGCGCTTTGGTAATCTCGCTGTTCAGCTTGAAGCGGTGAGTCCGCTGGGGACACTTGCTCGAGGCTATAGTGTCACCACTGGCGCACAGGGAGACGTGGTGCGTAAGACAAAAGATTTACGTGTGGGGGACAAACTCCGCACGCGTTTAGAAGATGGTTGGGCAGAAAGTGAAGTACTTAACGTTGAAAAAGTTATAAAACGTAGCCGCAAAAGGTCTTCTCCGCAGCAATAAAAAAGGGCCACGCTATGTGGCCCTTATTATCAACGCTTATTCTTCTTCATATGCGCCATTAAACGTTTACGTTTACGCTGTTGCGTTGGCGTCAGCAGGTTACGTTTACCCGCAAACGGGTTTTCACCCTCTTTGAATTGGATACGGATTGGGGTTCCCATTACATTCAACGTACGACGATAATAGTTCATCAAGTAACGCTTATAGGAATCGGGTAAATCTTTCACTTGGTTGCCGTGGATAACCACAATCGGTGGGTTATAACCCCCGGCATGGGCAAATTTCAGTTTAACGCGACGTCCACGGACCAAAGGTGGTTGGTGATCGTCTTGCGCCATATGCATGATGCGCGTCAACATCGCTGTATTCACCCGCTTCGTCGAGCTGTCGTAAGCTTCAGTAATGGATTCAAACAGATTGCCTACGCCACTGCCATGTAACGCCGAAATAAAGTGTACACGGGCGAAATCGATAAAGCCTAAACGGTAATCGAGTGCTTCTTTGATTTCGTCTCTGACTTCCTGAGATAACCCATCCCATTTATTGACAACGATAACTAAAGAACGGCCGCTGTTGAGGATAAAGCCTAACAATGACAAGTCTTGGTCAGAGATCCCTTCGCGCGCATCAATCACCAACAGCACAACGTTAGCATCTTCAATCGCTTGCAGGGTTTTAATAACGGAAAATTTCTCTACTGCGTCATGCACTTTACCGCGTTTACGCACGCCAGCGGTATCGATCAGTATATAGTCGCGCTCATCACGCTCCATTGGGATATACACGCTGTCGCGGGTGGTACCGGGCATGTCGTAAACCACGACACGATCTTCCCCTAAGATGCGGTTGGTTAACGTTGATTTCCCAACGTTTGGACGTCCAACAATGGCTAATTTGATCGGTAAGGTGGTGGGATCAAACTCTTCTTCTTCTTCGAGTTGCTCCAGCTCTTCCGCTTCCAAATCGGCCCAATACGCGGCGTTCTCTTCTTCTTCAGTAAGAGGCGCTTGTTCTTCTTTCTTATCCATCCACGGGAATAGCGCGGCTTCTAGTAGCGACGTTACTCCACGACCGTGGGAGGCCGCAATAGCATGGATCTCGCCCATGCCTAAAGACCAGAAATCACTGATCGCCGCATCGGCATCAAGGCCATCAGTTTTGTTGGCGACTAAAAATGTCGCTTTTTCGCGTGAACGTAAATGCTGTGCAATTTGCTCATCTGCGGGCATAACCCCCGCACGGGCATCAACCATGAATAGCACGACGTCTGCTTCTTCAATCGCTAATAACGATTGTGCCGCCATCCGAGTTTCCACACCTTCCTCGGTGCCATCAATACCACCGGTATCGATACAGATAAATTCACGACCTTCAACTTCAGCCCGCCCATACTTGCGATCGCGCGTCAGACCGGGAAAGTCCGCAACCAGCGCATCACGTGTGCGAGTTAACCGATTGAATAATGTTGACTTTCCAACATTCGGGCGCCCAACCAGCGCGACCACAGGTACCATAATAAAGCCTCATGACAAAATAAATCTGCTAACCCAACTTTTATTCGTAAGCACGCTTAATCTAATAAAAGTGGCTTACCATAAAAAAATAAACGGCTCCTGCAGAACAGGAGCCGTGCAATATAACACACCTAAGCGAAATTGCTGAGGATGTTTAACGCGAGATGGAGTAAACCTCGCCACCTTTCGCTTGGATCAGTAATTTATTACCGGCCACAACAGGATCTGTCTGGAAGCCTGAGCTATCGACTTTTTGTTGTGAGACGAAACGTCCGTCCGCGGTATTGACCCAGTGTAAGTAGCCTTCGCTATCTCCCACAACCAAATAGCCATCAAATAATACTGGCGACGTTAAGTTGCGGTGTAGCAACTCACTTTGACGCCAAATCGCGACACCGCCGTCAGTATTTAGAGCAATCACACGGTCGTCTTGGTCAACGACGTAGATATTACTGCCTTCAACGATAATATTTTTTACGCCACCGACGTCACGTTTCCAAATCACTTGTCCGGAACGTAAGTCCATCGCCGTCAAGCTACCGTTATAAGCTAAAGCGTACACCACGTTATTAGCAACGATTGGTGTAGTATCCACGTCACTTAAGCGATCAATTTCCGTCGCACCGCTCGGTTGAGAGATACGTTGCTGCCAGATGATCTGACCTTGGTTAAGGATTACGGCACTCACACGGCCGTTATCTCCGCCAACGATCGCTCCGCCATAGGCTACAGCAGGTGCAGACTCGCCGCGCAGTGAAAGTGATGGAATATCCAGGTTTACTGACCACTTGATGGCGCCAGATTGCTGATCAAGCGCCTGTAAGAAACCGTTGCTTTGGTGGATAAGCACTAAACCATCGCTCACCACGGGACGAGACATCGCTTCACCGGTGACTTGGGTCTTCCATAACGTCTTACCGTCTGCGGTATTGAGTGCATAGACAGCACCACGCTCGCTACCGATGTACAAGGTAGATCCGTCGACCGTAATGCCGCCAGAAAGTAATGCTGAAAGATTACTGGAGAAAAAGCCTTGCTTTTCAGATAGATCAATCTGCCATTTCTCTTTACCGCTCTCCGCATTTAATGCTTTAACGGTACCATGGCGATCAGCAGCATAGACGGTTCCGTCTTGCCATGCTGGATGAAGGTTAGAGTAGATGTTACCCACGCCATCACCGACCGAAGTACTCCAAGCGGTAGAGGGGGTAAATTGATTTTGTACTTTAGGTAGAGGGGCCATTTTCACGACGTCCTCTTCACCACTGAACAGCGAACAACCACTTAACAGGGTGGCCGAAATTAATGCCGGCAGCAGGTATTTACGTAATTCCATGCGCTCTCTCACTGGCTTAGCTAAAATTATTCAATTTAGTTTGCATCATCTGCTTCACCGCAGGCGATACCTCTGATTTTATCCCTTGACGCCAGGCAGCGGCTGCGCCCTGCTTATCGCCTTTATTGAGTAGGATGTCGCCACGAATGTCCGCGGCAATACCGGTCCACTTATCCCCTTTCACAGCCTCTAAGGTTTTCAATGCTGCGTCAGGGTTTTTTAGCTCAGACTGAACCCGAGCAAGACGTAAACGGATCACCGCTTGAAGGCTTTGGTCTGAAGAGTCTTGCAGTCCCTGCTCTAAGATTTTCGCAGCATTCTGCAGGTCACTCTTATCAACATAGGTTTTGGCTAGCGTTAATGACGCTAGAGCGCCGTAACTGCTTTTATCATGGTCGACGAAGCTGGCGAGCGCCTGAATTGACGCTGGATTATCGGCCTTCAATGCTGAGACAAGCTGCTGATAGCGGTCCGATGAAGCCAGGGCATCATTTTGTTGATGATTTACCCAAAAACGCCAACCTACTAATGCGGCAATCCCAATGACTGCACCCACTGCAAGGGCCTTACCATTATTTGCAAAAAACTGTTTAATGACTTCAGTCTGATCACGTTGATTGTCGTTGCTGTAAACTTCCACCAATCCTACTCCTGTATCACTCTCTACCTGCTACGCGCTTACTCAGCGAGAAGCGCCGCCTGTAATTCGGCCAGTACATCCTGAGAACTGACTAATTTCTGTTCGCCACGGGCCAAGTTTTTAACAACCACTTGTCCGTTACGGACTTCATCTTCACCCAGCACTAATGCCACTTTCGCGCCATTTTTATCCGCTCGAGCAAATTGCTTTTTGAAGTTACCACCACCGAAGTTAGTCATTATTTTCAAGCTAGGCGCTCTATCACGGAGCGTTTCTGCAAGTTGCATCGCTGCAGATTGCACACCCTGTCCCGATGATATGACGTAGACATCGACTTTGTTAACTGGTTCAAAGTCTGGCACGACAGATTGTACTAACAGGACTAAACGTTCAAGCCCCATGGCAAAGCCTACGGCTGGCGTGGCACGCCCACCTAGCTGTTCAACTAATCCATCATAGCGTCCGCCCGCACAAACGGTACCTTGAGCCCCAAGACTACTGGTCACCCATTCAAAGACTGTACGGTTGTAGTAGTCTAAGCCACGCACTAAACGTTGATTGATACGGTAAGCAATGCCTGCGTCATCTAAGAATTGACAGACGCCCGCGAAGTGTTCACGAGATTCATCGTCTAAATAGTCATGCAATTGAGGCGCGTCATTAAGCAGTGTTTGGACGTCTGGGTTTTTACTGTCTAACACGCGTAATGGGTTGCTGTACATGCGACGCAAACAGTCTTCATCTAACGCGTCTTTATGTTGTTCTAAGAAGGCAACTAACGCTTCACGGTAAGCAGCACGTGCTTCGAGGGAACCGATTGAGTTAAGCTCTAACTCTACATGCTCGGCAATACCTAATACTTTCCACCAGCGCGCGGTCATCATGATCAATTCAGCATCGATATCCGGACCCGTTAATCCAAAAACTTCAGCCCCAAGCTGGAAGAATTGACGGTAACGGCCTTTCTGCGGGCGCTCGTAACGGAACATCGGTCCCATATACCACAGACGTTGCTCTTGATTATAGAGCAAGCCATGTTCGATTCCCGCACGTACACAACCTGCGGTCCCTTCAGGACGTAAAGTTAAGCTTTCTCCATTACGGTCATCAAAGGTGTACATCTCTTTTTCAACCACATCGGTCACTTCACCAATGGCGCGTTTGAACAATGGCGTCTGTTCAACGATCGGCAGACGAATTTCACTAAAGCCGTAGCCTGCTAAGACTTGTTTCAGACTCTGTTCAATGCGTTGCCATACTGCCGTGTCAGCTGGTAGGTAATCGTTCATACCACGTATCGCTTGAATATTTTTCGCCACGTTACAATCTCTTTATTTCAGATGCTAAAAAACAGGGCATTGCTGCCCAGTTAGACTATTAATTATCAAGGTGCTGGATCGCGATCCGTGCATTTTCGTCGAGTATCGAGGCTTTTGCACGGATACGGGCTTCTAATTGGTCAATCATATCGTTGTTATCTAAACGAACACGTTGACGCACACCATCTTCGTAGAAACCACTTTTTTTATTTCCGCCGGTAACGCCGAGCGTCGAGACTGTTGCCTCGCCGGGGCCGTTGACCACGCAACCAATGATAGAAACATCCATTGGTGTAATGATATCTTCCAAACGCTGCTCCAACGCATTGACTGTGCCAATTACATCGAATTCTTGACGTGAACAGGTTGGGCAGGCAATAAAGTTAATCCCACGTGAGCGAACACGCAGTGACTTTAAGATATCAAAACCAACTTTAATCTCTTCAATAGGATCGGCAGCTAACGAGACGCGTAAAGTATCTCCGATCCCTTCAGAAAGAAGAAGTCCTAAACCGATCGCAGATTTGACTGCTCCTGCTCGCGCGCCGCCCGCTTCGGTAATACCTAAGTGCAGCGGTTGTTTAATTTGTTGGGCGAGTAGACGATAAGATTCTACCGCCAGAAACACATCAGAGGCTTTGACACTGACTTTGAATTGATCGAAGTTGAGGCGATCCAAGTGTTCAACATGGCGCAGAGCGGATTCAACGAGAGCTTGAGGAGTCGGCTCACCGTATTTTTCCTGCAGATCTTTTTCTAACGATCCCGCATTAACCCCGATCCGAATCGGAATATTATGGTCTCGCGCGCAATCTACCACTTGGCGGATACGCTCGTTATTTCCGATATTTCCTGGATTAATCCGTAAGCAATCTACGCCATATTCGGCAACTTTTAAGGCAATACGGTAATCGAAGTGGATATCAGCCACCAGTGGCACATTAACTTGTTGCTTAATGAGCTTAAAGGCTTCTGCTGCATCCATGGTCGGAACTGAAATACGCACGATATCTGCACCGACGCGCTCTAATGCTCTGATCTGATTGACCGTGGCTTCAACATCGGTAGTACGAGTATTGGTCATTGATTGTACAGCGATGGGAGCCCCATCGCCAATTGGCACCTTACCGACATAGATACGTGTAGATTTACGACGGTTAATGGGAGCCTCGTTATGCATAGCTTTTCTCCACTTGCCTCAACGCTGACGCTTACGCGCCAACATTCAGACGTGCTACCTGATTACGATGAACAAAACGGCTTAAATCAACTGGCTGTCCACGGAACTGGACCGAGACGGAAGCAGGAGCGCCGATTTTTAAATGATAAGGAAGCTTACCAGTGAGATTTAAGGAACCGCCACTGTGTTGTAAGCCACTGAAAAGCTTTTTACCGCTTGCATCACTCACTTCTAACCAACAATCACCCGTAAATTGCAGCGTTAATGCCTCTGCGCTGGCGGGAGTTTGAGTTGACTGTGCGTTATCAGCCGCTTGCGAAGCTGGTTGAGCAGGAAGTGAAGTGGAAACCGCCGGAGCAGTGGTTGCTGACCGGGTTTGGGCTGGCGACGTTGCGGTTGATGAAGCTGCCGGCGTCGCTGCATTATTATCGGTAGCAGGCGCGGTTGACGCTGACGGTGTTGTCTCTGGCTGGGCAGCAGGCTCCGGTTGCGTATCGTTCGCTACTGGCTGAGACTCGCTTTGTGTTGCTTGCTGCGACGAAGGGTCGGTAGATAACGGGATGGACTGGCTAGTTCCCGCTCCTTCGTTATCTTGCGTCGACACACTATTTGTCAGTTCACTTTGCGCGGCTTTATGATTTTGCCACCACCACGCGACAGTAAGTCCCACCACCACAAAAATAATTAACCAAGTGAACGTCGTTAGTAGCCCATCACGTTTTTTTCTACTGCGACGGCTATTAAGCGAGTAATTCTGCATTGGCGTGATTTTCGCGGGGCGAATCGGCGCGTGTTGCGTGGCTTCGGGCAGTAGCTCTGCTTCTGGGATTTGCACTAAGCGTGCATAGGAGCGGATGTATCCGCGTAAAAAGGTCGCAGCAAGTTCGACAGGTGCTTTATCATCTTCGATATCTCGCACAGTAGAGAGCTTCAGGCAGAGTCTATCGGCAACATTTTGTTGCGTCATACCTTTGGCTTCACGGGCATTACGTAAACGCTCGCCCGTAGATTTTTTGATAGTGTCTTGATTGGCTTCAGTATTCATTCGCAATATAACGTCAGTACTGTATCGAGGATAAAAAGTTCGCGCTAACGGTAATCGAGCTTTGACGCTGGCGTCCGAATACGGCGTTGCGCGGCGATAAATTCATGGTTCAAATTATTCTGTTCAGTTGGCTCAGTATAATAATAGTGCGTTTAACGAATAGCGTCGCAAAACTACGGTGGCCTATTCTAGCGCTACCCACATAACCTTTCCCCAACAGCGTTCATTCTTATGACCGTATTTCAGGCTTCATACAGCCGATAACGCGATTAATCAGGTAAACAGGGGTACCGAGAGCGGTTTTCCGGTCCACTGTTTTCATTACCTATTGTTTTTTCATCACGTTTAACAATACGTCGAGCTTCATCATACTGCCCTAAAGTACAAAGAAAAGCACCGTAATTATTACTTAGCCGGGTATTTTCTGGAGCCATCTGAAAAGCACGTTGATAATAGGAGAGTGCGGTTGAGGTATCACCTTGCTGAGCAGCTATCTGCGCTAAGCCCCACCACCCTTGACCATTTTTCGGTTGCAACTCGGTGACTTTTCGAAAATTACGTGCTGCGTGGTTCAGTTGATTAAGTTGGAGATACTGTTCCCCAAGGTAAAGGCGCAACGCTACGCTGTGTTCAACCCCTGGATGAGGGTGACATCCTACGAGAAGGATGGTAAACACCAGCACTTTCCATTTATCCATTCGCTTCCCCTTATCACCCTTGACCAAAGTTTAAGGATGACAGAATAGAAGAAGCGAAGCCTTACCCTTTCGCTGATGACTAGAGGGCTTTCACAGAAATTTGTTCACCTGCCATTTTTTTACGTAAGGTACGCTTAGTCCGATCGATAACATCACCGGCTAACTGGCCACACGCCGCATCGATATCGTCGCCACGCGTCTTACGCACAATGGTGGTAAAGCCATAATCCATCAACACTTTTGAAAAACGGTCGATACGGCTGTTTGAACTCCGTCCATAGGGCGCTCCTGGGAAGGGGTTCCATGGGATTAAGTTAATTTTACATGGCGTATCTTTCAGTAATTCCGCTAATTCATGGGCATCATCGGTGCTGTCATTGACGTGGTCTAGCATCACGTACTCAATGGTTACCCGACCTTGGTTGGCATTGGACTTACCAATGTAACGTTTCACCGCGGCCAAGAAAGCTTCAATGTTATACTTCTTATTGATCGGCACGATTTCGTCACGCACTTTATCATTGGAAGCATGCAGTGAGATGGCTAAAGCCACATCAATCATATCACCCAGCTTATCTAAGGCAGGGACCACGCCGGATGTCGATAGCGTGACGCGACGCTTTGATAAACCAAACCCGAAATCGTCGAGCATGATTTCCATCGCCGGTACGACGTGAGTCAGGTTAAGTAAGGGTTCACCCATCCCCATCATTACCACGTTAGTGATTGGACGCTGCCCTGTCACTTTCGCTGCACCGATTATTTTCGCCGCACGCCATACCTGACCGATAATTTCTGAGACTTTTAAGTTGCGGTTAAATCCCTGTTGCGCAGTCGAGCAGAACTTACATTCCAAGGCGCAGCCAACTTGCGAAGAGACACACAGAGTGGCACGGTCTTTCTCTGGAATATAAACCGTCTCAACCAATTGGTCGCCGACTCGTATCGCCCACTTGATGGTGCCATCGGAAGAACGCATCTCTTCGGCAACTTCGGGTGCGCGGATCTCCGCCATATCACTGAGCTTTTGACGAAATTTTTTGTTGATGTCTGTCATTTGCTCAAAATCGTCACAGCAGTAGTGGTAAATCCACTTCATAATCTGATCTGCGCGGAAGGGTTTTTCGCCTAAGGAGGCGACAAATTTACGCATTTCTGTGCGATTCAGGTCGAGTAAATTGACCTTGGTAGCGTTAACAGGCGAAGATGCTGGCGCGAAAATTTCTGGGGTAGTGATAGAGTCTGACATAATAATCTCTGGCCTCGTTGTTACACGTTATGGCTCGTAACAGGAATTGAAAATTTAAAAAAACGCACCCCCTCACAGTGCAAGGGGGTGCGTATTGTACATCATCTGCTAACAGATGCGAATGTACTGTGTGCGGCTAGTTAAAAAATTAACGAGTACGTGCACACACTTCTTCAGCAGAGAAAAAGTAAGCAATTTCACGTGCAGCAGACTCAACAGAATCAGAACCGTGAGTTGCATTTTCGGTGAAGCTATCAGCGTAATCAGCACGCAGAGTTCCTGCTAATGCGTTATCTGGGTTAGTTGCACCCATCAGATCACGATGACGTTGGATAGCGTTTTCGCCTTCTAGTACAGAAACAACTACTGGACCAGAAGTCATGAACTCAACCAGACCATCAAAGAATGGACGGCCTTTATGCTCAGCGTAGAAGCCTTCTGCTTGCTCTTTAGTCAGTTGCAGCATTTTAGCGCCCACGATTTTGAAGCCAGCGCTTTCAAAACGGTTGTAGATTGCACCAATTACATTTTTAGCAACGGCGTTTGGCTTAATGATAGAAAAAGTACGTTCGATTGTCATAGTGACCTCAGTCTGAGCTTGCAAAATACCCTATCGCCGTTCTGTCACGTTGGACTCACGACGATAGTGAGAAACGGCGCCGATTATAGGTGGCAAACGCGTCGTTGCCTAGGTTAATCCATTATTTTTTATCATTTTGCACCGATTTTCTTCTTCCTTCGCGGCTTATCACAGTATTCAGCGTTTAACGTTAAGCAGACTAAAAAGCTCCGTGACAAATTGAGCGGGCTTTGTCACTCTATTCATCTTGACGTTTTTAGGAGTGGAGAGACTATGAGTCATACTGTTTTTGTCACGCCGCAATGGCTGGCTGACCACCTCGACGATAGCGGGGTTCAGATAGTAGATGCCCGCTTGCTACCGCCGGGCCAAGAACGGATTCGTGACGTTCGGAGCGAATACCGTGCCGGCCATCTCCCTGAGGCAGTATTCTTTAATATCGAACATCTCTCTGATCACCAAAGTCCCTATCCCCATATGTTGCCTCGCGCGGATCACTTTGCGGTGGCGATGCGGGAGCTAGGGGTCGATCATGAAAAACACCTTATCGTTTATGATGAAGGAAACCTCTTTTCTGCGCCCCGGGCATGGTGGATGTTACGCCACTTCGGTGTCGAGAATGTGTCGATATTGGCTGGCGGCTTACAAGCTTGGCAACAGGCAAACTTACCTCTAGCGACCGGCGAAGTCTCCCTGTCCACGACGCAATTTGAGGCCCAAGTGACTGAAGATGCCGTGGTTCCTCTTACTAAAATGTTAGTACTGAGTCATGAGGGCGGCACTCAAATTATTGATGCGCGTTCTGCCCCTCGCTTTAACGCCGAAGCCGATGAACCGCGCCCAAGGCTACGTCGTGGGCATATCCCTAACAGTCTTAATCTTCCCTGGGATCAATTGGTAAGTAATGGACGTCTCAAAAATAATGAGAGCCTACAAGCCCTATTTGAAGAGGCGGGGGTCGATATCACTCAACCTGCCGTCGTGACCTGTGGTTCAGGTGTTACCGCCGTGGTATTGCTGCTGGCCCTGTACCAACTCGGGCAGCCACATGTGAGTCTTTACGATGGTTCATGGGGAGAGTGGGGAAGTCGCGATGATTTACCCGTTAGACCCTAGCGAGGCAAAAACCGGGCAAGCCCGGTTTTATTATAAGATCCGTTGACTGCCTTTAAAATCACGCAGAAAACTGCCCCAACGGCGTTCGTAGAATGGCGTAATATGCGCAGTAAAAAAGTGACTCACACCCGAAGGCTGGGCAGTGACTTCACACAGGTCGATCAACGCATCATCCGGTAACGTGTCTACTGCGACCTGACCCGCTTGCTGGATAATCGCATCAATCCCTTCATCCGCTTCAATCCCTAGCAGTAAATTGGTCGGTAGCCCTTCCCCTTCACGGATTTCAGCGAGAAAAGCACGACGCACCGGCTTAAGCCCGGCAAAGAGTGTAGTAAGCGAGCTGACGAGCTGCGCAGGCGGTTCATCGATCGCCGAGACCAGCAATGTTTCTCCGCCTTCAATGACGCGCTGTTCAGAAAGCGCATCGCCGCGATTGTCTAGTAAGGCCGCAATCTCGCTGGCGGAAAATTCTTTACCTGTGCTCCGTTTAGGATTGAGGAATAGATTCTCTCCCCGTGTCAGCTCAAATAAGGTTTTTACAGGAAGTTTAACCCAAGGTTCCCCAGACTCGCAGACCTCATTAAGGACCTGTTCTGAGGTAAAAAAAGGAATGACGCTCTGGCCATCCGCTTTCTCCCAATGCGTCAATTCGACGCCCGACTCGGCAGTCAAGTGTTGTTCAACGCTGCGGCCTAAAACCCAGACATCAGCGTCCAGTAATACCTGAAAAAAAGCAGGCCGAAACGCTGGCTCTGTCGCCGCCTGCTCCAACAGTTTTTCCAATTCAACTGGCATAATGTGCTCTCGCAATCAGCAGGCTACGCGCCTGCCCCGCAGATTATTTTAATAATAGGTTTGCTAAGGTACGCACACCAATCCCAGTCGCCCCCGCTGACCACTGATCAACCGCTGACTTACGGTAGGTCGCTGAACAGTCGATATGTAGCCATCCTTTTTTATACTCAGCCACAAACCAAGATAAAAAGGCTGCTGCACTGCTCGCTCCAGCGGTATGCGCTGGACTTGCAATATTATTCAGATCAGCAAAGTTTGAAGGTAGGTGCTGACGGTGGAACTCCGCGAGTGGCAAACGCCAGAAGCTCTCGCCTTCTATGTCTGCGCTGTGAAGGAGAGATTGCGCGGCAATATCGTCAAAACTGAATAAAGCATGATAATCATTACCCAATGCCATTTTAGCCGCGCCAGTCAACGTTGCCGCATCAATTAATAATTCAGGCTGTTGTGCGCTGGCATCGATCAATCCGTCCGCTAACACTAAACGGCCTTCCGCATCAGTGTTCATCACCTCAACCGATTTACCATTACGATAATGGATGATATCGCCAAGACGCATCGCATTACCGTTCACCATATTATCCGCACAACACAGAATAAGCTTCACACGCTTATTCAAGCCGCGAGCAATCGCGAGTGCTAACGCACCAGTCAAGGTTGCCGCGCCGCCCATATCTGATTTCATCGAGTCCATCGGCGTGCTCGGTTTAAGGCTATAACCACCGGTATCAAACGTAATCCCTTTCCCCACTAAGCAGGCAAAAACCGGTGCAGCATCATCACCACTTGGATTGTAATCCAGGGTTAATAGCGCCGGTGAGCGGCTTGAGGCACGCCCTACAGTATGCAATCCTAGGTAGCCCTGTTCACGTAACTCGTCACCCTTAAGAATACGATAAGTCACGGCATCCGGCGCAATCCCATTAAGTAGATCGACCACTGAGCGCGCTAAGTCTTGAGGGCCAAGATCTTCAGCTGGTTTATTGATGGTATCTCGTACCCAATCAATAATGGTTAAGCGATGATCAAGCTCGGTGCGATCTGCTTCAGAGAGCGTTGGCCAAGTAACGTCGCGTTGCCCTTTTGGTGAGCGAAATCCTTGCCAGAAAGCCCAACAGGCTTCAAGATCCCACCCCTCGCCAGCCAGCACGACTTGGCGAATCGATTGTTGATCAAGCTTACGTGCCGCGCGCTGAATGGCGCTATTTTTCTCTGCATCACCGAGATGAATCTTCATTCCTTCAGCATGGGGGCTCATTAAGGCCTTCGCACCCCAGCACTCTGCTGCGGGTTGCTGACTTAAGTGTAAATGCATGGCTGTGGTCATCACTGACTCCTAAAATTATTCGTATTCGTCAATCCAGACTAACAAAATGGCTTCTAAGATCTTTTCGTTTGATGCGTTAGGGTTATCATCAAAGCCCTCTAATTCACAGATCCAGGCATGCAGATCAGTAAATCGTACCGTTTTGGGATCCATCTGCGGATAGAGATCGTATAAGGCTTCACCGATCTCGCGACTATCTGTCCATTTTATCGACATACTTATTTTCTCCATAGCAATCGGGCCAGAGGATAAGTCTGGCCCGATAAGGAATAAATTAGTGTTCCCGTGCGTGGTTCACGGTATAGCGTGGGAATTCGACGGTGAGGTCTTCGTCGGTCACCCGTGCTTGGCAACTTAACCGGCTTTCTGGCTCTAGTCCCCATGCTTTATCCAGCATGTCGTCTTCAAGCTCGGTACTCTCTACTAAGGAGTCAAAACCTTCACGTACCACGCAGTGGCAAGTGGTACAGGCACAGGATTTTTCGCAGGCATGCTCGACATCAATCCCATTCCGTAAAGCGACATCAAGGATAGTTTCTCCAGGGGTCGCATCATAAACACCGCCATCCGGTAATAAATCGGCGTGGGGTAAAATCACTACTTTTGGCATAATTAAACCTCATCCACAGAATGTCCGGTCAACGCTCGACGAATAGACTTATCCATCCGTTGCGCGGCGAAATTCTGGGTTACTTGATCGAGTTGTTTTATTGCTTCAGCAATAGGTTGCGCTTCAGAGCCTGCGATAGCCTCGCGTAAGACCTTTTGCGCTAACGAAATTGCTTGCTGTTCTTCTTCACTGAGCAGTGCGGCATCTTCTGCTAACGCACCGTCTAAACTTTCTAGCACGCGTAAGCCATCGACTTTTTGTTCAGCCAGTTTACGGGCTGAAATATCATCCCGAGCATGCGTCATCGAGTCGGTAAGCATACTCGCAATCTCATTTTCGGTCAGCCCATAGGAGGGCTTCACTTGAATGGATGCTTCCACGCCCGTGGATTTTTCCATCGCACTGACGCTGAGTAATCCATCGGCATCAACTTGGAAAGTCACACGGATATGTGCGCCACCCGCAGGCATCGCCGGGATACCTCGTAAAGCAAAGCGTGCTAACGAGCGGCAATCTTCCACCAATTCGCGTTCGCCTTGTAGCACGTGGATACTCATTGCCGTTTGACCATCTTTAAAGGTGGTGAACTCTTGCGCACGCGCAACGGGGATAGTGGTATTGCGCGGAATAACTTTTTCGGCTAAGCCGCCCATAGTTTCTAGACCAAGCGAAAGCGGGATAACATCCAGCAGCAGCATTTCGCTATCCGGTTTGTTTCCGACAAGAATATCCGCTTGGACCGCCGCACCGAGCGCGACCACTTTATCGGGATCGATTGAGGTTAATGGCTCACGAGAAAAGAACTCGCCCACACGTTCACGCACTGCCGGAACGCGGGTTGATCCACCGACCATTACCACTTGCGCGATCTCATCTTCTTCGATACCCGCATCTTTCACCGTACGCCGGCATGCGATTAAGGTACGCTTGATTAACGGCGCAATCAGCTGCTCGAACTGCTCGCGGGTTAATTCACCTGTCCAGTCACCGACCGTGATCTGCGTTTCAGACGCACTGCTTAAGTCAATTTTAGCCTGTGTCGCGACATCTAACACTTCGCGCAGTAAATGACGGTCAGAGAGATCCGTGATACCGGCTTGTTGTTGAATCCATTGCGCCACCAGCTGATCGAAGTCATCTCCCCCCAGCGCAGAGTCGCCGCCGGTTGCGAGCACTTCAAATACACCACGGCTTAAGCGCAGAATAGAGATATCAAAGGTGCCACCGCCTAAGTCATACACGGCGATAACGCCTTCTTGACCAGAATCCAAGCCGTATGCCACGGCAGCGGCAGTCGGTTCATTCAACAGACGTAATACCTTCAGACCGGCTAAGCGAGCCGCATCTTTAGTACCTTGACGTTGTGCATCGTCAAAGTATGCCGGAACGGTGATCACAACGCCTTCCAGCTCGCCGCCCAAGGTCTCTTCCGCTCGCTTAGCAAGTGTCGATAGGATCTCTGAAGAAACGGAAATAGGGTTAACCTGCCCGACCGGCGTGGACATCAGCGGTAAACCGTTTTCGCTAGCATGGAAATGGTAAGGCAGTTGCGGATAACGCTGTTGGACATCCGCCAGCGAGCGGCCGAGCAGACGTTTAACAGAACTGAAGGTGTGAGCCGGATCAGTCACCGCTTGTTCACGGGCCGGCCAACCAACGATAGTCTCATCCGAGGTATAACGCACGACGGACGGCAGCAGATCACGCCCTTGTGCATCGACCAAGGTCGTCGTTTGCCCACTACGTACCGTGGCAACTAATGAGTGAGTGGTCCCCAAGTCGATACCAGCGGCTAAACGACGCTGGTGCGGAACTGAGCTCAGGCCAGGTTCGCTGATTTGAAGTAACGCCATCGTTTGTCCTTAAAAATCGAGCCATTTCTCTTCCAGTGCCTCGGCATGCTCGGCAAGTCTGGAGAAGAAACGGAGTTTACGCACTGTATCGGCGGCTTGCTGCCACAGTTGCTCGGCAAGTTGCTGCGCGACAAGGCTCATTAACGTTTTATGCTGCTGTTTGATATCGCTCAAATAACGCGTTAATGCCTCACCATCCTGTTGCTGTTCGATTTCTTCCAGCGTTTCTCTTAGCGTCAGTTGCGCCATCAGAAACTCGGTATCGTGCAGAGTATGTTGTTCGTTATTGATGTCATAACCATGCAATGAGAGGATATATTCAGCACGAGGTAACGGCTTGCGTAAAGCTTGATAACCTTGGTTAATATTTGCCGCATAGGTGAGTGCCTGCAAGCGTTCCGCTTCAGGCTGGGTGGCAAAATTATCAGGGTGATAACGACGTTGCAAAGCTTGATACCGCTCGGCTAATGATGAAGTATCGAGCGTGAAGCTTTCTGGCAGGTCAAACAGCGTAAAAAAGTTCATAAGCTATCAGTTCGCGTAAGACAAACTCATCGCCCCAGCGAGCTGGGGCGATGAGTTAAATCAGTGTATGACATCAAAGTTATACGTTAAAGCTTTCGCCACAACCGCATTCATCTTTGACATTGGGATTGTTAAATTTAAAGCCTTCGTTTAGGCCTTCTTTGACGAAATCGAGTTCCGTACCATCCAGGTAAACTAAGCTTTTTCCATCAACAATCACTTTAACGCCTTTATCTTCGAAAACAAGATCGTCAGGCTGTAATTCATCGACAAACTCTAGAACGTAAGCCATGCCTGAGCACCCTGAGGTGCGTACCGCCAGGCGAAGGCCAACGCCCTGCCCGCGGTTTGTTAAGAAGGCGCTCACACGAGCTGCCGCTGAATCACTCAGGGAAATTGACATGATAACTCCCTAACTTACTTAGCGGTTTTCTTGCTCTTGTAGTCATCGATAGCCGCTTTGATAGCATCTTCAGCCAGAATCGAACAGTGGATCTTCACTGGCGGAAGTTCAAGTTCTTCAGCAATTTGCATATTAGAGATGCTTTGCGCTTCGTCTAACGATTTGCCTTTTACCCACTCGGTGATCAGCGAGCTTGAGGCAATTGCTGAACCACAACCATAAGTTTTAAAACGCGCATCTTCGATAATACCGCTTTCGCTAACTTTGATTTGCAGTTTCATCACGTCACCACAAGCGGGTGCGCCAACCATACCGCTACCGACGCTTGGATCGGCGTTATCAAATGAACCCACGTTACGTGGATTTTCGTAGTGATCGATTACTTTTTCGCTGTAAGCCATGATATTTTCTCCTGAAATCTAAAAATTAGTGGTGCGCCCATTCGATGCTATTTAAATCTACGCCGGCTTTGAACATCTCCCACAATGGAGATAAGTCACGGAGGCGACCGATAGATTTGTGGCATAAATCGATAGCGTAATCGACTTCTTCTTCGGTAGTAAAGCGCCCTAAAGAGAAACGAATCGAGCTATGAGCCAGTTCATCGTTCATCCCTAATGCACGTAGCACGTAGGAAGGTTCTAAGCTTGCAGAGGTACAGGCAGAACCAGATGATACGGCTAAATCTTTCAGCGCCATAATTAGTGATTCGCCTTCAACGTAGTTAAAGCTGACATTAAGAATGTTTGGGGCACCATTTTCTAGATCACCATTAAGATATACTTCTTCCATATCTTTCAGGCCATCCCACAGGCGGCTACGCAGTTTGCTGAGGCGAGCCATTTCGGTGCTCATCTCTTCTTTCGCAATACGGTACGCTTCGCCCATGCCCACGATTTGGTGAACAGGCAAGGTTCCTGAACGCATGCCACGCTCGTGACCACCACCATGGATTTGGGCTTCTAGACGAATACGCGGTTTACGACGCACGTATAAGCCACCAATCCCTTTAGGACCATAGATTTTGTGGGCTGAAAAAGACATTAAATCAACTTTAAGCGTCGAGAGATCAATCGGCAATTTACCCACGCTTTGGGTAGCATCAACGTGGAAGATAATACCTTTCGCACGGCAAATCTCACCCAGGCCTGCGATATCTTGTACCACACCAATTTCGTTGTTTACGTGCATCACAGAAGCCAGCACCGTGTCATCGCGTAGCGCGGCGGTGAACTGCTCTAATGTGATAAGACCATTAGCTTGCGGAGAGAGGTAAGTAATTTCAAACCCTTCGCGCTCCAGCTGACGGCAGGTATCCAGTACCGCTTTATGCTCAGTTTTCACCGTAATAACGTGCTTACCTTTCTTCTGGTAAAAGGTTGCGGCACCTTTGATCGCTAAGTTGTCAGATTCGGTTGCGCCAGAGGTGAAGACAATTTCACGCGGATCTGCACCAATCAGTTCAGCAACTTGGTTACGAGCGATATCCACCGCCTCTTCCGCCTGCCAACCGAAACGGTGTGAACGTGATGCGGGGTTACCAAAATTGCCATCTTGGGTCATACATTGCATCATTTTTTCAGCAACGCGAGCATCAACAGGTGTCGTCGCTGAGTAGTCGAGATAAATTGGTAATTTCATTGCTCTTAAGCTCCGTACATCACTTCATTGCATGTTATATTTTATAAAAGTTTACGGTCGATAAAGGCTAAAAGGTCACGAGCCTACTGCGCGTAACTTTACATCGATTTTCTCGGCTAAGCGGCCAGATTGCTGAAATCGACGATTATCGACAGTTGCTTGACGACCCGCAACATCCAAAATTTCTTGGTTGTTAACCAATTCCGCCAGCGAAATATTATTTAAGAAGTCACTAATTCTGTCGCTCAAGTCGCGCCACAGAGCGTGCGTTAAACAACGATCCCCCCCTTGACACCCTTCTTTACCTTGGCATTTAGTTGCGTCAACCGACTCATCAACGGCCATAATGACGGCGCCCACCGAGATATTAGCGGCTTGTAGACCGAGAAGATAACCACCACCCGGTCCACGTACACTGGACACCAGCTCATGTTTTCTAAGACGCGAAAACAACTGCTCTAAGTACGACAGCGAAATACCTTGGCGCTCTGAAATATCCGCCAGCGGTACCGGTCCTTCATGTGAGTGCAACGCAACGTCTAACATAGCGGTGACTGCGTAACGCCCTTTGGATGTCAGTCTCATTGTGATACGACCTCGGTTTTCACAGTTGTCAGAATGTTAAATAATTGATGCTGACAGTCTGACATTCCCGAGTGATTTGGTCAACTATTTACCTGACTAAATTACTCAGGTATTTAACCGAGTGTGCGTATCAATGAGCCTTAGCCTTTATACTTTTCACCCTTCTGAAAAGATGAGAGCATGCCACGTAGAATATTCAATTCATCGCGTTCAGGTCGAGCACGAGTAAAGAGACGACGAAGTTTACTCATCACTTGGCTTGGATTGCCTTGACGAATAAAACCACTTTCCAACATCATGCCTTCCATATGTTGATAGAAACGCTCTAAATCATCCACTAATGGGTAAGGCGACTCTTCACTTTGCGTTGATGCAGGAGATTGCTCAGTCGCCAGCCACGCCATGCGCACTTCATACGCGATAATTTGCACGGCCATCGCTAAGTTTAACGAGCTGTAATCTGGATTAGCCGGAATGGCAACATGGTAATGGCATTTTTGTAGCTCATCGTTGGTTAAGCCGACACGTTCACGGCCAAAGACCAAGGCGACTGGCGCTTGCTGCCCTTCTTCTACACTTTTTATCCCGCACTCACGTGCATCCAACATTGGCCAAGGCAGTGAACGAGAACGCGCGCTGGTTCCGACCACTAGACTACAGCCTGAAATCGCTTCATCAAGGGTGTCGACAATCGTCGCCGCCCCGATTAAATCACTGGCGCCAGCAGCGAGAGAGATCGCTTGCGAATCAGGTTTTAGCAATGGGTTAACAAGATAGAGGTTAGAAAGTCCCATGGTTTTCATGGCACGGGCGACTGAGCCCATATTCCCGGTGTGTGACGTTTCGACCAAGACAATTCGTATATTCTGTAACATAAGCAGGATTCATGTCGCCAATAGAAATGATAAAAGGATATTAACATAATCTGAGACTTTTATTTAACCTTCTGCTATACTCCCCGCGATTTTTCGTTCTTTAACATCCAGTGGGAATAACCGATGCATCCGATGCTGAACATCGCCGTGCGCGCAGCGCGCAAGGCCGGCAATCTTATCGCCAAAAATTATGAAACGCCTGACGCAGTAGAAACAAATCAAAAAGGTACCAACGATTTTGTCACCAACGTTGACCGTGACGCCGAGCGTTTAATTATCGAAGTCATCCGTAAATCTTATCCACAACACAGTATTGTGACGGAAGAGAGCGGAGATTTAGGTGGTGAAGATAAGGATATACAATGGGTTATCGATCCCCTGGATGGAACCAGTAACTTTATTAAACGTTTCCCTCACTTCTCTGTCTCTATCGCCGTTCGTATTAAAGGTCGTACTGAAGTTGCGGTCGTCTATGATCCAATGCGTAACGAACTCTTTACCGCGGTACGTGGTCAAGGCGCTCAGCTCAATGGTTACCGTTTACGTGGAAGTACTGCGCGCGATTTAGAAGGGACTATTATCGCAACAGGTTTCCCTTTCAAAGCCAAGCAGCACTCAGCCAGTTATCTAAACGTTGTTACTGCACTGTTTACCAAATGCGCAGATTTCCGTCGTACCGGTTCAGCGGCATTGGACTTAGCCTATGTCGCAGCAGGTCGTACCGATGGCTACTTTGAAATTGGCTTAAAGCCTTGGGATTTTGCGGCAGGTGAACTGTTAGTGCGCGAAGCAGGCAGCTTGGTGACAGATTTCACTGGTGGTCATGGTTATCTACAATCAGGTAATATTGTTGCCGGTAACTCTCGTGTTGTCCGTGACATGTTGTCGGTAATGCGCGACCAACTTAGCGATGCGTTAAAACGCTAAGTTTTCTTGATAAAGAAAAGCCGCGATAGGTCACTATCGCGGCTTTTTTATTACATTAATACTTTATGAATAAACCGGGAAACGCGCACAAAGTGCCAGCACTTGGCCCTTCACACGCTCAATGGTTGCCGCATCGTTGATGTTATCTAATACATCGGCAATCCATCCTGCTAACTCGCGGACTTCGGCTTCTTTAAAGCCACGACGCGTTACCGCAGGCGTTCCAATACGGATACCAGAGGTAACGAAAGGACTTTTCGGATCGTTCGGTACACTGTTTTTGTTCACAGTAATATTCGCGCTGCCCAGTGCGGCATCGGCTTCTTTACCGGTTAGATTCTTCTCAACCAGGTCCAATAAGAATAGATGGTTGTGTGTACCGCCAGAGACGATGTTATAGCCGCGCTCAAGCAGTACTTCTACCATCGCTTTAGCATTCTTCGCCACTTGCTGTTGGTAAGTTTTGAATTCTGGCTCCATCGCTTCTTTGAAGGCCACAGCTTTACCCGCGATAACATGCATCAGTGGGCCGCCTTGGCCACCTGGGAATACAGCAGAGTTCAATTTCTTATACAGATCTTCGTCACCACCTTGAGCAAGGATCAGGCCACCGCGGGGACCAGCTAAGGTTTTGTGGGTCGTTGTGGTGACCACGTGAGCATGGGGTAATGGATTAGGATAGACATCCGCCGCAACTAACCCTGCAACGTGTGCCATATCGACGAATAACCATGCGCCGATGCTGTCAGCGATTTCACGCATTTTTGCCCAATCACAGACGCCCGAATAGGCAGAGAATCCGCCAATAATCATCTTAGGCTTGTGTTGCTGAGCGAGCGCCGCCAGTTCGTCATAATCAATCTTACCGCTTTCATCGATGCCGTAAGGAATGACGTTATAGAGTTTACCCGACAGGTTAACCGGGGAACCGTGAGTGAGGTGGCCACCGTGTGCTAGGTTCATCCCAAGAATAGTATCTCCTGGGTTAAGCAGAGCGGTAAACACGCCGAAGTTAGCTTGAGAGCCTGAGTGAGGCTGGACATTCGCGTAATCTGCACCAAAAAGCGCTTTTGCACGGTCAATTGCAAGTTGTTCAACGATATCAACGTATTCACAACCACCATAATAACGTTTGCCCGGATAACCTTCGGCATACTTATTGGTCAGTTGTGATCCTTGCGCTTCCATTACACGTGGACTGGTGTAGTTTTCTGAAGCAATCAGTTCAATATGCTCTTCCTGACGCACTTTCTCTTGCTCCATCGCCTGCCATAATGCCGCATCGTAATCGGCTATGTTCATTTCTCGCTTTAACATTCCCATCTCCACTCAGCTTGCTTTTAACATCAAAATTCCCCCACAACGGGTAATGTCGGTTAGTGTAAACTCTTTTCAAGCTGGGTGGTAGAGAGAAGCCTCTCTTTTTACGCAATCGTTTGGCTTTTCAAGCTGGTCGATTAAATTGCAGCCAACGGTATGCTGCGCGATAAGATGGCAGAGATGATTTCAAGGAAGTAACGACTAAAAGCGGGTGCAAGAAAAGTCACGTATCGACCTCAGCAGGTTAGGTTAGGTTAGGTTAGCCAAGGTTAAGGATGGCACAGGCAAAGCAGCACGAGCAAAGCTAACTTGTACTCAAGCGTACTGCTTAGCCAGAAGGAAGCATTAGATCGCGTCTTCGTCTTCTTCACCGGTACGAATGCGTACCACTCGCGCTACATCCACCACAAAGATTTTACCGTCACCGATTTTACCGGTCTGTGCCGTCTTCATGATGGTCTCTAAGCAGGTATCCACCATATCATCGGCAATCACGATTTCTATTTTCACTTTAGGCAGAAAGTCGACCATATATTCCGCGCCACGATAAAGTTCTGTATGCCCTTTCTGGCGTCCGAAACCTTTGACTTCTGTGACGGTCATTCCGGTGATCCCAACTTCTGCGAGAGATTCACGGACATCATCCAATTTGAAGGGTTTAATGATCGCTTCTATTTTCTTCATGACAAAACCTTATTATCCGTTGCGTCGCCAAACAAGGGCTGCTCACAGGGTTAGTGCGTTATGCGGGTAAGAGATGGGTATTATTGCTGAATTGCGCAGGGAAGTCACTGGACAAGAAAATTAAGGTGCCCCACATATGTGATGTCCAGATAAGATAACGTGTTATCAACTCTAGGACAGAAGGCACCTTAAAAGCATCATTTTTATTTATGAATCATAATATCATCATAACAGTAAATGAATTCAGCGAATCATATCAACAAAGCGTTGCAGGGCGAATAGCCAGACAACGCTTTCAGATTTTTCCAGAATAACACCTACCCTAATTGTTTACGTGCATTTCTGAATAAACGCATCCAAGGGCTGTCTTCACCCCAATTTTCCGGATGCCATGAGTTACTGACTGTGCGGAAAACACGTTCTGGATGAGGCATCATGATGGTGACACGTCCAGAGGTATTGGTCACAGCCGTAATACCGTTCGGCGAGCCATTCGGGTTAGCCGGATACTGCTGGGTCACTTCGCCATGGTTATTAACAAAACGTAAGGCGGTCAGCTTGCTGCTTTCCAGTTGTTGCAGGTGCGCGCTGTTACGTACCTCAACAAAGCCCTCGCCGTGAGAAACAGCGATTGGCATCCGTGAACCGACCATACCCTCTAAGACCAGTGAAGGGCTTTCGACCACTTCGACTAGGCTAAAACGCGCTTCGAAGCGTTCTGATTGGTTACGTACAAAGCGTGGCCACAATTCACTTCCTGGAATAATTTCACGTAAATTAGACACCATTTGACAGCCATTACACACGCCAAGTGCCAATGTTTGGTCACGATTGAAGAATTCCGCGAAGGTATCACGCACTCTTGGATTAAACAGGATGGACTTCGCCCAGCCCTCACCCGCCCCAAGAACATCACCATAGGAAAAGCCGCCACACGCCGCGAGCATATGGAATCCGTCGAGAGTTGTGCGCCCTGCCAGTAAGTCGCTCATATGGACGTCGCGAGTATCGAACCCTGCACGATGGAACGCGGCAGCCATCTCAACGTGTGAATTGACCCCTTGCTCCCGTAACACAGCAAGGACTGGTCGTGCACCCGTGGCAATCATTGGCGCCGCGACATCGTCGCTCGGATCGAAACTGAGTGAAACGTTGAGCCCTGGGTCACGCTCATCCAGTTTCGCTTGATGTTCTTCATCCGCACAAGCAGGGTTATCACGCAGACGTTGCATTTGCCAGGTCGTTTCCGCCCACCATTCGCGCAGTTGCGAGCGTTGTTCTGAATAGACCGTTTGCCCCGCTGCAACCAGTGTAAAGTGATTGCCTGGGCTCGCTTTTCCGATAACCTTCAGATCTTCGTCCAAACCATAGTGTGCGAAGACCGTTTGGACGGTCTGGAGATCGTCACGAGCAATTTGTAATACCGCACCCAGTTCTTCATTGAATAAAGCGGCAATAGACTCAGAACCAAGAGCACTGATATCCGCATCAATGGCACAGTGACCGGCAAATGCCATTTCCGCCAGCGTAACTAACAACCCACCGTCAGAGCGATCGTGATAAGCCAGCAGTTTGCGATCACTCACTAGCTGTTGAATGGCGTTAAAGAAACCACGAAGTTTTTCTGTATCACGCACATCTGCAGACTGTTGACCCAACTTACGATAGACTTGTGCGAGCGCTGTTGCACCGAGGGCTTGTTGTCCCTGACCTAAATCGACCAATAGCAGTAGATTGTCTCGATCAGATTTTAATTCCGGTGTTACCGTCAAACGTACATCTTCCACCCGAGCAAAAGCGGTGATCGCTAAAGACATCGGTGAGATGACCTCACGGTCTTCGCCCTGCTCCTGCCAGCGTGTTTTCATCGACATAGAGTCTTTACCCACTGGGATGGTTAGCCCCAGTGCAGGACACAGCTCTTCACCGACCGCTTTCACGGCATCGTATAATCCTGCATCTTCACCAGGATGCCCCGCTGCTGCCATCCAGTTTGCAGAGAGTTTAATTTGCTTAAGATCGCCGATAGCGGTCGCGGCTAAGTTGGTTAAGGCTTCCCCCACGGCTAAGCGAGCGGATGCAGCATAGTCGAGCAACGCAACCGGCGCACGCTCGCCCATCGCAAATGCTTCACCCGTATAGCTGTCCAAGCTTGTCGTGGTCACGGCACAGTTAGCAACAGGAATTTGCCAAGGTCCGACCATCTGGTCACGCGCAACCATACCCGTGACAGTGCGATCACCAATCGTAATTAAGAAAGTTTTTTCAGCCACAGCTGGGAGGTGCAGCACACGTTTAACAGCTTCAGCAAGATCGATACCCTGCGCAGTAAAGTCATCCCCTTTTGCTTGTTGACGACGCACATCACGGGTCATTTTCGGGGTTTTGCCCAATAATACATCCAGTGGCATATCGATCGGCTGGTTGGCAAAATGTGGATCATCTAAGGTTAGATGCTGTTGTTCTGTCGCTTCACCAATGACCGCATAAGGCGCACGTTCACGCTGACAAATTGCATCAAATTCCGCTAATTTATCGGCATCGATCGCCAATACATAACGCTCTTGAGATTCATTACACCAAATCTCCAACGGCGTCATACCCGGCTCGTCATTCAAAATTTTACGTAGGTCAAAGCGCCCACCGCGTCCACCATCAGAAACGAGTTCAGGCATGGCGTTGGAGAGACCGCCCGCGCCGACGTCATGGATGAAGAGAATCGGATTTTCCTGCCCACGTTGCCAGCATCGGTCAATCACTTCTTGGCAGCGGCGTTCCATTTCCGGGTTATCGCGTTGCACTGAGGCAAAATCTAAGTCCGCGTCAGACTGACCAGAATCCATTGACGAAGCCGCCCCACCGCCAAGACCGATGTTCATGGAGGGGCCACCGAGTACGATCAGTTTCGCGCCAACGGTGATTTCACCTTTTTGAACATGATCGTCACGAATATTGCCGATCCCGCCTGCCAACATAATGGGTTTATGATAACCGCGGATCTCTTCACCATTGTGACTACTCACCTTCTCTTCATAAGTCCGGAAGTAGCCATTGAGCGCAGGACGCCCAAATTCGTTATTAAATGCCGCGCCGCCTAATGGGCCATCCAACATAATATCCAGCGCGGTCACAATACGATCCGGCTTACCAAAATCCTCTTCCCAAGGCTGTTCGAAGCCAGGAATACGGAGGTTCGATACAGAGAACCCCGTAAGGCCGGCTTTCGGTTTTGCTCCGCGACCGGTTGCGCCTTCGTCGCGGATTTCACCGCCAGAACCTGTCGCCGCACCTGGCCAAGGTGAAATAGCGGTCGGGTGGTTGTGGGTCTCAACCTTCATTAAGATATGAATAGGTTGTTGATGAAAACCGTATTGACCCGTTTCGGCTTCTGCATAGAAACGCCCCGCTACGGATCCTTCCATCACTGCAGCGTTGTCTTTATAGGCTGATAATACATGTTCAGGGGTCGTTTCGAAGGTATTTTTAATCATTTTAAACAGCGATTTCGGCTGCTCTACGCCATCAATGACCCAATCCGCGTTAAAAATTTTATGACGGCAGTGCTCAGAGTTAGCTTGAGCAAACATATATAACTCAACGTCGTTAGGATTTCTTCCCAGCTGCGTAAAGGCGTTGAGTAGGTAATCAATTTCATCTTCTGCAAGCGCTAGACCAAGACGGATATTAGCCTCAGAGAGGGCTTGGCGGCCGCCTTGCTGAATATCAATCGAGGTAAGGGGGTGCGGGGTGTGCTGAGTAAAGAGTTGCTCTGCGTCAGAAAGAACGGTATAGACCGTTTCCATCATTCGATCGTGTAATAAGCCCGCGACCTGCTCAAACTGTTTTTTATCCAGCTCAGGGGCATCAATATAGAAGGCTAACCCGCGTTCTAAACGCTTCACCATGGGTAATTCGCAGTTATGTGCGATATCGGTAGCTTTCGATGACCATGGAGAGATGGTGCCAGGACGTGGGGTGACTAAGAGTAATTGCCCCTGCGGCGTATGCTCGGCCAATGAGGGACCATAGCGTAATAATTTTTCTAATCGCGTTGTTTGCGTATCGGTTAACGGTTGTGTCACATCAGCAAAGTGCACGTATTCAGCATACAGTGAACGGATAGGCAACTGAAGTTCTTGAAAGGTGGTGACTAGCTTGTTAATTCGAAAGGCAGAAAGGGCAGGCGAACCACGCAAAATTTCCATCATTAATCATCTCTCGTCGTCGGTATGTCTGGCTGACATACACTGGCGCTACAGTGGGAAAACGGCGCTAGTATAATGAATCTCGTCACATTACGAAACCGTTTGCGCGGAATTTATCACAATAGTCGCCCTCCTATTTCATGAACATTTATTGCTTAAAAAGTTGCTCTCTGGCGCTAAATTGCTCAGAATGCACTCCGTCTTGCGCTAAGAAATCATAAGATTCACTCCCTACCATCAGGGGAATCGCGAGCAGAACCGAGAGATAACTATTTGAAATGTATAAAATTTAATTATTTCTTTATCGGTCTTGTCACCTTACTATTAGCATCAGCTTTATGGCCAGCATTACCTTGGCACACTGGGAAACAAGATTCTCTGGCGCAGATCCAATCGCGCGGAGTGTTGCGTATCAGCACCCTTAATTCGGTGCTGACCTACCAACAGGTTAAAGATCAATCACGGGGGATGGACTACGAGCTAGCTAAGCGCTTTGCAGATTACTTAGGCGTTAAGTTAGTAGTCACTGTTCGTCCTAATATTAAGAGTTTGTTTAACGACTTATCTGAGCAGCATTCAGACCTTTTAGCCGCTGGCTTAAACTGGGATGAACAACGCGCGCAAAAGTACGTCGCTGGACCGGCTTATTACAGCACCTCGCAACAATTGGTTTATCGCGTCGATAAACCACGGCCGAAGAGCTTAAATGACTTGCAGGGGACCTTGAGTATTCTTGATGGGTCAACGTTTGCGAGTACGCTTGAGACTGAGAAGACTCATCGATACCCTCATCTGCAGTGGGTAACCGAAAAGCATCTTGGTCCACAGCAAATTTTAAGAGAGGTAGTAGAAGGTAAAATTGATTACACCATCGCTGACTCAGCGACGGTTGAAATGATGCAACGGATTTACCCCAAACTTGCTGTCGCCTTTACGGTCACTCAAGAGCAACCGGTGAATTGGTATATTGCAGGCAATAAGAGTGACAGTCTGCATGCTGCAATGTTGGATTTTTTCAGTCAACTCAATGAGCAAGGCACATTAGCTCGTTTAGAAGAAAAATATTTAGGGCATTCAGGACATTTCGACTACGTCGATACCCGGAGTTTCTTGCAAGCCGTAGATACTCGATTACCAACCCTTAAGCCGGTTTTCAAAAAATATGCACAGAACTTTGATTGGCAGTTATTGGCTGCGATGGCTTGGCAAGAGTCTCATTGGGATCCCCATGCGACCTCTCCCACCGGGGTGAGGGGGATAATGATGCTGACCAAGACCACGGCCAGTAGCTTAGATGTGAACAATCGCCTCGATACCGAAGAGAGTATCCGAGGGGGTAGCGAATATCTACAGCAACTTATTCAACGGCTGCCGTCGGACATCCCGAAAGATGAACGGGTGTGGTTTGCGCTAGCCGCTTACAATATCGGCTTAGCGCATCTCATGGATGCACGGCAATTGACGGTCAATCAAGGGGCGGATCCGAATAGCTGGAGCGATGTAAAAGTGCGTTTACCGTTATTGAGTAAAAAACGCTACTACTCGCAAACCACATACGGCTATGCACGTGGGCAAGAAGCTTACAATTATGTCGAAAAAGTACGTAAATATAATTTGAGTTTAGTCGGCTATCTGCAAGAGATGGAACAACTGCCTCTTGACTCGCCTCACTCACCAAGTGGTATTGCTATCACTCCGGTGGAGCCACAATTAGTGATGAACTAACTCTCTTGAGCCCGTGCCGCAAGGCGCGCGGCTTTTTTTTCGGCCCGACGTTGCCTGAAAAAATCGCTGAGCAACGTGCCACACTCTTCTGCCAACACTCCCCCACTAATGATCGGCTGATGATTCATCCCAGGATGGCGTAATATGTCGATCAACGATCCCGCAGCGCCTGTTTTCGCATCACTTGCTCCATAGACGATACGACCAATACGTCCATGAATCATGGCCCCTGCGCACATCACACAAGGTTCAAGGGTGACATAGAGCGTCGTATCCAACAGACGATAGTTCTCTAACACTCGTCCACCTTGACGGATTGCCATAATTTCCGCATGTGCGGTCGGGTCGTGGTCGTTGATAGGCAGATTCCACCCTTCACCGATAACCTGATCGTGATGGACCAATACCGCACCGACGGGGACTTCACCCAATGTGTAAGCGCGTTGAGCGAGCTGTAGCGCATGGCGCATCCATTTTTCGTCATCATTAGGGGGAATAGTATTGTCCACAGTCGCGATCCTCAAAGCAGTAAGTAACGAGGTATTATACGCATTGCTTACTATTTTGGGGGGAGATTATTGATGCAGTGTGGCGTCTAACCTAAGGTTAGGGGCTAGTGTATGAAGACTGGTTAGGAAAGAGTACTTGAACAGATCAACGATCACATATCTGAAAGCGCATAATTGATAGACGATGGGCAAAACTAAAGCTTAAGCGATTTGAACGGGCTTTGGCCTTGGTTCGATATTGCGATGACAGTGTCACGATTTCACAACCATACGATAGAACCCGAGCACTGCGTATGAAGCAGATGAAAGAGATGGGAGTGCTGTCCTTTATTAAAAATAATGCTTTCAGCAAAGGATCTTGATGCCAAATTATTTGATGTCGAGTGTACGGGGCTCGATTGCAACACCCACTTCCCACCAGTGGGTATCGCTGTTCCTGTCAGCACTATACTGTCTCAACGGCTATACGACGGATTGGCTGATTCCTCGAACAAATCACCTCAATAATAGTGCTAATTTTTTAATACATCCTCGAGGGCAGGCTTTAGCTCGTTATAGCGAAACTTATAGCCCGCATCGATAAGCCGTTGAGGAATAGCCTGTTGACCCCCTAACACTAATATTGCTGATTCGCCCATCAGCCATTGCACCATAGTAGCGGGTACACGCATAAAAGAGGGGCGATGTAACACCTTAGCCAGTAGAGTACTGAATTGTTCATTGCGAGCCGGATTCGGCGCGACCATATTGAAAGGGCCGTTTAAGGTATTCTGGTGAAGTAAAAATTGTATGGCATTCAGCATGTCATCGATATGTATCCACGGCATATATTGCTGACCATCGCCAAAGGGTCCACCGAGACAGGCGCGAAACGGCATTACCATCTTCGACAACGCCCCGCCCTGTCGTGAAAGGACCACGCCAGTACGCAACAGACATACACGGGTTTTCTCACTTTTCGCCTCGAGTGCCAGCGCTTCCCAGCGCGAACAGAGCTGCCAGGTAAACTCTTTCTTCGCTAGGCGGTCTTCGGTAACCAGCGCCTGCCCCTGGTCACCATAATACCCCACCGCAGACCCCGAGATGAATACCGACGGTGGGTTAGCACTGGCCTTAATTAGCGCAGCAAGCTGTGCAGTCAACTGCCAGCGGCTGTCACAGAGTTTCTGTTTCTGATCTTTAGTCCAACGCTTGTCGGCAATGGGCTCCCCAGCCAGATTGATGACAGCGTCAAAACCGTCTAGCGACGTCTTGTCCGCAAGCGTGTTCCACAGCTGCACCTGAGGACCGAGAAGTTTGGCCGCACGCTCCGGCGTGCGCGTCAAGGCAGTGATTTGATGAAACTGACTCAGCAACGTCTCGGTCAAACGCTGCCCAATTAGCCCACTGGCACCGGTGATCAAAATCTTCATAGTCTGCCTCCAATTAGCTTGCTGATATGACTCTACACTTTGCTAATCAGCATAGACTATGTCAGCGAGGTAACACGAGAGCCGGCATATTTTTCGCGAATTATTATATGCAGAACAAACCGCTGGGGTTGACGTTGCACCTCCAATCGTTCAGTAGCCAGCGCCTACCTGTTGCATTCTCGCGAGAGGCTGAGTGATTTTTGATAAGCTTGGAAGTTAAAAGCGCCATCATCGATCGATTTTTGCATATCGATCAGCTCGCTTTCGTCGATATCAAAGACTTCGCCGCTCCCTTGGCTCTCTGGGCACATTCCGCTGGAATCGTTGAACGAAAAAGCGGAAGAATATCCTGCACTCGGCAATCCAACTCGGGAAAAAGTAAGTCGAAGTAGAGGCGAGACATCGGTTGCCGTACCGACGGTAGAACGACTGTCTGTTCCCAATTGGCTTTTGGTCAACCATAATGGCGGTGGAGAGTCCAGATATATGACGCACATGAGGAGTCCCTGACTACGGCAGCCGATTACTAAGATAAGAAGGGAACGTGAAAGCGATGGGGCAGGAGGAATTTGCTGAATTCCTGGAAGACTGCGCTAGCGACATCGTTACCCCAACCGGTGCGGAATTGCTGGAGATCGCGACTAAATTCCAGGTGATCCGCAAAGCGGTGTTTGGTTCAGCAATCCGCCTGGCCACCGGGGAGTTTCAGTTCAACTACAGCGATGAAAACGACAAAGGCACCATTGAGGTACCGGAAGTTATCACGCTGGGGCTGGCACCGTTCCATAACCGTGAATCGTATGAGGTGCAGGCCAGTCTGCGTTACCGCCTGCGCGAAGGTAAGCTGGCATTTACCTTCAAGCTCATCAACCCGGAGCGCGTGATCGAAGATGCCTTTAACTCTGTCGTTGAGAGCGTTAAAGCCGGTGTGACCGAAGCAACCGTCTACGATGCGCAAGCCTAAACGACAATACTCCACCCGGCGAAATGCCGGGTGCCTTTTACGACTTACTGTAGGTATTTGTTATTTTTCCGTTAACATCGATATTAAATTCAAATCGATAGTTTCTTCCATTTATTGTGTAAACCAATCCGTAGTCGGCATTATTTACTAATTCTATCTTTATGCAGGTATTGGGATATTTTTTAGCTATATCATCCTCCATAATTAATGGTGGATGGTAATTATTTACAGAATAACTTAGCATATAATAATCTAAAACATCTCCGGATTCTGACGCAATACAAATAGAATTTTTAAGCACAACTGCATCACCCTTATCACGGAAAACCAACCTATCACCAACGCAACCCGATAGAAAAAAAAGCATAAACGATAAATATACATATTTCATCACAGAGGAAATCCCCCAGGACCTTCTCATATTTTATAATCAAAGATCTTTTAGGCTCCGTTTTATCGTAATTTACATAATTGACTATTTGTTTAAAACCGCTAAAACCGAACCTGGTAAGTAACCAATAATCCGCTACAATAGTCGCCTGTTGCTCCATGGGATAACTAGATAACATTTTTCTATCAAGATCGTATTGGTAATTTACCGCCCAAGAAACTAAACCACGCATTTTGACATTCATACCGCGCTGATATTGCCAAACATGCATCATTTTATGCATAAACAAATGCTGTGAATCTACTAGATTCTTTGAATAATCATCACGATAAACGTTAGTTTCGAACCATATCTCGCCGTTCGGGGTCATCGCAGTGTTATTTTCCTGCATACCAAATGGCAAGTAGCTACCGTGATGAATCCATACCCGATTGTACTGGATGCTGTTACGGTATAGCTCAGTTGCCAGACGAATTTCGCTCGAAGTTAATAATCGCAAACCACCTCTTTTAAGCATAGGGACTCCTTCCCACATAACGTCTATTCATTTCAAGTTAACCCTTTAACATAAGGCAACTTTATGTCCAAGATATTATGGTTTGATCTCGAGACTTTCAGTGAAGTGCCCATAAAAAACCGAACCCATGCTTACGCCGAAGATGTTGAAATAATGCTGTTTTCCTGGGCTATCGATACTGCGCCAGTACAGGTATGGGACGTTACCGCGAATACAAAAATCCCTCTTGAACTCCGACTTGCGCTCAAAAATCCTGATGTGCTGATTTACGCCCATAATAGCCATTTTGACCGCACGGTATTAAATCACGCCATGCCGGGTGTCGCTGTCGGTGGTGTGGAGCGCTGGCACACGGTCTGCCGGGTTCTCTGGGCGATCTGTGCGACATTCTCAGTGTGTCGCAGGATAAGGCCGGTAAGCAACTGATCCAACTTTTCTGTAAGCCTCGCCCTAAAACGCCGCGCTACTGCCAATCACATCCTGTCGAGTGGCAGCGATTCGCATGTGTGAGCTTGTGTACGGCGGCTTTCCCCCTCCCAGTGTCCTAAAGCGCTCAAAAAATCGTCATTATTGGGCTTTTAGGGGTTCTGTGTTACATTGCGTGGCATTGAAATTCCTTATCCCGTGTCTCATTGTAAGCCAGGCTCGCACATGAGGGTTTTTAGGGTGGTGATTTTCGGTCTGTGTTGCGGTTTTGTGTTACGCAAATGAGTGTATCAGTGTTTTTTATACTGTAAAAATCCACAGGTAGTTAATCATGTTAATGAATAAGAACACTAAATAATTATTTGATTATAAAAGATAAAAAAGGCAAGTGATTGAAGTGGCTTTATTAATTTCTGAACGTTGCATTAATTGTGATATGTGCGAACCGGAGTGCCCCAATCAGGCGATCGCGCTCGGCACCAAGATTTATGAAATTGATCCGGCTCGCTGTACCGAATGCGTCGGACACTATGAAGCACCGACCTGTCAAAATGTCTGCCCTATCACGCATACCATTATTCAAGATCCTGCGTGGCAGGAGACACCCGAGCAATTATGGGAAAAGTTCGTACAACTTTACCCCACCCCTTTCACGGCGGCCGATTAATTTTCGAAAATCACCGTTGCACAGGCATAGCGACGCTCATCGGCGAGCGTCACATGATGATGCTGGATCCCCAACTGTTCAGCAAGCGCCTGAGCTTGTCCGAGTAATCTCAAACAAGGCTTGCCGAGCGGGTTATTAAACACTTCGAATTGATTGAACGCCAATCCATTACGGATGCCGGTACCAAAGGCTTTAGCTGCCGCTTCTTTCACTGCGAAACGCTTCGCTAAAAAACGAACGGGTTGATGATGCTGTTGATACTGCAGCCATTCATGGTCAGTTAAGACACGTTTTGCTAACCGGTCACCTGAACGTTCTATCACCTGTTCGATGCGCGCTATTTCAACAATATCCGTCCCCAGGCCCACGATAGCCATTAACGTCGTGCATCCTGTAAACACTGTTTCATTTCGCGTACCGCATCGCCAAGACCGCTAAATAGCGCACGGCCAATGATGGCGTGACCAATATTCAATTCATAAATTTCAGGTAACGCCGCAATGGCCTGAACGTTGTGATAGGTCAGACCATGGCCAGCATTCACTTTCAACCCTTCTGATGCCGCATAACTGACCGCCGTACGGATACGCTCCAGCTCTTTTACTATTTCCTCAGGATCTTGCGCTTGCGCGTAAGCACCGGTATGGATCTCAATAAAAGGCGCTTTTGCCGCAACTGCTGCATCAATCTGTTGAAAGTCGGGGTCGATAAATAGGGAGACAAAGATCCCCGCGTGCTGTAACCGCGCCACGGCTTCGTTCATTTTAGCTTGTTGTCCCGCAACATCTAAGCCCCCTTCTGTCGTCACTTCCTCGCGTTTTTCTGGCACAAGGCAACAAAAATGCGGACGTGTCTGGCAAGCAATAGTAATCATCTCTTCAGTGACAGCCATCTCTAGGTTCATACGGGTCTGGATAGTCTGTCGCAGTAACATAATATCCCGATCGGTAATATGGCGGCGGTCTTCGCGTAAATGCACGGTAATTCCATCAGCACCCGCTTGTTCTGCAACGAAAGCGGCCTGCACCGGGTCGGGGTACTGAGTGCCTCGTGCGTTGCGTACCGTGGCAATATGGTCAATATTTACGCCTAAATAAACTTCCGCCATGCTACACCTCTTAGATAATCGCGAAAAATAAGGGACTGTGTTGTTCACTCTTCCGGTTTACTAACGGGTAACTGGAATTGTCGAAAGAGTGCTTGGCTTTTTAATGGGCGTCCGCCTAAATAAGGCTTAAGCGCCATACGGGTAAATCGCTTCGCCGCTCGCAGTGTATCAATTTCTGGAAATTCTCGCTGATTAAATGCCCGTAATTGCCGCCCCGTAAAAGTCAGGGCGGTGGGCATAACACTCGCAATAAAGCCGCGTTCTTGACGGTAGTTGTAGGTCATCTCATCACTGACTTCCTCACCGCTCCCGGCGCAATGTAAAAAATCAACGCCATAGCCCAAATGGGCGAGTAACGAAAACTCGAAACGTCGAAGTACGGGTTCAGCAGATGTATCAAGGGCGGCAAGCGATTGTAGGCAATGAAGGTAATCAAAAAAGAGAGCTGAGTAACCAATTTCTTGCCCGAGAACTCTCATCAATAGTTCATTGACGTAAAGTCCGCAGTAGAGGTAGGTTCCGCTAAGCGGTAGCCCCATTGAGACAGGTTCGGCGCTGCGTAAGGTTTTAACCTCACCTTTGCCACCCCAACGCATTAGGAGTGGCGTGAAGGGCTGTAACGCACCTTTAAGGTTGGAACGGCGTGAACGAGCCCCTTTCGCCAGTACGGTCACTCGTCCATCGCTTTCACTAAAGATGTCGAGCAGCAGGCTCGTTTCGCTGTAAGGGCGAGCATGCAAAACAAAAACGCGCTGCCAGCCTTCCATCTATCAAAGATCGTCAGTATAGCCTAGGCTACGCAATGCACGTTCGTCATCTGCCCAGCCAGACTTCACTTTCACCCACAGTTCTAAGTGAACACGGGATTCGAACATCTCTTCCATATCGCGACGTGCTTCAATACCAATGGTTTTGATCTTGGCCCCTTTGTTACCAATTACCATCTTCTTCTGGCCTTCACGCTCAACCAGAATCAGACCATTTATATCATAGCCGCCTCGTTCATTCGTAACAAAACGCTCAATTTCAACGGTAACCGAATAGGGCAGTTCAGCCCCTAAGAAGCGCATCAATTTTTCGCGAATGATTTCTGACGCCATAAAGCGTTGTGAACGATCAGTCACATAATCTTCCGGGAAGTGATGGTCAGCTTCAGGTAAGGTGTTGTGAACGATACGCGCGATAGCATCAACGCTCTGCCCTGTTTCCGCACACAGGGGTACCACATCAGCAAAATTCATCTTTTGGCTGATCTGTTGGATGTGCGGTAACAAGATCGTTTTATCTTGAATATTATCGATTTTGTTGATGGCTAAGATCACCGGTACCTTGACCGATTTTAATTTATTCAACACCATCTCATCGTCTTCTGTCCAACGAGTGCCTTCTACCACAAAGACAATCAGCTCAACATCACCAATGGAGCTGCTCGCCGCACGGTTCATCAAACGGTTGATGGCTCGCTTCTCTTCGATATGCAGACCCGGAGTATCCACATAAATGGCTTGATAAGCACCCTGAGTATCAATACCCATGATGCGATGGCGTGTCGTTTGCGGTTTACGTGAAGTAATCGAGACTTTTTGCCCCAACAACTGGTTCAATAGCGTCGATTTGCCAACGTTCGGACGGCCGACAATTGCGATAAAACCGCAATGAGTTACTTGTTCGCTCATTCAATTCCTAACTTAGTCAGTGCTTGCTCTGCAGCAGCCTGTTCTGCTTTGCGGCGGCTAGAACCAATGCCAACCACCGCTTCATTCATACCACTCACTTGACAGTGAATCGTAAATTCTTGGTCATGGGCTTCTCCCCTTACCTGCACCACTAAATATGCAGGTAACGGCAAATGACGCCCTTGAAGGTACTCTTGTAATCGCGTTTTCGGATCTTTTTGCTTATCACCTGGACTGATTGCTTCAAGCCGCGATTGATACCAATTGAGGATTAATTTTTCTACCTGCTGAATATCGCTATCCAGAAAAATTCCGCCTATTAGCGCTTCAACGGTATCCGCTAAAATGGATTCACGACGAAACCCACCACTCTTAAGTTCACCTGGTCCTAAGCGCAAGCACTCACCCAGTTCAAACTCACGTGCCATCTCTGCTAGGGTATTTCCCCTGACCAAGGTTGCACGCATACGGCTCATGTCCCCTTCATCCACACGAGGGAATTGACAGTAAAGCGCATTAGCAATGACATAACTTAAGATCGAATCACCAAGAAATTCTAATCTTTCGTTATGTTTACTACTGGCACTGCGATGCGTCAATGCTTGTTGCAGAAGTTCCGGATGAGTAAAAGTGTAGCCTAATTTGCGCTGCAGCTTATTTATAAGAATGGGGTTCATGCTGTTCCAGTTATTCTTTGCGTCTGTTAATTGCACATGAAACAGGGCTGTATCAACTCACGGTTTCATGTGCAGTAGTGAAAATGATTATGTGTTGAGTTCGTCCCTGAACTCGGTCCCGATTAATGGATACCACCAATCCGACTTAATCTTACGCCTGTTGGCCATTGACCTTCTTGTTTATCAAAACTCATCCAGATGGCGACCGCTTTTCCAACCAGATTTTTTTCTGGAACAAATCCCCAATAACGGCTATCGGCGCTGTTATCGCGATTGTCACCCATCATGAAATATTCTCCAGCCGGTACCACCCACGTTGATTGAGGTTGGCCGTCTTGCTGGTAGTAAGCGTCGACTTGGCTCTGAGCTTGATTGACCAGTAAAATATTATGCGTCACATTTCCAAGTGTCTCTTGACGCTCACCCAGCTGTAATCCACCTGGTAACATACCTGCTTTAGAGATTTGATAAAAGCCATTACCCACTTCATTTCCATCAAAACCGCTAAAGGTTTGTAGAAAGTCACTTTTTTCCATTGAAGAGTAAGTAATGGCGACAGGATTTTCGCAATGCCCCTCACCACAACCAGGAGTGACGGTCACCGTTTTGCTATCAGGATCAAAAACGATTTTGTCCCCCGGCAAACCCACCACACGCTTAATATAATCCACGGAAGGATCTTTCGGATATTTAAAGACGACCACATCACCACGCTTAGGATGCCCAGTGGGAATAAGCGTAGTTTGTGTGATGGGATCTTTTAATCCGTAGGCAAACTTTTCCACCAAGATAAAATCGCCAATCAGTAAAGTTGGCATCATCGATCCAGAAGGGATTTGGAAAGGTTCATAGATAAATGAACGCACGATAAACACCACAGCCAGTACTGGAAATACCGATACTGACGTCTCTACCCAGCTTGGCTGACGGGCTACGGTATCCAGAGTGGCTTTATCTAACGTGGTGTTCGCGTGATCTTGCGCCTGTTGACGCTTAGCACGGCGTGCTGGTGCCCATTTAAACTTGTCTAGACACCAGACAATACCGGTGATTAACGTCGCAACTGCCAAAATCAATGCAAACATATTTGCCATGAACAATCCTTATTAATTAATCTTTACCAACATGCAGAATAGCTAAGAACGCCTCTTGCGGTAACTCTACGTTGCCGACTTGTTTCATACGCTTCTTACCATCTTTTTGTTTCTGTAATAATTTCTTCTTACGGCTCACATCACCACCATAACACTTCGCCAATACGTTTTTACGTAATTGTTTCACTGTTGAACGAGCAATGATGTGGTTACCTATGGCGGCTTGAATCGCAATATCAAATTGTTGCCGCGGGATGAGCTCTTGCATCTTTTCAACCAATTGACGGCCACGAGGTTGTGAGTTATCGCGGTGGGTGATCAGCGCCAACGCATCAACACGTTCAGAGTTAATCATCACATCAACACGCACCATGTCAGAGGTTTGGAAACGCTTGAAATTATAATCAAGCGATGCATAACCACGGGATGTCGATTTAATCCGGTCAAAGAAGTCTAAGACGACTTCGGCCATCGGAATATCGTAGGTCAACGCGACTTGATTACCGTGGTAAACCATGTTGGTTTGTACGCCACGTTTCTCAACACACAGAGTGATCACATTACCGAGGAATTCTTGCGGCAACAGCATATGACATTCTGCAATCGGCTCGCGTAGCTCTTCGATGTTATTCAATGCTGGCAGTTTGGCTGGGCTGTCAACATACAGCGTTTCACCACTGGTGGTGATCACTTCATACACAACCGTTGGCGCGGTAGTGATCAGATCCAAGTCGTATTCACGTTCTAAACGCTCTTGGATGATCTCCATGTGTAATAGCCCAAGGAAGCCACAGCGGAATCCGAAACCTAAGGCTGTTGAGCTCTCTGGCTCGTAGAACAACGAGGCGTCATTCAGACTCAGTTTGCCCAGCGCATCACGGAAGTTTTCGTAATCGTCAGAGCTTACAGGGAATAATCCAGCATAGACTTGTGGTTTAACTTTTTTGAACCCTGGTAGCGGCTTATCAGCCGAGTACTTCGCCGCAGTCAGAGTATCCCCGACTGGCGCACCTAGGATGTCTTTGATGGCACACACTAACCAGCCAACTTCCCCACTGCGTAATTCATCACGGTCAACGCGTTTTGGGGTAAAAATACCGAGACGGTCAGCGTTATAAACTTGACCGGTGCTCATCACTTTGATCTTATCACCCTTACGCAGGACACCATTTTTAACACGGACTAAGGAGACTACACCCAAGTAATTATCAAACCATGAGTCGATAATCAGCGCCTGAAGAGGCGCATCAATATCCCCTTCTGGTGGCGGAATGTCACGCACGAGACGCTCTAACACCTCAGGAACGCCTAATCCCGTCTTGGCCGAACATCTTACAGCATCCGTCGCATCAATCCCGACAATATCTTCGATCTCTTGCGAGACGCGATCAGGATCCGCCGCAGGGAGGTCAATTTTATTTAAGACAGGTACAACCTCTAAGTCCATTTCCATCGCGGTATAGCAGTTGGCCAAGGTTTGCGCTTCTACGCCCTGACCTGCATCGACCACCAGCAGCGCACCTTCACAAGCGGCAAGAGAACGTGATACTTCATAGGAGAAGTCAACGTGCCCCGGCGTATCAATGAAGTTAAGTTGATAAATTTCACCATTCTGTGCGTGATAATCAAGTGTCACGCTTTGCGCTTTGATCGTGATTCCACGCTCACGTTCAAGGTCCATAGAGTCCAGAACTTGGGCCGCCATTTCACGGTCACTCAAGCCGCCACAGGTTTGGATTAGGCGATCAGATAATGTGGATTTTCCATGGTCAATATGCGCAATGATGGAGAAATTTCTTATATTCTTCATTTCCGGGGATTTTTTCATAGTTTCCTGCAAAATTTATTCAGGTGGACACATAAATGGACCCATGATGCATGTACCCACTTTTTTACTGCGGAGCATATTACACGACAGTGACAGAGACGTCAGCATATCAACAGCCTTGGACCGTTTTTTTTTAAGACAATTTATTGAAAGAATTGCTAAGGCGGTATATTGAGTAAACCGCTGAATGACTAAATACGGCCTACTCGATAGCCTAAAACAGATTATAGCGATGAATGAGAGGGATGAACCGAGTCAACGCGTAATTGGTCTGGACCTAAGGCAACCGTTAATATTACCGGTTGGAACGAGAGCTTTTCACCCATTGTCTTCGATAAAAGCTTAGCAATAAAAAAGCCCCCTACTCCACCAATTAAGGCCCCACCCGCACTGGCTAGATCGGTATTGAACCAATAATGTAATAGACCCGCACCGATAAATAGCCCTACTAATGGAGTAATATATACCATCAGCGCGGAGCTCAGTAGACTGCTTTCTTTAATGCCCAATTCAATACGTTGACCAGGCTGCAAAGGTTTATCGCTATTCACTTGCATGACATGCGCGTTTTTAGGACCCAGTTTATTCAGCATCTGGCTACCGCATCCTTTACGCGCAGAACAACTATTACAAGTTGTTTTCGCCTCAGTATGCAGGGTCGCTACACCTCGGTCCCATGACACGACCGTCGCCCATTCTCTCATCATTGTTAAGTACCCGTATTGACAGTATCTGCAATGCGCTTCGCCGTATCACGAGGAAGCTCACCGACGACGCTAATTTCCCTATTATTACGTATTTCAACGTAAAGCGTGCGACGTCCAGTGCTATAAAATTGCGGAGGGGATGAACCGTTCACTGCAGAGACATTTACCGTGAAGGTAAAGAGACCATCGGAATAAAGGCGTGATTCGATTTTTTTCGCTAAGGCCGGCACTTGGCGTTGGCTTTGTGATAATACCTGAACGCCAGCGGGTAACCAGCCGGGCGTCCAGCTTAATTTTGTGTGCAAATTTTTCGGCAATGAGGTCATTTCAGGAGGCAGCTTGGCATCCACCAGCGGCGCCATTACCTGCTGTAGCTGGTCATCGACAGCGAAATCAACCACTTGGAATTGCTCAATCGTTTCCCCTTCTTGCGACAGCAGATCGGCACGTAAAGGGAGTGAGCTCGCGCTATCTAACCAGACCGCGTAACTGAAACGAGAACCGTCTTTCGAAACGATACGTACAACATCGCATAACCGGTCAGCCACCCGAGAACGTCCGACACTAATAAAATCGTAGTAATCTTTTAGCCGATCAAAATTCGCAAATAAAATCGATGGGAGTCCATCGATAATATGGTCGCCCGGAAGCGTAAAGGGATCAACGCCTGAACTGGCATCGAAATAACTGATCGCACGATTACGTTGGAGCACTTCTCGACGCGGGCCGTCCATCTGCAGCAGTTGTGCAAACACTTGATTGTTGACTAGCGCATGGCGATAGCGCAACGACTCAATACCTTGTTCGCTAATGGTAATATAGGAAAGCTGGTAATTAAGCGTATTGGTTGCTTTATCCATCTGCTTTAGCATCACAAAGGGTTGGATCGGCTTTGTTTCCGTCGAGGCAGCGCTGTTATCGGCAAAACTCGAGAGAGGATAAAGTAAACTGCCGCATAATGCGGCAGAGAGAAGAAGTTTTTCTTTCATTATTGATGGACAGTGCCCGAATACTGTTGCTTATCAAGAACGGAGGACGTCGGCGGTAGGCTGTCACCATCATTTAGACGTCGTTGTAACTCGTAATCTTGAAGCATTGCGTTAATGCGCGCGCGCTGTTCTTGAACCTGTCCCGCAGAGGACGAGCCTTCAAACATGTCGCCAGGAACGCCTAAACTGACTGGAGATGCTTTACCCATCATCGGTAAGGTATTAAATGCTGGGGTATCTTGGCTGTCAGAAGACGCTGCATCACCTGGGTGGTTATAATGCTGCACCCCGACAATCACGGCCATTGACACGCAGGCTGCGACACCCACTTGTGCCAGCTGTGCACCCCAACTACCCGTTTTAGAAAAGAAGCCCATTTTGCGCCAACGTGATGGCTCAGGTTGCTCTTCAACAATAAGCGGTGTGACAGTGCTACCAAGAACCGGCTCTTTCGCTATCGCTTCGGCCACCTTGGCAGCGATATCGAAATGAACGACCTGACCAAGATCACTACGGAGTGTGTCGCGAACCAGATGGTAACGTTCCCAGCTAGCTTGCAACTCAGCGTCTTTAGAAAGTTCAGTGAGTAAAGACTGATCTAAGGCTTCACCATCCATTAAAGCGGAAAGTTGCTCTTTCTGCATACCTTAATACCCTTTAGGTAGTCACTCTGCTATACGATCAGCGTTGCAGAAGTGGTTGAACTTTATTATCAATCGCTTCTCGTGCACGGAAGATACGTGAACGAACAGTGCCGACTGGGCACTCCATGATTTCAGCGATTTCCTCATAACTCAACCCATCTAATTCACGAAGCGTGATCGCCATCCGTAAATCTTCAGGAAGAGTTTCAATTGTCCTAAAAACTATCTGCTTCAGTTCGTCTGACAACATTAAGTTCTCAGGGTTCGAAATTTCTTTTAAAGCGCTCGCTGCTTCAAAATTTTCGGCATCACTGGCATCGACATCGCTTGATGGCGGACGACGGCCTTGAGCCACTAAATAATTTTTAGCCGTGTTGACCGCAATACGATAAAGCCAAGTATAGAAGGCGCTCTCTCCACGGAAAGATTCAATAGCACGATAAGCCTTAATAAATGATTCTTGCACAACATCTGGCACGTCCCCTGGCGGAACATAGCGTGTCACTAAACTGGCAACTTTATGTTGGTAACGTAGCACCAGTAAGTTAAACGATTTTTGGTCCCCTTTCTGGACCCGCTCTACCAGAACTTGATCCGTTAACTGCTCGCTCATCTGAGGCTCTGTCCTCATAAAATATTCAATGTATAACCACCCAGTGCCATAACGTTACTGCCATTGGCGAGCCCAAGGTTGGAACTGAATAATGATCAAAAGTTCACTGAAATTTAGGTAAATTGCTATACAAAGTGGTTAGCAATGAATTAGCCCTAATAACAATCGAGTTATCTGCAGGCCAATTTACCTGATTAACCATGAAGTTTCATGTTTTTATCAGTATAGATGATCGACTAAAGCGCTAAGTAAAATTCTTTAGTTAAGCATTGAAATTCAGTACTGTATTGTCCTTGATCATCGCGGATCATAAGCCGCTGTGCTTCACCTTTTACCGGGCAGCGACGCCAAGTCAACAAGCGGCGTTTCGCAGGCCTTCCTTCCCGCTCACTTACATCACATCGTTGACTCAATATCCATCCTGCACTGCGCGCATACTCGGCAAATTGTTCGGCTTCTTGTGTCGGTAAAATAACCGAGAAAAAACCGTCTTCGGTAAGAAGATTGGCGACCTGCTGCAGAAGCGATGGATGGTCTAGCGTACGGCTATCCCGGGCTCGTTCGCGCTGTGCATCTCGATAGGACTTTCCGTGTTGAAAATAAGGGGGATTACAGATAATCAGCCCATAGCGTTGTGCGGACGAGGTGTCCCAGGTTAATAAATCCTGTTGCCAGACGTTGAAGTGCGCTTTCCAAGGCGAATTTTCGCAATTTTCTTGCGCTTGCTGCACAGCAGAGCGGTCTATATCAATGGCATCAATCTCGAAGGGGCCATCCTCGGCATGTAAACGCTGTGCCAACATTAAGGCTAATAAACCACTGCCGGTACCGATATCTAATACGCGCCGTGTGACCGGAAGCGGTGCCCATGCACCTAACAACACCCCATCCGTACTGACTTTCATACCACAACGATCATGGCCAACGAAAAATTGTTTAAAGGTAAAGCCCCCACGACGAGGTAGCGATGGTATGCTGGCTATCATATCGGTCTCCAAAACGTCTCTAATCGCTCAGTCGGTCAACATTTTTGCGCGAACTTTATCAGTAATCATGCCCTTTTACCTGTATAACGCAGAATTAATCGGCAGGAAAAGGTGAACAATTGCGGTGAAATGTCTATAATCGGCGCCCCAACCAGAGGTAGAACATGACTGTAACCACATTTTCCGAATTAGAACTTGATGAAAGCCTGCTAGAAGCCCTACAGGATAAAAATTACCAGCGCCCGACGGCTATCCAAGCAGCTGCGATCCCACCCGCCCTCGAAGGCCGTGACATCCTTGGTTCAGCCCCTACCGGCACTGGAAAAACTGCGGCTTACTTATTGCCTGCCTTGCAACACTTGCTGGATTTCCCGCGTAAAAAGTCGGGACCTCCGCGTATCCTAATCCTCACGCCCACCCGTGAATTAGCGATGCAGGTCGCTGACCAAGCCAGAGAGTTGGCTAAACACACCCATTTAGATATCTCCACTATCACGGGTGGTGTGGCGTATATGAACCACGCTGAAGTGTTCAGTACCAACCAAGATGTAGTCGTTGCGACGACTGGCCGTCTTTTACAATACATCAAAGAAGAAAACTTTGATTGCCGTGCGGTCGAGACGCTGATCCTCGATGAAGCCGACCGTATGCTGGATATGGGGTTTGCTAACGATATCGAAACAATCGCCGCAGAGACCCGCTGGCGTAAGCAAACGATGCTGTTCTCTGCAACCCTGGAAGGCGACGATATTGAAGACTTCGCACAGCGTATTCTCAATGAACCCGTGACATTGGATGCCGATCCGAGTCGCCGCGAACGTAAAAAAATTCTGCAATGGTACTATCGCGCTGATGACTTAGAGCATAAACGCAAATTATTGATTCACCTTCTTCAACAAGAAGATGTCACACGGTCCGTCGTCTTTATTAGAAAGAGAGACCGCGTGCATGAAGTGGCAGCATGGTTACGTGAAGCCGGTATCCGCTGTACCTATCTTGAAGGTGAGATGGTGCAGATTAAACGTAATGAAGCCATTAAGCGCCTTGCTGAAGGCACAGTGAATGTGTTGGTGGCTACCGATATTGCAGCCCGTGGGATAGACATTGATGATGTCAGTCATGTGTTTAATTTTGACATGCCGAGAACCGCAGACGTGTACCTACACCGTATTGGTCGGACCGGTCGTGCAGGACGCAAAGGTACCGCTCTATCTCTGGTTGAAGCCCATGATAACGCGCTGCTATTAAAAATTAGCCGCTATATCAATGAACCATTGAAAGCACGGACCATCGATGAGCTTCGCCCTACCACGCGCGCACCTTCAGAGAAAGGGCCGAAGAAAGCATCAAAAAAAGAGATGGAACGCCGTAAACAAAAACGCGATGCGTTAAAAGATGACAATAAACCGCGGGTGAAAAACCGTCATCGCGATGCGAAAAATGTCGGTAAACGCCGTAAGCCCGTAGAGAAAGTAGCCGTTCAGGACGTGAAAGAAACGTCAGAACGTAGCGAATAGAAAGCAGAGGCGCATCGCGCCTCTTTTTTTATATCCGATGACAGGAGTCAGTGATGAAAACTACCCTGACTTGGCACGACGTGCTAGGCGATGAAAAACAAAAATCCTATTTCACAGACACCTTGCAGCAGGTGCAACAAGAGCGAAGCGAAGGGACCGTTATTTATCCTTCTGCCGCTGAAGTCTTTAGCGCATTTAAGCTAACTCATTTTGCCGATATTCGTGTGGTAATTTTGGGGCAAGATCCTTACCATGGTCCGAACCAAGCGCACGGTTTAGCGTTTTCTGTGCAACCGGGCATTGCTCCACCGCCCTCTCTCGTCAATATCTATAAAGAGTTGGTCACTGATATCCCGGGATTCGTCCGCCCTAATCATGGATATCTTGCGCAATGGGCCTCGCAGGGGGTGTTACTGCTTAATACCGTATTAACGGTCAGGGCGGGCCAAGCACACTCTCATGCAGGACTCGGCTGGGAGACCTTCACTTCTCATGTGATCAGTATGATCAACCAGCATCATGATGGCGTGGTATTTTTACTGTGGGGCGCACATGCGCAGAAAAAAGGGCAAATTATTGATACGGCGCGTCATCATGTCTTAAAAGCCCCGCATCCTTCACCACTTTCCGCACATCGTGGTTTTCTTGGTTGTCAGCACTTCTCACAAACTAACGCGATTCTTGCCTCGCAAGGTTTGGCAGAGATCGACTGGTCAGTGGAATAAGCGAAAAAAAAGCTGCCACTGGCAGCTTTTTTGTAGGTCGAGGGGATTAAGCCTTAGAGACTGCGACCATCGCCGGACGTAATAAACGACCATTTAAGGTATAACCCCGTTGCATCACCATGATCACATGATTAGGTGCAACATCTGCCGACTCAATCATCGACATCGCTTGGTGTACATCAGGGTTGAAAGGTACATGGATGTCTCCCACCACTTCCACGCCAAACTTGCGTACCGCATCTAACAGCGATTTAAGGGTTAGCTCAATACCTTCTACCATGGATGCCAACTCTGGGTTTTCTTTATTCGAAACTTCCAGTGCACGCTCCAAGCTATCGATAACGGGTAAAAGTTCGTTCGCAAATTTTTCCAACGCAAATTTGTGCGCTTTTTCAATATCGATTTCAGTGCGTCGACGAATATTTTCGATTTCAGCCTGAGCACGAACTTGCGCATCACGCACACCACCTTGGGACTCAGCGAGTGCTTTTTCTAACTCGGCAATACGCTCATCACGAGGATCAATGCTTTCTGATGCATCCTGTTGATTTTGCTGCTCGGGTTGCTCGGTATTCAGCACTTCAGGATCTTGTTGATTCGGGGTATTCTGTTCTTTACTACTCATGAAAATCTCCGCATTTCATAATCATCTCGGCAATAAGGCTATTATGGGGATGAAATTTTGGGATTCAAGGGACTCTCATCGATTGTCGAGAGTTTTGCGCAAAGAGGAAGCATTACCTAATGAATAAGTTGTTTAATTGTATCGGAATTGTCGGTCATCCGCGAAATCTGAGCGCGCTGTCTACTCATGAACAATTATGTTGTTGGCTTAGTGAACAAGGGTACGACGTTATCGTCGAGGAACAAATTGCTCGAGAAATGCAATTACCCAATGTGCGTACCGCCACTCTCGCCCAAATTGGCCAAAGCGCAGATCTTGCGGTAGTCATTGGCGGTGATGGCAATATGCTCGGCGCAGCACGCGTCCTAGCCCGTTATGATATTAAAGTGATCGGGATTAACCGGGGCAACTTAGGTTTTCTGACTGATCTTAATCCTGATAATGCCATTGAAGAACTCGGCAAAGTGCTGGCGGGGGAATATATTGCTGATTCTCGCGCCCTACTTGAAGCCTCAGTGTGCGGTAACTCGCCACATCCTCGCGTCGCCACGGCCCTAAATGAGATCGTCCTGCACCCCGGCAAGGTCGCACATATGATTGAGTTTGAAGTCTATATTGATAATCAATTTGCCTTTTCTCAGCGCTCAGATGGCCTAATTATCTCTAGCACTACCGGTTCGACCGCGTATTCGCTCTCCGCGGGGGGGCCTATTTTAATGCCCTCGTTAGAAGCTATTGCTATTGTTCCTATGTTCCCTCACACCCTTTCCGCACGACCTTTGGTAATCGATAGCCGCAGTACTATCAGCTTACGCTTTGCCAGTTTACGCAATGAGCTTGAGGTAAGTTGTGACAGCCAACTTGCCCTGCCTATTCAAGAAGGCGAAGAAGTGATTATTCGTCGTAGTCCCGACGAACTATTCCTACTTCACCCGAAAGACTATAACTACTTTACAACCCTTACCGGTAAACTCGGCTGGTCGGAAAAATTATTCTGAAAATCACTGTTGAGATCTTTACTCAGTAAAAAAGAGGTTTATACTGTATAAAAAAACAGTTATGTTTTTCTATACAGGTGATTATATGCTGGCACAACTTACTATCAGTAATTTTGCTATTGTTCGCGAACTGGATATCGATTTCCAACAGGGTATGACGGCTATCACCGGCGAAACCGGTGCAGGTAAGTCTATAGCCATCGATGCCTTAGGATTATGTTTAGGTAACCGAGCCGACGCCGAAACCGTGCGGCCCGGTGCACAGCGTGCAGATATTTGTGCCAGATTCCAGCTTAAAAAATCCCCATCTGCCCAACAGTGGCTGATTAATAATCACCTCGATGATCAAGGCGAATGCTTGCTTCGTCGGGTCATCAGTGCCGATGGGCGTTCGCGGGGCTTCATTAATGGCACTGCCGTACCGCTCTCACAACTGCGTGAACTTGGGCAATTACTTATCCAAATCCATGGCCAACATGCGCATCAGTTGCTACTTAAAGCAGATCATCAACGGGCGTTATTAGATGCTTATAGTCACCATCCTGCGCTGATTGAAACAATGCGCAATGCTTATGAAAATTGGCACAAAAGCTGTCGCCAACTTGCCGCCTTGACTCAGCAAAAAAATGATCGTGCTGCGCGGCGTGAATTGCTTGATTACCAATTGCAGGAACTCAATAAATTTGCACCGATAGAAGATGAGTATCAGCAAATCGATGAAGAGTATAAACAGCTCGCGAGCAGTGGACAGCGTATTACTTTAAGCCAACAAATCGTGCATTTGGTCTCTGAGAGTGAAGACGCATCATTGCAGTCTCTGGTTAATCAATCCCAACAGCTGTTACAGGAGCTGGTGTCATTAGATGACCGCTTAGCCCCCGTACACAGCATGATGGACAATGCGGCCATTTTACTGAGCGAAATGAGCGATGAACTGCGTCACTATCATGAAGCGATCGATTTAGACCCGAATCGCTTACAAGGCTTAGAACAGCGGCTATCTCGTTACGTATCGCTATCGCGTAAGCACCATGTGACCCCCGAAGCACTGCATAGTACGCACCAACAATTACTGGATGAATACACGCAATTAGAGAACGTTGAGTCCGATATTGAACAACTCACCTCAGAAGTGTCGCACTATCATCAACGTGCGCTAGATATCGCAAATCAACTTTCTGCGGAGCGGCAGCATTTTGCCAGCGAGTTAGCAGGGTTGATTACAGAATCTATCCAGCAACTGGCGATGCCTCATGGACAGTTTAATATTGTGGTTACACACACACCGGAAAAACTCACATCAGAAGGTGCTGACAGTATTGAATTTCAGGTATCGGCAAACCCTGGACAGTCGCTGCAACCTTTGGGTAAAGTCGTCTCGGGGGGGGAGCTCTCCCGTATTGCCTTAGCCGTTCAAGTCATTACGGCTAAGAAAATGGAAACACCGGCGATGATTTTCGATGAAGTGGATGTCGGCATCAGTGGTCCAACAGCCGCCATTGTCGGTAAAATGTTGCGTAAATTGGGCGAGTCTACGCAAGTGCTCTGCGTCACTCATCTGCCGCAAGTCGCAGGATGTGGTCATGCCCATTTCTACATTTGTAAACTCACCGATGGGGCGGTGACCGAAACCCGTATGGTGAATTTAGACAAAGCAGCGCGTTTGAAAGAATTAGCTCGCCTTTTAGGGGGCAGCGAAGTCACACGCAACACGTTAGCCAATGCCAAAGAACTTTTAGCCGCTTAATCGGGCACTTTTTCTCTCTATAACAGTCATATCTTGCGCCAGAGGTTTTCATCTGGCGTAAGGTCTATTATTATCGACCTCTAGCTTCCCTGCGATCAGGGTGAACTTATTGTGATGGCAAGTTATGCCTGTCGGCAACTGGTCAAGAAAAAGGAAACGATTCATGCGCAGTAAAATACTGACTGCTGCGACCGCGGCGCTATTGTTAACCACCGCCGGTTGCTCAACGTTGGAACGTGTAGTTTATCGCCCGGATATCGACCAAGGGAATTACTTGGTCGCGACCGATGTCAGTAAAATTCATACTGGTATGACACAGCAGCAGGTTGCTTACACGCTAGGTACGCCGATGATGAGCGATCCTTTTGGGAGCAATGTGTGGTATTACGTCTTCCGTCAAGAGCCGGGTCACGAGAAAGTCACTCAACAAACCCTCACCTTGACCTTTAACAGCAACGGTATACTGACCAATATCGATAATAAACCTGCGCTGAGCAAAACCAAATAAATGAATTCGCTACTCGACTAATGCTCGGGTAGCGATATTTCTATTTTTTATTCGCGGCTGACCGCTCTGCTCGCTGCCTACGCATCTCTTTTGGATCAGCTAATAATGGACGATAAATTTCAACTCTATCCCCCTCCTCAACCTGATCGGAAAGCTTAACGGGTCGGCTATACACGCCAACTTTATTTTCCGTTAATTGTATATCTTTACGGAGTTCTAAGAGGCCTGAGGCAATAATCGCTTGTTCAACGGTGCTCCCCTCAGCCACTGTCACGGGTCGAAGATATTGCTTTTCAGGCAAAGCGTAAACGACTTCGACGCGAATATCAGCCACGGTACACCTCATGAGCACGCTCACTGAATGCCTTAACCATATTGTTGGCTAATTCTTTAAAAATACGACCAAAAGCCATTTCCACCAACATATTGGAAAATTCGAAATCAAGATTCAATTCGACTTTACAGGCATCATCACCGAGTGGTGTAAAAGTCCACCCACCACCGAGTTTGCGAAATGGGCCATCCACTAGCTGCATGGCAATACGATGGTTTTCTGTCAATGTATTACGCGTCGTAAAGGTTTTACTGATGCCTGCTTTTGAGACATCCACCGATGCGGTCATCTGCTGCTCGGATTGCTCCAAAATTTTGCTACCGGTGCAGCCAGGGAGAAATTGTGGATAGCTATCAACATCGTTGACGAGTTGATACATTTTACCCGCGCTGAAAGGCACCAACGCTGAGCGACTGATCTGGGCCATAAGAGTTCCTGGTCTGAAAAAAACACCTTGATCATAGCAGTTTCAGCAAATAAACAGAAATGTCTAATCGGAATCAGCGTGCTAGAATAGCACCAATACTTAACTTTCTTACATAGGAAGTCGGCGACGCTTTAAAAAAGTGGTGTAGAATAGGGATACTATGACAAAGAAAAAATCAAACAAACCTGGTTCCGCGACCATTGCAATGAATAAACGTGCACGCCACGAATATTTCATTGAAGAAGAGTTTGAAGCAGGCCTTTCATTACAGGGATGGGAAGTTAAATCCCTGCGTGCGGGCAAAGCGAATATCAGCGAAAGCTATATTTTATTACGTGACGGCGAAGCTTACCTTTTTGGTTCTACCTTTCAGCCATTAATGGTCGCCTCTTCTCATGTGGTCTGCGACCCAACGCGTAACCGCAAACTGCTACTTAAGCAGCGTGAACTCGACTCACTCTACGGCCGCGTTAACCGTGAAGGCTATACCATCGTTGCCCTGTCGCTATATTGGAAGAATGCATGGTGTAAGCTTAAAATTGGCGTCGCCAAAGGTAAAAAAGAACACGATAAGCGTGATGATATTAAAAATCGCGAGTGGCAGTTAGACAAAGCGCGTATTATGAAGAACGCAAATCGTTAAATTACTAGTGCAGCTGCATATTTATCTGCTACACTGTATAACAGTACTTGGGGCTGATTCTGGATTCGACAGGATTCGCGAAGCCCTAGGAGCATGCCGAGGGGCGGTTGGCCTCGTAAAAAGCCGCAAAAAAATAGTCGCAAACGACGAAAACTACGCACTAGCAGCTTAATAACCTGCTCAGAGCCCTCTCTCCCTAGCCTCCGCTCTTAGGACGGGGATCAAGAGAGGTCAAACCTAAAAGAGATCGTGTGGATGCCCTGCCTGGGGTTGAAGCATTAAACTTAATCAGGCTAGTTCGTTAGTGGCGTGTCCATCCGCAGCTAATTGGCGAATGTAAAGATTGGACTAAGCATGTAGTGCCGACGGTGTAGTAATTCTGGACGCGGGTTCAACTCCCGCCAGCTCCACCAATCATGGTTGGACAGTGACCGGACAACACTTGAGAAATCAAGCCTTTGGACACTGTGCCCGGACATCGACCAGACGATGACGGGACATGAAAGGATACGCAAAAGAGCCGCGGCTCCGAGCGTAAGAAAAAAGCCTTAGACTTCAGTCTGAGGCTTTTTTTATGTCTGTCGAACGCCTACCCCCACATCCTCAAATCCTCACCCAATATGACGGAGCAGTAGGTCCATATTGTATCTATAACAGATTGTTCACCTTGACTTTTTATCTCTAAAATCACCATAAAACTGGTCAGTGACCAGCTAAACTAAGTGCATGAAAAATAAGATGAGTTATTTTCGTTTTGGGGAACCTTTTCATACCTAACATAGTAACTTTTGACTTTCCTACATCATATCAATAATATCGGATTTAACGTAAATGATTCCGGACGATCAATGGAAACCCCAATTTATTCCGATAACCAGGTATTGGTAACTAAAAGCAGATTTGTTTCTCTTGGCACTACTTATGCCATGAGTGGTATAACTTCCACCCGCTTACTTAAGAAAAAACCCAGTTATGGCGCACCTCTATTCATTTTGTTTTTCGCAGTTGTGGGGCTATTTCATTTCTACTCGCCATTCGATGGCTTAAAATTCCTTGGTTCCGTTTTGGTCGGGATTGGCTGTGTTTTCTACCTAATAAAGTTAAGACCTGACTACACTATTGTGATCAAAACAGCATCTGGGGAGGTTGAGGCTTTAACTAGCAAAGATAAAGTTTTTGTAGAGTCTGTGTTAGGATCTGTAAATCAAGCAATCATCCAAAGAGGGTGATACCTGTCATGGGGTGTCAGGGGTCGGAGGTTCAAATCCTCTCGTGCCGACCAAAAATCCTAAAGAAAAGCAGCCAATTACGGCTAATGCTGATCGTTTAAGGATCAGTTGACCGATCCGGTGGCTCGTGTAAAAAAGGGTTCATGTTCAACATGGACCCTTTTTAAATGGAACTTTCACAAGCTCTCGGTATTATCAATCTCACTGCG
>NZ_JABBFR010000059.1 GCF_018494065.1 Rosenbergiella gaditana | reverse complement strand
TCCCCCTTCAGACTGAACGCCATCTTAATCATCTGGTAACGAATAAGGTTATAAGTCAGTAAGATACCCCACAGCTCCTGCCTGACCAGTTCCGGCAATTTGCTTCTCAGCGCCCACCGGTTGCCCAGTAAAAACTGCTTCGCTTCCCGATACCCCAGCTCTATTTCCCAGCGATGCTTATAAAGCTCCGCCACGCTCGCCGCCGGATAACGCATCGCATCCGTCATTGACGTCAGCACCTGCCGTTCAACGCCGTTTACCTTGCGGCGGATAAGCCGCACGGTCAGTTCTTCCGGCAGGCCTTCCCACTGCTTTCTGGCCTGCGATGAGGTTTTCAGCCGTATCAGCTCGTCCTGTTTACCGAGCTTACGCACCACCTCGTACTGCGTGTTCTTTTTTAGCGGTGTCAGCCAGTGGCGATTTTCGCCCGCATTGTGCCAGCCATGTAGCAGTCCTAAAGAGTAAAAGCCCTTATCGAACAGCGTAATACTGTTATCCGGCGCGCTGTCTGCCAGCTGTGCCGCTAGGCGCATTTCGTTTATATCGTAACGGCCTGACACACTCGCGCGTAGCAGGTGACTGCTGAGTTCCATCAGACACACCATGCGGACCTGAGGATATCCGT
>NZ_JABBFR010000058.1 GCF_018494065.1 Rosenbergiella gaditana | reverse complement strand
AACAATCTGCTTCTCACGCACAATAGAGCTACATGAAAAAGTCATCGGGGCCTTCATTGAAAAATATATGTTCTACTCATTGGAGTCATTACCGTAGGCTTTATCCTAATAAAAAGAAAATTGCAATCATTCATGAACAGCAAGTGGTGGGTTGGTTGTTTATTGTCGGCAATGATAGTTACTTATTTAATTTCATTCTCTACTCCATTTTGATATTAACCGCCGGTATGGTGCTTATCTTTATATTTTCCTTTATCTTAAGCTCCATTATGTATAGGAAGATACTGGTAGCAATGAATCAGATTACAACAAAGATAAATCATGTTATCCATAGTAAAGACTTCACAAAGAGGCTACCCGATAATTCGTTGAAAGAATTCCAGAGATTCTCTGACAACGTTAATAGCTTAATTAATGAAATAGAAAGACTAAACGGTGATTTAGTCCATGAAAATAGAGCATTAGCTATTAAAGCCTATCAAGACTCCCTAACTGGGCTTGATAATCGTGCAGCATTTATCAATCACTGACAGTTTATGTTAAGTGAAAGTGGTCCGGTAATCCCCCCGAAAAATCGGTGTGTTCATAAGTAGAATTTTCTACTAACCTGAACTCAGGGGAGATTTCTATGA
>NZ_JABBFR010000057.1 GCF_018494065.1 Rosenbergiella gaditana | reverse complement strand
GGTCTCCCCATGCGAGAGTAGGGAACTGCCAGGCATCCAATAAGACAAAAAGGCCATCCTTACGGATGGCCTTTTTGTTTCTATAATTTAAACTACCACTACCACTACCACTACCACTACCACTACCACTACCACTCAGTTCCAAGCTATCGCTTGCGATCCTACAGGTTTCCCTGTTGTCGAATAACCTGTAAAAATTTTTAAAGCCATGCCGAAGATAACGTTCACCTGCTTCAGTGAGTGCTTCAATAATAACTTCATCACGCCGGGCAGCCGGCTGATAGAAAAAGACCGCCTTAGTGATAATGTCCTACATGCCAGGCGTGTATTCATAGTAAACTACGGTGTTAGATAATGAGCGAGCGAGTTTAAAGCTTTTGTCTATCACATCCTTGAGCCCCCTGCATTCCAGACTTAACTCAGCAAAAATTTGCTTCAATCGACGGTTTTCATCTTCCATATCTTCGATTTCTTTGATATTAGAAATAGCCGTCCCGCCAAATTTAGCTTTCCAGTTATAGTAACTAGCTTATGAAATGGCGGCTTCCCGTCAAACATTTTTTACCGTTCTGCCGGTTTCAATAGATTTCAAAATGGTAATGATCTAGTGTTAAGTGAATTGTACTTAACGCATAGCGATTTTCTCATCGGGATAATCTTAGTGTGCCACCAGGTCTCTAAAAGTGAATAGTTTTTTTGCCGGGATACTTATAAACAGGCGCATAATTTTACATTCACGTATGCTCAAATGGGAGATTGGAGGCAGGGTTTATTGGGTTTTTGGCGAATACATAACTTACTGGTAATGACTCCAATTTATTGATAGTGCTTTATCGTGAGGTAGTACCCGATGACCTTATCATGCAACTCCACCGA
>NZ_JABBFR010000056.1 GCF_018494065.1 Rosenbergiella gaditana | reverse complement strand
CATAGAAATCTCCCCTGAGTTCAGGTTAGTAGAAAATTCTACTTATGAACACACCGATTTTTCGGGGGGATTACCCAGCCACACATAACTTAAAATTCCTCGATCGATAGTGAACCTTTCGTAATTCTTACACTCTTATAAGTAATACCCTCGTTGACAACATCTATTCCTGATACTTCGCCGCTATATGCGGCTTTTTTTTCGCCTGTGAGAAATAAATATCCTTGTAATCTTACTCCATCGAAACGAAATATCGATGCGGTCTACGGATTACCTACCGCATCAGACAAGAGTCAAGCTGCTCTTTAACACAACTACTAGCACTAAATGAGTTTCATGTACCAAGTGCGCCGAGACAGAACGAACGAGCACTCCTGCTGGCAGGAAGTTAAAACTCACGCGGGATAGTGCCCTACACTAGGGCCTATTGGCTGCTAGAGGCTGATGGGTTTCACGAGAGCTCAATGTACTAGCGGGATGAGGAAACCGAAGAGCTATGCCTGATACAGCCACTGATAGCTCTGGAACTACTAGACTTAGTGAAGTAACTGCGGGGATCGGCCCCAGAGAAGATCAGAACTTTTAACTCATCCGCAATATTCCTAGCATCCTTCAGAGAGACCGAAGGGTATTGACCAATGCTCACGCGCTGGTATTTTCCAGCCCACAAGAATCGATATTGAAAGTTTAAAACGCCTTTAGGTGATATCCTTACACTAAGGCCATTCGCATCAGCTATCTCTGATAGCCCTTGTATGACTTACTTGAAATATTCCTAAGTTTAGTACCATCAAGAATCATTCAAGATTTGGTACACCCGATAAGTTGTGATTGGTACAGATTTGGTACAACATATCGTATGGAGTAAAAGGGATAGCACAGGAAAGTTAAGGATATAATTGATGCTTAAACGATTAAATTGGACTTCAAGCAATTGATTATTAATAAATATAAAGTAAAGAAGAGGAAGAGTTAGGATGAAAAACAACGAAACCGTACAGCCTACCGGTAATGACTCCAATTTATTGATTTAGTGTATGATGGTGTTTTTGAGGTGCTTCTGTGGCTTCCATCTCCGTGTG
>NZ_JABBFR010000055.1 GCF_018494065.1 Rosenbergiella gaditana | reverse complement strand
GTAACAACCATTTTGATGTTGTCGCCTGGCATTACCATTTCAACGCCTTCTGGCAGTTCGATGGTTCCAGTCACGTCAGTTGTACGGAAGTAGAACTGTGGACGGTAGCCTTTGAAGAACGGAGTATGACGGCCGCCTTCGTCTTTAGACAGAATATAGACTTCTGACTCGAACTGGGTGTGTGGCTTGATTGAACCTGGTTTCGCAAGAACTTGACCACGTTCGATTTCTTCACGCTTGATACCACGCAGAAGAACACCAACGTTCTCACCTGCTTGACCTTGGTCAAGAAGCTTACGGAACATTTCAACACCAGTACAAGTAGATTTCGCTGTATCTTTGATACCAACGATTTCAACTTCTTCACCTACTTTAACGATCCCGCGCTCTACACGACCCGTTACAACAGTACCACGGCCTGAGATTGAGAATACGTCTTCGATTGGCAGAAGGAATGGCAGGTCGATTGCACGTTGTGGTTCTGGGATGTAAGCATCCAAGTGACCAGCAAGCTCAACAACTTTAGCTTCCCACTCTGCGTCGCCTTCCAGTGCTTTCAGCGCTGAACCGCGTACGATTGGAGTGTCGTCGCCTGGGAAGTCGTATTGTGACAGCAGGTCACGAACTTCCATTTCAACTAGCTCTAACAGCTCTTCATCATCAACCATGTCACATTTGTTCAGGAACACGATGATGTAAGGAACACCTACTTGGCGACCTAACAGGATGTGCTCACGAGTTTGTGGCATAGGACCATCAGTTGCCGCAACAACCAGGATCGCTCCATCCATCTGTGCAGCACCGGTGATCATGTTTTTAACGTAGTCGGCGTGTCCTGGGCAGTCAACGTGTGCATAGTGACGGCTTGGAGTTTCGTACTCTACGTGTGAAGTATTGATGGTGATACCACGTGCTTTTTCTTCTGGCGCGTTATCGATTTGATCGAATGCACGCGCAGCACCGCCGTAAGTTTTTGCTAAAACGGTAGTGATTGCAGCAGTTAAAGTGGTTTTACCGTGGTCAACGTGACCGATGGTTCCCACGTTTACGTGTGGTTTATTACGTTGAAATTGCTCTTTAGCCAT
>NZ_JABBFR010000054.1 GCF_018494065.1 Rosenbergiella gaditana | reverse complement strand
TAATCTGTCAACGCGCTGATAAATCTCTCAATCCAAAACGCCTCTGGCGTTGTAAGGTTAAGCCTCACGGGTCATTAGTACTGGTTAGCTCAATGCATCGCTGCACTTACACACCCAGCCTATCAACGTCGTAGTCTTCAACGTCCCTTCAGGACTCTCAAGGAGTCAGGGAGAACTCATCTCGGGGCAAGTTTCGTGCTTAGATGCTTTCAGCACTTATCTTTTCCGCACTTAGCTACCGGGCAATGCCATTGGCATGACAACCCGAACACCAGTGGTGCGTTCACTCCGGTCCTCTCGTACTAGGAGCAACCCCCCTCAATTCTCCAACGCCCACGGCAGATAGGGACCGAACTGTCTCACGACGTTCTAAACCCAGCTCGCGTACCACTTTAAACGGCGAACAGCCGTACCCTTGGGACCTACTTCAGCCCCAGGATGTGATGAGCCGACATCGAGGTGCCAAACACCGCCGTCGATATGAACTCTTGGGCGGTATCAGCCTGTTATCCCCGGAGTACCTTTTATCCGTTGAGCGATGGCCCTTCCATTCAGAACCACCGGATCACTAAGACCTGCTTTCGCACCTGCTCGAACTGTCACTCTCGCAGTCAAGCTAGCTTATGCCTTTGCACTAACCTCACGATGTCCGACCGTGATTAGCTAACCTTCGTGCTCCTCCGTTACTCTTTGGGAGGAGACCGCCCCAGTCAAACTACCCACCAGACACTGTCCGCAACCCGGATTACGGGTCTACGTTAGAACATCAAACATTAAAGGGTGGTATTTCAAGGTTGGCTCCACGCAGACTAGCGTCCACGCTTCTAAGCCTCCCACCTATCCTACACATCAAGGCTCAATGTTCAGTGTCAAGCTATAGTAAAGGTTCACGGGGTCTTTCCGTCTTGCCGCGGGTACACTGCATCTTCACAGCGATTTCAATTTCACTGAGTCTCGGGTGGAGACAGCCTGGCCATCATTACGCCATTCGTGCAGGTCGGAACTTACCCGACAAGGAATTTCGCTACCTTAGGACCGTTATAGTTACGGCCGCCGTTTACTGGGGCTTCGATCAAGAGCTTCTCCTTACGGATAACCCCATCAATTAACCTTCCAGCACCGGGCAGGCGTCACACCGTATACGTCCACTTTCGTGTTTGCACAGTGCTGTGTTTTTAATAAACAGTTGCAGCCAGCTGGTATCTTCGACTGGCTTCAGCTC
>NZ_JABBFR010000053.1 GCF_018494065.1 Rosenbergiella gaditana | reverse complement strand
AGCACACGGAGATGGAAGCCACAGAAGCACCTCAAAAACACCATCATACACTAAATCAATAAATTGGAGTCATTACCGGAATTATATAGAATATAGCCTCTTTTTAATAAGGAGTTTACTATGAAACTGTATTTTGCCCCTATGACTTGTTCTCTTTCCCCACATATAGTACTAAAAGAATTAGGTGTGGATTTTAAGCTAGTAAGAATAAATAATAAAACCAAGGTCACAGAGGACGGTGGCAACTTCCTTGAGATTAATCCTAAAGGTTATGTTGCAGCTCTTGAGTTAGATGATGGTGAGGTTATAACAGAAGGGCCGGCTATACTAACATATATTATTGAGAAATTTAATTGGAAGACTATTGATAATAATAATCTTTGTAAGATAAGACTATTGGAGTGGTTATGTTTTATATCTTCTGAACTTCATGGAGGAAGTGCACCATTATTCAATGACTCTATTCCAGATGAAGTGAAAAATATTTTTAAAGAAAAATTATATAAAAGATACGATTATTTAAGTGATGTTTTATCTAAAACAGGATATTTACTGGATGATTTTAGTCCTGCTGACTGTTACTTATATGCTGTTTTATTGTGGCTCCCTAATTTTAATATAGACATTTCGAGATGGCCCGTCTTAGACGCATTTATGGAAAAAATGTCTAAAAAGAAATCAGTTCAAGAAGCTATTGATGCTGAACGTAATACAAAGGAATGCTGATTTGACAAGCCTGATAAAAATCCCCGGGAAATTTCCAGGTCGAGTGCAAGCTACTTGTTATGAATCCCTAATTTGGCTTGTTTCAGCCAGTAGCTCTAAGGTTAATGATTTTGAAAAACAGGTGATTGAGTGCTTTGATACTTTATCAGAAAACCTAAAAAATCTTGGAAGTGAAAGTCGTAATCTTATATCCGTTACAGTATTGCTTTCGGATATGAATAATAAAGAGATTTTTGATAATCTCTGGAGTAAGTGGATTGGTGATAATCCTTCAGCTTGGCCACAACGTTCTTGTTTTGGTGTACAACTTGGTAAGGGGCTATTAGTTGAAATAACTGCTTTGGCTTATAAACACTGATCTAACGTCATACTACCTTGGTATATATTTTTTTACTGAGGTAGTTTTTTTCACACAATAACTTTATATAAATAAGGATTATATAAAGTTATGCTATAATAGCTGTATAGATATACACTTGCTCATTGACGAAAATTATGGCAGTAAATTTTGACGCGTCTACGTGAAAAGTTGGGTAGTTTACCCCGCAAAGTTCGAAACTTTTCACGTAGCGTTACCAAATGGAGGCAGGTTAAAAAATGAACCAATTACCGGAAATTCGTGAATTGAATATGCCAGCCCATCTTGCTCATATCACTGCCGAGGATGTAGCTCGTAATTTACGTAATTTTTTAAGAGATAAGGAAGGCGGTAATGACTCCAATTTATTGATAGTGCTTTATCGTGAGGTAGTACCCGATGACCTTATCATGCAACTCCACCGAC
>NZ_JABBFR010000052.1 GCF_018494065.1 Rosenbergiella gaditana | reverse complement strand
TAAGCCAGAGACAGGCACACCCACAACTCAATCAAGGCGTTATACCGTGGGATATGTTCGGGATCACATTAAACATCAGCCTTCGCCATCAATTATTCTTAAAGGCCACTGGATGGGAGAGCTGGGATTTGAGACCGGAAGGAAGGTTGAAGTGAGTTGTGAGCAGGGCGAGCTGATTATTCGGCTAGTTGGGGAGTAAGCGTTAGGTAAACAAATCCCGGCGCACTTGAACTGCACCTTACTTACTTGGGTGTCCAACATTAGAGGTGCAGTTCACGATGGCCAGGATTTATAAGAACTTATCGATAATAAAAATACCAAAAAATAAAACCCGCTGGCGGCCCGAACCAGGTTAATTTGAGACAAATAAATAAATCCGCCAATGAAAATGGAAAATTATCATTCGTATTCCAAGCCAGCCATGCTCCCAGCAAACGGCCAAACATTGTTAAAATAAAAATCACCACACTCATTGAAAAGCATAAATACAAAAAGTTAAATAATGATTTAGTGCTATTTTTCATCACTTCCTTCCGCTGTCTTCCAGTTTATCTTGAACCATCCCTGATACAGCAGAGTCACCAATATTACCTATTATTGAGGGTAATGGATTTTGTGGGGCTGGTTTTGTTATCGTCCAGACTCCTGTTGGAACCCATTCATACTGCTTGGAAATGGGATTGAGTTTCTTATCGAATGGCACTTTTAGAATATTACCCGCAGCATAGCCAGCAGAAGCACCCGTCTTACTCAATAGTGCAGCCATAAATGGATCATCACCGCTTATTTCAGCCTGGTAATAACCACCTGCTGCATTCCAAGTTACCGTTGGGTTATAACCTTTACCTGCTGTTATTCCTCCAACAACAACAGATCCAATTACATCCGACAGTTTTACTTCTCCTGTCGTACCATATTGAATACCTGCACTAAACCCCGCACCAACACCCACAGCAATAAGCTGCTCTTTGGTATTATTCACCGCATTAGTGATAATCGCCTTCCCACCCATTATTGCCACTGGCCACGATGTAGGACCCATAACTACAGACATCACCCGATCGCCCGTGGTTATATTATCGTTCAGGAATTTCAGGTCCGAACCGTTAAGATATTTCACGATGGCGGCCGCATCAGGATCTTTCAGTTTCTCACTCAATCTTACCTGATATCTGTCAGCATCCAGAGCAACGTTAGTATCGGCCTGTATCAGCTCTTCCCATGTCACGCAGGTCACACCGCCGCCGGTACAGGCATCCTTAAGCTCTTTGCTGTTTTTGTTGCTGATATCAATATATTTCTCGACAACCTTCTGGCAGTCACCGCCTGATTTCTTGCAGTCCTGCATCTCCTTATCGAGCTGACGGGATTCATCTTCATGCAGCCAGTTATTCTCAACCGTCACCTTCCCGGTCTGCATCCCCGATACCGCACTCGCCGTATCGCCACCCACCAATCCGCCCGCTAATCCTGCGGCTAAACTGGCTAGTGCACTGATTTTTTGTTTTTCATCTTCATTAAGCTCAGAGGGATTTTT
>NZ_JABBFR010000051.1 GCF_018494065.1 Rosenbergiella gaditana | reverse complement strand
TGAGTTTTATCGGTTACGCCTCAGAATCGCTCTGAGGGCGTTTGAGCGGTGCGCGTAAGACCGCCTTATGTTAAATAGGTATAGAGATTCTCTAGATGAGCCTATTACTTTGACGAGAACGCTAGCTTTGTTGCGAAGGCTATAAATATCGCACCAGTACATCTATCCATCCACTTAATGAAATTAGGCTTTCTCAGTGATCCGGATATTTTTGTCGTAGTCAGTATTAATACAGATGACCAGATAGTAAGAAGTAGCACATGGATCATAACCAATATCATTGTCCAAAGCGCTAAATTATGGCCAGTTGGGATGAATTGAGGCAGGAACGAAACATAAAAAATCCCTATCTTTGGATTAAGGATATTTCCTAGCATTCCTTTAACAAACCAGTTTTGTTTTTTTCTTGTTTGCGTTGAAACGCTATCGATTGTCGTTCTTGGTTTCAGAATGAAATTAATACCCAGCCAAGCTAGATAACATGCACCAACAATCTTCAACGAAGTATATGCCACTTCAGATACTGCGAGCAGAGCAGCAAGACCGAGAGCTACAGCCGCTCCCCAAACTAAGCACCCTGTATTTATTCCTATAGCAGATTGGAAAGCCTGTTTTTTCCCCTCGCTTGAAGCTGTTCTAAGGATCAAAACAGTATCTAGTCCAGGGGTTAGGGTTAAGGCTGTAGCGGCTATTGTGTACGAAATTATTGACTCAGTAATGTTCATAACCAAATACTCCATATGACTGGTATCAGAACAGAATACCATTTGATGTATAGTTCAAAAAATATATGGAAAGTTAGAGATGATGCATTCGCGTAAGAAGGTGTTATGGTAAATTCCGACCTCGTTATGTCGTGTTTATAAGGGTTGGACTATGGATTTTTACAGCAAGTTAATTGCGATTTTTGCATCATTAATCACGCTACCCATATCCATATTTCAGATTATTGAGATGTATAAAAAATATACTTCTTACGAGAACCAAAGGATAAAGAAACTCCAAACACTACTGAATTACTCAAAAGACGATAGAGTCATAAGATTAATTGAGAGTGAGATCCAAGTATTGGTAGAGGGTGAACTTATTGGGGATACGGCACTAAGCGATAGTGAGAGGGCTGAGTATCTATGGCTTAAGGAACAATATCCTTCAGCAGATGATATGGTTCTTAAATCGATATATCGGGCATCTTTACCTCTGGAAGGTAACAAAAGACTTATAGTTCCTGATGTTCTAAAAAATCATGTTAGCCATAAAAAATTTCTAGCGGTGCTAATGATCCCCGTTACTGTTATTGCACTTTTTAGTTTTACCTCTGCTGCATATGATGGTGGTAGTTTGTATCTTAAGGTGTTCTCTAGTGTTCTCTCGCTATTAGGAGGGATAAATGTCATTTTATTTATATCCCTCTGCTCTGATTACAATACAGCTTATAAGCTAGTTGTTGGCAAAAAAAACCAAAAGAAAGCCTAATGCCCCCGTGGTGGGTATTAAAAAAATCACGGGGAGCGTAGCGACCATCGTCTAGCTTTTTTCTTGTTTTTCTTACCCTGCAAAAGGTTTGATTGTGTGGGCGTAGTGTCAGACTTCTGCAATCACACTATGCCG
>NZ_JABBFR010000050.1 GCF_018494065.1 Rosenbergiella gaditana | reverse complement strand
ATCAGCCTACTCGCTTAAACCGGGACAACCGTCGCCCGGATAACCTAGCCTTCTCCGTCCCCCCTTCGCAGTAACACCAAGTACAGGAATATTAACCTGTTTCCCATCGACTACGCTTTTCAGCCTCGCCTTAGGGGTCGACTTACCCTGCCCCGATTAACGTTGGACAGGAAACCTTGATCTTCCGGCGAGCGGGTTTTTCACCCGCTTTATCGTTACTCATGTCAGCATTCGCACTTCTGATACCTCCAGCAGACCTCACAGTCCACCTTCGACGGCTTACAGAACGCTCCCCTACCCAACAATACACAGTATTGCTGCCGCAGCTTCGGTGCATAGTTTAGCCCCGTTACATCTTCCGCGCAGGCCGACTCGACCAGTGAGCTATTACGCTTTCTTTAAATGATGGCTGCTTCTAAGCCAACATCCTGGCTGTCTGAGCCTTCCCACATCGTTTCCCACTTAACTATGACTTTGGGACCTTAGCTGGCGGTCTGGGTTGTTTCCCTCTTCACGACGGACGTTAGCACCCGCCGTGTGTCTCCCGTGATAACATTCTTCGGTATTCGTAGTTTGCATCGGGTTGGTAAGCCGGGATGGCCCCCTAGCCGAAACAGTGCTCTACCCCCGAAGATGAGTTCACGAGGCGCTACCTAAATAGCTTTCGGGGAGAACCAGCTATCTCCCGGTTTGATTGGCCTTTCACCCCCAGCCACAAGTCATCCGCTAATTTTTCAACATTAGTCGGTTCGGTCCTCCAGTTAGTGTTACCCAACCTTCAACCTGCCCATGGCTAGATCACCGGGTTTCGGGTCTATACCTTGCAACTTAACGCCCAGTTAAGACTCGGTTTCCCTGCGGCTCCCCTATTCGGTTAACCTTGCTACAAAATATAAGTCGCTGACCCATTATACAAAAGGTACGCAGTCACACGCTCAAGGCGTGCTCCCACTGCTTGTACGTACACGGTTTCAGGTTCTATTTCACTCCCCTCGCCGGGGTTCTTTTCGCCTTTCCCTCACGGTACTGGTTCACTATCGGTCAGTCAGGAGTATTTAGCCTTGGAGGATGGTCCCCCCATATTCAGACAGGATACCACGTGTCCCGCCCTACTCTTCGAGCTCACAATCAGTGCATTTTCATGTACGGGGCTATCACCCTGTATCGCCGGACTTTCCAGACCGTTCCATTAACACACTGACTGATGCAGACTCTGGGCTCCTCCCCGTTCGCTCGCCGCTACTAGGGGAATCTCGGTTGATTTCTTTTCCTCGAGGTACTTAGATGTTTCAGTTCCCTCGGTTCGCCTCGCAACACTATGTATTCATGTTGCGATAGTGTGTCAAAACACACTGGGTTTCCCCATTCGGATATCGTCGGCTATAACGGTTCATATCACCTTACCGACGCTTTTCGCAGATTAGCACGTCCTTCATCGCCTCTGACTGCCAGGGCATCCACCGTGTACGCTTATTCGCTTAACCTCACAACCCACAGACGTCTTAGACGTTGTAGACTGTAAAAGTCTTTGAGAGACTCCGAATAATTTTCATTATTCAGTGTTTTCAATTTATCAGCTTGTTTCCAGATTTTTAAAGAGCAATATCTTAAAGGCGACTCGTAAGTCAACTTTAAGATAAT
>NZ_JABBFR010000004.1 GCF_018494065.1 Rosenbergiella gaditana | reverse complement strand
GTTTTACCGTGGTCAACGTGACCGATGGTTCCCACGTTTACGTGTGGTTTATTACGTTGAAATTGCTCTTTAGCCATGGCTATATTCCTTACTGTTATGCCCTCATTCTCGATGAGGGCATGGGATCAAATTTAAACCGTAGTTTTATTTGCTACGTGCTTCAATAACAGCCTGCGCAACGTTGTTTGGCGCATCGTCATACTTCAAGAACTCCATGGAGTAAGAAGCACGACCTTTAGTCAGAGAACGCAACTGAGTCGCATACCCAAACATTTCAGACAATGGTACTTCGGCATGAATCTCAACGCCAGTTGCGTTTGATTCTTGACCTTTCAACATACCACGACGTCTGCTCAGGTCACCGATAACGTCACCAGTGTGCTCTTCCGGAGTCTCTACTTCAACTTTCATGATTGGCTCAAGCAGAACTGGGTTCGCTTGTTTAAAGCCTTGTTTGAAAGCTAATGATGCAGCCAGTTTAAACGCTAGTTCAGATGAGTCAACATCATGGTAAGAACCGAAGTGCAGACGAACACCTAAATCAACTACCGGGTAACCCGCTAATGGACCAGATTTCAACTGCTCTTGCACACCTTTATCGACCGCAGGGATGTATTCTGTTGGAATTACACCACCCTTGATATCGTTGACAAACTCGTAACCTTTCGGGTTTGAGCCTGGCTCCAGTGGGTACATATCGATCACAACGTGACCATATTGTCCACGACCACCTGACTGCTTAGCATGCTTACCTTCAACATCGGTAATCTTGCTACGAATTGCTTCACGGTAAGCAACTTGTGGTTTACCCACGTTTGCTTCAACGTTGAATTCACGCTTCATACGGTCAACGATGATATCTAAGTGAAGTTCACCCATACCAGCGATGATTGTCTGGTTAGACTCTTCATCAGTCCATACACGGAAAGATGGATCTTCTTTAGCCAGACGACCCAGAGCAAGACCCATTTTTTCTTGGTCAGCTTTGGTTTTTGGTTCAACCGCGATTGAGATTACTGGCTCTGGGAATTCCATACGCTCCAGAATGATAGGCGCGTTAGGATCACACAGGGTATCACCGGTAATAACATCTTTCAGACCGATTGCTGCAGCGATGTCACCAGCACGAACTTCGCTGATTTCTTCACGCTTGTTAGCATGCATCTGAACGATACGGCCTAAACGCTCACGTTGTGATTTTACTGAGTTCAGTACGGTGTCACCAGAATTAACAATACCTGAGTAAACACGGAAGAACGTCAAGTTACCCACAAACGGGTCGTTCGCAATTTTAAATGCTAATGCTGCGAATGGCTCGCTATCATCTGAACGACGTTCAGCTGGAGTATCTTTGCCATCGTCCAACATACCTTTAATTGCAGGCACTTCAGTTGGAGAAGGCAGATATTCGATAACGGCATCAAGCATCGCTTGAACACCTTTGTTCTTAAATGCAGAACCACAGGTAACCAAGATGATTTCGTTGTTCAGAACGCGTTGACGCAGAGCATTTTTGATTTCTGCTTCAGTCAGTTCTTCACCACCCAGGTATTTTTCCATCAGCTCTTCGGAAGCTTCTGCTGCAGATTCGATCAGGTTTTGACGCCATTCTTCTGCTAGCTCTTGCAACTCTGCTGGGATTTCTTCGTAATCGAAGGTCGTACCTTGGTCAGCATCATTCCAGTTGATAGCCTTCATTTTTACCAGGTCAACAACACCGGTAAAACCTTCCTCTGCACCAATCGCTAATTGCAATGGAACAGGATTAGCACCTAAACGTGCTTTAATTTGGCTGACAACTTTCAGGAAGTTCGCACCCATACGGTCCATTTTGTTAACGAACGCGATACGTGGAACTTTATACTTGTTAGCCTGACGCCATACGGTTTCAGACTGTGGCTGAACACCACCAACTGCACAGTAAACCATTACTGCACCGTCAAGAACACGCATTGAACGCTCTACTTCGATAGTAAAGTCAACGTGTCCCGGGGTATCAATGATGTTGATACGGTGTGGTTCAAATTGTTTAGCCATACCAGACCAGAATGCAGTCGTCGCAGCTGAGGTGATAGTAATACCACGCTCCTGCTCCTGTGCCATCCAGTCCATTGTCGCTGCACCATCATGTACTTCACCGATTTTGTGACTTACACCGGTATAGAACAGGATACGCTCGGTAGTAGTAGTTTTACCGGCATCGATGTGTGCACTGATACCGATATTACGGTAACGTGAAATGGGTGTTTTACGAGCCATTTGATTCCTCTGAATTCTAGGACGTTCTATTTAAGTTAACCACAGCGGGTTAGCTTTTAGAGCGCCCGCTGGGTTAACAACTACACCGAAGGGATTACCAACGGTAGTGAGCGAACGCCTTGTTGGCTTCTGCCATACGGTGAACGTCTTCACGTTTCTTAACTGCAGTACCTTTGTTCTCTGCAGCATCAGAAAGTTCGTTCGCCAGGCGAAGAGCCATAGATTTATCACCGCGTTTACGAGCAGCTTCAACGATCCAACGCATTGCCAGGGCATTACGACGAACCGGACGTACTTCAACTGGGACCTGATAAGTTGAACCACCTACACGGCGTGATTTAACTTCGACTGTTGGACGAACGTTGTCTAAAGCAACTTCGAACGCTTCCAGTTCAGATTTACCAGAGCGCTGAGCCAGGGTCTCAAGCGCGTTATATACGATAGATTCTGCAGTAGATTTTTTACCGTCTACCATCAGAATGTTTACAAATTTTGCCAATAGTTCTGATCCGAACTTAGGATCCGGCAGAATTTTACGTTGACCAATTACACGACGACGTGGCATGGAATATCTCCGTTGATAATTCAGGATTGTCCAAAACTCTACGAGTTTATTTTGACATTTATGTTAAAACGTTTGGCCTTACTTAACGGAGAACCATTAAGCCTTTGGCTTCTTCACACCGTACTTAGAACGAGCCTGTTTACGGTCTTTAACACCGGAACAGTCAAGTGCACCGCGAACGGTATGGTAACGCACACCTGGTAAGTCTTTAACACGACCACCACGGATCAGGATCACGGAGTGCTCTTGCAGGTTATGACCTTCACCACCAATGTAGGAGGTAACTTCAAAACCGTTGGTTAAACGAACACGACAAACTTTACGTAATGCTGAGTTCGGTTTTTTTGGAGTAGTAGTATATACACGAGTACATACACCACGTTTTTGCGGGCAAGCTTCCAGCGCAGGTACGTTGCTTTTTGCAACTTTACGTACGCGTGGTTTGCGAACCAGCTGGTTAACTGTTGCCATTAAATAGCTCCTGGTTTTGCTTTTGCTTCGTAAACACGTATTAAATCTACCTCATATTTCTATGAGGACGCAGAATTTTAGGGCTGAGTATAGAGGGTGTCAAGAAATAACCAACATATCGTCTCACCAAGTGATCTGTTTCGAATGCTTTACAGTCAATTCGACGAACTGTTGATAGCTTACTATCTGGAATTTAGGCCCCAACAACCCCGTAATTCCTCGCGCTTGCGCGTCTTCTTGAAGAAGATACAGCCCGAAATTTTTTTTCGCCACCAGCCTAGAAAAATAATGGCTGTCAGCAATCCCACCGTATACTGCATCTTGCAAGAGTAAGATGTCATCTGTCTGACCAATGAATGTCTCAAGATAATCCATATCGAGCGTCGCTGGGGAGGACATTATGAGATGAAGCATATGTACCCCTTAAAAACTAATAATTTTGTCGTACCGACTCAGTCGCTGTTGGAGTTCGTTCAAGGGTAAGGCCGTCGCTGCCATGCTCCCAATAGCTTGCTCGATAACGCCGCGTGCCACCAATGATTGCTGACATACATAAACGTCCTCAATATCATAGAGTTCAAGCAGTTTAAACGTGGTGATGTAGTCACGTGCAAAAATAGTACTGGGTTGCTGAGAACTTATGAGATGAAAGACCCCCTCACCCATAAAAAACACACCAATATCGTCACTCAGGGCACCCGTTGCAAGTAGAGCATCCAGTCCCTCCCTACCTGAGCTTGAACCGTGAGGGGCTGTTTTAAAAATGAAAGCTATCGAATTCATTAAAATTGTATTACTCGGTCGCAGGTCAGCAAGGACGTGGCAAGTGCCCCTAGGCCTGAAAAATTGAATTGTGGATGAAAATTATATATTCCTTCTCGTGCATGCTCCTGATCAATGACCCCACGCCGTAAAGCGGCTGATACACATATATTAAGATTGATATTTTCCTTAATACTTAATTTTATCCACTCTTCAACCAGATTATGTTCATCGTTAGCGGGTGATGTCAGCATATTTGCATTACTCACTGCCTCTTGATAGAAGAAAATTGAGTCAATGATATGATCAGCCTTTAACAAGGCTTTAGCGAACATCCATGCACTCGTGGCATTTTGTGTACCATAAACTGGGCCGGTTATAACCAGTGCGTAGCGCATCACTCCTCCCCTTCAGGGAACTCTTTATGCCTAAGTTGGCGGATATAAAGATAAACCGTATGTTTGGAGATATTTGAACGGTCTACCACTTGATTAATGGTATCTTTGCTATCAAAAATCCCTTTCGAGTATAAATTCAAAACTACTTGCCTATTCTTAGTATTGCTTGCCTGAGAAGGCGGGCTCTCTCGCCTATCCAACCCATATAAATGTTTGTAACGCAAGATTAGTAATGGGTGAACCAATTTGGCGACCAGTTCACTCGCCATTGGCAATACGTATCGCTGAATTCTCAGGAGTATTCAATGTATGCAGCACGATTTCGCAATGGTCGCCCAGCATCAGGGCTCCCCCCTCTACCATTGACTCATAAGACCTTAATATTCCATGATCAACGGTATTAAATGTATATTTAGGGCTCGTAACATCCCTTAAGCCGTCACTTGTACTTAACGGTTTAGGCATAGCTTACATCATTTTAATACGACAAAGATTAATTCCCAATCACTCAATATCAGAAAGGTATAGGGTTAGAATAGCTAGTGGTTTTAGTACTATTTTTTACGCCAATCGAGAAGTGATGGCAAGGAGTCAACACCACTGCTTGCTGCAGTGGTGTTGATAACGCGAGAGAGATTTACTTTTTAGCCGATGAACTTGCGTCCGCCGCTGGTGCTTGTGGAGCTGACTCGCCTTTTGCTGCAGGTTTAACATCTAATAGTTCAACATCAAACACTAAAGTCGAATTAGGTGGAATACCTGGCACGCCGTTTTGACCATAAGCTAGCGCTGGTGGGATCACTAACTGGATTTTACCGCCCTTCTTAATATGCTTTAACCCCTCAGTCCAACCTGGGATAACCCCATCAAGACGGAAAGATAATGGTTCGTGACGATCGTAAGAGCTATCGAACTGTGTACCATCGGTCAGCGTACCCTTATAGTTAACAACGACCGTATCACTGTCAGTAGGGGCTGCTCCGCTACCTAGCTTTTCAACCTTATAAAGTAACCCTGATGACGTTTTCTTCACGCCTTTTTCTTTGGCGAATTTCGCTGCGAAAGCATTACCTTTATCGGTATTCTCTTTGGCATCTTTTTCCATTTTCGCTTGTGCGGCAGCTTTTACGTTTCCTTCAAACGCTTTAAGTGTTTGCTCAACTTCGCTATCCGAAAGCTTGCTTTTCCCTGCGAACGCATCCTGCACACCTGCGATCAATTGCTTATTATCCAGCTTGATGCCTAATTTCTCTTGTTCCTTTAGAGAGTTCTCCATGTAGCGACCTAATGAGGCACCCAGGGCGTAGGCCGATTGTTGGCTCTGATCTTTAAATGCAGAGTTTACTGCAACTTGTCCTGAAGGCTGAGTAGTTGTCTCCGCAGCCATGACGAGAGGGGCGTTGAGGCCAACCGCTAAAGTTGCAGCCAACAATGAGACTTTAAACAATGATTTCATCCATATCTCCTAACCAAAGTCAGGTACTTTGGCGCTTTAAAAGTGTATAACACTACACAATGACTTTTTAATGGCTAAACATCAGAACCATTACGAGTTAAACGGCCCCTCTACGACAATACACTCACGATAAAGTTTCGAGGTTATCTCATCATATTGGGGCGAAAATTTATTTTTCAAGCGCTAATAAAATATAGCGAATTTCATAGGATTTCTTCTGGGAGTGAGCGGTATACTGTCGACAATTATCGTATTTTCAACGATGGAGACTAGATTATGAATGTTGAGGAATTGACTCAACGGCTGGACAGCCTTGAAACAAAGGTCGCTTATCAGGAACATACTCTCGAAGAATTAAACCAAACTTTGATAAGTCATGAACTTGAAATGGCAAAAATGAGAGAACATCTACGGTTGTTGATCAGTAAATTAAAAGCTGTTTCGCCTTCTATGGTTGCTTCCCAGTCAGAAGAAACACCCCCACCACATTATTAATAAAAAAGGCTGCATAAAGCAGCCTTCTTTACTTAGTGGTGACAACCACAGCCGCCAGTACCGCAACCTTCTTCGTTCTGGTCGTGGTCGTGGTCGTGATGATGGCCATCAGCACCGTGCACGTGACCGTGCGCTAATTCTTCTTCGGTCGCTTCGCGAATTGCAACAACTTCAACGTTAAAGCTTAAGTTTTGACCCGCTAGCATGTGGTTACCGTCAACGACAACATGATCGTCGCCAACTTCAGTGATTTCAACTGGAACTGGACCTTGATCGGTCTCCGCCAAGAAACGCATACCTGGTTGCAGCTCATCCACGCCCACAAAGACGTCTTTAGGAACGCGTTGAACTAAATTCTCGTCATACTGACCATAAGCGTCATTAGCAGGCACATTGATATCGAACTTATCACCGGCTTCGCGATTATCTAACGCGTTTTCTAAGCCAGAAATTAAAGAACCGTGGCCATGCAAGTAGTCCAGCGGTGCGGTAACAGGTGCTTCATCAACCAGCACACCATCTTCAGTACGTACTTGATAAGCAATACTCACTACCAAGTCTTTTGCAATTTTCATGATAACTCCTAACCGTTGAGCGCTGTGTTCCCGTCTCATTGGTCTATTTTTGCCTGCAATAATACCAACCAGAAAGGTCCTGACTATGTTGAAAAACTCTATCAGTTCTTCCGTAAACAATTATAGTGGGAATGATTGTAGCGAAATTCAATGCCTCAATCAGAAATTAGCGTAAAAAAAACTTACTCTGGCGTAAATACACCAATAATTTGTTCATCTTTACGTACCGCTGATTGCACTTGTTTATCCGCTTCACGCATTTGATCACCACATTTGACACATTCAACCACCTCCACGCCTGACTCTTTCCAGAGCGCTAAAGTATCTTTTGCTTGGCAGTGCCGACATATCGCTCCGGCAATAAAACGTTTACGCATAATATACCCTTAATGGTGGGGAAGAGAGACCGCATTAATCTGCAGCATCCCAGCGTCCCAATGTTTGTTTATCCTGCTGCATTTCCCTACGGAAAATATCTTCAAGCTCCCGCCGAGCCTCTTTAACTCGTGAGATATGGCCCGTTTCATCGTGATGCGGCATAAGGTCCTTCAGCATTTGTTCATCAAGTTGAGTAAAATATTGCTGAGCGCGCTCCGCTTGATAAGGGTGTATGCCTAAGGATACTAATGCTTTACCTGCTAATTGTACTGCGCTCAAAAAAGTCTCACGCGTAATATCTGTAATCCCGGCCTGTAATAGCTCATGGGCTTCCACCCGCCCTCTTGCTCGAGCCAAAACTTTTAAATGAGGAAAGTGTTGCTGGCATAGTGCTATCGTTGACATGGTATCGGAAGGATCGTCACAAGTAACAATAATCGATTGCGCTCGTTCAGCGCCAGCTGCCCGCAAGAGCTCTAGGTCGTTTGAATCACCGTAGTAGACTTTATACCCATAACTACGGGTCAAACTTACCACACTGATATCTTTCTCTAACACAGTAACCCGCATATTATTGGCCATAAGCAGGCGTCCAACCACTTGCCCAAAACGACCAAAACCGACCAAAATAACCTGCGGCTCATCGTCTTCGACGTAATGCTTTTCCGCGTTTTCATCATCTTGGTTATTAAACCGACGCACCAAAATGAGGTCAATCAACTTCATCAATAAGGGGGTAGTAATCATCGATAGCGTCACAATCACGAGAAGTAATGATAACTGCTCTTGATGGAAAAGACCCACACTTGACGCGGCAGAGAAGAGTACAAAAGCAAACTCTCCCCCTTGGCTAAGCACCCCTGAAAACTGTAAACGTTCCGAGCTTCTCATCCCATATAGACGCGCCAGCAGGTATAACACTAAGGCTTTGATTGCGACCAGTGTTACGACTGCTATCAAAACTTCAACAATATGAGTAAATAATACGCCAATGTTCAGCGCCATACCGACGGAGATAAAAAATAGGCCAAGCAGTAAAGCTTTGAAGGGATCAATAGCGACTTCTAACTCATGACGATACTCACTTTCCGCTAATAGGATACCCGCGATAAAAGTCCCCAATGCCATCGATAGCCCCAAGGCATCCATAAATAATGCGGAACCGATAACTAACAACAAGGCGGAGGCGGTAAAAATCTCTTTCACCCCGGATGCAGCAATATACCGAAAAATAGGTCGTAATAAGAAGCGCCCACCCACAAGCATTCCTGCAAAAGCGAGAACTTTCATTCCGATCTTCATCCAATCGGTTGGATGGCCAGAATCATTACCTGCTAGCAGCGGTACAAGGGCTAAAGCAGGTATCACGGCCAAATCTTGAAAGAGCAAAACCGAAAAACCGAGTTGCCCGGCTTCACTGCGGTTCATCCCCTTTTCCTGCATCAATTGTAATGCCATGGCCGTTGAAGACATCGCAAGACCAATACCGCCAATCATAGCGGCTTGCCAAGAAAATTGCGTGCCCCATAGGAGTCCAGCAAGTAATACACTTGAAAAAATAACTTGCCCGGCGCCGACACCAAAAATGGAGCGTCTTAACTGCCACAACTTACCTGGATTAAGCTCAAGCCCGATGATAAACATCAAGAACACCACTCCTAGCTCGGAGAAGTGCAGGATCTCTTCAACGTCACTAATAAATCCGGCGCCCCAAGGCCCGATGGCTATTCCCGCTAATAGATACCCAAGTACCGCACCAATTCCCAATCTTGCCGCAATTGGAACGGCGACAACTGCTGCCGCTAAATAAATAACGCCTGCGGTTAACAAATCAGATCCGCCCATCCATTATCTCCTCTGGTAATGGCTGAGTGAGCCAGTCTGAATACGCCGCGGCAAGGGATTTTAATACCTCTAAAGGCTGCCGCCTTGCATGATAAATGACCATTGGCGACATCCACTGCATATGGCAAGTCTGCGCGACCAGTTCAAATGGACGCATGATCTCGCCAAGAGGATAACGATTCAGACCCTGCGATTGATAAGCACTTTCTGGCTCGCCGGTTGTGACGACACAGCGTAATGTTTTCCCTTCTAATGCTGATTCACCCATTCCCGAAGCAAACCCCCGCGATAACACTCGATCTAACCATTCCTTGAGTAAAGAGGGACAACTGTACGTATAAAGAGGATATTGAAACACAATAATATCGTGCTCCCGTAACAATTGCTGTTCACGATAAATATCGATAAAAAAGTTGGGGTACGTCGCATAAAGATCATGCACCGTAACATGCTCAACTCGACGAGCCGCTTTCAGAAGCTTACTGTTTACCACTGATTCCTGCGCTTCAGGGTGAGCATAAAGCAAAAGTATTTTTGGTGAAGATGACATTGTCGTCCTCCAAGTTATCGTCTTAGTAATGGTTTTCCGTTACCATGCTGCGATACAAAGATGTGTGGTGAGCGATTTTAGTTATGCCACTAATTTACCATATTCCATAAATTACGGCGCTTATGATTGTCTTCTCTTCCTTACAATTACGACGCGGAACCCGCGTACTCTTAGACAATGCCTCTGCAACCATTAATCCGGGCCAAAAAGTAGGCTTAGTCGGTAAGAATGGCTGCGGGAAGTCAACCCTATTGTCACTACTCAAACAAGAGATCAGCGCAGAAAGTGGAAGTGTCAATTTCCCGACCAATTGGTCCTTAGCGTGGGTAAATCAAGAAACGCCTGCGCTCGCCACTTCGGCAATTGACTACGTGATTGATGGCGACAGAGAGTTTAGGGGCTTAGAAGCGCAGCTCGCCGCAGCTAATCAAGCGAATGATGGGAATCAAATTGCGCTGCTTCACGGTAAGTTAGAGGCCATCCAAGCATGGAGTATTCACGCCAGAGCGGCTAGCTTACTTTACGGATTAGGCTTTTCACATACTCAGCTCCAATCGCCAGTGAAAGATTTCTCGGGTGGATGGAGAATGCGCCTAAACCTTGCCCAGGCCCTAATTTGCCGTTCAGACCTTTTACTCCTGGACGAACCAACCAACCACCTAGATCTTGATGCGGTCATTTGGCTAGAGAAATGGCTGAAAAGTTATACAGGCACCTTAATTCTTATCTCTCATGACCGGGATTTTCTCGACCCAACTGTGGGTAAAATCTTGCATATCGAGCAAGAAAAATTAATGGATTATACCGGTAACTACAGTGATTTTGAGCGGCAACGCGCCACCAAACTGGCTCAACAACAGTCGCTGTACCAAAGCCAACAGACTAAAGTCGCGCATTTACAACATTATATTGATCGTTTCCGTGCGAAAGCGACCAAAGCAAAACAAGCACAAAGTCGCTTAAAAATGTTAGAACGGATGGAAATGATTGCCCCGGCACATGTTGATAATCCTTTTACCTTCCAGTTCCGCGCACCTGAGTCACTCCCCTCTCCACTGTTGACTATGGAAAAGGTGACCGCTGGCTACGACGATAAGGTTATTTTAGATTCGATCAAACTCAATCTCGTCCCCGGTTCTCGTATAGGTCTGCTAGGAAAAAATGGTGCCGGTAAATCCACACTGATTAAGTTGCTTTCAGGTGAACTTATCCCGCAATCCGGTGTGGTAACCCTTGCTAAAGGCGTTAAGCTCGGCTATTTCGCACAGCATCAACTAGAGTATTTACGTGCGGAAGAGTCGCCTTTACAACATCTTCAACGCCAAGCGCCTAAAGAACTGGAGCAACACCTACGCGACTATTTGGGTGGTTTTGGATTTCAAGGCGATCAAGTTAAAGCCCCTACTGCCCAGTTTTCAGGAGGAGAAAAGGCTCGCTTGGTCTTAGCGCTGGTTGTCTGGGAGCGTCCTAACTTGCTGCTGCTAGATGAACCGACCAACCATCTTGATTTAGATATGCGCCAAGCACTGACCGAAGCTCTCATCGATTTTGAAGGCGCATTGGTCGTGGTGTCGCACGATCGTCATCTATTACGGGCGACTACCGATGATCTTTATCTCGTTCATGGTGGCAGTGTCGAGATGTTCGCTGGCGATCTCGATGATTATCAGCAATGGCTTGCCGATCAACAGAAAGAAACGGCTACCGCCCAAAAAATTGATACTTCACGTGACAACAGTCAAAGCGCACAAGCGCGTAAGGATCAGAAAAGGCGTGATGCCGAACTGCGCACTAAGACGCAGCCTTTACGCAAGCAAATCGAGAAACTCGAAAAACAGATGAGCGAGTGTCAGCGTAAATTAGCTGAAGATGAAGAGAAGTTAGCTGACCCTGCAATTTATGAAGCAGGTCGTAAAACGGAGCTGACCGATACGTTACAGCATCGGACCTCAGTCCAGTCACAACTTGAAGACGTTGAGCTCGCTTGGCTTGATGCACAAGAAGAGCTGGAAACGTTACTCTCCAGTGAAAGCTAACTCACACTAAGTTTCAGGTTTAAGAGGTTACAACCAGATAAAGGCCACGCTCAGGGCGGTTAACAATCCCATGATAAGATTGAACTGACGCCATGCGCGTGGGCTGTGTAGCCAACGACCAATCACTGTGCCAAAGGCTAGCCATATACACCCCGCAATCAGGTTGACTAAAAACATGGCTAAACTAATGCCCGCAATCGAGGTAGTATAGGCTTTACCGTTTAAACTGAAACTGGCAACCGCACCGAGCGACATCAACCAAGCTTTAGGGTTGACGAGTTGTAATACCGCACCTTGCCATAATGGCAATGTCTTTTCTGGATGGTCTTTCACCTCAAGAGATTCATAAGCAGCCGTCGTGATTTTCCAAGCCAACCACAGTAAATAAGCGCTTCCTGCGATTTTTAAGAACATATGTAACGCAGGATAAAGGATAATAAGGTTACCTACACCGAAGGCAATCAGTAACAGCATGATTTGCATGCCAAACATTATGCCTAGCATCAATGGTATAGTTCGAACGAAACCAAAATTGGCGCCAGAGGTCGTAAGTAGCATATTATTGGGTCCCGGTGTAATCGCCGCGACCCACAAAAAACCAAATAATGAGAGAAAAAGACTGAGTTCCATAAAATTACCATCATCCAGATTAACCTTTGAAACTATACAGTGAGTTATGGATCAGACAAGCCCTGAGAACCTGAATAATTATCATAATGACGATCATAATTTTACCCCTATTCGTTGTTTGAGAAATGCGCATATTCAGACTCTATTACCCAGAATCTTACGCCGTATGGTCCGTATCAAACCTGTTTGGCAGCGCCTAGAGCTACCCGATGGGGACTTTGTCGATCTCGCTTGGAGCGAAGATCCGATGTTGGCGAAACATAAGCCACGCGCTGTGATATTTCATGGTTTAGAGGGAAGTGTAAAAAGCCCTTACGCTCATGGCCTATTAGCCTCTTTTCAGCAGAAGGGATGGTTAGGTGTCGTCATGCACTATCGTGGCTGTAGTGGTGAACCTAATCGATTGAAACAGAGCTATCACTCTGCTGATATCGAGGATGCTAGCTATTTTCTACGTTGGATGAAAGAGAAACTGGGGCCAGGCTGGACGTCCGCCACCGGATTTTCCCTCGGCGGGAATATGCTTGCCTGTTTAATGGGTAGCCAAGGTGACGAATGCTTATTAGATGCAGGAGTAATTGTCTCTGCACCCCTGATGCTCGAACCCTGCAGCGTTAAAATTGAAGATGGTTTCTCGCGTTTTTATCAGCATTACTTATTAACGCGACTGAAAAAAAGCCTGCGCCGAAAGCTAAAGGCCCACCCACATCTGTTTTCCATCGCACCCGGGGAACTGAAAAAGATCAAGAAATTACGCGAGTTTGACGATAAGATTACCTCACGTATTTATCATTTTTCTGATGCACTGGATTACTATCGTCAAGCCAGTGGTATGCCTTGGCTAGCCAGTGTCACTAAACCACTATTAATTATTCATGCGGCAGACGATCCCTTTATGACTGACGATGTCATCCCGCTACCGGGACAGTTATCGCCGACGATTGACTATCAATTAAGTGAATACGGTGGACACGTTGGATTCGTCACAGGCAGTCTACTTAAGCCCGTTATGTGGCTAGAACAACGCATACCACAGTGGCTTTCCACACAATTGGATACGAAATCATGATTATTCCTTGGCAAGAGTTACCGGCGGAGACGTTACAAAGTGTCATTGAGTCCTTTGTACTGCAGGAAGGGACCGATTATGGCGAACAAGAAAAAACCTTATCAGAAAAGGTTGCTGAAATTACCCAACAGCTCCATGCTGGTGATGTCGTAATTGTTTGGTCAGAATTACATGAATCCGTCAGTCTACGTGCTGCGCGCGATATACGCTGAAGGGTAAGCTTACTCCTCTGAAGTCGACCCCAACCCGCTAAGGAGACAATCATGTCAGCCAAACATCCCATTATTGCCGTAACAGGTTCAAGCGGTGCAGGAACGACGACGACCAGCCTAGCATTTCGTAAAATCTTTCAGCAACTCGGTATTCATGCCGCTGAGGTTGAGGGCGATAGTTACCATCGTTACACTCGTCCGGAAATGGATGTTGCTATTCGAAAAGCGAGAGATTTAGGTAAACATATCAGTTATTTCGGTCCAGATGCTAACGACTTTTCCCTCTTAGAACAGACGTTTAAGCAATACTCAGACACTGGCAGCGGTCGTTCACGTAAATATCTTCATACCTACGATGAAGCGGTACCCTGGAAACAAGTTCCAGGCACGTTTACGCCTTGGCAACCCCTCCCTGAGCTCACCGATGTCTTATTCTACGAAGGACTTCATGGTGCGGTAGTCACTGAGGAGCATAATGTCGCTGACCTGGTGGATTTATTGGTCGGTGTGGTGCCGATCGTTAACTTAGAATGGATTCAAAAGTTAGTCCGAGATATGCAAGAGCGTAGCCACTCTCGAGAAGCGGTAATGGATTCCGTTATTCGTTCTATGGAAGATTACGTAAACTACATCACGCCGCAATTCTCCCGCACCCATATTAACTTCCAGCGCGTTCCAATGGTCGATACCTCCAACCCCTTTGCGGCTCACGCGATTCCTTCAATGGATGAAAGCTTAGTCGTGATTCATCTTCGCGGTGTAGAAGAGATCAATTATCCTTATCTACTCGCCATGATCCAAGGGTCCTTCATTTCCGCCATGAATACCTTAGTGGTTCCCGGCGGAAAAATGGGGCTAGCGATGGAGCTAATTTTAACGCCAGTCATTAAAAAGCTTTCTGAAAAGCGGCAACAAACCTTATTGGCTACCTACTCTTAAGCAGGGAGTATTTCGTGGCTATGCGTAATCTCTACCGCCTTACCCAACATTAGCGCGACTGAGCAATATTTCTCTGCAGAGAGGGAAACTGCACGCTCAACCACTTTTTCGGTTAACGTCTTACCCGTTACAACGAAATGCAGATTAATATGTGTAAAAAGTCGTGGAGCCTCTTCTCTACGGATCGACGTTAACTTGACTTCACAGCCTTGAACTTCGTGACGACCTTTTTCTAAGATTGAAACCACATCGATCGCACTGCACGTTCCTGCCGACATCAGTACCATTTCCATCGGACTGGGACCATTTTCCCCACGATTACCATCCATTACCACTTGGTGACCCGATGCAGATTCCGCGACAAAACGTAACCCGTCCACCCATTTTACCTTCGCTTCCATCCACATGACTCCTGTTTCAGAATTTATTAGCTAAGATACTCTGAGGTGTATTAATTCGCAAACCACTCATTTGGACTCATACAATACAAGACAGTGGCGCTAACCTGTGCTAAAAACAGGTAAAGGATTATTTATTTCGTTAATCCCAAGATAAAATACCTCGGAGCGCGCTAAGGTAATTTTATCGTCCAATAAAAAAAGAAATGGCACTTGATGCTTTCATAGAGTCACAAAGGTGGCTCACCCTGGTTTATCCAGGTTCGATTACAATAGAGGATAGAAGCGAATGGTTCTCGGTAAACCACAAACAGACCCTACATTAGAATGGTTCCTCTCCCATTGCCATATTCATAAGTATCCGTCAAAAAGCACCTTGATTCATCAAGGTGAAAAAGCAGAAACGCTTTATTACATTGTTAAAGGTTCTGTCGCGGTACTGATTAAAGATGAAGAAGGCAAAGAGATGATCCTGTCTTACCTTAATCAGGGCGATTTTATTGGTGAGCTTGGCTTATTTGAAGAAGGACAAGAGCGTAGTGCCTGGGTCAGAGCTAAGTCAGCCTGCGAAGTCGCTGAAATCTCTTATAAGAAATTCCGCCAACTTATTCAAGTCAATCCTGAAATTCTTATCCGCCTTTCTGCACAGATGGCTCGACGCCTGCAAGTGACGTCAGAAAAGGTCGGGAATTTGGCGTTTTTAGACGTGACAGGGCGTATTGCCCAGACTCTTCTGCATCTTGCTCATCAACCTGACGCTATGACGCATCCAGACGGGATGCAAATTAAAATTACCCGCCAGGAAATTGGGCAGATTGTCGGTTGTTCACGCGAAACAGTTGGACGTATTCTTAAGATGTTAGAAGACCAAAACTTAATTTCCGCACACGGTAAAACCATCGTAGTGTACGGCACGCGCTAATCAGCGCACAAGGCAAGGAGACTCCTTGCCTTGCTCTCGTCGCTATTAATTCATACAACAAGCTGCAGCGGTAATGCTACGTCGACTTATTTATCATCCTGAAGTGAATTATGCGTTCCGCCAAACGTTGGTGCTCTGCCTGCCTATAACACTGGGTTGGCTTATTGGTGATCTCCACTCTGGCTTACTTTTTTCTTTAGTCCCTTCCTGCTGTAATCTTGCAGGCTTGGATACCCCCCATAAACGTTTTTTTAAACGGCTAGTGGTGGGTGGTTTGCTTTTCGCCTGCAGTAGTTTTTTACTGCTCTGGTGTCTACAGCAACAATATCCATTACCTATATTTCTTTTTGCGTTACCCCTCATCATCGGTGTTACTGGCGAAATTAGTCCGTTACATGGACGCTTACTACCCGCCTCATTAGTTGCCGCAGTACTCTCTATCAGCTTGGCTGGCCGTATGCCTCTATGGGGCCCCCCCCTTCTCTATTTAGGGGGAACGGTTTGGTACGGTGTATTTAACTGGGCCTGGTTTAAGTTCTCACAAGCGCAGCAGCTTCGTGAAACACTGAGCTTGCTATATCGTGAACTGGGCAACTACTGCGAACATAAATACCAACGTATTTTTAGTGCCACTGATTCTCCAGAAAGTTTGCAGGATTTACTCAAGCGTCAGCAGAAAGTGATTGATTTAATTACTCAATGCTACCAGCAGTTGCATATGTTACCGGCCGCAAGGAACCGAAATGACCGGTTCTTGATCCGTTATTTTCTGATGGCGCAAGATATTCAAGAACATATCACGATAAGTTTGAATCAACCTGATGAAATCAAAAAACTCTGCCACGATAGCTTTGGAGAGAAAATTTTTAATTGGAATGCCAACACGGTGACGACACAGCTTCACCGCTTGGCCGACGATATTTTATATCACCAATTCGTAAAGCCTTTTTCCATGAGTAAACAAATTTCAGCGTTAGAAAAGCTCGCTCAACAATTTCCTCATAACCCCGTCCCACAATTTTGCTTTTATCATTTCACGCGGATCGCTCGAGTCCTACAAAATGAAAAGCCGCTCTATCAGCGTGATCTAATGCGTGATCGGCAGCGTCGATTACCTTTACTGCCCGCCTTAAAAAGTTATTTATCATTAAAATCTACGGCATTACGTTCTGCCGCACGTTTTTCAATAATGTTGATGTGTGGCGGAGTAGTCGGTATGGCACTGAATATGCCGAAGCCATACTGGATTTTGATGACCATTGTTTTCGTTAGTCAAAATAACTACAGCGCAACGCGGGTACGCATACAGCACCGGGCGCTAGGGACCTTTGTGGGATTAATCATTGCTGCGGTCACGCTGAATCTGCATGTGCCCGAGTCATGGATCTTAATCATTATGTTACTGATTACCTTTTTCAGTAATCTATTCAATCGCCAATATTATGGATGGGCGACCATTGGATTCACAGTCACTGCAGTCTATTCATTACAACTCCTTTCCCTAAATGGTCACCAATTCCTTATACCACGCTTATTGGATACGCTACTCGGCTGCTTAATCGCTTTTGGCGGTACGCTTTGGTTATGGCCTCAATGGCAGAGCGCACTGCTACGAGATAACACGCTGGATGTCCTCAATGCTTATCAACAGGCATTAAAAGTCTTACTGGGGCCAGAGCAAAAAGATGAAGTCTTCGAAGCGGCGCGAGTGGATGCAAACCAAAAACATAACGCGCTATTCAATGCCCTTAATCAAGCAATGCAAGAGCCTGGTTTTGATGATGAGTATTTAGAGGAAATGCATTTATGGGTTAGCCATAGCCAATATATTGTCGAACATATTAATGAACTGACTGCGTTAGCCCGTGAACATACTATGCTGACCCCGACTTTAGCCGAAGGCTATTTACAAGCTTGTGAGATAGCGTTACAGCAATGCCAACAGCGTTTATTGTATGCCAACGATCAAGAGAACTATCACTCAACACATGTGATGGATGAAGCGGCTAATTTCGATAAAGGGCCAAGCACCATTGTAGAGCGACATATCGAACGGATTCTCGTGCATGTGAAGTCAATGCGGACAATCTCCGCTATTATCTGGACTCAGCGCCCTAAACACGGTGCGTGGTTTTCACGTGCTAACAAGAGCCCTGAGCAGTAAATAACTCAGGGCAAGTAAGTTAACCAATAACTTGGGCAATTGCTTGTTGTAATTTTGCCATCCCTTGTTGAACATCTTGTTCAGGAATAATTAGCGAAGGCGTAAAACGTAATACATCACTCCCGGCGGATAACAGCAGCAGGCCATGCTCTGCGGCCGCCTGAATGAAGTCGCGTAGGCGCGCTGCATACTCTGGCGCGAGTTGGGCTCCTATCAGCAACCCTTTACCGCGAATCGTGGTAAAGATGTGATAATGGTTATTAATCTCTTCGAGTGCCTTAATAAACCATTGATGCCGTTGTTCAACTCCCGCTAACAACTGACTATCGTTAATAATATCCAATGAGGCTTCTGCAACAGAACATGCTAGGGGATTACCGCCATAGGTAGTGCCATGGGAGCCAGGTGTCATCACTTTTGCGATGCCCTCTCGCGTCAGCATCGCACTTACCGGAAACCCTCCGCCCAATGCTTTAGCTGTCGTGAGAATATCGGGGACAACCTCTGAATGCTGGTAAGCAAAAAGTTTACCTGTACGCCCCATTCCGGTTTGCACTTCGTCGAAAACCAGTAAAGCTTGGTATTGGTCGCAAAGCTGGCGTAATCCGGATAAGAACGCTTCCGTTGCAGGTGTGACGCCCCCCTCACCTTGAATAGGTTCAACCACGATCGCACAGGTATGATCATCAATCACCGCTTTAACGGCATCGAGATCATTAAAAGGAACATGCACAATATCTGCCGGTTTAGGGCCAAATCCATCAGAATATTTAGGCTGTCCTCCAACCGTGACAGTAAAAAATGTTCTACCGTGAAAGGCATGATGGAATGCGATAATTTTTGTTTTGTAAGGACTTATGGTATTAGTCGCGTAATACCGCGCCAACTTAAAGGCCGCTTCATTGGCCTCAGCGCCAGAATTGGCAAAAAAAATACGATCAGCGAAGGTAGCGTCAGTCAATTTTTTAGCTAGGCGCAATGCAGGTTCATTAGTAAAAATATTACTTAAATGCCATAACTGCTCGCTCTGTTTTTGCAGGGTCTCAACCAGTACTGGATGACAATGGCCTAACGCCGTGACCGCAATACCGCCGGCAAAATCGATGTACTCTTTACCTTGCTGATCCCAGACCCGACTCCCCTGTCCTTTTACTGGGACAAATTGTGCAGGCGCATAAATAGGTAAGATCACCTCGTCGAATAACTCACGAGTAATAGGGGTCTGTGTTACCGGCATCTGACGTCCTTAGTAATTAAAAATTCTCAAGAATAAATATACATTTATATTGCATATAAAATCAATTATTCATCGAGTGGTAAAGTTATTCAATAATGACAGTCCTTGTTCACTCAAAATACTTTCGGGGTGAAATTGCACGCTCTCTATCTCAAGGTGTCGATGACGAAGCCCCATGATCGTAAGCCTACCATCCTCTTCTTCAACCCAAGCCGTCATTTCAAGCTCTTGAGGTAATGTAGCGGTCTCAACGACTAAAGAGTGATAGCGTGTCACGGTAAGCGGATCCGGTAGCTGTGAAAATAGCCCTTGCCGGTTGTGACGAATCACTGAGGTTTTACCATGCATCGCTTGACCCGCACGTATCACTTTGCCACCAAACGCTTGAGCGATGGCTTGATGACCAAGACAGACGCCCAATATAGGCAATTTACCGGCGAAATGTTGAATGGCCGATAACGAAATACCCGCTTCATTGGGTGTACAGGGGCCCGGTGAGATAACAAGATGGCTCATCCCCAGGTCCTCCATCTCTTGAAGTGTAATGGCATCATTACGAATAACCTTCACCTCTACACCACATTGGCAAAAGTACTGATAAAGATTCCAAGTAAAAGAGTCATAGTTATCTATGATTAACAGCATATGATTTCTCAGTTAGAGAAGATAATCGTAGTATTTGACGAGAAAGGTTCCAAGCACTCAACGAGTAGTGCTTGGATAGTCCATTAAGGTAAAACTTTTACGGAGATGATGGTGACAGGCTTTGCAGGAACGTTTTGGTAAGGCCCATTATTAGTGGTTTCGACATGGGAAATTTTTTCTGCCACATCCAGACCTTTTGTCACTTTACCAAACACCGCATAGCCGAAATCTCTCTGTCCATGATCGAGAAAAGCATTGTCCGCGACATTGATAAAAAATTGGCTGGTCGCACTGTCTTTATCCGCTGTTCTTGCCATAGAAATGGTACCACGGGTATTACGTAATCCATTATCAGCTTCATTTTTAATCGGTGCTTGGGTCGACTTCTGTTGCATGTCCGCTGTGAAGCCACCCCCTTGAATCATAAAGCTCGGGATCACACGATGGAAGATCGTATTGTTATAGAAACCGTTATTCACGTATTGAAGAAAGTTTTTGACAGTGACTGGAGCCTTCTCATCGTTCAAGGTTAACTCAATATTCCCTTCAGAAGTCGTCATTAACACATGCGTATCGGCCATCGCATGTTGAGCCGTGGCGGCTAATGAAAACAGGGTTAATGCTGTAGCCAATGTTTTTTTTAACATAATTGCGCGTCCTTAGCTGGGATAGAATAAATACTGACGATGATTGTAAGGAGTATTTACGCTCTACGGCTAGCGATTTCCTGACTTATATCTCGCCAACCACAGCATAAAATATGGCTCAGAGTGCTTTTTCTCTAACGACCACGGTTATTGGTTAAATATTCAATTCATTATGAGCATCATTATTTATAAACCGGAGCGATGGCATTACAATCGTTCGCTTCACTCTTCGGACTTTTCCTTTAACAGGTATTAATGATGATGCAAATAAAAAGAACCGGGCTTACCTGGATAAGCTTTCTTTCCTATGCGTTAACAGGGGCGCTGGTGATTGTAACGGGAATGGTGATGGACAACATCGCTCACTATTTCAATGTCCCCGTGACAAGTATGAGTAATACCTTTACGTTTTTGAACGCGGGGATTTTGATCGCAATTTTTCTCAATGCTTGGCTGATGGAACTAGTTCCTCTTAAAAAACAGCTGATATTCGGCTTTATTTTGATGCTAGTTGCGATTGCCGGGTTGGTTACTGGCCACTCTATCGCTATATTTTCGGCCTGTATGTTCATTCTTGGTGTTGTCAGTGGCATTACCATGTCGATTGGAACCTTTCTGATTACCCACCTGTACGAAGGTCGTCAACGTGGTGCTCGATTGCTGTTTACCGATTCTTTTTTCAGTATGGCTGGAACGCTCTTTCCAATAATCGCCGCGGCGGTATTATCGCGTCAGCTTCCTTGGTATGTAGTCTACTGCGCGATTGGGCTGATTTACGTCGCTATTTTCATCATTACGCTTTTCACCGAATTCCCGATACTCTCTAAAAACTCACAACAAAAGAGTGAGCCTAAAGAAAAATGGGGTCCAGGCGTCTTTCTGCTTGCGCTGGCAGCCTTATGTTACATTCTTGGCCAGTTAGGATTTATAGCTTGGGTGCCTGATTATGCGACTAAAGCGTTAGGTTTCGAATTAGGCCGTGCGGGCCAGCTTGTCGGTAATTTCTGGACAGCTTATATGGTCGGTATGTGGGTGTTTAGTGTTGTGCTACGTTTCATTGACTCACAGAAATTATTGGTATTACTCACAGCGTTAGCGTCCTTATTAATGTATTGGTTTAACCATGCACAGGACCCTAATATGCTTCATATTATCATCGCCGCACTAGGCTTTTTCTCTAGCGCGATTTATACCACGATTATTACTCTTGGCTCTCAGCAAACCAAGATCGCATCGCCTAAATTGGTTAACTTTATTCTGACCTGCGGTACAGTCGGAACCATGTTAACTTTTGTAGTAACAGCCCCTATCGTGAGTCACGATGGACCTCATGCAGCATTGACGACCTCTAATGGTCTTTATCTCACCGTCTTTATCTGTTGCTTACTGCTGGGTTTTGTCACTAAGCATCGCGCAAATCATTAATAAAAAAGGCGGTAGAAAATTTCTACCGCCTTTTTTATATCAGGGTAGCGCCTAATTAAGGACGGGCAACAAAACCAATCGCTTCATAGACTTTGTCAAGTGTTTGTTTAGCTTGTGAACTTGCCTTTTCCGCACCTTCTTTCATGATTTTATTGAGCAATACTTCATCATTACGGAAGTGATGATAGCGCGCTTGTAAATCAGTCAGCATACCCGATACGGCTTCAGCCACCGCACCTTTTAAATGCCCATACATCTGGCCTTCGAATGAACGTTCCAGTTCAGTGATCGGTTGACCGGTTACACCTGAAAGAATATCCAATAGGTTGGACACGCCCGGCTTATTTTTCACATCATAACGCACTACAGGTGGCTCATCAGAATCCGTTACTGCTCGTTTAATTTTCTTCACTACCGCCTTCGGTTCTTCAAGCAATCCGATAACGTTGTTGCGGTTATCATCAGATTTAGACATCTTCTTCGTTGGTTCAAGTAATGACATTACCCGAGCGCCCGATTTCGGGATGAACGGCTCAGGCACTTTAAAGATATCACCGTAAATTGCGTTGAAGCGTTGAGCTATATCACGGCTCAACTCAAGATGTTGTTTTTGATCTTCGCCGACCGGCACTTGCTGTGTTTGGTAAAGAAGAATATCGGCAGCCATCAGGACGGGATAGTCGAAAAGCCCGGCATTAATATTTTCTGCATAGCGTGATGACTTATCCTTGAACTGAGTCATTCGGCTTAATTCACCAAAGTAGGTATAGCAGTTCAGTACCCACGATAGTTGCGCATGCTCTGGCACATGAGATTGGACGAAGATCGTTGATTTTTCAGGATCGATACCACAAGCAAGATAAAGCGCCAAAGTATCAAGGGTAGCCTTACGTAAGGCCGCCGCATCTTGGCGTACAGTGATAGCGTGTTGGTCAACAATACAATAGATACAATGATAGTCATCCTGCATCTGAACCCATTGACGCAGCGCTCCCATGTAGTTGCCGATAGAAAGTTCACCGGATGGCTGCGCACCACTAAAGACGATAGGTCTTGTCATTATTTCTTATCCTGGAGATTACTTCCCAATAAGGGAGAGAAGGTGATCAAATTGATGAATAACTTGGTCTGGGTGGCTATCTTCAATCGGTTCGCCATAATTGTATCCATAGGATAACCCGACTGACTGAACACCCGCCGATTTTGCCGCTTGTATATCGTTACGTGAATCACCTACAAAAAGCAGTTCTTCTGTCAGCAGCCCAAATTGACCCAGTACCATAAAGATTGCAGCGGGATGAGGTTTTTTAACTGGAACGTCATCTCCACCAATGATTAAATTAAAATAGTGATCAATACCAAGGCTTTCCAATAACGGGCGAACAAAGGGTGTCGGCTTGTTGGTAACAATCGCTAAAGGGATATCTTCCGCTCGCAAAACCGCTAATACGTCAGTTACGTGGTCAAATAACTGACTTCCGGTCTCCGCTGTCTGCAGATAATGGTGGTCAAAGCAGCTGCGTGCTTGAGCAAGCTGAGTATCATCTGGCGCTTCACCAAGGGCCCATGTCAGCGCCCGAGTGACCATTATATCCGCACCGTTGCCGATCCAACGGGTCACATTGTCACTCCCGGCTGCAGGTAATTGCAGATCAGCGAGCATTAAATCGATTGCACTCGCTAAGCCCGGAGCACTGTCGATTAATGTCCCATCTAAATCGAATGCTATTCCGCGAATATTAGTGAAATGAGCCATGTGCTTTCTCCACTTCGCGACGCATTTCGGCAATAACCGTTCTATAGTCTGGCTGATTGAAAATAGCGGAGCCCGCAACGAACATATCCGCGCCGGCAGCAGCGATTTCTGCGATATTATCGACTTTTACGCCACCATCGATTTCTAATCGAACATCATATCCACTTTGGTCAATGCGCTTACGCACTTCACGGAGTTTGTTTAACGTGGAAGGGATAAAACTTTGCCCACCAAAACCTGGGTTGACCGACATCAGTAACACTATATCAATCTTATCCAACATATAATCAAGGTAGGTAAGCGGCGTGGCCGGGTTAAAGACTAGACCCGCTTTACAACCGTGCTCTTTGATCAGTTGTACCGTACGGTCAACATGCTCGCTGGCCTCAGGATGAAAAGTGATAAAGCTTGCTCCCGCTTTGGCAAATTCTGGAATCAACGCATCAACTGGTTTAACCATCAAGTGCACATCGATAGGCGCCGTAATGCCATAATCCCGGAGCGCTTTTAACACCATTGGGCCCATCGTTAGATTTGGCACATAGTGATTATCCATTACATCGAAGTGGACAACATCACCCCCGGCCGCAATAGCCTTGGCCGTATCTTCCCCTAATCGAGCGAAGTCGGCGGATAAAATGGATGGCGCAATTAAATAATTTTTCATGCAATTCTCCGAGAGTATGATTTCCGGTTTCAGCAATGCTGAGCTACCGCTACAACATTATGTATACAGTGCTAGCAATTCATCGACCTTAGTTCGGCCCTTAGCACTACGGCTAATGGAGCGCCTTGCTGTAACAACATGAAGTGTAGCCTCTTCATACCATTTTCGAGTTAATTCCGTATCGTGGTTCGAGATTAACACAGGCACCGATTTTTTTTGTGCCAACTTATAGGCTAATTCCGCTAACAGTGCTTGCTCCTTAGCAGAAAAGCTATTGGTATGATAGGCCGTAAAATTGGCAGTCGATGAGAGCGGTGCATAGGGTGGGTCGCAATAAACGACCGAGCCTCGTCTGACTTGAGATAGCGTTTGAACGTATGACTCGCAAACAAAAGTGGCTTGCTGCGCACGTACCGCAAACCATTCTAGTTCCGCTTGCGGAAAGTATGGCCTAACATATCGCCCAAAAGGTACGTTAAATTGCCCGCGTAAGTTATACCGGCACAGACCGTTATAGCCATGTCGATTCAAGTAGAGAAAGAGTAGTGCTCGATAGTAAGGATCGTCGCTCTGATTAAACGCACTACGATGCGCGTAATAGGTGTCGGCATTATTCGTTTCAGGCGTAAAAAAACCACGAGCGTCCGCGATAAATTGACTACTACTGTGCTTGACAATGTTGTAGAGGTTAATCAAGTCACTATTAATATCAGCAAGATAGTACTTCTTATAATCAGTATTAAGGAATACTGATCCAGCCCCCACAAAAGGTTCGACTAGGCAGTCGCCTTCTGGTAGATGGCGTTGGATATCTTCTAATAGGAGATACTTGCCTCCAGCCCACTTCAAAAAAGCGCGATGTTTCTTCATGTTGTCGTATCAAAGATTAATTATGAGATGTTGCGGTTATCCGGACAACAGATTGGCGCTTAAATCGAGGGCTGCTTATTGCAGCCCTATTGAGATTACTGAGCTGATTCTTTCATTGGCTTAACCCATGGACTCTTAGCTTTTACAGCCTCTGGAAGAGATGAGATAGCGCTTTTTGCTTCAGCGGGTGTTTTATAGTTTCCTGTGGTCAAGACATACCACGCTTGTCCATTGCGAGACGTCTTATGAACCTGGTAGCTGGAAAGATTCTGCTGTTTTGCCCAAGCATTCAACGTATCTTCACGGCTTGCGCCACTGAGCTGTAGTGTATACCCCTTGCCTGACACGGCTTCACGAGAAGGTGCTGGTGTAGCCTTCGCGGGTTGAGATGTCGTGGTTATGGTCACTGGAGTCTGCTTTTCAGCGATTTTTACTGGAGCTTTAGGGGCTACAGTCTTTTTCGCTTCACGGTGTTCAGGCTGACGATGGCTGACGGTGGTCTCACGGCGTTCAGGTACAGCATGACGCACTTCAGAACGATGGCTTGGTTGACGAGCCTCTGTATGCACCACGGGAGGCTTAGCACGCGCATGTTGTTCGCTAGGCGCTGAGTGATGAACCGGTGGCGTTGGTGCAACGTCAGTAGGCTGTTGAGCTGTCTGAGCCGTATTGCTGAGTTTCGCATTGCGATCAAGTGTCGCCGCACCCGTTGGTAGAGATGCAGCTGATACTTGATCAACTGACGACTGGGTATCTTGAGCCATGCCGTTGGTCGACGCCATCGACCCATTCGAGGTGCTATCGCTTGGCGCTGCAGGTTGAGTACCTGCCGGTTGATTTTGCTGATCGTTTACTGCAGCGGTTGAATTATCTGCTGAAGTATTCCCAGACAGGTCGACGTTTCTTTCATTGCCTTGGCCATTAGCAGCTTCGTCGGGTTTAGACTGACTGTTCATTGCTGACCCAATGCCTAAAACTAGTAGTAGCAATACCAAAATCCCCACAGCGATCATGAGATGCTGCTTAGAGATTGGTAGCTTAGAGGACGGTGCAGGTTTTTTTCCACGAGAAGCAGGACGGTCGCTCGTGTCAGGTTTTAATTCATCTTCCGGTTGAAAGTCATCCATTGATCCACCTCATACGTATTCGGCTAAGTACCACTAGAGTGGCCCCGCTGACATTATTAGTTATTGTCTTACCTTAGCTAACACTTAGTTATGGCAGCTAAAACAGTATCATGTCCCACTCCAGAACGCACCTCGGCCTTACCTAAATCGGTAGGCAAGACTAAGCGTAGCTCTCCTGATAACACTTTCTTATCCCGCATCATATGAGGTAAGTAGTCTTCGGCCGACATTTGCTGCGGTCCGTTAACCGGCAGTCCAGCACGCAACAATAGCGTGATGAGCCGTTCTGTTAATGAGGCACCGAATGTCCCAAGTTGTTCCGCAGTACGTGCAGCCATGACCATACCTGCCGCTACCGCTTCACCGTGTAACCAATTGCCATATCCCATATGCGCTTCAATAGCGTGTCCAAAAGTATGTCCGAGGTTTAACAGCGCGCGATTACCCTGTTCCCGTTCATCCGCTGCCACGATCTCAGCCTTAAGTTCACAACAACGTCTGATACAATAAGCCAGTGCTTTTTGATCTAAGCGTCGAAGCGCATCGATGTTCTCTTCTAACCATTCAAAAAAGGCATAGTCGAGGATAACACCGTATTTGATCACTTCAGCTAACCCAGAGGATAACTCTCGAGGTGGTAGCGTTGCTAAGCAATCAAGATCAATGACAACCGATGTAGGTTGATAGAATGCGCCAATCATATTTTTCCCTAAGGGATGATTGACGGCCGTCTTACCACCTACCGATGAATCAACTTGAGATAACAGCGTGGTGGGCATTTGTATAAAACGCACACCACGCTGGTAGCTAGCTGCAGCAAAACCTGTCATATCGCCGATCACTCCACCCCCTAACGCAATGAGTGTCGTGTCACGACTATGTGGCTTTTCCAATAACGCAGTAAATACTGTATTGAGTACTGTTAATGACTTGTATTGCTCACCATCAGGTAATACGACGGAGTCAGCGTTGATACCTAATGCAGAAAGTTGCTCTAAAACCGGTTGTAGATAGAGCGGTGCAATAGTTTCATTAGTCACAACCATGACTGATTGATGAGCAGTTAGTGGCCAGTAAGATGCAGATTCACTGAATAAGCCTGCGGCGATCGTGATGGGATAGCTGCGTTCGTCAAGTGAAACCATCATCTTCTGCATCATGTTACTGACCCTCAACTGATTTAACTGCGATATATCAACTTAATTGTTTTCCAACATATGGATGATCTGATTGGCAACCACTTTTGCACTCTGCTCATCGGTGCGGATAGTCACGTCAGCAATCTCTTCATACAGAGGATTGCGCTCACCCGCGAGATCTTCTAAGACATCCCGAGGAGGAGAATCAACTTGTAAAAGAGGACGACGTTTATCACGTTGCGTCCGAGCAAGTTGTTTCTCGATAGTCGTCTCAAGATACACAACGACTCCACGTGCCGATAAGCGGTTACGTGTCTCACGAGATTTAACTGAACCGCCGCCTGTCGCCAAGACAATGCCTTGCTTCTCAGTCAACTCATTGATGATTTTTTCCTCACGATCGCGGAAGCCTTCTTCGCCTTCAACATCGAAGACCCAGCCCACATCAGCCCCGGTACGACGTTCAATCTCTTGATCGGAATCGTAAAATTCCATATTAAGTTGTTGAGCTAACTGACGACCAATAGTGCTTTTGCCGGCACCCATAGGCCCAACCAGAAAGATATTACGTTTCTCTGCCATTTTTATCGGTACTACTAAGAATTCGTTGATGATACCCCGTAGTCACTATAGACAACGAGACAGAAACTGAGACCTCATAAGCATGTAACAAGAGTCAGGTGAAAAATTATCTCAACACTCAAGACCATTTGGCAACCAATTAAATGATTTATCAGTAACCCTTCACCTATTTATACCGTGAAGCGCTCCTGTCAGTCACTCTTATAGTACTATATCCAGACTCATTGAGTGATGATTTATTAAACTCAGTGCTTAAGGTTCTTAAAAATTGATAACCTTTTATGCTAATTAGCGCTTTACGTCAACGGTGAACCTCAATCTATCCTGAATTTACGGAATATTAACTATCGGTAACAGGCGTGGAGTGATAAAAATCACTAACTCTCTTTTTTGACGTTGCTGTGTCTGTTTTTGAAATAATATCCCCAACAGCGGTATCTTCCCTAACCAAGGCACGGTGGCGATTCCATGCTGATGTTGTTGTTGAAAGACCCCGCCTAAAGCAATAGTCGTTCCATTCGCCACCAAGACTTCAGTCGTGATTTCCTGTTTATCAATTGAAGGGGGGCCCTTACCGTCACCCTGCAAAATTTTCCCAGGCACGTCTTGGTTTAGCCTGAGTCGTAAACGAATATATTCTCGTCCAACCCGTTCAGGCGTTACTTCCATCCCCAATACGGCCTCTTTAAAATTTATTACTGGGTTTTCATTTTTACCACTCACCGTTTGATAAGGAATTTCTGTGCCCTGTTTGATTGATGCTGTACGACCTTGAGAGGTCACTAAATGAGGGCTAGCGATGATTTCTAACTGATTTTCTTGTTCCAATGCGGAGAGTTCAAGAAACAATAATTGGCTATCGATTTGAGTTATTGCCGTTTTGACTTGTGATGTCGGTACAGCAACGCCTAATGACGTCGTGAAGTGGTGTCTCGCTACTCGTCCCTCCCCCAGACTTGAAGTATCGTTAAACCATGAAACCCCGAGTTCACGTAAATTGTCTTGGCTAATCGAAATCATTTGAGCCGTAATTTCTATTTGTGGCTGAGGGTGGTCGTGCAACTGAATCCACTGCTCTATCCTCTGTAAGGATTCTGCATCATCCCAAATAATAAGCTGCTGTTGTTCATGGTCCACAAAGCGTTTTCCTTTCCCACCTGCACTTTCGAAAGGTAGTGCTTTTAACTGTTTTTCAAGCTCAGCAGCCTCGATAAACTTTAAGGAGAAAACTCTCTGTTCCATTTTCGTTTTCTGAAGGGAAAAGGTTAACGTTTCACGCCCATCGTCGGGGTCCTTTTGCGCCATCATACGAATCACTAAAATATTGGCGTATTGAACGACCTCTACTTTTGCTAAATCCTTAATAATATCTAACGCATCTTGCCACTCGACATCAATAAGATGCAGAGTTAGAGATTGCTCAATACTAGGGTCCACCACGAGATTGAGGTCTTTTGCTGACGCAAGTAAAGAAAAAATATGCGCTACAGGCGTATTCTCAACATTAATTGATATTCTTGTACTTGCATGGGCGCCACAGGTAAAAATAACCATTAAAGTGAATAAAGAATAGAACCTCGTTACACGCATTATGAAGCTCCTTTAAAATAAAGTGTTATCCGTTTAGATGGGCAAGGCGGTAAAACGCTAATCTCGATATGCGTCAATTGGATCTGTGTCACCCGTCCATTAATAAAAGAAGGCTGTGACCCCAATGCGACTCTCCTAGTCCCCAATAAGGTGTGTGAAATAACGGCTTCACGACTTGAGGTGCTGGTGAGTACTGCGTTTAATTTCCACCCATTTAGTTGCGTTACGAAAGAAGTACATTGAGATAAATCAAATGGTTGAAAAGGATCTTTTCCTACTGCTTGGTTTTTTATTCCCACCATCAAGAGGGCAAGTAAATAAAGAGAGATTTTATTTTTTTTCATAAGTCAGCTTTATTAAAATTGAGCCATTTTGCGCAGAGAGTTGAAGCTGATGAGGCTTTACATTACGGTCCAACTGGATCAAATGTTCCCAAAACTGCAAAAAACTCTGCCAACCCAGGATCAGTGTAGCCTTCTGCTGAGCGTCACTTTCTTGCCAGTTCGAAATAGCTGCTCCATATGACAAGATGAACACCGGAAATGCCTCACTCTGTTTTCTTTCTGAGCGAGCCTGTTGCTGCGATAACAAGTAATAAGGTTTTGTCTGCCGATATGCATCGAGTCGCTGGTTAACTTGGCCGAGTGAGGTTTGTAGTAAAGCTAACTGCCGTTTTTGATGGCTATACACCGGCGATAAAAAATATGATGTTAGAAAAACCCCTAACAGAGCCACTACACCGAGGGTGAGCGCCCACTGAATAAAAATTGGTAAGCAAATGATTTTAAACCATAAATTATCTTCCATTAGTCGCGTGTTCCTCCCCTGCTGAGATTAAAAAACTTACTCTAAATTCGTAATACTCCGCTTTTCTTTTTAAGTCATTAAGGCTTAATGCCGTAACCTGTTTTACGCTTAACAACTGTTGAATAAACTGTTCAATCTCTTCCAACCTCAAGCTTTGCCCGGTAATCATCCAACCTGATTGACCTGCGGTCAGCGTTGTCAGCCAAAAATGTTCAGGTAAACGTTCAGTTAACCATTGGAAAAAAAAACGATAGGTGATCAATTCATCCCGAACCCCTTCAATCCGCTTGCGTTCCAGATCGGCTTGCTCGAGTTGGTGTAATACAGTCTGCTGTTGATGGAGTCGTTGAGATAACTGGGTGACGAGGTGTTGATAGAGATCATTTAGCGTGTCAAGTTCACGGAGACTTTGCTGATAATAGACAACGCCTACACGAGCGAGAACGATTAATAAGATAAGCAGCAAAGCTCCGGTGATGACAATAACAAAACTACGCTGAGACAGTTTTTTTCTCCGCCAGTTAAGTAAGTTAACTCTACTCATAGTTGGTCCGCCTTACGCAAGGCGAGTCCTAAAGCAACGACTAAATCATGGCGCGATGATATCGCTGAGCGCGAATGCCCTATGGATGTTAATAAAGAAAATGATTCCATGTTTTTCTGGTAAGCATCATCCTGTTCTCCAGCATAGAAGTACGATTCGCTATGGATAGTGATTGAGTGGATAACGGATTCAGGAGTAGGAAAATCTTCTTTTAAACATTGCCCGTGATGATAATGTTGATTATGACAAATCGCCCATAACCAAATTTCACGATCCTCAACGATAAGAGCACTACTGCCACTGGGATCAAGCAGCGGATAAAGAGCGGTTGAGGCCAATTCGACTACATCTACGGCCAACCCGACGTCCTGGAATACCGCACAATAGTCATTAAGGACTTTACTCCTCGTCACCGTCACACTGATTTCAGATGATTTATCCGGGCCTAAACAGTAATCCCAGGTTAACTCATGAAGGTGAGAGAATAGTCGCTCAACGGAGAGCTGGACAAAACGCTCTAAAGGTAACCCCTTCAGCGCTGTGCTAGGTAACGAAATTGTTCGGAGCAATACACATTGCACGGGATAGCTCACTCGCAACGAATAACGGTAAGGCAAATGAGTGCGAAGGTTTACCAAAATAGAATGAAATTCTTGGGTATTGACCAATAATCCTGTTGAAGTGAATATCGGTGCGTTTAATGGGAACACCCACCAGCGCTGTAAAGACCACTTATGTTGGCTCCCTTTGACGGCCACAACACTGACTTGAGCCGTATTAATATGAAGACCTATTTGCCATCCTTGGCTAAACATTTTACAACCTCCCGAAGTCGATGAGATATTTTGACGTATCAAAGCAGCGATGATGTCTTTATACTACGGGGCAATTGTTTATAAACTACCCAATATCGTTCGAGTGAGAGAGTTTAGGTGAAGTTCTTAAAGTATTTATTCATATTATTTATTTGCTGCATTTTTCTGGGAGTAGGCTCTATATATGGCTTATATAAATATATTGAACCTCAATTACCCGACGTAAATACCCTTAAAGATGTTAAAATGCAGACCCCGATGCAGGTATACAGCGCAGACGGAGAGTTAATTGCACAATTTGGTGAGAAGCGTCGTATCCCTCTAACATTGCAGCAAATGCCCCCTGATCTTATTCACGCATTTATTGCCACCGAAGATAGCCGCTTTTACGAACACCACGGTGTTGACCCAATTGGGATTTTTCGTGCTGCCTCTATCGCGCTCTTCTCTGGGAGGGCTTCGCAAGGAGCAAGTACGATAACCCAACAGCTAGCGCGTAATTTTTTCCTCTCACCTGAGAAAACATTATTACGTAAAATTAGAGAAGCTTTTCTTGCCATCCGTATTGAACAACTTTTTACCAAAGACCAGATTCTCGATCTTTACTTAAATAAAATTTATCTTGGCTCTCGTGCTTACGGGGTTGGAGCCGCCGCTCACGTCTATTTTGGTAAAGATGTTAATGAGCTCAGTTTAAGCCAGATGGCAATGATTGCCGGATTACCTAAAGCCCCTTCTACCTTTAATCCGCTCTATTCACATACCCGCGCGCGCGCTCGACGCAATGTGGTGTTAGGCCGGATGTTAGATCAAAAGTATATTAGCCAACAGCAATATGAGCAGGCGGTTAATGAGCCGCTAATCTCACAATACCATGGCCCGCAGGTCGCCTTTACGGCTCCCTATATCAGTGAAATGGTGCGTCAAGAGATGGTGAAACGTTATGGTGAAGATGCCTATAACGACGGATACCAAGTCAACACCACTATTACTCGGACGCTACAAGAAGGTGCTCAACAAGCCGTAGTGAATAATGTTTTAAATTATGATATTCGACATGGCTATCGTGGCCCAACAAAATTGCTTTGGAGCGATGGGCAACCTGCTTGGGACGAGAAAAAAATTGATAATACGCTTGCAGATTACCCTACTTACGGACCGCTTATCCCCGCTGTAGTCCAACATGTTGACTGGAATTCAGCACAAGTAAGACTAAAGAATGGTACCGTTCAAACCCTAACCCTCGCGGGTATACGTTGGGCAAGACCGTTTAAAAATGACAATCTGCAGGGGGCAACTCCCCGTTCCGTCAGTCAAGTATTAGCATCAGGACAATTAATTTGGGTCAGAGCGGTAGGACAAGATTGGTGGCTAGCACAAGTACCACAGGTTAACTCGGCACTGGTTTCGCTGGACTCGCATAATGGTGCAATCAAAGCCTTAGTAGGTGGTTTTGACTTCTCTCAGAGTATGTTTAACCGTGCGACTCAGGCATTGCGTCAAGTTGGCTCGAACATCAAACCTTTCCTGTATACCGCGGCGATGGATAAAGGCCTGACGTTAGCCACTATCTTGAATGATTTACCTATCTCTCGTTGGGATGCCGGCGCGGGTTCCGATTGGCGTCCTCATAATTCGCCAAATGTTTATGCGGGACCCATGCGTCTTCGACAAGGACTCGGTCTGTCCAAAAATGTCGTGATGGTACGGGCGATGCGTGCCATGGGCGTTGATTATGCAGCCAAATATCTCTTACGCTTCGGTTTTCCTGAGCAAAACATTATCCATACCGAATCATTAGCCTTGGGGGCCGCCTCATTTACACCGATTCAAGTGGCTAGAGGTTATGCAATATTGACCAATGGTGGCTTCCAAGTAGAACCTTGGTTAATCAGTAAAATTAGCGATCAGCAAGGAAACGTCGTGTTCCAAGAGAATGCTAAGATCGCCTGCCCAGAGTGTAATTCCCTCCCCCTCTTCGCGAACACACCAGATATCGCGCAATTGGATGATGCAAAAATAGAAAACGTGGCACATGCAGAGCAGCCCGTTCCAAACGGTGCACCACAAACAGACTTACAAACAGTGAATAAGGATTCAAATAATGATCCTTATGCCCCTCACGTTATCAGTACGCCGCTCTCCTTTTTAATCAAGAGTGCGATGAATTCAAATATCTTCGGTGAGCCCGGTTGGCAGGGAACTGGGTGGCGAGCAGGGCGTGATTTACACCGTAACGATATTGGCGGAAAAACAGGGACCACTAACAATTCCAGAGACGCATGGTTTTCTGGCTATGGTCCGGGCATCGCCACATCTGTCTGGATTGGTTTTGATAATCCTAGCCATGCCCTAGGCCGCACCACCGCATCGGGGGCGATAGCAGACCAAGTATCAGGCTATGAAGGTGGGGCAAAGAGTGCCCAGCCTGCGTGGGACGACTATATGAAAATAGCGCTACAAGGTGTGCCATTACAACCGTTAACCCCGCCAGAAGGGATCACGACAGTAACGATAGATAGGACAACGGGTAAATTATCACATGGTGGCGGGAATAGCCGCCCTGAATACTTCGTAACCGGTACCGAGCCTAAAGAGTATTCGCCTCAGGAAACCAGCACCACGATAGGTTCGGGCGCAGAGAGCCAAGACTTATTTTGATCATCACTGCGGGCTATGGATTAGCCCGCGTGTTCATTCGAATAAGAAATATGCGACTTTTTCGCTATCCATTCACGTAATAAAAACATTGCACTCATGTTTCTCGCTTCTTGGAATTGTGGATGATTGAGCAGGTCAATCAGCTTAGCCACAGGCCAGCGATGGATAACTAAAGGCTCTGGTTCATCCCCTGTCAGCCATTCAGAATAAAGTTTCTCGGCCACGAGGATGTGCATCCGGCTCGAAAAATAAGAGGGGGCCATAGTGACATGCCCCAGAGCCGTCAGCTGTTCCGCGCCCATCCCCACCTCTTCCTTTAATTCCCTAACCGCCGCCTGCTCAGGGGTTTCACCAGCGTCGATCAATCCTTTGGGAAAGCCTAATTCGTAGCCTTCAATTCCTACGGCGTACTCCTCAATCATCAAGACATTTTCGCCTTCCAGCGCGAGGATCATAACCGCTTCACGCCCCGCAGGTTTCATACGCTCATAAATACGTTCGACACCATTGCTGAAACGAAGCTGAACAGATTGAATAGTAAACAGTCGTGAGCTCGCGACTTCTGAAATACGCAAAATTTGCGGTTTTTTTAGCGCGGACATGGTTTACCTCGTGATGATAATCAGTATGTCGCTATTGAATCATAGCCAGAGAATGGCAACCAGCCCAAATTTGCGGTCTTTTATTCGCAAGATCTCTTTTCAGACTTGTAATAATAAGATTATCCTGATTTATTATTTTAGAGTGCGAGACTAGATTGACACAGGATAACGCCAATTATTTAATTCATTGTCTTACTGATATAGGTATCATTGTACTCGATATATTTTACTGGCCATGAGGCTCACCACTTCTTTGCTCTGGGTAACGCATGAGTGTTTTTATTTTCTTACTACTTGTAATTTTGTTCTGCATACTCTTTGTTTGGACAAAAATACTGCTACCCAAAAAACAGCTCCGCGCCCAACACAAAAAATTAAATGCCATCGATCAACATCAGCTAACGGAAGAAGAACTGAGGCTTTGTTATGCCTATTTAAAACAACGACAGCCCAAACCCACTGGGTTTATTGATCGTTTATTAAAAAAAATTAACCTACCACGCAACGCCTGTACGCTGCGTGATAAATCGGTGTACACGCTCAATCACTCCATTACCCATTACAGTCTGTCAGCCAGCGTTCCAGAACTTAATCGGTATTATCTCGATGCTTTTGAGGTCCACCTTCCCCCCAACGGTCAACCTTTCATCGCCGCAGATAACACTATCGAGCTAGTCTATACCAATCAGTTACCGTTAGTTATTAGCCTCAATGGCCACCGATTACTCCATGACCTCGAGAATACCGGCCCGCAAACTACTTTTTCTGCTATCACTGATACCTCGATTCGTAAAGAGACCAGTGAGCGTGTCGCCATACTCAATGTTCGTCGTCAAACGCATGAGGAATATACCTTAACTCACGCAAATAATATCAGTGAGGCGCTAATACTCTGCTGTGCGCTGTTGCTCATTTTCTGTAGTTTATTGACGCCGTTAAAGTTGATGCCATGGATTTTACTCGCCAGCTTACTGATAATTTTACCCTGTTTATGGTTAATGTACCGCCGCCCCCCACGTAGCCATTTACAAGAAATTAGAACGATGCGTGGCCTGCTAAAACCTTGGGACCTTTTTGGCGAAGCCAACCCTAAACAGCAGAGTCTCTCTTTGGGGATTCTTGACCTCTATTACCCAGAACATTGGTACCCCTATATTCAGCAAGATATCGGTAAAGAAACCGTTATTGAAATTGATGATCAAAACCGTGTGGTACGACACGGTCCGCTGCTCTCGCTCACTAGTGAAGTAAAAAAGTTTCCACTACAAAACTGGCGTCACAATCTGACTTTAGCAGCCGGATCCTTACTGATCCTAATTATGACCACCAGTTGGCTACCTACTGCCGTCTCATTCAAGATTGCTTTAGCGCGACTGCAAGGCGAACAGCGTGTTACTGTGACCGATGTCAAACAGCTGACTCAACATACATTACAGGTTGGCGATGTGATCAATATTAAAGGTACGGGAAGGTGTGTTATTCCCCAAACTTATCAAAGTAACCGAACCTACGATTTTTTACCTTTTGATTGTTCTGCCGTCTATTGGAATAAACAGTTATCCAAGACCTTACCCTCATCCCCAATTATTGAGCAGACTCAAGCGCTACTGGCCACTACCTCGCAACAGCTTGCGCCAGACAATCATTTAAAAGGAATAAACCCACAGCTTGCGTCTGCAATACAGAAATCGGGGATGATATTACTGAATAATTTTTCAGATATCGTTTTAAAAACTGCCCAACTTTGCTCTGCCGAAAATGATTGCCCCCGTTTAAAGAGCGCCTTGGTGAATCTTGAAAATGCTAAAGACTGGCCCCTCTTAGTCGACCAGGCAAAATCAGGGAAACTCGATGGATTAAATGTTCTATTGAGACCTAATAGCGCACAAAACTTAACAAATTTAGTTGATGCCGCGACGACAACCTTTATGAGTAATGAGACCCGTAAAACAATTGCGTTGCTGAGCCATTTACCCAAGAACGGCTACCTCTTTGTTAACGGACAAGGTCAGTTGCTGGTCGATCAAGAGCAACCTGAAACCTCACTTTTCGATTTAGCTCCTGCAGCACAATGGAGAGAATTACAACGTATTTCAGGACAGTTATTAAATACACCTTTTACCTTATCGGGGATAATCACCTCCCTACAATATGATAACCAAGGGACGGTTCATGTTGTTGTACATCAAGAACCTAATACTCATGCGCTGTGGCGTTATGTTGTTACCACACTATTCTTAGCCGGTTTAATCATTCTTGTCGTAGTGAACACGTTCTTGGGTATTCATCGTCTACGCTCTCATTTCACACGTTATGCCCGTATTCAAGAAGACTATAACGCCTCTATAGCGAATACCTCTTCGCTTCTACCCCACCCATTTAAAGAATGATGGTTAAGGTTAAGTCTTGCTGCTAAGCTTATGCTAGTTTGTCTCTAGGAGGCACAGATGCAAACGACCCAAACACATCCTGCACTCGATAAAGTAAGACTCGATAAATGGCTTTGGGCTGCGCGATTTTATAAAACGCGAGCGGTTGCCAGAGAGATGATCGAGGGAGGGAAAGTTCAGTATAATGGCCAACGGAGCAAACCCAGTAAATGGGTGGAACCTGGCGCCCAGGTACAAGTCAGACAGGGTAATGATCTGCGTACCGTCATCGTCGTATCTCTTAGCGAACATCGCCGTAGCGCACCCGAAGCTGAGCGACTCTATCAGGAAACTGAAGAGAGCATTACCAAGCGCGAATCGATCGCACAGGCACGGAAAATGAACGCATTAACGATGCCACATCCCGACCGTCGCCCTGATAAAAAAGAGCGCCGTGATTTAATTAAATTTAAGATAACGGGCGAATAAACACGCCCTAAAGAGAAAATAATGTCCGTTCAAGATCAACTTCACCGTTATTTATTTGCTGATGCCGCCGTTCGTGGCGAACTGGTTAATGTCAGCCATACACTACAAGCTATCCTTGAAGGTCATGACTACCCTGCCGCGGTAAAAAAACTGATGGCAGAGATGTTGGTCACGACAAGCTTAATGACGGCTACGCTAAAATTTGAGGGCGATATCACTGTACAATTACAAGGTGATGGTCCATTAGCAATGGCGGTGATCAATGGTAATGATAAACAAGAGTTACGAGGTGTTGCTCGTGTGCGTGCGGAGATTGATGACAATGCTACGCTCGCTCAAATGCTAGGCCAAGGTTACTTGGTCATCACCATCACCCCCGCTAAAGGTGAACGTTACCAAGGTATTGTTGCGTTAGAAAAACCTACTTTTGCAGAGTGCATCGAAGAGTATTTCTTACGTTCAGAACAGCTACCGACACGGTTAGTCATTCGAAATAATACAAAAGGTGCAGCCGGTATCTTGCTGCAAGTGTTACCTAGCGAGGATAAAGATAGTGAAGCACTTACCCATCTCACAACACTTGCTACAACCGTAACGGAAGAAGAGCTTATAAGCCTACCCGCGAACGATGTTTTGTGGCGCCTATTCCACCAGGAAGAAGTGACTGTTTATGATCCGCAACCGGTACAATTTAAATGTAGTTGCTCTAGACAGCGCTGCGGAGAAGTTTTAAAGACCGTTTCGGTAGAGGAAATTGACGCGATTTTAGCTGAAGACGGAAAAATCGATATGCATTGTGATTACTGCGGTAGCCACTATTTATATGATGCCGTAGATGTTGCCAATATTCGTAATGATGTACCGTTAAGTAATGCCTCAATTCATTAGTGAGGTTGCAGCGGGGTTTATCCCCGCTTGCTTTAGCTAGCTTCGCGAGAATGTTTCTCTTTTTTAAGTAGTAATTTAACTCTGCTCACACTTTAGTCCCTCTCTGCTTTCCCCCCCGACGATTCAGGGTACACTTTTCTGACATTGACGTATTTTTGCTAAGCCACTTTTTTATCGAAGGAGTTGCGATTCATGTCAGCTACACCCCCGCTTCCAGATCTGAGTACTATCGGGATCACTGGTTCTACCGAAATTGTCCATAACCCCACATATGAACAGCTTTTTACCGAAGAAACATCACCAGACCTCGTTGGCTTTGAAAGAGGAGTTGTAACACAATCTGGTGCTGTGGCGGTCGATACAGGAATTTTCACGGGACGTTCGCCTAAAGATAAATATATCGTCCGTGATGCAACCACCGAGCAGACAGTATGGTGGAACGACACCAGTGCCGCCAAAAATGCTAACCAACCTCTCTCCCCACAAATTTGGGATCACTTAAAAGGGCTGTTATGTGAACAGCTTTCAGAAAAGCGATTATTTGTCGTTGATGCCTTTTGTGGCGCCAATCCAGAAACACGGTTGAGTGTTAGGTTCGTTACAGAAGTTGCTTGGCAGGCCCATTTCGTTACCAATATGTTTATCGTCCCGAGTGCTGAAGAGTTGGCTGTCTTTGAACCAAATTTCGTCGTCCTGAACGGTTCAAAATGCCATAACCCTTTGTGGCGTGAACAGGGGCTTAACTCGGAAAACTTTGTTGCCTTCAATCTCACTGAACGCATGCAGCTTATCGGTGGTACGTGGTATGGCGGTGAAATGAAGAAAGGCATGTTTTCAGTCATGAACTATTTATTGCCTCTACAGAATATTGCGTCAATGCACTGTTCTGCCAACGTGGGTAAAGAGGGGGATGTGGCGGTGTTCTTTGGCTTGTCGGGTACAGGGAAAACCACCCTATCCACCGATCCCCTACGCCAGCTAATTGGTGATGATGAGCATGGATGGGACGATGATGGCGTTTTCAATTTCGAGGGAGGGTGCTACGCAAAAACGATTAACCTTTCTGAAACCGCTGAACCTGAAATTTATAAAGCAATCCGTCGTAATGCATTACTTGAAAATGTTGTCGTTAATAGTGATGGCAGCGTTGATTTCAATGATGACAGTAAGACCGAGAATACCCGTGTTTCTTACCCGATTAACCATATTGATAATATTGTCCGCCCCATCTCGAAAGCTGGGCACGCTAAAAAAGTGATCTTCTTAACAGCGGACGCATTTGGTATCTTCCCACCAGTATCGCGATTAACCTCTGAGCAGACTCAATATCATTTTTTATCGGGTTTTACGGCAAAATTGGCTGGTACAGAGCGTGGCATAAAACAGCCAACCCCGACTTTCTCCGCCTGTTTTGGGGCCGTTTTCTTGACGCTACACCCGACACGTTATGCCGAAGTTTTAGTAAAACGGATGCAGGCCAGTGGGGCGAAAGCTTACTTAGTGAATACTGGATGGAATGGACAAGGAAAGCGCCTTTCATTAAAAGACACGCGCCAATTAATTAATGCCATTTTACATGATGAACTCGATCACGCTGAATGCCACACCCTTCCTCTCTTTAACTTACAATTCCCCAAACATATCCAAGGCATCGATCCGGCCATTCTCGATCCAAGATCCAGTTGGAACAACTCACTCGAATGGGAATCCAAAGCAGAAGAACTGGCACGGCAATTTATCAACCATTTTACGCCTTATACTGATACTGAAGCAGGTAAAGCTTTAGTCAGCGCTGGGCCGCAACTTAACTCGTGACCGTCCTCTCACCACCCACTGAGTAGGTGGTGAGAGGGGCATTAAGCGCTCTCACTTACCGCTGGTTGTTTGCTGGAAGGTAAAGGCAGCCATGCTCTAATCTTAAGGCCGCCTTTTTCACTCGTATCAAAACTAAGCTCTCCCTGATGCGCATCAATAATTCGCTGCACTATCGCCAACCCTAATCCCGTACCGCTAGTCGTTCTGGCACTATCTCCCCTTACGAAGGGTTGTAAAAGATGTGCGATCTGCTCTTTATCGATACCTGGGCCATCATCTTCGACTTGGAACCAAGCACGATCAAGCTCACGCCCGCTGCTCACTCGAATCCAACCATTTCCATAACGGGCAGCATTGACAACCATATTAGCCACGGCTCGTTTAATGCCAAGTGGATTAATATCAAGTAATAGCTCGTTACTCATTACTTGATTATCGATTTCTCGTTCGTAACCACTTTCCGCCGCAACCACTTCACCCAATACAGTATTGAGATCAACTCGCTCTTTTTGAATTTCTTGGCCCGTACGTAGATAGTCAATAAACTGTTCTATTATGGCATTACACTCTTCAATATCTTTATTAATAGAATCAGCAAGATATTGTTCATCTGCACCAATCATCTCCGTCGCTAAGCGAATTCGGGTTAAGGGGGTACGCAGATCATGACTCACTCCGGCCATCAACAGGGTCCGGTCATCCGATAGTTGCTTAACACCCGAGGCCATTTGATTGAAGGCTCTCGTTACCGATCGGACTTCTGATGCGCCATATTCTCTCAGTGGTGGCGGGATTTGGCCTCTACCTACCTGTAAAGCCGCATGTTCAAGCGCCACGAGTGGGCGGTTCTGCATGCGAATGAATAACCAAGCGCCCACTATAGCCAATAACATAATCATTAAGGTATAACGGAATAGCGGTGAAAAGTCGCCCTGATGAATTTCGGTAAGCGGGACTCTGACCCAGATATCCGGGGATAGCCAAGTCTTTAACCACACCACAGGGGTTTTCTTATTCACTTCAACACGAACATCAGTCGGACCACCGAGCTGGTGTGCCATCTGTTCGCTTAAAAACTTGTAATGTTGCGCCCAACGTAACCCGCTTTCTTCTGCGGCAGAGTTAGTATAGAGCGAAATCCCTAACTCACGATAGATTTCCCGCCTAAAGGCCGGAGGTACCTCTAGCTGAGTACCGTCTTCAAGCTGAAGCTTGTCAGTCATTAGCATTCTAACTTCATAAGCCAGAACCTTATTAAACTGCTGTAAGCTGGGTAAGATCGCAAAGTTAAGGACCACTAGATAAGTGGTCACCAAACTCACAAAGAGAAGTGAAACAATCAGTAGCAACATCCGCGCAAAGGAGCTGCGCGGGGAGAAGCGAAATTTCTTCATGCTTTACTGCCATCGGGAACAAAGACATAGCCTAGGCCCCAGACCGTTTGAATATAACGGGGGTGAGCCGGATCTTCTTCAACCATTCTTCTTAGTCGTGAAATCTGCACATCAATGGAACGTTCCATGGCACTGTATTCACGCCCCCTCGCTAAATTCATAAGTTTATCACGAGAGAGCGGCTCACGAGGATGACTGACTAATGCCTTAAGTACTGCAAATTCACCACTGGTCAGTGGCATAGGCTCGTCTTCACGAAACATTTCGCGCGTACCCAGATTAAGCTTAAACTTACCAAAGGTGATCACTGCCTCTTCTTGAGACGGTGCGCCAGGCAGCTCATTCGCTTGACGACGTAAGACTGCGCGGATACGTGCCAGTAATTCACGTGGATTAAACGGCTTAGGAATATAATCATCGGCACCGATTTCTAACCCAACAATCCTATCGACTTCTTCGCCCTTTGCCGTAACCATAATAATCGGCATTGGGTTACTCTGGCTACGCAAGCGACGGCAGATTGATAGTCCGTCCTCCCCAGGTAACATCAAGTCGAGTACCATCAGATGAAAAGATTCACGGGTTAACAAACGGTCCATTTGTTCGGCGTTCGCTACGCTGCGCACTTGGAAACCTTGCTCAGTGAGATACCTTTCAAGCAATGCCCGTAAACGCATATCGTCATCGACAACTAAAACTTTGTAATTTTCCTGCATTCTAATGACTCCCAAAGGCATTATCGCCAGCTATGCTATTTTTAAAAATAATGCTTACAGTGACAAATTTTATTGGTTTATATTCTTACTGAAATTGTTACAAAGCATATTTAACAGTACGTTAAGTAAAGATCTAACTATAGGTGATAGAGGACAATAATGTGAAAACCCAACTTATCACTCGTGAAGGCTACAACAAGTTAAAACAAGAGCTCGACCAACTCTGGCGAGAAGAGCGTCCTGAAGTAACGAAAAAAGTGACTTGGGCTGCCAGTTTGGGCGATCGCAGTGAAAATGCTGATTACCAATATAACAAAAAGCGTTTAAGAGAGATTGATCGCCGAGTCCGTTATCTACGTAAGAGCCTTGAATCGTTACGTATTGTGGACTATTCCCCTCAACAAGAGGGTAAAATTTTCTTTGGTGCACAAGTGGAAATTGAAAATGATGACGGGGAAATCCTCGCCTTTCGGATTGTTGGTTACGACGAGATCTTTGGTCGTAATGACTATATCTCGATCGACTCGCCCATGGCTAGAGCATTGCTGAAAAAAGAAGTTGGCGATAGCGCTACCGTCCAGACACCATCAGGACCAGCCGTATGGTACGTCAATGATATCCGTTATCTCGGCCCACCTCAGGAAAATCCTTAATCTGATCACCTAGACTGGAAATTCAAAGAGCATCTCCGTATAACTGTCAGAAAATTTACCTCCTTAAAAGCTACGAGCCACAATGAAAAAGCCGCTAAGTCAGATCATTGCTAACGAACTTCAGGTCCGCATCGAACAAGTTGATGCCACGATAAAACTTTTTGACGAAGGTAACACTGTCCCTTTTGTTGCCCGCTACCGTAAGGAAGTTACTGGTGGGCTGGATGATACCCAACTTCGTCAATTAGAAACACGTTTGACCTACCTACGGGAACTTGATGAGCGTCGACGTACTATCCTTAACTCCATTTCAGAACAAGGAAAGTTAACCGACGAACTCGCCCAGTCTATCGAATCCGTGTTAAGTAAAACTGAACTTGAAGATCTCTATTTGCCTTATAAACCTAAGCGTCGTACTCGTGGGCAAATCGCGATCGAAGCGGGTCTTCAGCCCTTGGCGGATAAGTTGTGGACATCCCCTCAGCTCGATCCTGAAGCGACTGCAGCCGAGTTTGTTAACGCCGATACCGGTATTGCCGATACGCGTGGCGCATTAGATGGCGCTCGCTATATTTTGATGGAGAGATTTGCTGAAGATGCCTCTTTGCTCGCTAAAGTACGGCAATACCTTTGGAAAAATGCGCATCTAGTCTCAAAAGTGGCAGTAGGAAAAGAAGCTGAAGGGGCAAAATTTCGCGATTACTTCGATCATCATGAACTCCTTGCTACAACGCCTTCCCACCGAGCGCTCGCAATGCTTCGAGGTCGTAATGAAGGTATTCTACAGCTGTCACTGAATCCTGATCCTCATAGCGAGGAGACCCCGAAAGAGAGTTACGGCGAAACGTTAATCAGCGAACACCTTCAAGTCCGCATCGCCAGTGCGCCAAGTGATACCTGGCGTAAGTCAGTGATTAGTTGGACATGGAAAATAAAAGTGCTATTGCACTTAGAAACGGAACTGATGGGATCGCTACGTGAACAGGCCGAACTCGAAGCGATTGATGTCTTCGCACGTAATCTTAATGCACTGTTGATGGCCGCCCCTGCGGGGATGCGTGCGACTATGGGGCTTGATCCAGGATTACGAACCGGCGTAAAAGTGGCAGTGGTGGATGCTACAGGTAAATTAGTCACGACCGACACCGTTTATCCTCATACCGGTCAAGCCGCTAAAGCTGCTACGGCGGTAGCGATGCTCTGCCAACGGCATAACGTCGAATTAGTAGCGATCGGTAACGGTACCGGCTCACGGGAAACTGAGCGCTTCTTTGTTGAACTCAAAAAACAGTTCCCCGATGTTAAAGCCGAGAAAGTGATCGTCAGTGAAGCCGGAGCATCCGTCTATTCAGCCTCTGAACGTGCAGCGCTAGAATTTCCAAGCCTAGATGTTTCACTACGGGGTGCAGTCTCCATTGCACGAAGACTTCAAGATCCTCTGGCAGAATTAGTGAAAATCGATCCTAAATCTATCGGTGTCGGCCAATATCAACATGACGTTAGCCAGACCCAATTAGCCAAGAAACTGGATACGGTGGTCGAAGACTGTGTTAACGCCGTTGGTGTCGACCTTAATACCGCTTCGGTCCCTCTGTTGACTCGCGTCGCCGGTTTGAGCAGTATGATCGCACAAAATATTGTTCAATGGCGCGATGATAACGGTCGTTTTATGAACCGAAAGCAGCTCCTCAAAGTTGCTCGACTCGGTCCCAAGGCCTTTGAGCAGTGTGCTGGGTTTTTAAGGATTAACCAAGGTGATAACCCCTTAGATGCTTCGACGGTACACCCTGAAGCTTATCCTGTGGTTGAGCGGATCATTGCGCAAACTCATGAGCAACTCGCATCACTGATGGGTAACAGTACTGCTATTCGTGCCTTATCCGCCTCACAGTTCACTGACGAGCGATTTGGGCTACCAACAGTCACCGATATTCTCAAAGAACTTGAGAAGCCGGGTCGCGACCCCCGTCCGGAATTCAAGACAGCTACCTTTGCGGAAGGCATTGAAACGATGGATGACCTCACTCCAGGCTTAATTCTAGAGGGAACTGTCACCAACGTTACTAATTTCGGGGCATTTGTTGATATAGGTGTCCATCAAGACGGATTAGTCCATATCTCTTCATTAGCTAACCGCTTTGTCAGCGATCCACACGAGGTGATTAAAACGGGCGAAATCGTCAAAGTAAAGGTACTCGAAGTCGATAATGGGAGAAAGCGTATCGCATTAACCATGCGCCTCGATGAACAACCGGGTGAAACACAATCCCGCCGTAGCGCAGCCCCTGAGAAAGCTTCACCTAAGCAAGCTCGCCAACCAACAAAGCAAATCTCAACGCAAGGTAACAGCGCGATGGGCGATGCACTCGCTGCGGCGTTTAAGAAAAAGTAGCCGTATATCAATCCTGCCTTCGGGCAGGATTGATACTTTTACAACCTACCAAGCGTTTTCGTTACCACGACTTCAAGTTCAGCGAATCCATCAATCTCAGCGAGAAGCTTTTTAAACGCAGGTTGCTGCATATGCGTATCAAGCGCTTCTTGACTGCTCCAGCATTCCAACATGACATAACGTCGCGGTTGCTGAGTATCCTGAGTTAACACGTATGATTGACAACCTGCCTCAGCTTGTACCGCCTGCTCTGCCGCTTTGAGCGCACGTTCAACAACCCCTTCATTCCCAGGTTTTGCCGTAATGTAAGCAATAACATTGATTAATGGTTGCATCATTTTCCCCTCATTTGATTCTTAGTCGCCGCGATACTGCAAAAGAGTACTCTTTAACTCTAGTGGGCGATTATGCTAATAGGTAAATTTAATAATTGCCTCGCAAAATTCGTCAGGATGAGAAATGAATGGTGCATGGGCTGCGTGTTCAATCACCGCAGATTGACTGGCTGGCCACAATCTATCCGTCAGGGGAATACTTCTTCGAGGCACTAGGCTATCCAACGCTCCGTAAATTCGTAGTGTTGGCGCTTCTATCGCACAGAGTTTTTCACGTAAATCATCGTACTGTAGGATCTTGAGCCCCTGATTTAATACGGCTAATGAGGCTTGAGGCTGATTGATAATCGCCTGCTTTAGTATTTTTGTATTCAGCGAGGCATTCGCGGTGCCCAAACTTTGTAAGGCGATAAATCGCTCAATAGTTCGGCGAAAATCGGTCGCTAATTGTGTTTGAAAATTATCTAGGACTTGTGGCGTTATCCCAGGCCACTGATCCCTTTCGCTAAAACAGGGAGAAGAGGCAACAAAAATGAGCTGCTTGACCTTATCTTTGAAGTCGATCGCTAATTGCGCAGCAACCAATCCTCCTAGTGACCAGCCGAGTACAACACTTTGCGAAGGGATATGCGGTGCAATATTGCTGGCCATCGCGTCGAGACTCAATGTGCCATAAGGTTGGCTTCGACCATACCCGGGTAAGTCGATTACCGTAATTGAAAAATGAGCGCTGAGCGGCGTTAAAATGAAATCCCACACTTGTGAATTCAATCCCCATCCGTGTAGTAGCACAAGTGATCGATCGCCCTGTCCATAGTGTTGTTTAAATATGGTCATATTCTCTATTCTCTTGGAGGTATAGCCCTATGTTAACAATCAAAAGCAGGTGTTGGATATGTATGCTGCCCGTTTGGTATGCATCAGTCGGTATTTGCCACTGGTGCGAACAAAAGTTATCTCTCGATCAGCCTCGTTGCTTGAGCTGTGCCTTACCTACTGATACCGTAAGTCACTCCTGCGCCGCCTGCCAACAACAGCCCATACTTTGGCAGGGTACGATCACGGCAGCTGATTATCTTCCGCCACTCAGCAAATTACTTCATCAATTCAAATTTTCTTCACATACAGCACTTGCCGCCATGCTTTCAAGGCTGATTTTGCTAAACTATCTTCGTTACCGACGGCATTATCAGTGGCAGAAACCCGATACTGTCGTCGCCGTTCCATTACATCCTAAGCGTTATCAACAGCGAGGCTTTAACCAAAGCGATCTTCTCGCAAGACCTCTCGCTCGTTGGTTGGCTTGTCAATATTGGCCTAATGCCATACGTTGTACGAAATTAACGGCGACGCAACATACTCTCGATAGGGCAAGCCGTCAAAGTAACCTTGGCCAAGTGTATGACGCCACAACTAATCTATGTGGCAAACACGTTGCCATCGTTGATGATGTGGTCACGACAGGTGCGACGGCTAGAGAAATCGTCAAGCTTTTACAGCTACAGCAGGTCGCTAGCGTACAGGTGTGGTGCCTGTGCCGTACCTTGTAGAGTGGCAGTGATACGCGTAAGATGACTTTTAACATAGATAACATTGAGCGATGTCTTATGATCCATATAACCGATACAGCCCAACAACATTTTGCGAAATTGCTCACTAAGCAAGAGCCAGGGACTCAGATCCGTGTCTTCGTCATTAACCCTGGTACCCCTACCGCTGAGTGTGGTGTCTCTTATTGCCCACCGGATGCAGTGGAAAGCACCGACACTGAATTAAAATATGAGTATCTCACCGCCTATGTCGATGAGCTAAGCGCACCCTATTTGGATGAAGCGGAGATTGATTTTGTCACTGATAATCTCGGTTCTCAGCTTACATTAAAAGCACCTAACGCTAAGATGCGTAAAGTGTCAGATGATGCGCCATTAATTGAACGCGTTGAATACCAATTACAAGCCCAAATTAACCCGCAGCTGGCGAGTCATGGCGGTAAAGTGTCCCTAATGGAAATTACGCCAGAAGGCTACGCAATCTTGCAGTTTGGTGGTGGATGTAATGGCTGTTCGATGGTTGATGTCACCCTGAAAGAAGGGATTGAGAAAGAGCTATTGGCGACTTTCCCTGAGCTAAAAGGTGTACGTGATTTAACCGAGCACCAGCGTGGCGAACACTCCTATTACTAAGCGTAAATTCTGCCCGGTTGTCGGGCAGAATCATTAGCATATTTCAATCTTAACCGCATGTTGAGAAAGTAAATGCAGAATAGGTTCTGGCGGTAATTTATCCGTAAAGAGTGAATCTAACATTTCCATTCCCCCTAAACTTACCATGGCTTTACGACCAAACTTAGATCCATCGGTTACCAACATGACGCAGCGTGAATTTTCAATAATGGCACGTTTGGTACGGACTTCGTGATAATCAAACTCTAGCATCGTACCTGCTTCATCAATTCCGCTAATACCAATCACTCCAAAATCGAGTCGAAATTGCGAAATAAAATCCATGGTAGCTTCACCAATAATCCCACCGTCACTGGCGCGTAGCGTCCCTCCGGCAATAATGACGCGAAAGTCTGTCTTCGCCATCATTAGTTGAGCAACGTTTAGGTTATTGGTCACAATTTGTAAATTATGGTGGCCCATTAATGCATGAGCCACAGCTTCTGGTGTGGTGCCTATATCAATAAAAAGTGTTGAGCCATCCGGGATTTGCTGGGCAACTTTCATCGCAATACGTGTTTTCGCGCTGGAGTGCATCATCTTACGATCGTGCCAATCCGTATTTTCAGCGCTGGAAGGTAGCGCAGCGCCACCATGATGCCGCTGAATCAGGTTTTTCTCAGCTAACTCATTGAGATCGCGACGGATCGTCTGCGGTGTCACTGAAAAAAACTCGACCAACTCTTCAGTACTGACATACCCTTGGCGTTTGACGAGTTCAACAATAGCATCGTGTCTCTGCGTCTGTTTCATTTAAAGTCCTTCACTTACGCCTTTTCAGAGCCGCTTGGCTATCGACGAAAGCCATCGCTAACCCAATTACTAATCCAATAATATAGGCCATATTGCTCATTGGAGCACCGAAAATACCGTAGTAACCAGCCGCTAACCAGAGTAACGCAAACACAATCAGGCCACGTTCTAAATAGATACCACTGTCGGTATCACGCTCACCTCGTAGCCAGCTGTACCCCATGAGGGCATAAACCACCCCTGACAGGCCACCAAACCAAATACCGCTGAACTTAGCCTGCATCCAGCCAGATAATAACGCTGAGATAACAGTAATCACAAACAGCTTACCGCTCCCCAGACGTTTCTCAATCACTCCACCTAAATACCACCACCACATCAAATTAAAGACAATCTGTAATAGACTGAAGTGGATAAAGATATGGCTCACCCAACGCCAAACTTGAAGTCCTTGCTCATTATTAGCGGGCCAACTCAGCCAATAGAAAAGTGGCTGTTCCCCAACAAACATCAATAATAAGTAAGTAATGACAACTAACGCCATTACCGTCAAAGTCAGAGGCCCCGCGCGATCTTTGATATTTCGCCATAACTCAGCTTTAGGGTAACCAAGACGCGTCCCCGCTCGACCACTCTGCCAACTCGCCGCAAGATAACGCGGGTTGGAGGGGTCGCGGATAAATAGCTGTAGTGCAGCGTTAACGTCGTCCAATTTTTGCTCGTCTTCGAGGAATAAGACATAATTCTGCTGTTGTTCAATATGTAATGTAATGCCTTGCGTAGCCATGTAATCAACAAATGCATAGGCCATACGCGGGTTGGTGAATTCTGTGACTCGAAGCATATCGTCCTCAGTACCTTGTTTAATGGGGATTAGATCTCTTTAATCACTTGATCTGGGAAACGTGCATACCATGCATCAAACCCACCATCCACACTATAAACTTGGTCAAATCCTTGGTTAATCAAATATTGTGCCGCACCTTTACTGCTATTCCCGTGATAACAAAGAACCAGCACAGGTTGGTCATAATCACTTTCTTCAACAAATTGATTCAACGAACCGTTTGTTAGATGAAATGCCCCGCGAATATGAGCATGTTCAAAACTTTGAGGATCACGAATATCAACCAGACGCGCCCCTTCTTGTAAGTGCTTTTCTGCGGTCAGTACATCAATGCATTCGTAAGTATCCATAACTGTTCTCAAAATTATTGCAGGTCTCTTATATTGTACCTGTAATTTCGCCTCGATTAACCCTCTACGCTGAGCTATTCAGTCTCCGCCCAACTTAAATGTTATTTCTGTCACGCTAATATGTTTTTTACGGTTAAATATTGGCAAATATGTTTGGTTTCGATTACTATATTTTCGAAAACGAACATTATTGATAGCCAATAAGCGAGGAGTGCACGTGGAAACCAAAGACCTGATTGTGATCGGAGGCGGTATTAATGGGGCTGGCATCGCGGTCGATGCAGCAGGCCGCGGATTATCTGTGTTGCTGCTCGAAGCGAAAGACTTTGCCTGCGCAACCTCCTCTGCAAGTTCAAAACTCATTCACGGTGGTTTACGCTATTTAGAACATTATGAATTCCGCTTGGTTAGTGAAGCCTTGGCTGAACGGGAAGTATTATTAAAAATGGCACCGCAACTCGCCTTCCCTATGCGCTTTCGCTTACCCCACCAGCCTCATCTCCGTCCAGCATGGATGATCCGTGTAGGGCTGTTTATGTACGATCATCTAGGTAAACGCACGAGCTTACCTGCCAGCAAAAGTCTAAAATTTGGTGCGCAATCAGCACTAAAATCCGATATTACTAAAGGCTTCGAATACTCGGATTGCTGGGTCGATGATGCGCGTATGGTAGTGGTTAACGCCCAAGAGGTCGTTGAAAAAGGCGGCGAAGTTCGCACCCGTACGCGAGTGACTCGTGCTTGGCGTGAAAATGGCTTATGGCAAGTTGAAGCCGAAAACGTCGATACGGGTGAAGTCCTGCGTTGGCAGGCAAAAGGCCTAGTCAATGCGGCGGGGCCATGGGTTAAAGATATTTTCGACAACCAATTAGCAATCAAATCCCCTTATGGTATCCGACTCATTAAAGGTAGCCATATCGTCGTCCCTAAAGTCCATGACGAGAAACAAGCTTATATTCTTCAAAATGAAGATAATCGCATCGTATTTATCATCCCGTGGATGGATGAGTTCTCAATCATTGGGACTACCGATGTTGAGTATAAAGGCGATCCGTTGGCGGTTAAGATCGATGAGAAAGAGACGGCTTACCTGCTCAAAGTCTATAACCAATACTTTAAACGTCCGTTGAGTACAGAGGATATTGTCTGGAGCTATTCTGGTGTCCGTCCTTTATGTGACGATGAATCAGATTCTCCTCAAGCAATAACCCGTGACTACACCTTAGATGTTCACGATGAACAAGGTAAAGCTCCACTTCTTTCAGTATTTGGTGGAAAGCTGACAACCTACCGCAAATTAGCAGAACATGCTTTAGAAAAATTAGCCAAATATTACCCAAATATCGGGCCAGCGTGGACAAAAGAGTGCGTATTACCGGGAGGTCATTTTACGGGGACTCGCGAGGAATTTACGCAGAATCTACGTAAGCGCTATCCGTTTATGGGTACAGAAATGTCTCGCCACTACGCAAGAACCTACGGCAGCGATACCGATAAGTTACTTGATGGCATCACAAGCTTAGAGCAACTGGGCCATCATTTCGGCCACGACTTTTACGAAAAAGAACTTCGCTATTTAGTCGATAATGAATGGGTGCGTACGGCTGAAGATGCACTTTGGCGTAGAACGAAACAAGGTATGTGGCTCTCACAAGAACAACAAGAAGATGTGTCACGTTGGTTAGCACAGTATCTCTCTTCATCCGTGAAGTAAGCCTATACCTTCGGCCTTTACTGGCTATTAAAAAAATTGGGTAAGTGAAGTGACCCCCGATAGTTGGACAACCAATTATTGGGGGTTTTTTATTTAACCCACCAATTGGCGGAGCATTCTTCTTAACGGCTCTGCAGCGCCCCATAGCAACTGATCACCGACAGTAAAGGCTGAGAGATATTCAGGTCCCATATTTAATTTACGAAGACGCCCTACTGGTGTGGTGAGGGTTCCTGTCACCGCAGCGGGCGTCAGTTCACGCATCGTCAGCTCACGATCGTTAGGGATAACTTTTACCCAAGGGTTGTGCGCACCGAGCATCTGCTCAATATCTGCCAAAGGAATATCTTGCTTTAACTTAAGAGTGAAGGCTTGACTATGGCAGCGTAACGCGCCAACTCGTACACATAACCCATCAACCGGGATAATCTGCTGCGTTGCCAAAATTTTATTGGTCTCAGCCTGTCCCTTCCACTCTTCTTTACTTTGACCGCTGGGCAGCTGCTTATCGATCCAAGGAATAAGGCTCCCCGCAAGCGGCACACCAAAATTATCGGTTGGTAAGGTCCCTGAACGCGTAAAATCTGTCACACTGCGCTCAATATCTAAGATAGCCGAAGCGGGATCGTGTAAAGAGGTCGCCACGTGATCGTGTAGCATACCCATCTGCGTGAGCAATTCACGCATATGACGTGCACCGCCTCCTGATGCAGCCTGATAGGTTGCCACAGACGCCCATTCGACGAGATTTTGTGAAAACAACCCGCCCAGCGACATCAACATCAAACTTACCGTACAGTTACCACCAACAAAAGTTTTTACGCCACGATTGATCCCATCTTCGATGACTTTTTGGTTTACCGGATCAAGGATAATAATCGCATCATCCGCCATCCGAAGCGTTGAGGCTGCATCAATCCAATAGCCTTGCCACCCAGCTTGACGCAAACGCGGGTAAACGTCGCTCGTGTAATCGCCACCTTGGCATGTAACAATGATATCAAGGCTTTTTAATGCATCAATATCATAAGCATCCTGTAAGGTCCCTTGGCTATGCCCTGCGAAAACAGGCGCTGGCTGACCATGCTGTGAAGTCGAAAAAAAGACTGGATTAATGACAGAGAAGTCATTTTCTTCATTCATACGCGACATTAGCACGGAACCCACCATGCCACGCCATCCGATAAACCCTACATTTTTCATGATGTGCCTGCTGTAATATTAAATATGCTGCATACCGATAAACGGATATGTCTGCACTCCCACCTATGGGAATGATACTATCAAACTCTACAAAAACTGGACGTACTAGCAAGTGAAAAAAATCGATATTACTCGATTAATTTATCATCTGGCTAATACTAGTCGCCTGTAAGGATCACGATGAGTCATGACTGAACTTTTTTCTGCCGCAGTATTGCTGGTTTTGATTATGGACCCGCTTGGTAACCTACCGATTTTTATGTCGGTGCTAAAGCATATTGATCCGAAACGTCGGCGGGTGATTATCATTCGTGAATTGCTGATTGCATTAGTGATCATGCTACTTTTTTTATTCACCGGCGAAAAAATGTTGGCCTTTCTGAATTTACGAGCGGAGACCGTCTCCATCTCTGGCGGGATTATTTTATTTTTAATCGCGATAAAAATGATATTCCCTTCACCTGAATCTAATAACTCGGGATTGCCGGCCGGTGAAGAGCCCTTCTTAGTCCCCTTGGCTATCCCCCTGTTAGCAGGTCCTTCATTACTCGCCACTCTAATGCTGATGTCACATCAATATCCTGGAGATATGGGGATGTTAGTCATCGCGCTATTCATCGCTTGGGGGATTACTGCTGCGATACTCATGATGTCAGGGCTGTTCTTACGTCTGTTGGGGTCGAAAGGAGTCAATGCGTTAGAGCGGTTGATGGGACTGATTCTTATAATGATTGCGACACAGATGTTCTTAGATGGGATTCGGGCATACCTAAAACTCTAATAAAAAAAAAGGGTCGATATATCGACCCCTAATTCTACTAAGATAACAATTCAAAGGCTATCATACCAATAATCCCCCCAGTTACCCCGAGGATGGTTTCCATCATCGTCCACGTCTTTAGGGTTTCCACCTCAGTTGCCCCAGTGAAGCGTCCAAATAACCAGAAGCCCGCATCGTTCACGTGACTGACAATAATTGAGCCACCACCGATACAAATTGAAAGCGCAGCTAGCTGAGCACCACTGTAATGTAACGGTTCAATTACAGGCATAATTAGCCCTACTGCCGTCAAACACGCTACAGTCGCCGAACCTTGAATAATACGGACCACTCCAGCCAGGATGAAACAAGAGAGTGCGACCGGTAGCCCTAAACCTGTTAAGGAGTGACCAAGCGCTGGACCGACTCCTGAATCGACCAGTACTTGTTTAAAGACACCACCCGCCCCGATAACGAGTAAAATAATCCCTGCCGGTTGTAACGCTTCACCACAAATCGCCATAACGCGTGACTTATCCATACCCTGGCGATAGGCCAAACCATAGATAGTGATTAATACCGCGACCAGAATCGCAATGAAAGGATGACCAATAAATTCAAAGCATTCATAAAGGCGGCTTCCCTTATCGATAAAGTTAGCAGCAATCGTTTTTAAACCGACCAAAATTAGCGGGAAAAGGATCAGGGATAAACTGAATCCAAAAGAGGGTAATTTATCTTTCGCCACTTCAGGGAAGCTGTCTACTGCAGGGGAGGCAAATTGTACGCGTTTCGCAATGAAATTACCGAAGAGAGGGCCAGCGATAAGCATTCCAGGGATAGCCGCACAGAGGCCTAATAAGATCATCCAGCCGAAATCCGCATGCATTTGCGAAGCGAGTAACATCGGTGCTGGGCCAGGTAAGACGAATGCCGCCGCCGCCGCAACTCCTGCAAAGAGAGGAATAACCAGTTTCACCATATTGTCGTTAGTACGGCGAGCCACTGCAAAAGCAATACTAATTAATAAAACAATCGCCACTTCGAAAAATAGAGGCAGCGCGCAGATAAAGCCCGCTGCTCCCATCGCAAAATGTGAACGTTTTTCACCAAAGGTTTTCAACATCCGTATCGCTATTTGGTCAACTGCGCCGGTTTCATGCAAAATTTTTCCGAACATTGCGCCCAAGGCGACCACAACTGCCAGAAAGCCCAGCGTGCCTCCCATCCCTTTTTGCATCGTGTCAGTAATTTTATCGAGTGGCATTCCTGAAAAAATACCTGCACCGACTGAAACCAACATTAATGCGACAAAAGCATGCATCCGCGCTTTCATCACTAAAAAAAGAAGCAGTATGACAGAGCCTGCTGCCGTTAAAACAAGTGTTGCCGTGCTCATGAATCAACCTTATTGGATATTATTTTTAATCGTTGCAACTGTCTCAGCAATGACATCATCAAGTGAATGGCTAATATCAACGACTAAAACATCAGATTCTGAACCGCTAGGTTCTTCCAACGTATCGAATTGAGTCACTAACATGTTCGTTTTAAAGAAGTGGCCTTTACGCGCTTTGAGACGCTGCTCAATGGTCTCAAAATCACCTTTCAAATAGATGAATTTAAGATTTTTATTACCATTACGTAAAATATCTCGATAACTTTTCTTTAAGGATGAACAAACGATGATTGAAACTTTTTGTGTACGCTGCATTGCAAATGCAGCGTCATTGATTGCTTGTAACCAGGGTGCCCGATCTTGGTCGTTCAGCGGCTCACCCTCAGCCATTTTTAATATATTAGAACGAGGATGTAAAAAATCACCGTCTAGAAAAGCGGTCTGCAGCTTTTGTGAGACTTGATTAGCAACAACTGATTTTCCGCTACCTGAGACACCCATCAGGACAAATACAAAATGTTGAGAAGAGGCTTCTGTCATAACTGCTCCAACCTTAGTCATTCACAATGTTACCGATAACAATTTAATAACTATTGTTATAGCTTGTCGGTTAAAGCGCAATCTATTCGTTAATAAAAGGCTTAAAATGTGAACTCAATCATAAAAATGATTAAATACTGCCGCCCAATCTAAGTGAAAATCCCAAATCAATACAGGGTGACTCACACCCTTTACCTGCCAGACGGGTCAGTAACATTTCTGCTGCTATTTTGCCCATTGTTTTCCGAGGGGTGACGACCGTGGACAACGTTGGCGAAACGTTTTCAGTAATATCATGACCATGAAAACCGGCAATCGCCATCTGATTGGGGACGGTAATTCCTTGACGCTGACACTCAAACATCGCGCCGATAGCGAGATCGTCGTTGGTACAGAATATTCCATCAACCTCAGGATAACGTTGCTGGGCCAGTTTCAACAGTTCGCCTCCTGTGCTAAATGAAGAAGGTTGCTCACTCATCACAGTGCGTGGCACTAATCCTGCCTGTTCCATCGCCTCAATATACCCTGCTTTCTTCTGTAACGTTCGCTCATCAAGGCGAGCGCCAAGATAGACGAGGTGTTGATGGCCTTGAGCGATCATGCTACAGGTCATTTGTCGGGCCGCCTCGATATTATTAAACCCTACAGCCATATCTAAATAAGGTGAGGAAGAGTCCATAATTTCAACAACTGGGATCCCCGCGACTTCCAGCATACGCAACGTCCCTGGAGTATGTTGGCGTTCAGTTAAGATTACACCGTCAACATTCCAGCCGAGAAGCGAGCGGAGTTGACGTTCTTCTTTCTCGGTATGATAGCCGAAGTGGGCGACCAGTGTTTGATATCCCGCTTTATCCGTTATCGACTCAATACCTTGCAGTACGTCGGCAAAAACATGGTTAGTTAGGGAAGGGAGCAATATACCAATAGCTCGACTTGTCGCATTCGATAGCATATCGGGTACGCGGTTAGGAATGTAACCGAGCTCATCAAGCGCAATAGCAATCCTCTCGCCAAGAGGGGTGGATACTTGTTGAGGATTGCGTAGATAACGGCTGACCGTCATTTTGGTGATCCCAACGCGATCAGCAACGTCTTGCAATATAGGCCTTTTTTTCTTCATTGCGCTCAATTGGGTAGGCAGTATAGGTGGTTTAATTGTAACACTATTTTATACCAGCCAGAAAAAAGAGACGGCTATCTGGAAGCCGTCTCACATTACCAATTATTTTTTACACTGGTGGCAGGTCAAAAATTAATAGTTCCGTCTCTTGATCCGCAGAGAAGACGATAGTTTTCTCGTCCCACACTGCTGCTGCATCACTCATCTCAAGACGCTGGTCATTAATCGTCACATCCCCCTTAACCACTTGAATCCAGACTTTACGAGAAGGTGCGGGATCAAAGCTGCCCTCTTCCCCTGCAGCCAGTACCCAGCGTGATAAGGTCATGTCCTGATGAATTTTCAACGAGTTTTCTCTCGCATCGGGCGTCAAGATGTATTGACGACCCGATTGGTCAGGAAACTTACGCTGTTCATAACGTGGAGTAATATTTTGCTGATCAGGCATTATCCAAATTTGGTAGAGATGCAGAGCCTGTTGGTTGTCCGGATTATACTCTGAGTGACGAACGCCCGTTCCCGCACTCATAATCTGGAATTCTCCTGCCGGAATTTGTTCTTTATTCCCCATGCTATCTTGGTGTTCAACGACTCCAGAGAGAACGTAAGTGAGAATCTCCATATTTTGATGTGGGTGAGTCCCAAATCCTTTACTGGGTGCAATCGTGTCTTCGTTAATCACCCTTAACGCAGAAAATCCCATAAAATTCGGATCATAATATTCAGCAAATGAAAATGTATGCCAACTGTCCAACCACCCATGGTGAGCATGGCCACGTTCTTGCGCTTTACGGATATAAATCATGGAAACCTCCTCAATTTTTTCTATAGTTTGAAGAGATCATGAGAAAAAAAATAGCTGAAAAACTTCACCGCTCTGTTCAAATTTTATGAACAACAGTGAAAAAAAAAGCCAGCACGCGGCTGGCTAAATACTGGAAGCAATGTGAGCAATGTCGTGTTCCGTTGAATATCAGTCTCACCGGAATAGGATAAATGTTAATCGCAATCATTATCATTTGCAATAGCATTGTGGAAATTAATGAGGCTTTTTATGAAAAAATTAATTATTTTAATAACGTTCCTAAATTCGGCTGCTACTTTCGCAGGTTATCCCCCTAACCAATCGCCCCTCTCACCCTCTGTAACGCAGCAGCGTTTACAAAATGAGATGTCGACTCAACAGCAATTACATCAACAACAACTTCATCTAGAACAACAAAATAGTGCTCAAAGGTTTCAGCAGGAAAATCAGCTTCATCAACAAAAAATGTTGCGCAAAGTCGAAAGAGATCAACCTTAACCAGCGAAGTGTGGCCCGATCAGATCGATACGGTCAGTACATAGCATATCAACCCCTTGTTCTAACAGTTCAATGGCATTACAAGGATCATTGACGGTATAGGCGAGAATACGTAATCCCGCCTGCTTAATTTGATGGATACGTGTGGGGGTTAATAAACGGTAATTGAGATGCAATGAGACGCACTCAAGTTGTTGCGTAGTCCGCAGCCAATCATCCTGCCACTCATGCATTAAATATCCGCGTGGCAGATCCGGCTGCTCTTGCTGCGCTGCCTGTAACGCTTGACGAGAAAATGAGGAGAGGAGTGGCATGGTCATCTCTTGCCAATATTCCGCTGCCGCGCGCGCCACCAATGTCCCGGTGAGAGCCTCCAAACCTGTGGTAGGCTTGATTTCGATATTTGCTAATAGCCCATAACGTCGACAGCGTTCAGCGACCTCAGAGAGCAGTGGCAATTTTTCTCCTCTAAACTTGTTAGAGAACCATGTTCCAGCATCGAGCTGTTTTAATCTGTCCCACGTCAAATCCCCCGCCACCCCCTGCGTACTACTGGTACGGGTGAGCGTATCGTCGTGTAATAAAAATATCTGCTGGTCGGCTGATAATTTTGCATCGAATTCAATCATGGTATGGCCATAGTAATGGCCACAGTCAATGGCGGCTAAGGTATTTTCTGGCGCTAACTTCCCTCCCCCTCGGTGAGCGACAATTCTGGGGTAAGGCCATTTTTCATTAATCATCTAAACACTGTCCTGAGGTCGTATCAAAATAATGTAAGGCTTGAGTCGGTAGCGCCACTCGTAATAATTCGCCCACTCTTGAGCAAGTCGATTGCGCGACGCGAATGATCAACGGTTGGGCACTAATTTTACCATGAATGATATTATCAGTACTGAGCATATCCACTGCTTCGACTTTAAGGATAAGCCATCAAGCCACTGCGTAACAGGTTGAACGTTGATATGCTCTGAACGTCTGCCGATAGTCACTGTCTGCTTGGCTTACTTAGTAGCAAGGGCTCCTAAGGGAATGGAATAGCATTTCTCCACTCTCCAAAACTAGCCGTCACGACTTATTTCAACGGATAATAATTTCATCGCTGGTGCACCTAAAAAGCTGGCAACAAAAGTAGATGAACATTTTCGATAAGGCGCCCACCAGGTAGTAAAGGGAGCCGCCTTTACTCAGCTTGTTGCTCGTTTAGTGTGGCCGTAATCAGCACAATATAAAGAGGGCCAAGGATAATAAGCCCCGATCCCTAGGGAGTAAGATGGCTGAGCAGTATCCGTTTACGATGTTGTTCAATCATCGATAACGTACCTTACGGTCAATAAACCTAAACTAAGCAACAGTCAGCAAGATAACTATTCCCATCAGAATAACGGATTGAGCAGCTGAAGAGCCTAGATCTAACCCAGTCAATCCCTGACGATAGATTTATAAATTAAAGTCGTCGTCGCTTCTGCCGAGGAGCGCTAACCAATGACTTACGATATTTGGCCCTGGATTAAATAAGGCAAGCCACATCACCGCAATAATAGCCGGTGCCTTAGCGTAAGGAATTAGTTTGGTTAAAAATGGAGCAAAAAGGGAGCGGCGCAACTTGTTTCATAACACAATCATATCCCAATAGATGCAGTAAAAAATGACAAATATTGGTCATAACCATGACAGCGAAGCATGACAGAAATGGAATAGACTAATAAAAATTTATGATAGCACGATTTTTTTAACGTATAAAAAAGGAGATGACTGAGCATCTCCTCTTATCGTTACGCTTTTATTTAAGCTTCAATAGCAACTCGTAACTTCTTCATAGCATTTTTTTCAAGTTGGCGAACCCGTTCTGCCGAGACGCCATATTGGTCAGCCAATTCTTGTAACGTAATCTTATTATCGTCGTCCAACCAACGAGCACGGATAATATTTTGACTACGCTCATCAAGTGTCATCATGGCATCACTCAGTTTATCTGCTGCGTGCGAATCCCAGTTATCTTCTTCAATACCGTCGGCAAAGTCAGAGGTTTTATCTTGAAGGTATAACACTGGCGCCAACGACTTACCTTCTGCATTATCGTCATCAGAAGTGAGGTCGAAAGTCATATCCTGAGCCGCCATCCGAGATTCCATCTCTCGCACATCTTTGCTGCTTACCCCTAATTCACGTGCAACCATTTCAACTTCGTCTTGGTTAAACCAACCCAGACGTTGTTTAGTTTTACGTAGATTAAAGAATAGCTTACGTTGTGCTTTGGTGGTGGCAACCTTAACGATCCGCCAGTTACGCAATACGTATTCATGGATCTCGGCTTTAATCCAGTGCACCGCAAAGGACACCAGCCTTACGCCAACTTCAGGATTAAAGCGACGCACCGCTTTCATTAAACCAATGTTACCTTCCTGAATAAGGTCAGCTTGAGGCAGACCATAACCAGAATAGTTACGAGCAATGTGAACCACAAACCGCAGATGTGACAGGATCAGCTTCTTCGCTGCATCCAGATCAGACTGGTAATGCAGCCGTTCTGCTAATGCTTTTTCTTCTTCGGCCGACAGCATCGGACAGCCGTTGGCAGCTCGGACGTAAGCATCGAGATTACCTAAAGGAGCAATAGCTAAAGCTTGCATTTCGTTGGTCATTCAAACCCTCTCAATTAATTATGCTGTTCGTCCCTAAAACAGACTCATACCCTAACGCTAACGTTATTTAATCACCCTAAACAACTGGTTCTAGATGATTAGAACGCAAACTTATCCACAGGTTCAATTTTTGTTGTGAATAATTTATCCTAGCGTTTATCCCTTCTATGCCGATAGAGTCGGCCTGATAACAAGTAAATAGTATAACAAAAAGTATTTCTGTGCATTAATCCGGTGTAAAGCGGCGTAAATGCTGGACAGTTGCCAGCCAAGCAGCCAGCCAGCCTATCATCGAGGAAACCAATAATAATAATAGCGCTTCGTCCCAAGAAAACCCGGAAAGATCAAACGAGGCACTGAATACGGATGCCACATGTGATACCACTGACTCTAGACGAAAAACGAGTATCTCAGAGAAAATTAGCGAGAGAAATGCGCCACTAAGGCCAAGCATCGCTCCACCGTATACAAAGGGTCTCAAGATAAAACCGTCGGTAGCACCAATCAACTTCTGAACATTTATCGTATCGCGACGAGAAAAAATACTTAATCTAACGCTATTGCCTATCACTAAGAAGACAGCAACAACCATCAACATACCAATCATCAATGCGACGTGTCCAGCTAACCCGGTGAGCGCTGAGAGCCGTGCAAACCAACTGTCATCCATGCGTACTTCATCGATACCGTTCATTTTGGTAATACGGTCACGTAGCGTGTTCATCGTATCGGCGTTCTGAAAATCGAGTTTAGGCGTCACCACGGCTACTGCTGGAAGTGGGTTTTGCTCTAGCATATCCATCGCACCACCAAAACCTGACCAGTTACGAAACTCACTTAAGCTCTCTTCACGAGAGAGGTAGTCAACATGCTGAACACCTTCCAATTGTTTAAGCTGCTGTGTGACGTTCTCCGCTGCGTTATCATCAAGTGTTTTAGAAAGATAAACGGTAAGCTGTGGAGCCGGATACCATTGCTTAGCTGCCTGATCGACGTTCTTCCAGACGATATAACAGACGCTGGGTAGCGTTAACGAAATCGCAATAACGGTTACGGTTAATAGTGTTGCCAAAGGCTGGCGCAGCATATCCGCCAGCATTCCTCGCCATGCATAATGTAACTGCTCTTGCCAACCGCCACGTAATGCTCGCTGCTTAGACACTTTCTTTTGTTTAGGTGCTCCCGGTTTTTTCAGGCGCTTATTTGACTTATTAACCGCTTTCATTCCTCGCCCCTGTATAACCGGCCTTGATTAAGATTCATTACATCATAGTTACGTCGTGCAATCAGAGAAATATCGTGCGTCGCCATTAACACCGTCACGCCAACTCGGTTAAATTCTTCGAATAGCCGTAAGATATCTTCAGAGAGCGCATGATCTAAGTTACCGGTTGGTTCATCCGCAAGCAGTAATGCAGGTTTATTTACCACCGCCCGGGCGATGCCTACACGTTGCTGTTCCCCTCCTGAGAGTTGGATCGGAAAGTTTCGCGCTTTATCCAATAGCCCGACTTTATCAAGGGCCGCAGAGACTCTGCGTCGAATATCTTCTTCACTAGCCCCAGAGATGATAAGTGGAATAGCAATATTGTCATACACCGTCCGATCCATCAGCAGATGGTGATCCTGAAAGATCATGCCGATTTGTCGGCGTAAGAACGGTATTTCACTATTTTTAAGGCGCGTAATATTGTGCCCACTAAACCATATTTGCCCGGCACTAGGTCGCTCAATTCCACAAATCAACTTCAGTAATGTACTTTTACCCGCACCAGAATGCCCGGTTAGGAATGCCATTTCTCCTTGGCGTAAATGAAAATCCACGCCCTGAAGGGCCTGACGTCCTCCTAAATAAGCTTTACTGACCTCTTCAAAGCGAATCATTCCATTATTCCTCTCGGGCGAATAGCGCCTCTATAAAATCTTCAGCCTGGAATGGCCGTAAGTCATCAATTCCTTCACCTACACCAATGTAGCGAATTGGAATACCAAATTGGTCAGCAATACTAAAAATTACTCCACCTTTCGCCGTGCCATCAAGTTTCGTTAAGGTAATACCGGTCAATCCAACCGCTTCATTAAATAATTTAGCTTGGCTGATGGCATTTTGTCCGGTACTGGCATCAAGCGTAAGCATCACCTCATGCGGCGCGTTTTCATCTAAACGGCCCATCACACGTGTGATTTTCTTTAGCTCTTCCATTAAGTGCGATTTATTCTGCAAACGTCCAGCAGTGTCAGCAATCAGTATATCTACGCCACGGGATTTTGCCGCCTGAATAGCGTCAAAAATTACGGAAGCAGAATCAGCACCAGTATGTTGTGCAATAACAGGGATGTTATTACGCTCACCCCAGACTTGTAGCTGCTCAACTGCCGCTGCACGGAACGTATCCCCTGCCGCTAACATTACCGATTTGCCCTCAGACTGATACTGCTTAGCCAGCTTACCGATGGTCGTGGTTTTCCCCACACCGTTGACACCAACCATTAGAATAACAAATGGATTTTTCCCTTCAACAGACAATGGCTGTTCAACTTTGTGCAAGATGGAGGCCATTTCTTCTTTAAGGATGCCATACAACGCTTCAGCATCTTTCAACTGTTTACGATTAGCTTGAGTAGTTAACGAACGAATAATTTTTTGGGTGGTATCCATCCCTACATCAGCGATAAGTAGTTGTTCTTCAAGCTCTTCGAACAACTCATCATCAATTTTTTTACCGCGGAAGAGCCCAACGAAGCCACTCCCTAAGTTCTGACGAGTTTTAACTAAACTGCGCTTAAGACGAGCGAAAAAGCCTTCTTTCGTTGGCCGTTCTTGCTCTTTAACCGGTACTATCGGGGCTAATTCAGTCACATCTTCCAGACTATTCTGAGGCTCTGACGTAGCGGTACCAAGAACGTCACTATTATCAATCTCGTCAATATCTTGAAGAGATTCAGTGACGTCAGCGGAAAGCTCTGGCTCTGGCTCTGGCTCTGGCTCTGGCTCTGGCTCTGGCTCTGGCTCTGTAGGAAGAGACGACTGTTCCATCGACACATTGTCAACAACGGGTTGGCCTTCCGGCTGCTCGGTTAATGCTTCTGGTGTTGAAGGTTCTGGATGCTGAGCGGAATACTCCTGCTCTAATGCTGTCGGCGTGACATTATCGTGTTGCGCCTCACTATGCTCACTTTCGTTAGGCGTGCCGCTTTTTTCTGACTCTAGTGTCTGAGTCTCGTCCTTAGCAGGCTGTTTCTCTTCGTCTTTGCCGAAACCTAACCAGGAAAAAAAGCCACGTTTTTTTTCTTTTGCCATTGTTAGACAATACTCCTTGCCAAGGCCGCCCAGAACAGTCCGCTGGAACAATAGCCATTAAAAATTATTTGTATCAGTCAGTAATTAACTACTGTCATACTGCGACACTAATGAGATAATCATTTATTCTACCATTTAACCCATACTGCATCACAGTTTCGTTTCTGCGTTTATTCAACGGACAGCAGTAAAATTCAGTAATAAATTATTGTAAGTATAAACTATGAGCAAATCGGCAGGAAAAATTGGTCAGATACGGATCATTGGGGGTCAGTGGCGTGGCCGTAAATTATCAGTGCTTGATAGCGAAGGGTTGAGACCGACTACCGATCGTGTGCGGGAAACCCTTTTTAATTGGTTAGCTCCTTGGTTACCCCAGGCCAACTGTTTGGATTGCTATGCAGGGAGTGGAGCACTAGGCATTGAGGCGCTTTCGCGCTACGCGGCACAAGTGACCCTGATCGAGAAAGAGACTCATGTTGCTCGACAGCTCCAAAAAAATATCCAATCGCTTAATACTTCGCAGCTAACTTTACACCGTGCTGACACCTTACAATTTCTTACCCAATCACGCCCGGTTGCCCCTTTTAACATCGTATTTATCGATCCTCCTTTCCGTTGTGGGCTATTGGAACACACTATCCAGTTGCTTGAATCGAATCATTGGTTAGCGGAAGATGCCGTGATTTACACTGAAAATGAAGTGGAACAAGGTATACCGACTGTCCCGGCTAACTGGATACTGCATAGAGAGAAAATTGCAGGTCAGGTGTGCTATCGTCTCTATCGTCGTCAATGATTAAGGATATGAGTAATGTTGATTAACTGTGGGCGAGTGTTAATGCTATTCATTTGGGTCGTTCTATTACTTAACTTGGTTCACCCCGCCACAAAACCGTTAAAATATTTTATCGATGTCGCATTAATATTTATGGTTGTAATGCATGGTTTACAGTTAGTGTTGTTGAAAGCCACACAAACGAGTAATGGGCCAACAATGACGAAGAAAGAAGAAATTAAATTATTTATTTTTGGCGTCTTCGAATTACTTTCATGGCAAAAAAAGCATTTCCCTAAAAAATAAAAAAACTAAAAGAGAGTGTAATCTCTCTTTTAGGATTTATTAACTTAATGACATGTGACGGTAAGACGCAATACAGTGATTAGCTTTGTTATAACCGACAATACCGCTGCTAGCTGCTGAGGCCATTAGCCCCGCTAATTAAGCAATATCGCCGATTAATCACGCCCCCGCACTAGAGACTGTAGTCATCTCTATTAGTGAAGTTTCTTTCAAATTTTGAATTATCAATAGTAGTTAATAAGCTTTAAAATTCTATTTAATAGATAAGAGTTGAATTTTTTAATACAACAAAAAGATATAAAAACTCTTTATTATTTATATTTTAAACTGACTTTAATATGGAGGTAAATCATAGCAACTACTTATCGATAATAATTTTAAGCCATGCAACTATTACTCGCTAATGGGTAATCGACGAGAAAGATAACGCTCGTACATCTATCAGTCAGTCGCATTATGCCTACTTGACCTTGAAGAACACGACTCCTGATTCTCACCATAAATATAGAGTCTGAACAAAGAGAGGGAAAAGGGATGAAACACGCCAACTCAAATAATCGATCAGTGGCGATAGAGACCGACTTAACACCCCTTTTTAACGAAAAATACGTAAGGTATTTCAGTGAGTTGTGCGCTAAGTAAAGTATGCTCCATAAACTCACAAAATCCTGGAATGTCACGCTTTGTGGCCGGATCATCGGCAATTATTTTTACGACTTCACCCTCTTTCATGCTACGAACCATTTTTCTAACCAGCATGACGGGCTCTGGACAACGCAAACCACAGGTATCCAATAAATGATCGTAATTTTCTAACTGGGTATTCATCATACATCTCTCGGGGATAAAAATATCGCAGTGTACTCCGCCTTGGCACCACAGACAATTTTTGCCGCACAAGTGGTATAACGCAGACTCAGGCAATCGTTCCTTGCATAATTGTCGTATCTCAGTAAGATGCAGGCCATCGTTTTATTAACCGTACTATTTTTAAACAATTGGGTTCCCTCACCCCATTCCACTAAAAAGGCTACAAATGAACAGTTTCACAGAAAAACAGCGTAAAAGGCTGTTATTACTATTAGCTATTTTTCACCTTATTGTCATTACCTCCAGTAATTACTTGGTCCAACTCCCGGTAAGTGTGTTTGGGTTTACCACTACTTGGGGAGCATTCAGTTTTCCCTTTATCTTCCTCGCGACTGACCTCACTGTACGAATATTTGGCGCACCATTGGCTCGGAAAATTATTTTTTCGGCGATGATCCCAGCATTATTACTCTCGTTTATTATCTCGAGTCTCTTCTACCAAGCCTCTTGGCAAGGTTGGCAAGCGCTAAGCAGCCTCAACACTGTCGTGATTCGGATTGCTATCGCAAGTTTTGTCGCTTATGCACTGGGACAGTTATTGGATATTTCTGTTTTTAATCGCTTGAGAAAGGCAAAACAGTGGTGGCTGGCCCCCGTAACCGCGATGTTTTTTGGGAACCTCAGTGATACCTTCGCCTTTTTCTCAATTGCTTTCCTTCACAGCAGTGACCCTTTTATGGCTGCCCACTGGCAAGAAATTGCTCTGGTTGACTATAGTTATAAGGTTTTGATCTGTCTTATCTTTTTTATTCCTGTTTATGGTCTACTTTTAAATACCATTATTAAGCGCTTGCTTGGCGAAACACGGTTTTATTCTCTTAACACTGATAAGCGTTAACCGTTTTAAGACGAAATGTGAAACACAATACTGTTTGCAATACCGAACTATTTCCGCTTTGATAACGATATAAATTGTAAGGAAGGGATTACTATGCGACATATTACACAATACATGGGTATCTTATTAGTAGTACTCGGTCTAGCGGCTTGCGATCAAAAGAAAGATGATCCGCAAACTCAGCAAGAAAACCAAAGTGCTTCTCAAAGTCAGCATCAGAATATCTCGTTACTAGAGGGCAAACTGACCTTTAGCCTGCCACAAGGAATGAGTGACCAAACAGGTAAACTCGGTACCGAGTCAAACAATATGCATGTCTATGCGAATAACAGTGGTCAACAAGCGGTGATTGTTATCATTGGTGATGAAACAGCATTGACCTTGCCGCAACTCTCTCAAAAACTACAAGATCAACAACGAAACCGTGATCCCCAACTTCAAGTTGTTGCGGATAAGTCTATTACCTTAGGTCATACTCCTGGTCAACAATTGGACAGCGTCGTGTCCACGAACAACCATAGTAATTGGTCTACAGTGGTTCTTGCTAAACTCAATAATCAACTGATCACCTTACAGATCTCTCTGCCGGCCGATAACCAATCTCAATCACAAAGTATCGCTTCACAGATTGTACAATCTATCGTTATTCATTAATTTAGTTGAGGCCGTTATCAAGAATAGCGGCCTAATTATCTGCCCTTTTTCTTCATCTCAGCTCTGCCCAATCTTATGTATTCTGAAAGCTCGTCCTTGGTCAGAAAACAATCCGAATGTGACTTCCATCACAGATATACAGTATACTTAGCCGCTTATTGGTATAATTACGCTGATAATTGTTGAAGGTAGATTGCTTCAAAATTCACAATTTCTCATGTAATTTTACTACCAATCTACACGTGCTTTTAAACGACTGCTTAGCAAATTTCCGTCACATTATAGGTAAATTTATGAAATTACGTAGGAAGCGTATTAAACCCATCGGAATTAATGACGTTACGATCATTGACGATGCTCGTTTACGTAAAGCAATCACTGCTGCTTCATTAGGAAATGCAATGGAGTGGTTCGACTTTGGGGTTTACGGGTTTGTCGCTTATGCTCTGGGTAAAATCTTCTTCCCCTCAGCAACGCCTGGTATTCAGATGATTGCCGCTTTGGCAACCTTCTCCGTTCCCTTCTTAATTCGTCCTCTGGGTGGACTCTTTTTTGGTATGCTTGGTGATAAATACGGCCGCCAAAAAATACTTTCTGTCACTATCGTTATTATGTCGATCAGTACTTTCTGTATCGGGCTTATCCCTTCCTATGCTTCAATTGGTATCTGGGCGCCGATCCTCCTACTGATTGCAAAAATGGCTCAAGGTTTCTCCGTGGGTGGAGAATATACCGGCGCCTCAATCTTCGTAGCAGAATACTCGCCTGACCGTAAGCGTGGCTTTATGGGTAGCTGGTTGGACTTCGGTTCAATTGTCGGATTCGTGCTGGGTGCTGGAATAGTCGTTCTGATTTCAACCATCATCGGTGAAGCACGCTTTATGGAGTGGGGTTGGCGTCTGCCGTTCTTCTTAGCATTACCTTTAGGGATTGTCGGTCTTTACCTACGTCATGCCTTGGAAGAAACCCCTGCATTCCAGCAGCACGTAGATAAACTAGAGCAAGGCGACCGCGAAGGACTTCAAAACGGTCCTAAAGTCTCATTCAAAGATATCGCGACCAAACACTGGAAAAGCTTGTTAGCCTGTATCGGTTTAGTGATCGCCACTAACGTTACTTATTACATGCTACTTACCTACATGCCGAGCTATCTTTCACATAATCTTCATTACTCAGAAGATCACGGTGTATTGATTATTATCGCCATTATGATTGGTATGCTGTTTATTCAACCGGTCATGGGTATGCTCAGTGACCGATTCGGCCGCCGCCCATTTGTTATCATCGGGAGTATTGCCCTGTTCTTCACCGCTATCCCAGCCTTTATGTTAATCACCAGTAATGTACTCGGTTTGATTTTTGCTGGCTTACTCATCTTAGCCGTAGTGTTGAACTGTTTTACCGGGGTAATGGCATCGTCACTACCGGCAATGTTTCCGACCAATATCCGTTACAGTGCATTAGCCAGTGCGTTCAACATCTCCATTTTGATCGCTGGCCTGACTCCAACCCTCATCGCATGGTTGGTCGAAGCTTCGAATAACCTTTTCATGCCAGCTTACTACCTGATGGTCGTTGCCGTTATTGGACTGATCACCGGTATCTGCATGAAAGAGACCGCGAATAAACCACTGATCGGCGCAACGCCTGCGGCTTCTGACTTAGATGAAGCACGTGAGATTTTACAAGAGCATCACGATAATATCGGTCAAAAAATTGACGATATCGATGAAGAGATCCAACGACTAGAACAAAAACGTAGCCGTTTGGTTGACCAACATCCTGATATTAAAGAGTGAGTTAAATGCCCCCTGCAGGGGGCATTTTGGCACACAAAGCTATGTTCTTCCCTTCTTAAAGGCGTAAGCTTTTACTTCCACAATCTGTACGAGAGTGTCCATGTCTGAATTTATTCTCCCCAACCGTCCAAGAAGACTCCGTAAAACTGCATCGATGCGCGAACTTTTCAAAGAACAATCGCTGAGCCTGAATGACCTAATCCTGCCTATTTTTGTCGAAGAAGGGGCAGAGGATTATCAGCCAATCAATGCAATGCCAGGTGTCGTACGTATCCCTGAAAAACGCCTCGCGCATGAAATAGAGCGCTTCGCCAAAGCGGGTATTCGCTCTGTCATGACATTCGGAATCTCTCATCATCTTGATGAAACCGGCAGTGATGCGTGGGCTGAGAATGGATTAGTTTCTAGAATGTCTCGTATTTGTAAAGAGACAGTGCCTGAGATGGTTGTGATGTCTGACACTTGCTTTTGCGAGTATACCTCACATGGGCATTGCGGGATTTTATGTGCTAACGGCGAAGTCCATAACGACCAAACATTAGTTAATCTGGGTAAACAAGCCATCGCGGCAGCGCGTGCTGGCGCTGACTTTATTGCCCCTTCCGCCGCGATGGATGGGCAGGTAAAGGCGATTCGCCAAGCCCTTGATCAAGCCGGATTCTACAACACGCCAATCATGGCTTATTCGACAAAATTTGCCTCTTCGTTTTACGGTCCTTTCCGCGAAGCGGCGGGAACCGCTTTAAAAGGCGACCGTAAAACCTACCAAATGGACCCGATGAATCGTCGTGAAGCAATCCGCGAGTCGCTGCTTGACGAAGCCGAGGGTGCTGATGTACTGATGGTTAAACCGGCAGGTGCGTACCTCGATATCATTCGCGATATTCGTGAGCGCAGTGATCTGCCTTTGGCCGCCTACCAAGTCAGCGGCGAATACGCGATGATTAAGTTTGCCGCTCAAGCTGGCGCGATTGACGAAACTAACGTTGTATTGGAAAGCTTAGGAGCGATCAAAAGAGCCGGTGCGGATACCATTCTCTCTTACTTTGCTTTAGAACTTGCTGAGAAGAAAATTCTGACTGCTTAATTTTGATAATCCGCCCGCAAAGGGCGGCTTGTCAGATGTCGAGAAGACGCTTCTACGACTCTTTACTGTCTGCTTCGTAATACTGCACACCAATCTGAATGCGCTCACGGCCAGTGGCAACACGGTGACGGTTAGTATCACGCAATGAATAGATACATCCACAATATTCTTGTTGATAGAAGCGCTCACGTTTGCTGATATCAATCATCCGCTTAGAACCGCCACCTTTACGCCAGTTAAATTCCCAATACATCATATCGGGATACCGCGATGCCGCTCTTACGCCGCAATCGTTGATCTGCTCCATATTTTTCCAACGAGAGATACCTAAACACGATGTGATCACTGGAAAGCCATTTTCGTGTGCATAAAGGGCCGTTCGTTCAAAACGCATATCGAAACACATTGTGCAGCGCTCACCCCGTTCCGGCTCCCATTCCATACCTTTGGCTCGTTCGAACCAGTTATCCCGGTCATAATCGGCATCAATAAAAGGGATCCCATATTTTTCTGCAAAACGAATATTCTCTTCTTTACGTAACTCGTACTCTTTTAAAGGATGGATATTCGGGTTATAGAAAAAAATGGTGTATTCAATTCCCGAGGCTAACATTGCCTCCATCACTTCTCCTGAACAAGGCGCACAACAAGAGTGAAGCAGAACTTTATTATGTCCCCCAGGTAAGGGTAACGATTTGCGCTCTAAAGAGTCAGACATACTCATATTCCAAATAAATCTCATAACAATAACGCCGCGGTAGCTAAGCGTAGACAGGTATCACCCATCAGGGTGATTCGATACGCCGTTATAAATCTAACCGCGTATCGAGTAAAATGTTACATGGAGTAACCCGGTTTTTTTATCAAAAATTCCGGTTGGCCGATAATTTCTGGTTCATAGACCGTTTCCCGCCACGCATCAGGTGAAACGTGCTGCAGAGATACGCTTACTGAATCCGTTTTCGAGGCGAAACGTCTAACGATGACTTCTGTAATATCATCCGCCAGCGCTTGTTTTTCCTCATCAGTAAATTCACGAGGAAAACTTTTTATATCAACATGAGGCATATATTCTCCTAATCGGTTAGCAGGGATTCTAGTTAATTTTAGTACTCATTGCCCATTACGCGATCGCGATAGCTTTCCCAATCAAATCTTACCCATAAGCTATTTCCGAGTCGCATACGATCCATTACCCGCTCACCCAGTAACGAATTCATCCCTTCGTGGTTTAAATTGGAGAGCATGCCGGTAGGACGCTTAGATGAAGATCGGCGATCGACGATTTGATTGATAATGACCTTTTCGTAGCGTGACTCGGTTTGCATCCCAATCTCATCAATAACCAGCAAATCAACGGTACTGAGGTCATGCAGTAAACGTTCTTCGGTCATCGAACTGCCGCCACTAAACGTCCCTTTCATGGTCGACATGACATCAGCCACTGTCATAATTAATACGCTCTTACCTTGCAGGATCAGACTGTTACCAATCGCCGCAGCCAAGTGGTTTTTACCCGTTCCTGGACGTCCAGAAAAGACGAAGCTGGCAATACTTTGACCAAATTGATCAGCGTATTCACGCGCCGCTACCAAGGCTTTTCGCTGGCCTTCACTTTCAACCCGATAATTATCGAATGAGCAGTTCAAATGGAGTTCTCTTATTCCAGAACGCCCCATAATCCGTTGCATTTTCATTGCCCTGTTCTCTCGGACAATAGCTTCAGAGCGTAAGCGGCCCTGCTCTTGATTCCACGCGAGGAGATCTTTACCTTCAGTAAACTTAGGGGTAATACCTTCAGGCATGAATTTCTTTAGCCTAACAAACAAATTTTCAGGTGTTTTCATTACTCACCTCTAAAACCATTGGGAATATGGTAGTCCGGCTCTGCCACTTGTGTGATATCGCGTTTTGGTGTTGAGTGCGGAGCGCCACGGCTAACCTGTAAATGGCGCGCCAACTTCTGTTGCCATTGCACTTGATGAAAAATACGGCCTTCTGCTTGCCAGTATGCAATAAACGCCGCGAGTTCTTCTGCCGTGACCGGTTCATGCAAGGCTATTCCCCAAAGTGCTGCTTGACGTAAAAAATCGGTATCAGGTTGCCATCCAGCATATAATGCGAATTTTCCAGCCGGAACTTTGACCACTGGGGCCGGCTCATCAAAAAAATCAGCCTCTAATGCTACAGCGATTTGATTCTGTAATTGTGCTTCGGCCATTAATAACTGATTGAGACGAGCTGGCGATAAACCATAGAAAATAGGTTGGTTGTTATCGAACACGGCCACCGTTTGCTGTTCGGCATGCTCAATAGCCTTAGCCGGAGCTTGGCAAAACTGTTCTAATCCGATGATTGAAGAAGATAAAATCTTTACCGACATGTGATAACTCGACCCTCAATATTTTTATATGCTAACTTCGTGAAGGGCATGACCGCTGCCTAACCGCTATAGTGTATCAATTTTGCTTCGACTGATCGCGCAAAGCTGTGCTTTTCATGCTGATGAATAAATAAACAGGAGTAATCTATGACTAAACCTCGCTGTGGATGGGTGACTAATGACCCCGATTACCTTGCTTATCATGATTACGAATGGGGTGTTCCGTGTTTTGATCGACAACGTCTCTTTGAGATGCTCTGTTTGGAGGGACAACAAGCTGGGTTGTCGTGGATTACTGTATTAAAGAAACGTGAAGCCTATCGAAAAGCCTTCTATCAATTTGAGCCAGAAAAAGTGGCCGAGATCAGTGCAGAGACGATAAGTACTTTGCTGCAATCGCCGGAGTTGATTCGTAATAAATTAAAAATTAACTCAATCATTAATAATGCACAGGCATTACTCGCGATGGAAGCGAAGGGTGAAAATTTCGTTAATTTTATCTGGCAAACCGTCTCCCATCAGCCAATTCTTCAATCTTTTGACGATTATCGCCTAGCGCCAGTCAGTAGCCCACATTCCCTATATTTATCTAACGCATTGAAAAAAAGAGGATTTAAATTTATTGGCCCTGTTATTTGCCAAGCTTACATGCAAGCCTGCGGACTTATTATTGATCATCAAGTGAACTGTTTTAAATATTCAGAGACAAATAATAGCCTCTGATAATACGTAATTTAAGGCGCAATATTGCTTAAGCCTTGGTATATTTAATAAATAATTATAATGCATTGGGAGATTTGATGAGCACCAAGTCAACAAGAGCAACAATCAGTGATGTTGCTAAAGCGGCTAAAACCGGTAAAACGAGCGTATCGCGCTACCTCAATGGTGAGCATCAATTGCTTTCTGATGATTTAAAATATCGAATTAAAGAAGCAATCAGCGACCTAAATTATAGCCCTAGCCAAATGGCCAGAAGTTTGAAACATGGCCGCACCAAGCTAATTGGTCTTTTAATCGCTGATATTACCAATCCTTATTCGATTGAAGTTATGGGCGGTGTAGAGACCGCTTGTCGAGATAACGGTTTTACATTGCTGATGTGCAATACCAATAATACACCCCATCTCGAACAGCATTACTTACAGCTCCTAAGTAGTTATCAAGTTGAAGGCATTATTGTGAATGCCGCCAACATGCAAGAAACTGCTTTTGACTGTATCCAGCATGCCTCAATCCCACTCACGCTTATTGACCGAAAAGTCAGTAATTATGATTACGATGTGGTCGGCCTAGATAATTTCCAAGGATCGGTCGATATCACTGAACATTTGATCGATAACCACTATCGTTCACTCCTTTTCATTAGTGAGCCCATTTCACAGGTCAATACCCGTAAAGAGCGTTTAGAAGGGTTTATGAGCGTTGTATCACAACATCAAGGGATAACCGCTGAACACGCTGAAGTCGCGTTAGATAATCCTGAGCTATTACAGAAAACTATTACTGAATTTGTTACCCGTCACGCAGATCAGACTTCTGCAATCATTACCGCTAACGGCGCATTAATGTTACTGGTAACTAAACTACTGCATGCAATGGAGTTAATCTGGGGAAAGGATATCGGCTTAGCAAGCTTTGACGAAATGAATTGGTCTTCGATTGCTGGCTGCGGTATTACAACGTTGCAGCAACCTACCCATCAAATTGGCTACAGTGCATTTCAGAATATCTTAACTAGACTTAAGCATTCAGAAAATCCCGCACAGGAAACTCGCTTTGAAGGCAGATTAATCGTTCGCCCATCGAGTCAGGCGTTACCGAGCAAAGAATAAATATTAATAATGTGCGTATTGTGATGTTTTTCCCTCTTCCCTATGGAACCGATACCATTTATTCTATAGCGTAATGAGTACTGAGAGGTGATGATGGAAAGAAAAATTATTGTGGTAACGGCCGCCTTTGGCGCCGAGGTTGTTCAGCAAGCAGGTGGACAACAATATTTTATTCCTATCATCGCTCAGTCAGGCGCTGATGGCGTTGAAATACGTCGAGAACTCCTCTCCTCTGCTGCTGAAGAGGAGTTAGTCAATCTCAAGTTAATCATTGAAGATAAAGGCCTTTTTTCTTATTACTCTGTCCCTGAATATTTATTTACTGCCCCTGGTACGCTGAATCCGCGCCTCAAGCAATTTCAACATGAAGCGGCCTTACTCAATGCGCAAGTAATTAAGTTTGCCTTAGGGGCGGGTGCCGGATCTTACTCTCCAGAACAGCTAGCCAAACAGCTTTCTGACTGCACAATTCCGCTACTTATTGAAAATGACCAGACAGCTACCGGAAAGATCCAACCCATGTTGGACTATTTCAACCACTTTCACCCTCTGACTGTCGTACAAGGTATGACGTTCGATATGGCCAATTGGTTATGGGTCGATGAGTCTCCTAGTAAGGCGGCAGAGCAGCTAGCGCCTTATGTCTCATATTGTCATGTCAAAGCCGCCATAAAGAGGGATGCGTCTTGGCATGCTATCAATTTGGATCAATCACAGGGCGAGTGGCGATCACTACTCAGCATGATGCCTGAAGGGATACCGCTAGGTATCGAATTTCCATTGGAAGGTCATGACATCGCCGAATGCGTCCATTATTACGTAGGGCTACTTCGTTCTGCATGAAGTGCTTTATTCTTAAATATCCTTAAGAGAGGTTCGAATGAAACCCACAATTATCCAATTTATGCCGCTACCCAATGATCTGGTCAGTAAACTCACGGATCACTTCGAGGTGGTAGAGGTGGATAACCTTGACCAAGAAACGGTTAATCAGCACCCTGAAGCATTCAAAAACGCGCAAGGCCTAATTGGCTCTGGTGGTAAAGTCAATGAAGCATTGCTTGCACAAATGCCAGCGTTAAAAGTCTGTTCTACCGTCTCTGCAGGCTATGACTCTTACGATGTGGGGGCGTTAACCCAACATAACGCTATTCTCACCAATACTCCGGGAGCCCTCACGGAAACCGTTGCCGATGCCATGATGGCGTTAGTGCTTTGCGCCGCCAGAAATATTCCGGCCATGGATCAGTGGGTCAAAACCGGGGGATGGGATGCAGCTCCTGAGAAATTACCTCTCGCAATCGATGTCCATCATAAGAAGATGGGGATCATTGGTATGGGCCGTATCGGTTTAGCGTTGGCGAAGCGTGCGCACCATGGATTTGGTATGGATATTATCTACAATGCCCGCAAGCCACATAAAAACGCTGAGCAAGAAGTTAATGCCCAGTATGCCAGCGTTGACGAACTTCTCGCCAATGCTGATTTCGTCTGTGTCGTATTGCCTCTTACTGACGAAACACATCACTTGATCAGTCATGCGCAATTTGACCAAATGAAAGAGAGTGCAATTTTAATCAACGCAGGACGTGGACCTGTGGTGGATGAAGCAGCCCTAATTGCCGCCTTGAAAGCGAAGAAAATTTATGGTGCCGGCTTAGATGTTTTCGAAAAAGAACCCTTAGTGGCCAGTTCTGAATTAACTTCACTCCCTAATGTCGTCACTTTACCGCATATCGGTTCAGCTACTCATGAAACACGCTATGCCATGAAGCGTGATGGTGTTGAAAATCTGATTTTAGGGCTACAAGGCAAATTGGCAGAAAATATTATCAACCCTGAAGCATTGAAGCCATAGTTTCCGGTTGTTAGGGCATCGTTAAGATGCCCCTCTATCGCCATTCAATCAGGGAATGATTATGTTGATAAAAGATACGGGTCTCCGTTTCACTTTTGTTGCCTTCCCTGCTTGTTTACTCGTTTCCAAACCAAGCGTCCCTTTGTATCTTACTATCGCCTAGGGACTGAGTATCAGCTTGTTTAATGTATTGACGATATGTTACTTGCCGATTCCTTGCACTGTCGTGGCTTACACTGTTGGATAAGACCTTGACCGTCCAACAAAGCCTGTCAGTTTTGTTGAGTAGCTCAAGCCCTATCGTGAACAGTTTGCCCCGAGGAGAGTCAGTTACCTACTTCTTTTTAAAAGATAGACACAGAGCAGGGGATATTCCCTGTTCTATAAACTTGACGAGTAAATAGGTCGATCATTAACCGTTATAAATCACAATTTTTTCCTTAAATGGAAGGAATTTGAAAGGAATGTTTTAGAATTTGTCATACACTGAAAGGCATACTTTATAAGCAGCAAGAGTAGGCCAGCCTATCAGACGTTGCTTACCCCTGCTTGGCCATGGATGGAATGAGGAGTTACACATGCTCAGATACAAAGCTCTACCTAAATTTGTTATGATCTCGAGCTGCCTGCTAAGCCTTACAGCATGTTCTAGCATCATGTCACACACTGGGGATAATCGTGGCTATTACCTTGGTACACAAGCCAATAACGAAATCATTGGCAGTAATGAAACGACATGGGGAATAAAATCCTTAGCCGTGCTCGATTACCCTTTTTCCGCGATCACCGATACGTTGATTTTGCCTTGGGATTATTATCGCAATTGTAGCAGCAACGCTTCTTCACTTAGAGATCGTGTCGCTGCCAGTGAAAGATTGAATCACACAGATGAAGCCTTGGCGCAAGCTAACACCAATATGATTCAGTAGTCGTCACCGTATATATCTGTCTAAAGCCTTCAATATCGCGCATAAAGGCTATTTTATTGCCTTTAGGTGACCAGACTACCGCTTCGGAACAAGGTGCAGCAGAGGTTTTCGTGGTGAGTGGGACTAAGGCGTCCGACGCCAAATCGTAAACAACAATCTGGTTATTATAAACAAAGGTTATCCCCTTACCTAGAGGATGCCAGGTAAATGCTGACTGCACATCTTGGACACCCTTTGTTAATTGTTGCGGTGATCCGCCATTAGGCGAAATGACCCAAAGTTGAATAACGCCGCCTGGATCGGCCATTAGAAAAGCGATCATACTCCCATCAGGTGAGCTTCTTAACCAATGTCGAGGTTGTAAAGCAACCCCTACCCCTTCACTGAAGGTTATTCGGCGCTGTTTAATGCTAGCGGGTGGTGCTGGTAAGCATTGTTCGGTGCCCTCAATCGGGCTATCGCCAGCAATCTTATAGTCACTCAGGTCTTCTGGAAGATCGACGACAAAAATTTCTGGGACTTTGTGTCCTTCAAGGGACACCGTTTCACCGATAAAGGCTAATGCCCAGCGCTGTCGAGCTCCTGACAGGGTTATATAGCCTTGGTGACCAATCCACCCCTCCTCGAATGCACGTGATATCTGATCACTACCAGGCTGCGGAGTGAGAGTCGTCTCGCTTACCACGACACAAAAATGAGAACCATCGTGCTCTCGATAAGTCTTATTCAAAATAGAAACAGGTTGATGTGGGAGGGCAATCGCCACATTACGTTGATCTTCCTCAAGCGAACGTTGACGCATCACATGATCGTTATAAGTGAAACTTATCCTATCTCCTTCATAACTGAACATATGCACGTGGCTGCCGCCGCGTAATGCCCCAGCGGTAAAAGGTGGCGTAATATCACAAGCATCTATTGTCTCGACCTCTCCCGCTGAGAGAATAACGCCACGTCGATGATGGACATCATAATGCCAATCAGCATCTGGTAATTCTGGGCCATGGATACAAACAAAGCGTTCGTTAACTTGGGGATGTGCGGTAATCACACCCACATGTGCCCCCTGTGATGCCCGATAAATCTCGGTAATCTGTCCAGTTTCAACGTCAATCTTTTCCACACTCTCGCTGGTAAAAAGATGCTGAGCCGGCCGTAGGTCGTAGACGAGACTTTGACCATCTGCACTCCAAACTTGTGCATTCGTCAGTTGATGATGTTGCAGGCGAGTCGTGACTTGTACTTCATCCATACAGATTCCTAAGGCATCAACGCTAAAATCGCACTATGCCGCAATCCTTGGACAGCGTCTAGGCAAAAAAAAGCTGCCTTTCGGCAGCCATTCAGGGAATACAACACTCTTATTATAATTACTTATTAGACAACTTGCTCACAGTACTAATTTTTTGCCACTACGGGATTACGAGTAATGACTGAGTAAGTTAATAATAACTCTGGTTACTATTTTGTGATTACCCAAAAATGCGGTTTTAGTCACTATTTTGATCACCACCCAATACTCTTACAGAGCCCACCGGTGAATTGCCTTAGCAACACCGTCTTCTCGATTAGAGCTCGTATGATAAGCCGCTTGTTCTTTCACCGCATCAATAGCATTGCCCATTGCCACCCCATAGCCAGCCCAAGCCAGCATCGTTAGGTCATTTTCATGATCGCCAACAGCTAAGACCTCTTCAGCACTTATCCCTAACTTTTCGGCAAGGTGGCGCACGCTATTTCCTTTACTCACTCGCTTGTCCAAAATCTCAAAATAGTGGTTAGCACTTTTTACTAAGGTGTAGCGATCATACAAATCAGCCGGTAGCTGGCTGATCGCCTTATCTAACTGTTCAGGATTATCCACCATCATGAGTTTCGGAAAGCGTAGATCGGCATCCATCGCGTCAACACTACGATAACGTAACGGAATTCCCGTAATCTCAGATTCGTGGACTGTGTAGCGACTAATATCTTGGTTAGGTGTATAGAGGTGCTGTTTATCTAGCGCTTGGAAATGAACCCCTAACTGTTGAGCTAGCTGCTCGAAAAAGTGGTAATCGTCCATTCCTAGGGTTGTTTCAAGAATCGGCTTTCCATCTTCGGCTTGCTGCACTAAGCCGCCATTATAACTAATACAATATTGACCTGGGGTATTGAGTCCTAGCTCGGCAATATACTTTTGCATACCAATGTAAGGGCGCCCTGAGGCGAGCACGACAAGTATTCCTTTTGCTTTAGCCTGCTCTATAGCTGACTTTACCTCTGCCGTGATTTCATGTTGCGGGTTAAGTAAGGTGCCATCCATATCTAGTGCAATCATTTTTACTGTCATGTGTATCCCTCTGCAAAAATAAAAAAACACCGCTGCGATTCGCTAGCGGTGTTTTCAGAGTAGCTCAGTTATAGTATTCCGGCTACCGTTAAAGCATGCTCACGCACCTTAACCTTAAATATCGATATTTGCCGCTTTTAAGGCATTATCTTCAATAAAGGCTCGGCGAGGTTCAACCGCATCACCCATCAGCGTGGTGAAGAGTTGGTCCGCAGCGATAGCATCTTTGATCGTAACGCGTAACATACGACGGCTTTCAGGATCCATGGTAGTTTCCCATAGCTGATCTGGATTCATTTCACCCAGTCCCTTATACCGTTGAATAGAAAGACCACGACGAGATTCTTTAATTAGCCATTCAACCGCTTGAGCAAAAGTGGCGACTGGCTGACGACGCTCGCCACGTTCTACGTAAGCATCTTCTTCAAGTAAGCCATTTAGCGCTTGGCCTAGCTGTGATAGTTTACGGTACTCAGGCCCCTCAATAAAGTCACGGTCTAAGGTGTAATCGGTATCCACGCCATGAGTTCGAACGCGAATAACGGGTTCATGCATATTCAGCTCGCGGTTCTCACGAATAATTGCTGAATAGCTGCTACCGTGGGCTTCGTTCTCGGTTAAGTACGTCACTAAGCCATTCACCCAATTCTGCGTATGCGTACTGTCAGACAGCTCAACGAGCGCTGGGTTGTAAACTAAGCTGTTTAATAAAGCACTAGGATAATGGCGCTCCATACGCTTAATCATTTTGCCGGTACTGATAAAGGAAGCGACTAACTGCTCAAGGGCTTCACCCTGTAAGGCCGGCGCACTAGCGTTGGTATAAAGCGCGGCACCCTCTAGGGCAATCGCGATGTTATATTGGTCCATCGCATCGCCATCTTTAATATATTGCTCTTGCTTACCTTTTTTCACTTTGAATAAAGGCGGCTGTGCAATATAGACGTGACCACGCTCGATAAGCTCAGGCATTTGGCGATAGAAAAACGTCAGCAGTAATGTACGAATATGTGAACCATCCACATCCGCATCGGTCATGATGATAATGCTATGGTAACGCAGCTTATCTGGATTGTATTCATCACGCCCAATACCACAGCCAAGTGCGGTGATAAGAGTCGCGACTTCCTGTGAAGAGAGCATTTTGTCGAAACGAGCTTTCTCTACGTTCAGGATTTTACCTTTCAGCGGAAGAATAGCTTGGTTTTTACGGTTACGCCCTTGCTTCGCAGATCCCCCTGCGGAGTCTCCCTCCACCAAGTAGATCTCAGAGTGAGCGGGATCTCTTTCTTGGCAATCTGCTAATTTACCGGGAAGGCCGGCTAGATCCAGCGCACCTTTACGACGCGTCATTTCACGCGCACGACGTGCGGCTTCACGCGCACGGGCTGCATCAATAATCTTACCGACAACGATTTTTGCATCACCCGGATTTTCCAGAAGATACTCGGCCAGTAATTCATTCATTTGCTGCTCGACCGCCGATTTTACTTCGGACGAGACAAGCTTATCTTTGGTTTGTGAAGAGAATTTTGGATCGGGAACTTTTACCGATACAACGGCAATCAGTCCTTCACGAGCATCATCACCAGTTGCGCTGACTTTCGCTTTTTTGCTGTACCCTTCTTTATCCATGTACGCGTTAAGCGTCCGCGTCATTGCCGCACGGAAACCGGCTAAGTGTGTACCACCATCGCGCTGTGGAATATTATTAGTGAAGCAATAAATATTCTCTTGGAATCCATCATTCCATTGCAGAGCGACTTCGACACCAATACCGTCTTTTTCTGTAGAAAAATAGAAAACATTAGGATGGATTGGTGTTTTATTTTTATTCAGGTACTCAACAAATGCTTTGATACCGCCTTCATAGTGGTAATGATCAGATTTATCATCACGCTTGTCTTCAAGACGAATTGAGACACCAGAGTTTAGAAATGAGAGCTCGCGAAGGCGCTTGGCTAAAATTTCATATTCAAAAACAATGACATTGGTGAAGGTTTCGTAACTTGGCCAAAAACGCACTTGCGTGCCCGTGGCATCAGTCTCACCAACAGCCGTTAACGAGGCCTGCGGCACACCATGTACGTAGGTTTGCTGATGCACTTTGTTATCGCGACGGATAGTCAGCTCTAATTTCGCTGACAAGGCGTTTACCACCGAAACGCCCACACCATGTAACCCCCCAGAAACCTTATAGGAGTTATCATCAAATTTTCCACCCGCATGCAGGACAGTCATGATAACTTCTGCTGCCGAGACGCCTTCCTCTGGGTGAATCCCCGTTGGAATCCCCCGTCCGTCATCTTGTACCGATACGGAGTTGTCAGCATGAATGGTGACTGTAATTTCACTACAGTGACCCGCAAGGGCTTCGTCGATGGCGTTATCCACAACCTCGAATACCATGTGATGCAACCCAGTACCGTCATCAGTATCACCAATGTACATGCCTGGGCGTTTACGTACCGCATCAAGTCCTTTTAAGACTTTAATACTTGAGGAGTCATAAGAATTCGACATCAACGTTTCTCACTCATTTTTCTGAAGATTGAACGGTTATTTTACCCTTTTCTACGCTGAACATCTTGCCCTTTTCGTCATTCATGTCGATTACATGATCAAAATTAATTGCGCTAACGAAAACTTGAGCTTGTGTGGCTTTTAAACGCTCGGCTAAGAGTTGCCGACGCGAGTCATCGAGTTCGGAGGCAAAATCATCAATCAAGTAAATACAACGACGACCACTTTGCTGGGTAAGGAATTCACCTTGGGCTAACCGCAGTGCACACATAAGTAATTTTAACTGACCGCGTGATAACAGATCTTCGACAGGCGTTGCTTGCGCACGGATTCTAAAATCCGCTTTATGCGGTCCCGACGAGGTATAGGTTAACCCACGATCACGTTCGAACTGCCGTTCGAGTAGTTCTGCATAGTCGCTTTCTTTATCCCAACCTCGCAGATAGGAGAACTGTAAAGCAAACTCAGGTAAGAATTGCTGACACGTTTTCTGGATCTCTTGCGCGATATGTTGGCTATATTCAGCACGCCAAGCACTAATCTGCTCAGCTAAGGGCACCATCAGCTGGTCCCAAGGGCGTAATTGCTGATAGCGGGTAACTTGTCTAAGGGCTGCATTGCGCTGTTTAATCAACCGCCGATAATCATTCCATGCGGTAAAAAAACCTGGATAGCGATGAAAACAGCCCCAATCAATATATGCCCGCCGAAATTTAGGACCGCCAGTCAACAAAGTAAAGCCTTCTGGGGTGATCAGCTGCATAGGCAATAGTTGCGCGAGATCGGCAACACGATGGCCATCGGTGCCATCAACCCTGACCTTAGTGGTTCCGGCCCGATCCTTACTTAACCCCAACGTCTGCTGGTGCTGCTCACCGTCTAACCGGCCATGTAATACAAATTCAGGCATTTCATGGCGGATAACTCTCGCGGTCTGGATGCTGCGAAACGCACGGCCATGACCCAGAGTATAAATGGCCTCTAAGACGCTCGTTTTACCGCTTCCATTTTCGCCAATCAAATAATTAAACCCCAAAGCCGGAGTAAGTTCCGCATACTCGATATTACGGAAATCTTTAATAATCAAACGATTAATTGACATAGGGGTAACCGGTGATAAGGAAATAATCCCTGATTAGCCCCATCTACAGTCGCATTGGCATAACGACATAGGCTGCATGCGGACTCGCAACGTCTTCAATCTGTACACTGGAGACTGAATCGGTCAGTAATAGCCGCACATTTTCACATTTCAGCGCATTTAACACGTCTAAGACGTAACTAACGTTAAAACCAATCTCAAGATCACTGCCTTGATAATCAACGTCTAAAATCTCTTCGGCTTCTTCCTGCTCAGGGTTATTCGCCGTGATACGCAATTGATTTTGAGTAATAAATAAGCGTACACCACGGAATTTCTCGTTAGAGAGAATTGCTGCCCGCGCAAATGCCTGTTTTAGGACATCGCAGCCTGACTGTAATGTCTTGTCCGGGTTTTTAGGTAGCACTCGGCGGTAATCAGGGAAACGGCCGTCCACTAATTTGGACGTAAAGATATAGTCGCCGACATGAGCACGAATATTGTTACTTCCGATCTGGATCTGTAATGGAGTTTCACTACCATCTAATAAACGCACGAGCTCAGTCACGCCCTTACGGGGAACAATCACTGAGTGGTGTGGTAACGCTTGACCTACTGACATCGCACAGACGGCGAGTCGGTGACCATCGGTTGAGACAGTACGGAGTTCTTCACCTTCCGTTTCAAACAACATACCATTTAGATAATAACGCACATCCTGATGAGCCATTGAGAACTGGGTGGCATCGATTAAGCGTTTTAAGGTGGCATGCGGTAATGTAAATTCCACATCACTTTGCCAGTCGTCGAGATTTGGAAAATCTCCCGCAGGCAACGTTGAAAGTGAGAAACGACTACGTCCAGAGCGTACCAAAATACGATCACCATCGAGGGTGACATGTATCTCGGCGCCTTCTGGCAGCCCACGACAAATATCGAGAAACTTACGAGCAGGCACAGTTGTCGCACCGACTTCATGCGCTTGTATTAATCCGACACGCGCAATCATCTCCATTTCGAGATCAGTACCGGTCAGAGATAAACAATTCTCTGTCACTTGCAGTAAAATATTCCCTAAAATAGGTAAGGTAGGTCTACCACCTAAAGGGCTGCTGACTTGCTGTAATGGTTTGAGCAGGTGCTCACGTTCTACAATAAATTTCATAGCATCAAGAGGATAATGTTCTGATTAAATTAGAAAAGTCTTCTTTGATATCATGACTTTCTTCACGTAACTGTTCGATCTTACGACAAGCATGTAATACCGTTGTATGATCGCGCCCACCAAAAGCATCCCCGATTTCAGGTAAGCTGTGGTTAGTTAATTCTTTTGCCATCGCCATCGCCATTTGACGTGGTCTTGCCACTGAGCGCGATCGACGCTTAGACAGCAAATCGGCAACTTTAATTTTATAATATTCAGCCACTGTTTTCTGAATATTATCGATCGTGACTAACTTCTCTTGCAGCGCCAACAAATCACGCAATGCTTCACGAACGAAGTCAATCGTGATCGCCCGTCCGGTAAAATTCGCATTGGCGATCACACGATTTAATGCCCCTTCCAATTCGCGCACGTTGGAACGCAGACGTTTCGCAATAAAGAAAGCGACTTCGCCAGGGAGGCGAATATTATTTTCATCCGCTTTTTTCATCAAAATAGCGACACGAGTTTCAAGCTCTGGAGGTTCAATGGCGACCGTCAATCCCCAGCCAAAACGTGATTTTAAACGATCTTCAACACCATTAATTTCTTTAGGGTATCGGTCTGAAGTTAGAATAATTTGCTGATTACCTTCTAATAACGCATTGAAGGTATGAAAAAACTCTTCTTGAGAGCGCTCTTTGTTAGCAAAAAATTGAATATCATCGATTAATAATGCATCAACAGAACGATAATAGCGTTTAAATTCTTCAATCGCATTATTCTGTAGCGCTTTTACCATGTCTTGTACAAACCGTTCGGAGTGCATGTAGACCACTTTTGCGTTGGGCTTGTGGGCCATGATGCCATTACCTACCGCGTGCAAGAGGTGCGTTTTACCTAAACCTGTTCCCCCATAAAGAAATAAGGGGTTATAAGCACCACCGGGATTGTCTGCGACTTGACGCGCGGCAGCACGAGCGAGTTGGTTTGATTTACCTTCAACAAAGTTGTCAAAATTATGACGATTATTAACGTTCGAGCGGTATGCCACTTCGACTGGTGCAGGCACACTGTCCCAACTTGGGCGTCGGTTATCGTTCGTCACAACTGGCGGTGCAGCCACCGTAGCCGCCGGAATTTTTGCAGCAGCGGGAACCGTATTAAACGTCTGAGTACTTACAGGTCGAGTGCCCACTTCAAAACGTAATTGTGGGACATTGGCGCCACAAAATTCATTCAGTAGAGCATTAATATTATTGATGTACTTATCGCGCACCCAATCTAAAACAAAGCGGTTGGGGGCATACAGAGCCAAAATGTTGTCGCTTAACTCAGCTTGAAGAGGTCTGATCCACATACTGAACTCAGTGGCAGGAAGCTCATCCTGTAAACGGGTAAGGCACTGTTGCCAAAGCGTAAGTGACACGGCGGACTCCACTCATACAAAAAGTAAGACAAGAAATGGCGCTAAGATATTGATAAATGTGTTTTATATATTTAAGCGTAGATACGTCAGCAGCGATGTTTTCCCCGAGTAACGTCATGTATACGACAAAGGATCGCTTGCGGAACAGTGGATCATAACGCAAAGTGAGCCAGAGATCTTGCTTTTCTACACCGATTTTACCCATTTTATCCACAGCCTTTTCTAATAATTGTGTTGCGTGTAATAAAAATGAACGTAACGCACCGAATATATCTCTACAGAGGATCCAGAACGATCCTTGCGCTTTAGCGGGAAGCAAGTATAATCTTGCCGATTCTATTTAGGGGTATTGCGTTTTTACTGACGTAAAAAACTTCTCCAATAGAGAATAGGCGTATGATAATCAGCGAAGTAAATTGACTCCGGGCTGTACAATTATTACAATCCCGCCTCTTTGATAAAATATACCGAGGCGTTGGTCGCTTTACTGGCCTTATAACGCATCACCAAGTGAACATTTTCAAGTTTAGGTAGAAATCGCCATGAAACGCACTTTTCAACCATCTGTACTGAAGCGTAACCGTTCTCACGGCTTCCGTGCTCGTATGGCTACTAAAAATGGTCGTCAGGTTCTAGCACGTCGTCGTGCTAAAGGCCGTTCTCGTCTGACCGTTTCTAAGTAATAAAGCTAGCCCTCGTGGTTAAGCTCGCATTTCCTAGGGAGTTACGTTTGTTAACTCCCGCTCATTTCACTTTCGTCTTCCAGCAACCACAACGGGCTGGCATGCCGCAAATCACTATACTCGGCCGCCAAAATTCGCTGGGGCATCCCCGCATCGGTCTCACAGTCGCGAAAAAACATGTTAAACGTGCTCATGAACGTAACCGAATTAAACGCTTAACTCGGGAAAGTTTTCGTTTGCGTCAACATGAATTACCCGCGATGGATTTTGTGATCGTAGCAAAAAAAGGGATTGCGGAGCTGGATAATCAGTCATTTACGGAAGTGTTGGAGAAATTATGGCGTCGTCATTGTCGCCTAGCACGCGGCTCCTGATTGCTTTAATACGTGTTTATCAGCGGTTAATTAGCCCACTTCTTGGGCCACATTGCCGCTTTACTCCCAGTTGTTCTCATTACGGTATCGAAGCACTCCGCCGTTTTGGAGTAGCAAAAGGGTGTTGGTTAACGATTAAACGCGTATTAAAATGCCATCCTTTACATCCGGGTGGTGACGACCCTGTGCCGCCGAAAAACACTGAAACCAGAGAAAACTAACGATGGATTCGCAACGCAATCTTTTTTTCATCGCTTTTCTGTTCGTCTCCTTTATGGTCTGGCAAACGTGGCATACGGATCACGATCCGCAGCCTCAAGCACAACAGACAACGCAGAATTCGAACACCCCTGCGGGTGATGCCGCAAATCAAGCTAACAATAGTGGGCAAGGTAAAACCATTACCGTTACCACCGATGTGTTATCGCTACAGATCAATACACGTGGTGGGGATATTGAACAAGCCAAACTGCTGGCGTACCCTGATAAGCTAGGCTCAACTACGCCATTCCAATTACTAGAAACTACCCCTGACTTTGTTTATCAAGCCCAAAGTGGATTGATTGGACACAATGCACCGGATAGTAATGCGACTCGCCCTCTTTTTAACGCAACTCAGGATAACTACACGTTAGCCGATGGTCAGTCTGAACTGCGTGTGCCTATGACTTGGACGGCGGCCGATGGGGTTGTCTATACCAAGACATTCGTATTCAAGCGTGGCGGATATGCGGTGAATGTTGACTACAACGTCAATAACGTTACACAACAGCCTCTATCGTTAGCAATGTTTGGTCAACTTAAGCAAACCATTACCCTACCTAAAGCACGTGATACCGGTAGCAGTAATTTTGCGTTACATACTTTCCGTGGTGCAGCGTATTCCACCAATGATGAGAAGTATGAGAAATATAAGTTCGATACTATTGCTGAAGACAAGAATTTGAACACCACAACCAGTAATGGTTGGGTGGCAATGCTACAGCAATACTTTGCGACCGCATGGATCCCACACACTTCGGGTAACAATACTTTCTATACCACGAAGTTAAGCGACAACTTAGCGGCAGTAGGGTATAAATCTACGCCAGTCACTGTCGCAGCAGGTCAGCAGCAAGACTTGAAAGCAACGCTTTGGGTCGGTCCTGAAATTCAAGATCAGATGGCAGCCGCCGCACCACACTTAGACTTAACCGTTGATTACGGTTGGTTGTGGTTTATCTCTCAGCCGCTGTTTAAACTGCTGAAATTCTTGCATAGCTTTATCGGTAACTGGGGCTTCTCCATTATCGTTATTACGTTCATTGTTCGCGGTATTATGTATCCATTGACGAAAGCACAATACACGTCAATGGCTAAAATGCGTATGCTGCAACCAAAAATTCAAGCAATGCGTGAGCGTCACGGTGAAGATAAGCAACGAGTAAGCCAAGAAATGATGGCGTTGTACAAAGCAGAGAAAGTTAACCCTCTGGGTGGATGCCTTCCTCTGGTCATTCAGATGCCAATCTTCTTAGCACTCTACTATATGCTAATGGGATCGATTGAATTACGTCATGCACCTTTTGCATTATGGATTCATGACTTAAGTGCACAAGACCCGTACTATATTCTGCCGATTCTGATGGGTGTAACGATGTTCTTCATTCAGAAGATGTCACCTACCACCGTTACTGATCCAATGCAGCAGAAGATTATGACGTTTATGCCTGTCATCTTTACCGTCTTCTTCTTATGGTTCCCATCAGGTCTGGTACTGTACTACATCGTCAGTAACCTAGTGACGATCCTGCAACAACAGCTGATTTATCGTGGATTAGAGAAGCGTGGATTACATAGCCGTAAGAAAAAAGGCTAATCCCGTATTACGCTAAATCGCGTTATACTTAGGCGGTCATTATGACCGCCTTTTTTATTGCTAGAGAGAATAACATGAGCCACAACGATACGATCGTCGCCCAAGCAACCCCTCCCGGCCGTGGTGGTGTTGGGATATTGAGAATATCAGGCCCAGCAGCAGCTGACGTTGCACAGGGTTTATTAGGGAAATTGCCTAAACCTCGGACCGCAGAATATCTTGCTTTTAAAGATGCAGAGGGCGCAGTGCTTGATCAAGGCATCGCCTTATGGTTTCCGAATCCCCACTCCTTTACCGGCGAGGATGTGTTGGAGCTTCAAGGCCATGGCGGACCGGTTATTCTCGACCTACTGCTTAAACGTATTATTGCCATCGCCGCGGTACGTATTGCAAAACCTGGTGAGTTCTCAGAGCGCGCATTTCTTAATGATAAACTCGATTTAGCCCAAGCAGAGGCTATCGCTGATCTTATCGATGCAAGTTCGGAGCAAGCAGCCCGCTCTGCAGTTAACTCCTTACAAGGTGCTTTCTCAGCCCGCGTCAATCATCTTGTGGAAGCACTTACTCACCTACGAATTTATGTCGAAGCGGCGATTGATTTTCCCGATGAAGAGATCGATTTTCTCTCTGATGGAAAAATTGAAGCGCAGCTTAATACCGTAATCGGCGACTTAGATGCCGTCCGCCAGGAGGCACGTCAGGGCAGTTTACTGCGTGAAGGAATGAAGGTTGTTATTGCTGGTCGCCCCAATGCAGGAAAATCAAGCTTACTGAATGCACTGGCTGGCAGGGAAGCTGCGATCGTTACCGATATAGCAGGGACAACGCGCGATGTTTTACGTGAACATATTCATATTGATGGAATGCCATTACATATTATCGATACCGCAGGCTTACGCGAAGCCAGTGATGAAGTAGAACGTATTGGTATTGAACGCGCATGGCAAGAGATTAATCAAGCTGATTGCGTCTTATTTATGGTGGACAGTACTACCACCAAAGCAACTGATGCGGCAGAGATTTGGCCTGATTTTATCGCTCGTCTCCCGACTTCTATCCCTGTGATTGTCGTAAGAAATAAAGCTGATATCACCGGTGAAGTAGCCGGTCTTTTTGAAGAAAAGGGTAACCTTCTTATTCGTCTTTCGGCACGGGAAGGTACGGGGATTGATTCATTACGAGAACATCTTAAAAAGAGCATGGGCTTTTCAGGGAATACTGAAGGTGGATTTATTGCAAGAAGACGGCATTTGGAAGCTTTAGAGTTAGCGGGCACTCACCTACTACAAGGTAAATCCCAACTACTGGATGCCCGTGCCGGAGAGCTTTTAGCAGAAGAACTTCGTGTCGCGCAAAGCGCGTTGAGCGAAATTACCGGTGAATTTACTTCCGATGATCTGCTGGGAAGGATTTTTTCCAGTTTTTGTATTGGGAAATAGTGACAGATGGGCACAGTACTCCTGTGCCCACGGTATTAGTGAGTTTTCGTTTCTTGGCTAATACCCATCAATACGCCTGCATTCAGTAAGCCACCGACTGATTGCGCAAGATCAGCAGGAATAGCAACGACTTTGCTGTTATCGCTTGCCGCTAATTTCGATAATGACATTACATAGTTATTCGCCAGCTGGAAGGTCATTGCCTTCTCTCCACCCTCTTCGGCTAGGGCTTGTGAAAGCTGTGAGGTGGCTTTACGCTGACCCGCGGCTAACGTCTCTAACGCCTCTGCCTCTCTTCTTGACGACTCTAATTTCGCTTCAGCATCTAAGATCATCGCTTGCTTTTTCCCTTCAGCTTCACGAATAGCCGCATTCTTATTACCTTCCGCTCGGGTTTCCGTCGCCTTACGCTCACGTTCGGCAGCCGCTTGTTGCTCCATCGACTTACGCATTGACTCCGAAGGGGTAATATCTTGGATATCCACTGCTTTAAGAATGAGTCCCCAATCACTCATCTGCTCTTCCATATTAGCGCGCAGAGTAATCGCTAATTGGTCCCGATTGGATAAGGTATCATCAAGGTTCATCCCACCCACCGCATTACGAATAGTGGTCATCACTAAGTTCTGTACAGCTGCGCTATAGCTGTCGACACCATAAGCCGCTTTGGCTGGGTCTGCGATACGGATAAAACAAATGGCATTTACCCCTACTGTTGCATTATCACGAGTAATACCTTCAATACCTTTCACTTCAAACATCTGATCTTTAGCTGACATGCGATAGGCCACCGCATCAATAAAAGGGATCAGAATATTAAGGCCTGGATTTAGCGTGGTATGGTATTTCCCCAAACGTTCAACAATCCACTGATCAGCTTGAGGAACAATTCGAACACATTTTAAAAAGGTCACTATTACCAGTACAACAAGCAACATAGCGACAATAATTCCTGGTGTAATGATCATTTGACTCCCTCTTTTAATAAGGAACTGGCTTGTACTTTCACGACATCGTTTTCGGTTATTGCAATGGTAGTGACACGGGTTTGCCTTGCCAAAGTGTGATCGCTACAACACACCCACTCTTGCTTTCCCTGTATTGGCCGACTGAGGAGTAACGTCCCAAGTTGGCCTGGTTGTAAGGCCTCTGCAAGGATACCTTCACTACCAATGAGAGCACTCTCAACGTGAACAACAGGTTTACTTCTAATCCATTTTACCCAGATAAAGGCACAACTTAACGAAGATAACGCCCAAATTAATAATTGCATTACCACAGAGAGATGAGGACAAAGATAGGAGATTATTGCAGGTACTAAGGCTGCAATTGCCATCCATAGCCCGAAGAAGGTCACGGTACAAAATTCAATTATCGCAAATATTGCTGCAACACCGAGCCATATCCAATAGAAGCCCATCGACAAGTCCTTATAAATGATAATTTATCGAATCATACCTTTTATTCCAATAGACAGGCGAACACCCATACAAAATTTACATTCAACCTACCTAGATTTGCGGGCTTAAATCAATCACGCGATCTGCAGAAGCAATAGTCAAAGGTCGGTGAGCAATAAAGATCCGAGTAATATTTAGTGAACGAATAGCAGCATTCACTGCAGCTTGATTCTCTAAATCTACATGACTCGTCGCTTCATCTAAAAAGAGGATCGCTGGTCTTCGGTATAGAGCACGTGCAATCAGTAAGCGTTGTTTTTGTCCGCCAGATAAGCTGCCGACCAGTTCACTGACTAAGGTTTCAGATCCCATCGAAATCCCGTAATATTTTCAGCGATGGATCCAGCAAATAATTTATCTTCTTGTAATACACAAGTAATGACTGCTCTAAAGTTATTCAGGCCCACTTGTTGAATATTTAGTCCATTGAAGCGGATCTATCCGGTATCAATAAGCCACACATCAACTTCATCAAGGTAGTTTTAACTATTCCGGACGGCCCCACAATAGCGACACTTTCCCCGAGCTTAATAGTAAATGAACGATCGGAAAGTACCGGTGGGGTTAATTTATCGTACTGGTAAGACAAATCGTCAACCTCAAATCTTGCAGCCTGAGTGTCTTCACATAATCGTTGTGAACTCTGATGAGATTCAGGTTCTTGATAAACAATATCAGCCACCCTTTCATTGTGCAGGCTAAGCATTCTCAGTTGTAACAGCATATCGACGATCGCCGACGCGCGATCAGAAAATTGACCACGGTAAGCATTAAAAGCCACGAACATTCCCAATGTCATATGGTCATCGATTACCATTAATGCCCCCAACCAAAGGATCAATATCTGATCAAAGAGTTAACACCACCGAATAACATACCTAAACGTGTCATTCGAATAACGGTATTGGTGGTTTCAATAATGAGATTAAGCCAATAACGTGAACGGGTTTTATTCAAACCTAAGACTTTCAGCGTAGCGATACACTACAAGGTTTCCATAAAGTGTGAACTTGCACGAGCATCTTTTACTATTTGTTTTTCCTGAGCTTGACGGTAACGATGATAAGTCGCCAGCCGTAAGGCAACATAGAGCAGAGTAAATCCTAGGATAACGAAGTATAACCCTCCACCATACATAAACATCATTACTAAAACACTTATTACCATCAGTAAATCTATCGTTCCAGAAACGACGCTTGAGGTCAGCGTTTCACGTATGATCGCAAGAGGACCAAAACGAGACTGGATATCCCCTAACTTACGTTTCTTAAAATAACTCAGTGGTAAACGTAGAAGATGATCCATCAGCCCCGTCTTCCATTGGATATCTATTAACGACTGCATGACCAGTGTTGTCCAACTCCGCAACATACTAATAAACGTCCGGAATAAGATAAACGTCACGAATCCTAGACAGATCAACGTTAAAAGCTCCTGATCCTTAGCAATAATGACATGATCCATAACCAATTGCGTTCCAATAGGAATCGCAATGTTCACAGCTTCAACGAGGATCGTTAGGGAAAATATTAATAAAAATCAGTCTAGACCTTTTATCTACACTGAATTTTATATTCTCGGTTTATTTTAATTATTTTTTGTAAGGAATTTTTCTAACTTATCACCATCAAGATGACGAATATCTTGCCCTTTAACAAAGTAAAAAATAATTTCACAAATATTTTGGCAACGATCGCCTATTCGCTCAATCGAGCGAGCACAGAATAAGGCGGTTAACACATTAGGAATAGTTCGAGGATCCTCCATCATATAGGTCATTAGCTGACGTATGATCCCTTCGTACTCTTGATCCAGCTTCTTATCCGCTCGATAAATATCAATCGCGGCCTCTAGATCCATACGAGCGAAGGCATCCAGTACCTCATGCAACATCTCAACGGAGTGCTGCCCAAAAGACTCCAAACTAATTAATAACGGTTGATGCTGTTGGCTAAACTTCTCTAAGGCTGTACGGCTGATTTTTTCAGCCACATCTCCAATACGTTCAAGTTCAGAAATCGTTTTGGTAATGGCCATAACCAGACGTAAATCACTGGCTGTGGGTTGCCTTTTCGCGATAATTTTAACGCAGTGTTCATCGATCTCCACTTCCATGCGATTCACTTTTTGGTCGTCGGCAATCACTCGACGTGCTAACTCACTGTCCATGTTATGTAATGCGGTAATCGCATCGGTGAGCTGTTGTTCAACCAACCCGCCCATAATCATCACTTGAGTTCGGATGTGCTCAAGTTCGGCATTGAACTGGGCCGAAATATGTTTATTAAGATTCAAAGTATCCATATCACTCTCCACGCACTGAAATAGATTAATTAAGGTTTACGCTCTCGATATCAGCCATAGCGCCCAGTAATATAATCTTCAGTTTGTTTTTTAGCTGGTGTTGTAAACAGCGTATCAGTATCACTAAACTCGACCAACTCGCCCAAATACATAAACGCAGTATGATCGGAGCAACGCGCGGCTTGTTGCATATTATGCGTGACGATAACCAAGGTATAATCTTGTTTTAATTCGGTTATCAGTTCTTCAATCCTACCGGTTGAGATAGGATCCAGCGCTGAACAAGGCTCATCAAGTAACAGAATTTCTGGTCTAATAGCAATACCTCTTGCAATACAGAGGCGTTGCTGCTGCCCGCCAGAAAGGCTGTATCCACTTTGATGAAGTTTATCTTTAGTTTCTGTCCATAACGCGGCCTTAGTTAATGCCCACTGCACACGTTCATCCATTTCTGAGCGAGAGAGCTTTTCAAACAAGCGTACGCCGAAAGCAATGTTATCGTAAATCGACATAGGAAACGGCGTAGGTTTCTGGAAAACCATTCCGATTTTCGCCCGTAATAAAGCAATATCTTGCGAAGATTGTAAGATATTTTCGCCATCAAGCAGGATTTCACCCTCTGCTCGCTGCTCGGGGTAGAGCTGAAACATTTTATTAAAGGTTCTTAAGAGTGTCGATTTCCCACACCCTGAAGGCCCAATAAAGGAGGTCACTTGATTACGGGCAATCTCTAAATTGATATTTTTGAGTGCATGGAATTTTCCATAGTAAAAATTTAAATCACGCACTTCTAATTTACTTGGTGCAAGGTTCACTTTCGCCATAGTCATAATTATCTCTCTTTCACTTATTACTTACGCTTGACGAAAATCATGCGTGCTAAAATATTGAGGACGAGTACACATAAGGTAATGACCAGTACCCCCGCCCAAGCAAGGCTTTGCCATTGTGCGAAAGGACTCATGGCAAATTTAAAAATAGTGACCGGTAAGTTTGCCAACGGCTGGCTCATATCGTTACTCCAAAACTGATTCGATAATGCGGTGAAAAGCAGCGGAGCCGTTTCTCCAGCAATACGGGCAATAGCCAGTAATACACCGGTCATAATGCCGGAAAGCGAGGCTTTTAATGTGATGGATAAAATCATCCGCCACTTTGGTGTCCCCAGTGCATAAGCTGCTTCACGCAGACTATCGGGAACCAGTTTAATCATATTTTCTGTCGTACGAATCACGATCGGGATTTGTAATAGTGCTAGAGCTAATACTCCCGCCCAACCTGAAAAGTGCTGCATACGGCTTACCACGAGGGTATAGACGAATAAACCGATCACTATCGAGGGAGCTGAAAGTAAAATATCGTTAATAAAACGAATCACTTCAGCTAACCATGTTTTTCGCCCATATTCAGCCAGGTAAATACCTGCCAAGATCCCTAAGGGGGTTCCCAACACCGTTGACCATAAAATCAATAAACCACTGCCCGCTAATGCGTTTGCCAGTCCACCACCATCCGTATTTGGCGGCGGGGTATCTTGCGTGAAGAGATCCCACGACAGTCCATCAATACCTTTACTGACAGTAGTCCATAAAATCCACAGCAACCAAAATAAGCCAAAAGCCATGGTTAAAAGCGATAACGTTAATGCAATGTAGTTTTTAACTCGACGTCTTGACTGACGCTTTGTACGTTCGGCAATTTCGTGAGCGGTATAACTCGGTAAGTAATCACTCATCCGCGTGCCCCTTCTTTTTTAGTAAGGCGCATAACCATAAAGCGCGAAATCGCTAACACGATAAATGTGATGACGAAGAGAATTAAGCCAAGCTCCATCAATGCAGAAATATGTAGGCCAGATCCCGCCTCAGCAAATTCATTTGCCAAAGCAGAGGTGATGCTATTACCTGGCATATAGAGTGATGCGCTATCGAGCTGATAAGTATTACCAATAATAAAGGTAACGGCCATCGTTTCGCCTAATGCACGGCCAAGGCCTAACATCACACCACCGATAACTCCATTCTTAGTAAAAGGTAAGACAATCCGCCAAATCACTTCCCAAGTAGTACACCCAATACCATAAGCAGACTCTTTCATCATAACGGGTGTCTGTTCAAATACATCACGCATCACAGAAGCAATGTAAGGGATGATCATGACGGCTAAAATAATACCGGCCGCTAATAGCCCAATACCAAATGCTGGTCCAGAAAATAAGCTCCCTAAGATAGGAATACTTGAGAGTAAGTCGCCGACTGGCGTTTGGAAATATTCTGCAAATAACGGCGCGAACACAAATAATCCCCACATGCCATAGACAATACTGGGAATCGCTGCCAGTAGCTCAATGGCCGTACCGAGTGGTCGTCTTAACCATGTAGGTGAAAGTTCAGTAAGAAACAACGCAATCCCAAAGCTGACCGGCACGGCAATGAGTAATGCTATCGCTGAGGTGACTAACGTGCCGTAGATGGGGACTAATGCACCAAATTGCTCGTTCGGTGCATCCCAAGTTTTGGTCCATAAAAATGAAAAACCAAACTGATGGATGCTGGGCCATGATGAAATAATCAAGGAAAGAATTATACCACCTAGCATAAGGAGGACAATTAAGGCGGCGACTTTCACTAGCAGGCTAAATATCACATCGCCGTATTTACTGGGAGCCTTAAAGGACGACCGGTGTTGTGCCATAACATTCTCAAGTAGATAGATGACAGGGCAGCAAGCTGCCCTGAAAATGAATAAGTGTAGCGTGACGAGAATTAAGGATAAATTGCCTTTCCTGCCTCAGTCGTAATATTCTTTTTCCATGCATCACGCACTAACGTTACCACCGATTCAGGCAGTGCTGCGTAATCCAAGCTATTAGCGGTTTTCGAACCTTGTTGGTAACCATAATCAAAAAACTGCAAGATAGCTTTAGCTTTATCAGCGTTCGCTGGTTTTTTGTAAACCAAAACGTAAGTGGTTGATGAAATTGGCCAAGCATTATCTCCTGCTTGATAGGTTAGATCTTGTGCAAAACTTTGCTGCCAATTCGCACCTTTCGCTGCATCGCTGAACGATTGCTCGTTCGGGCTAATCGCTTTTCCTGCAGCATCGACTAATTTGGTATAGGTAAGGTTATTTTGTTTAGCATAAGCATACTCAACATAACCAATAGAGCCGGGCAAACGTTGTACAAAGGCTGCCACACCATCATTACCTTTGCCCCCCAGACCGATTGGCCAATTAACGGTATTCCCTTTACCAATCTTGCTATTCCACTCTTGGTTAACTTTTGCTAAGTAACTAGTGAACACAAAAGAGGTACCTGAGCCGTCTGCACGACGAACGACGTTAATATTCGTCGCGGGCAGTTTTAAGTCTGGGTTTAATGCTGCAATCTCAGGATCGTTCCAGCGAGTGATTTTACCTAAGTAAATATCACCTGTTGTTTTACCATCTAAAATCAGTTGACCCGATTTAATACCTGGTAGGTTGACGCCGAGTACTACACCACCAATAACAGTTGGAAATTGAAAAAGGCCATTTTTCTCTAAGTCGGCAGCGCTCATTGGTGCATCAGACGCGCCAAAATCGACGGTTTTTGCGATTATCTGTTTAACCCCTCCCGATGAGCCAATTCCTTGGTAGTTCACTTTACTACCATTAGCCTTATAGTAATCGGCCGCCCAACGAGAATACACTGGTGCAGGGAAAGTACCACCAGCGCCAGTAAGGTCTGTCGCGGCAAAAGCCGAAAAGGTAGTCAGTGCTAGGGTCACTGCTGTGAGGTGAGTTGCCATCTTACGCTTTAATTTCATACTCTCTCCAAAAGACCGATTCAATTACAACCTAAGGTGTGTTGCCGCTACATTAGGCCCATTGAATGACACGTAGATGTCACTTTTATGACAGAAATATTACAGTCATCTTTTATGAGAGTATTGAGGGGTAATTTCGAATATATATCGTAATGAATAGGATATCGGTTCAGAATACATATATTAGAGGGAGTAATTCTCCACAATAAGAGTACTCCACGAAGGCTAAAATCGAGAGACCACATTAACTGGATAAAAAAAACCCCGCATCATGCGGGGGAAGACAGGGATGGTGAAGAAATCCAGTCTGTAACACAATGGAATATAAAGGATTTATTATAATCTTCGTCTACATGTTGACTACACTTCGATCACAAGGCTGGGCTTAACGCTCAGCTCATCCCTTACTTTGGTATAAAAACTAACGTCTAGCCAAACTCTTGTCATCTATCCTGATGGACGACTTCTCTGATAACCTTTTTTTTAAAGGAGTAACAAGCTATAGGAGTATTGGCGACCTGCTTTCAGGGCTGAAGAATAAAGCAACCACTGCCTATAATTCTGCCCGTAATACGCTGTCAGGTCCTTTATGACGACAGGTTGCCATTACAAGGTGAGTGGTATTTAATACTTTCAGGATATCACTACACAGGATTTAGTAATGGTAGCTTTTAATCAGATGGACCTGAACGAGCCAGGTCAGTACTACAATTTCAGAACGGTACTGCCGCAAGGCGAATATTTTGCAATCACACCATATCATCAGCTTCCACGTAACGCCCAACCCATAGTTGAAGATCAAACAGGTATTTGCATTGGCTACTCTGTGGCTCAGGCCCCTGGTCTGTGGCAAATTTATGATGCTGATGGACGATTCGCTATGTTGGAAGAGGCACCTATAGAAACGCCTCTGATTGATCCTACTGATATAGCTTTATTTCTGTTTGGTGCTTTTCGGCTATTTCGCACTGGAGTTTCGCTGTTTGAAGCTGCGACCAGTAACCGGATAAAGGCTGCATTGAGCGGAGCGACACTCAATGTGCTGAGGGGGCGTTTGAAATCAGGACTGTCAGCAGTAAACCTGAAGTTCACCCGAACAACAGCCGCACGCATGGCTGATCCTGGTAGGTATATCCCCGTTCATATTATCGAAAAAGCGATCAGGTTTGGAAGGCGGAGGCCTGATCCAGACAAGGTAGCCGGGCAATTCGAATACCTAATCGGTATGACTCGGCTGACCAAAAAAACAGTAGGAAACGCGATCGTTTATTCGCCAAATAAATATACTCTGCACGTCATCGTAAGAGAACGTGACTGGACCATCATGCATTTTCATATAAAGGCGATCCAATAATGTTTGAGATTATGAACGAAAGCGCCCTATTTCGCCTTTCTTTCATCGAAAGGCTGGAAGAACCTGAAGATCGTCGACTGGATTTAATTATATGCTGGCTGGAAATCGAGGAATCTTGCATAAAATTACAATGCCAGTGTGAGTTAACGCTGTTTGATCTTAAAAACCTCCGGGATATGCTTGAGCGTTTTCACGAAAATATCGAGCAGAATATCGAAACGCCTCCAGAATCATTCGTACCAAGAATAGAGACATTTACATGTGAAGTGCGGCAGGTGGAAGGCGCTGATTTTATCGGCTTTAACTTCACAGCCAGCCCGCATGAAGATGAAGGTTGGATGCTCAAAGGCGGGATAGCGATAGACCAGTCCTATTTCCCTGGACTCATTCGTGGCATTGAGTCCATCTTGTCTAACTAATCGTAACTTGTAATAGACTCAGCAAAACATAAAAAATCAATCACCACCTCCCTAGGAGGTGGTTTAGGGGTGACAACTAAAGCGGGCAAATGCCCGCTTTATCTTCCGTAACACACAGCTATAACTGATAGTGCTGCAGCAGCGTTAAGCATGACCGTACTCAATACACATACCCAGCATGGTTAAAATCAGCCATACGAGCCGGCATATAAACTTATTCCGGCTTATACGGCAAGGTGATATCCGGCGCGGTTGCTATATTTACGCGACTCAGTAACACCCGGTATCTGCGCCATTCGGTATAACGCTTTGATTCCTCATCTGTCGCGATGTCTAAATCTACCCCATCCTGAATTGGTGCCATCACAGCGTTAGCCGCCGTGTTCAATGCGGACTTTTCAACCTCTGCTGCGGCAATTAACTCCTCCGGTGTTGGTTCGCCGATATAACATCCCGCCCCGGCTTCGATATAGCCCTGCGACTGAAGAGAAAGAGACAGGCCAGTCAGGTGGCGGCTTGGCGTCGTCAATGAGGCGCTCAATCTCAAGATAGGTTTCATCCGTAATCCCCTGCTCCTGAATACCGATTTCAAGCTTGAATGTTCCCGGCTCTTCGCCGCTCTGCTAAATCACCAGCGTGCGAAATTCCTTAAGACCAAAAACGGGAAAAAACGCACCGTTCCGATATCGGAAGAACTGGAGAAAGAAATTAAGGCCAGCGACACCGGGTCACTGTTCAAAGTTGATTATAAAAACTTCTGCGAACGACTCAAACAGGTTAAGCCCGATTTACCACGCGGGCAGGCCACGCTTGTACTTCGGCATACGTTCGCAAGCTGGTTCATGATGAACGGGGGCAATATTATTGCGCTGCAGCAGATTCTTGGACACGCGAGCATTCAGCAGACGATGGCCTATGCGCACCTTGCGCCTGATTACCTGCAAAACGCAGTAGCGTTAAACCCTCTCGGCGGTGGGCTGGCGGTGTGACAATGTTGTCTACATCTTGTCTACACCCGTAACGCTATATCCTTCTTGTAGCTGCTTATGCCTGTTGCAAGGAGGATTGATTTATAAGGGATTTTTTCTAAGTTCCTGATAAAAAAAACCCCGCATCATGCGGGGGAAGACAGGGATGGTGTCTATGGCAAGGAAAATGGTATGACTTACTACTGGTACTACCATACAGCTAACACAGGGTAATTACTGTAATTCTTTGATATCGCATAATTTATCAATACGATATTCATAATTCTGTTGAACTTTCTTTTTCTGACTTGGCGTTAATAATCCGTAAACTTGGTTACGTACATGGGCCATCTCAACTTGAAATTTTACTTGCTGATCAGCTATTTTTTGCGCTTGGTTACGGACTGCTACCTCATCAAAATCAGGAGATAACGTTAGCTTTTGCATCGCTTTCATATCAGCGATATCCGTGATTGAGTGACGAAAACGGAACTGGTCCGTCAAATCTCGCATTCTTTGCCGCTGCGATTCACTAAGTTCGATACCATCAAACATATGTGATTGGATTCGTTGTGTAAGGCTGTCGTTCACTGTGCAAGGCTGGTTAATCTTGTCTTTAAGTGGTGTTTCTAAGGTTTGGGCATATCCCATAGGAACAATCAATAAAGAGGATATCGCGAGAGCACATAAATGACGCATTTCACTGTTCCTCGTAGCAGTTGTTGTTTGAAGCATTGGGGGGTAGTCTAGGCGAGTTGCTGCAAATATCCGTCAGGGGGTGTAAAACTAAGTAAAGTGATAAACACGTTACTATGGAACAAGGTATTTTTGCTGCCGAAGAGGAGAGAACATGAATAAAATTTTACTCGTTGATGATGACCGTGAACTGACTTCACTGTTAAAAGAACTACTAGAAATGGAAGGTTTTGATGTAACCGTCGCGGGTGATGGCGAGCAAGCATTATCGTTGATGGACAGCAGCATCGATCTCTTACTTTTGGACGTCATGATGCCTAAGAAAAATGGCCTTGATACGCTAAAAGAGCTACGCCAACAACATCAGACGCCGGTCATTATGCTTACGGCTAGGGGTAGCGAACTCGATCGCGTTCTTGGATTAGAGCTTGGGGCCGATGACTACCTACCAAAACCCTTTAACGACCGTGAATTAGTCGCTCGAATTCGAGCCATATTGCGTCGTTCAAATTGGAGTGAGCAGCAACAAGTTCAAGAAAATAATTCCCCTACCCTCAAAGTGGATGAATTGCGTCTGAATCCTGGCCGCCAAGAGGCGAGTTTTGATAATGAGTCGCTGGAATTAACCGGCACCGAATTCACATTACTCTACCTACTAGCGCAACATTTAGGTCAAGTCGTTTCTCGCGAACATCTTAGCCAAGAAGTGCTTGGTAAACGCTTAACGCCTTTTGACCGTGCCATCGATATGCATATCTCCAATCTACGTAGAAAGCTACCTGAACGACGTGATGGGCACCCATGGTTTAAGACTCTCCGAGGCCGTGGCTATTTAATGGTCTCCGCAACATGATTGCCAGTCTGACTACCCGTATATTTGCGATTTTCTGGTTAACGTTGGCCCTTGTGCTAATGCTCGTCCTTATGGTTCCCAAACTCGACTCACGACAAATGACCTCTTTACTCCCGAGCGAATATCGTGAGGGGACAATGGTTGAGCAGCATATTGAGGCAGAGTTACGACAAGATCCCCCCAATGACCTCATGTGGTGGCGACGTCTTTATCGAGCAATCGATAAGTGGGCTCCTCCTGGTCAGCACCTACTCCTGGTCACGTCTGAGGGGCGAGTCATTGGTGCACGCCATAATGAAATGCAAATTATTCGGAATTTTATCGGGCAGTCAGACAATGCCGATCACCCTCAAAAGAAAAAATATGGTCGGCAAGAGATGGCTGGCCCTTTCTCTATCGAGGATGGGGAAGATAATTATCAGTTGTATATGATCCGTCCAGCCAGTAGTTCACAGCTCGATTTCGTTAACTTACTGTTTGATCGGCCTTGGTTGCTCCTACTTGTTACCATGTTAATCAGCACTCCTTTACTGCTATGGTTAGCGTGGAGTCTCGCAAAACCTGCGCGTAAGCTCAAATATGCTGCCGATGAAGTCGCTAGTGGTAACCTTCGTCAGCATCCAGAACTTGAATCTGGCCCACAAGAGTTTTTAGCGGCCGGTGCGAGCTTTAATCAGATGGTGAGCGCACTTGAGCGTCTCATTAAAGGGCAACATCGTTTACTGTCAGATATCAGCCATGAGTTACGTACTCCTCTAACACGATTACAACTCTCTACGGCATTGTTGCGCCGTCGCGCTGGGGAAAGTAAAGAATTAGAGCGTATTGAAATTGAAGCACAGCGCTTAGATGGAATGATCAATGATCTCCTCGACCTTTCGCGTACTCAGCATAAAAATGCCTTAGTTAGCGAAGTTTTACGTGCCAATCACTTATGGAAAGACGTGATTGAAGATGCACGCTTTGAAGCTGAACAAATGGGTAAGAAGATGGACATTCCTTACCCGCCAGGAGCCTGGCCTTTGTATGGTAATCCACACGCTTTAGAAAGTGCTGTCGAGAATATCATCCGCAATGCGCTGCGCTACTCTCACTCAGCAATCAGTATCAGTTTTTCTGTCGATAGAACGGGGATAACCTTACACGTTGATGATGATGGGCCAGGGGTTGATCCGCAAGATCGTGAACAAATATTCCGTCCCTTCTACCGAACGGATGAAGCCCGTGACCGTGCTTCCGGGGGAACTGGTCTTGGCTTGGCAATCGTCGACACGATTATTCAACAGCACCACGGGCATGTTAAAGCAGAAGACAGTCCGCTGGGTGGCTTACGATTAACTATCTGGCTGCCGTTGTACTCAGCGAAACAATAATTTGCTATGCTGCGGCTCTCGAAAAGGGAGCCGCCATGATTAATATTGTTTTATTCGAACCAGAAATCCCACCCAATACAGGGAATATCATTCGCCTCTGTGCGAATACAGGGTTTTCCTTGCACATTATCGAACCTTTAGGCTTTGCTTGGGACGATAAGCGTTTGCGCCGTGCAGGATTGGATTACCACGAATTTACTGCCGTAAAAAAACATGCTAATTACGACGCTTTTCTCGCCACTGAACAGCCCGCGAGACTTTTTGCACTGACGACCAAAGGTACTCCGGCTCATAGTGCGGTAAATTGGCAAGCGGGTGACTATCTTATGTTTGGACCCGAAAGCCGTGGTTTGCCAGCAGCCATTCTTGATAGCTTACCGCCCCAGCAGAAGATCCGTATTCCCATGGTAGAGAATAGTCGCAGTATGAATCTCTCAAACTCAGTAGCGGTCGTCGTGTTCGAAGCATGGCGCCAACTGGACTACTCTGGCGCGTTGTTAAAAGAATAAGCGCAAAGGAAATAATGAGCGTTATATTCCATCGCCATATTCAAATCCCATCGCGCCAGTAAAATGTTGATCCATTTCCATTGAGGGTTTTTGACTGCTCGGGCGGCCTACAATTCTTGCGGGGATTCCGGCCACGGTGGTATGCGGTGGGACAGCCATCAGTACCACCGACCCTGCCCCAATTTTTGCCCCTTCGCCAATTTCAATGTTACCTAAAACCTTCGCTCCTGCACCAATCAATACCCCCTCACGAATTTTAGGGTGACGGTCGCCAGAAGTTTTACCTGTCCCCCCTAAAGTGACAGACTGAAGTATTGAAACATCGTCACTGACCACTGCCGTTTCACCAATCACAATGCCGGTGGCATGGTCGAGCATTATGCCACAACCAATTTTTGCAGCCGGATGAATATCAACGCCAAAAGAGACGGATATCTCATTCTGTAAATAGACGGCTAGCGAACGCCTGCCTTGACGCCATAACCAATGACCAATCCGGTAGGCCTGAAGCGCGTGGAATCCTTTGAGATAGAGTAAAGGAGTTGAGTATTTATCAACAGCCGGATCACGCTGACTCACCGCCGTAATGTCGCGTACAGCAGACATAATCATCCCTGGATCTTGGCGGTAAGCTTCTTCGACAATATCGCGAATAGCAATGGCAGGCATATTGGCATTAGCGAGCTTATTCGCCAACATGTAGCTTAACGCACTGCCCAGATTATCGTGCTTTAATAGCGTGGCGTGGAAAAAGCTCGCAAGCATGGGTTCGCCGGACGCCAACTCACGCGCTTCAGCTAGAATAGCTTCCCAAATTTGCTCAAGCTCTTCCGAAGACATGACATGCTCCTGATAAAAAACGCCCAAACGGGCGTAATAATAAGAAAATGGAGTAAAATGAATTACTGACGTATTTCGTCTTTACGTTCCCGTCCCAGCAAGGCAATGGCAGCATCACTAGTGGGTTTTCCACAATAGAGCACTTGATATATTTGCTCAACGATAGGCATTTCTACACCAACACTCGCCGCCAGTAGGTAGACCTCTTTAGTATTGCGGTAGCCTTCTACAACCTGACTAATCGTTTCTTGCGCTTTTTTAACCGACGTACCTTGGCCTAAAAGCATTCCAAATCGACGGTTACGAGATTGGTTATCCGTGCAGGTTAATACTAGATCGCCTAAACCCGCCATGCCAGTGAAGGTATCGGCTTGCGCACCTAAAGCCAACCCTAAACGAGACATTTCAGCTAAGCCGCGAGTAATCAATGCCGTCCGAGCATTTGCGCCAAACCCCATGCCATCAGATATACCTGCGCCGATTGCAATGACGTTTTTCACAGCGCCACCTAATTGTACTCCGGTCATATCACTATTACTGTAGACACGGAAACTTTTACCGCAATGAAGTTTAGTCTGTAAGTCCGTCGCAAATTGCGCGTTCTTAGACGCTAAAGCAATCGCTGTAGGCATTCCTGCAGCGAGTTCCTTCGCAAAGGTTGGCCCAGAAATCACGGCGAGGGGAATATCAGGTCCCAAAATTTCTCTCGCAACGACTTCAAGTAAACGCCCCGTCTCAACCTCTAATCCTTTCGTTGCCCAAACGATGCGTGTGTCAGGGAGTAACATCGGTGCTAATTGCTTTAATACCTCACCAAAAACATGGCTTGGCACGACAATTAACAGATCACGGCTTAGCGCGACGGCTTCGTCAAGTCGAGAAGTTAATGCGAGATTATCAGGGAAGGGGACGTCGGAAAGGAACTCCGCATTACAACGTTGTTCACTCAATCGGGCGATATGTTGTGGGTTATGCCCCCATAACATGACAGGATAACCATTACGGGCCAAGGTTATCGCTAGAGCGGTGCCGTATGAACCGGCACCGATAACGCTTACGCTTGCTTCACGCATCGTGATTAAGCATCCTGCGCGGCTTCACCACCTTCTTGCTGCTGAAGGTAGTTCATGAAAAGCGCGTCAAAGTTGACTGGCGCTAAGTTCAATTGTGGGAAAGTTCCACGTGATACCAGTGCCGAGATACATTCACGTGCATAAGGGAACAGGATGTTAGGGCAGTAAGCACCTAAGCAATGAGCCATTTGAGAGCCTTCGATTCCTGCAATCGTGAAAATACCGCCTTGCTGAACTTCACATAGGAAGGCAGTTTCTTCGTCAACAGTTGCTGTCACGGTCACACGAAGTACCACTTCATAGATCCCTTCCGACAGTTGGGTCGATGCAGTATCGAGATCCAACTTCACATCAGGTACCCACTCTTTTTGGAAAATTTGTGGAGCATTAGGGGCTTCAAAAGAAATATCTTTTGTATAAACGCGCTGGATCTGGAAAGTCATTTCACTTGGGTTCTGTTCAGACATGGTACTCAATCCTTTCAAACAAAATAGCGCCTATCGTTAGGCATTCAGTAATGGGTCTAATTGTGCACGCTGTTCCAATGCAAACAAATCATCGCACCCCCCAACATGGAGCTGATCGATGAAAATTTGCGGCACCGTCGTACGCTGACTACGATCTATCATTTCTGCCCGTTTTTCGCTGTCATTATCGATAGCAATTTCGTGGTATTTCACACCTTTTTGATCCAACAGCGCTTTTGCACGATGGCAAAAAGGGCAGGTTTGTTTAGTGTAGATATCAATGGATGCCATAAAAGCCTCTTTAGAATCTATTTGCCACGGACTAATGGGAGGTTTTCACCGCTCCAACCACTAATACCCTCTTTTAATACAGATACTTTTTCGAAACCTGCTGCATTGAGTTGAGCAGCAGCATCACCTGCACTCTGTCCCGTTGCGCAAACAACGATAATAGGTTGAGATTTGTACTTTTCTAGCTCAGTGAAATTGCCTTTCTTAATTTCATCGCTGCTCACTTGTAGTGCGCCAGAGATATGACCACGACGGAAATCATCGCGCCCACGCACATCAACTACCACAGCATTTTCTTTGTTAATGAGATGGGTGGCTTCTCCGCGTCCAATCAATTTAACTTTAGAAAATAGGCCTTTAAAAGTAGTGAAAATCACTAATACCAGTAAAACCACCCAAGCAAGGCTTAAGATAAGGTGATTGTGTACGAATTCCATAATTTCTTGCATAAGAAAAACAACTCCGAGAACGATCCAATATAAATATATCCGCGCAGCAACAATACACTGCGTAGTCGGGACAACACGGCAAAATGGGAATTATCTACTGTAATAACCGTAGAAGCCCCCTTCCACACTGCCGAATTCTTACCTATTATCTGATTATGCCATTATTATAGGCTGTACACTATAAAACCCGAGCGTTACTCTGGTAACCTGTGAAACATCATGGAATAATCTCAGCCTTATGACGGAAAAAAAGCGTTTCACTCTATCTTTTTCAGCTCGGCATAATACGATGTTGTCTACACAATTTCGCCTTTTACCGCTGACGTCCAGCCTGCTCCTCTGTGCGGGCTTGCTGACCTTACCTATTTTTAGCCATGCTGACGATAATCAATCGGCGCTCCGCTCAATTCAACAAGATATTGCGGCCAAAGAGCGCAGTGTTCAAGCACAAAAACAGCAACGTGACGAATTATTGGGTAAATTAAAGAGCCAAGAGAAACTTATTGCTCAAGCCAGTCGGCAATTACGTGAGACGCAACTCAATTTAAATAGCATTAATAGCGATATTCAAGAATTGACTGACTCTATTCAGGAGCTCATTCGTTCGCAAGCTCACGAGGAAAATGTTCTCGCCGCTCAGCTTGATGCCGCTTTCCGTCAGGGACAACACAGCGGCTTAGAACTCCTTCTCAGTGGTGAAGATGGCCAACGTAGTGACCGGATGCTGACTTACTTCCGTTATTTAAATACTGCACGGCAAGAAAATATCGAGTCACTGAAACAGACCCGTGCTGACCTAGCAGATAAAAAGTCGCAGTTAGAAATTCGCCAACAGCAGCAGCAAGCGCTATTTGCCCAACAAAAAGCGCAGCAGGACCAATTGCAATCAGCCCAGAGTGCACGGCAAAAAACCCTACAACAGCTGAACGCATCGTTACAAAGAGACCAAGCCGATCTCGCTGAAATGCGTCAAAACGAAAACCGTTTACAAAACCAAATCGCCCGAGCTGCGCAAGAAGCCAAAGCTCGAGCTGCCCGTGAAGTACGGGCAGCGGAACAAGTCAAACAGCGCCAAGCACAAGCACAAGCCAAAGGCTCCACCTACCGCCCTACCGAAGGTGAAAAAGAGCTAATTGCCCGAACTGGGGGCTTAGGCCGAGCCAATGGGCAATATCCTTGGCCAATCCATGGACGCCTAATTCATCGCTTCGGTGATACTTTACAAGGTGAATTACGTTGGAAAGGGTTAGTCATTGGTGCATCTGAAGGGACTGATGTCCGTGCGATTGCTGATGGTCGAGTCTTAATGGCAGATTGGTTACAAGGTTATGGCTTGGTCGTTGTGATAGAACATGGTAAAGGTGATATGAGTCTTTATGGTTATAATCAGAGCGCGTTGGTGAACGTTGGCCAACAAGTGAGAGCCGGACAACCTATCGCGCTAGTAGGTAGCAGCGGCGGACAAGGAGCCCCCGCGCTCTACTTTGAAATTCGACGCCAAGGACAAGCGGTTAACCCCTTAAGCTGGTTAGGAAAATAATGTGCGAAAATTGTTTAACTCTCTTATTACTTTTGGTTTTCTGGCGTTCGCCTGTTCTACCTATGCCGGACAATTAGCCCTTGTCATCGATGATTTCGGTTATCGGCCAACTGAAGAACATAAAGTTATCGCTCTTCCTAATACTATCTCTATTGCAGTATTACCTGATGCCCCGCATTCCCGCTCAATGGCCACCCTCGCCCATCAGGCTGGCCATGAAGTTCTGATTCATCTACCTATGGCACCGATGAGCAAACAGCCCCTTGAAGTTAATACGTTAACACCGGAAATGAGCCTCAGTCAGGTGCAAAGTATTATTGAGCATGCCATCCGCCAAGTCCCTTATGCCGTGGGCTTGAATAACCACATGGGCAGCCGGATGACATCCAGCTTACCTGCGATGCAAAAAGTAATGAGCGTTCTCAATCATCATCAACTCTATTTTCTAGATAGCGTCACTATTGGCAATACGCAAGCAGTGAATGCTGCACGGGGAACATCGGTTAACGTCCTGAAGAGAAACGTCTTCTTAGATGATACACAGAACGAAGCGGATATTCGCTACCAATTTCAACGTGCGATTAAGTTGGCACAGCGTAATGGTTCTGCTATCGCCATTGGCCACCCTCACCCCACAACGGTAAAAGTTTTACAGCAACTCCTCCCTACCTTGCCAGCAGATATTAAATTGGTGAAATTGAGTCAGTTACTCAATCACTCAGCGGCCACTACGGCGACACACTCGTCGCCAAAACCTATATTAACCGCACACTGCCCACGCACTCGGCCTTTACGCCCACTGAAGCCTGCAAAGGGCGCTATGATGATTTATACGTCAGTGCGTGACAGCCAATTTATAAACAATATCAAAGCCCTATTCTAATTTATGCCGCCAATTTGGCGGCGTACTGCCATCCTCCAGTTAAGATGGTATGATTTGGGGTAGTTAACTCGAATATTTATCGAGTCTCGTCTTAGTCGAAAGGTGATTTATGATTATTGTAACTGGTGGTGCCGGCATGATCGGCAGTAATATCGTTAAAGCGTTAAACGATCGCGGCTATAACGATATTTTGGTGGTAGATAACCTCAAAGATGGCACTAAGTTCATTAATCTCGCTGATCTGAACATCAGCGATTACATGGATAAAGAAGAATTTTTGATGAGTGTGGTGGCCGGTGATGAACTAGGGCCTATTGAAGCCGTTTTCCACGAGGGCGCATGCTCTGCGACAACCGAGTGGGACGGTAAATATATGATGGACAATAATTACCAATATTCTAAAGAGCTACTTCACTTTTGTTTAGAACGGCAAATCCCCTTCTTGTACGCATCTTCTGCGGCCACTTACGGTGGACGGGATAGTGATTTTATTGAAGAACGCCAATATGAATCACCGCTCAATGTTTATGGCTACTCTAAAATGCTCTTCGACCATTATGTGAGAAGCATTCTTCCAGAAGCTGATTCACCGGTATGCGGATTCCGCTATTTCAATGTCTATGGTCCCCGTGAAGGCCATAAAGGCAGCATGGCCAGTGTGGCCTTTCATCTAAATAATCAAATTAACCAAGGTGAAAATCCCAAGCTCTTTGCGGGTAGCGAGCAATTCAAACGTGACTTTATCTATGTCGAAGATGTCGCTGACGTCAATCTCTGGTGCTGGGAAAATGGCGTTTCAGGGATTTTTAACTGTGGTACAGGTCATGCAGAGTCTTTCCAAGTCGTTGCTGACGCGGTATTGGCCCATCACCAACAAGGTGAAGTCGAATATATTCCTTTCCCAGAGAAGCTTAAAGGCCGTTACCAAGCCTATACGCAAGCCGACCTGACTCGCCTTAGACACGCAGGTTATACCAAAGCCTTCAAAACCGTTACTGAAGGCGTGAGCGCCTATATGCGTTGGTTAAATAAGCCTTAAGAAAGTGGAAGCCTTATCGATGAAAATATTAGTGATTGCACCATCGTGGGTGGGTGACATGATGATGTCACAAAGCCTGTATCAAACGCTAAAAGCACAATGGCCACAGGCGACGATTGATGTGATGGCCCCCGCATGGTGCAGACCACTGCTGGCGAGAATGCCAGAAGTTAATCAAGCGATAGCAATGCCGATTGGTCATGGAAGCTTAGCCCTGGGCGATCGATATCAACTCGGTAAGGCGTTACGTGATAATCATTACGACCACGCTTATGTATTACCCAATTCATTTAAATCCGCTCTTATTCCGTGGTTTGCGGGGATAAAACGACGTACTGGTTGGTTAGGTGAGATGAGATATGGTTTATTAAACGATCATCGCCGCTTAGATAAAACCGCGTTTCCTTTAATGGTTGAACGCTATATCGCTTTAGCTTATGAGAAAAGCAAAGTGACCGGCGCCGCAGACCTGCCGACACCGCTTGCTCGTCCAGCGCTGATCGTTTCAGAGCGAGAAAAACTCGAAACTGCCGCACTGTTTAGCCTCCATGCCGATCGCCCGCTTATCGGCTTTTGTCCAGGGGCGGAGTTTGGACCCGCTAAACGTTGGCCTGACTATCATTATGCAGAACTCGCTAAACAGCTTATCGCAAAAGGTTACCAAATTGCGCTTTTTGGCTCGGCTAAAGACAACGAAGCGGGCGCGGAGATTGTCGCGCGATTAACCACAGACGAGGCGGCACACTGCACAAATCTTGCCGGGAAAACCGAACTGGATCAGGCTGTTATTTTACTCGCGCAATGTCATGCTGTGGTCACAAATGACTCAGGATTAATGCACATTGCCGCCGCTCTAGGACGACCATTGGTCGCCCTTTATGGGCCGAGTAGCCCAGACTTCACACCACCTTTAACCGATAACGCCCGCATCATCCGCTTAATCACGGGCTACCATAAAATCCGTAAGGGAGAGGCCGACCAGGGATATCACCAAAGCCTAATTGATATAACTCCGACTCAGGTCTTCACTGAGCTTGAAGCGCTATTGGCCACGGTCCGGGAGCATGAATGCGCGTCTTAATCGTTAAGACTTCATCAATGGGCGACGTTATTCATACGCTGCCTGCGCTAACTGATGCGCTGAAGCAGATCCCGACCATTCGTTTCGATTGGGTCGTCGAAGAGGGATTTAGCCAAATTCCAACTTGGCATCAAGCAGTAGATCGTGTGATTCCAGTAGCGATTCGTCGTTGGCGAAAGAATTGGTTCCGTCGGGATATCCGAGAAGAGCGTCAGCGCTTTTACCAGCAACTTAACAGTGTCCACTATGATGCCGTCATTGATGCCCAGGGGCTGATCAAGAGCTCAGCCTTAATTACTCGAAAATCCCGTGGCACTAAACATGGTCTGGACTGGCATAGTGCCCGCGAGCCGCTTGCGAGTTGCTGGTACGACCGTTGTTACCGGATGAGTAAGCAGCAGCATGCAGTTGAGAAAATCAGGGCGCTATTTTCTGCGAGTCTTGGATATCAGCAACCCGAAACGCAGGGTGATTATGCCATCGCCCAACATTTTGTTAGCGCCCTTCCCGCGGATGCCAATCACTATCTCGTATTTTTACATGCGACAACACGTGACGATAAACATTGGCCAGAAAGCGCTTGGGAAACCTTGATCGACTTAGTGATAGCACGGGGGCTAAAAGTGAAATTACCTTGGGGTTCGTCGCTAGAACAGCAACGTGCTATACGACTGGCAGAAGGCCGTCCTCAGGTAGAAGTGTTACCGAAACTTTCACTCAGTGAAGTCGCAACACAACTAGCCGGTGCAAAAGGCGTTGTCTCGGTCGATACCGGACTGAGTCATCTAACCGCAGCGTTAGACCGTCCTAATATAACCTTATATGGCCCAACAGACCCGTTACTGATCGGCGGGTATGGAAAGAACCAACACGTGATAAAAGGTCAACCTACGGGGAAAATGAGCGAAATTCAGCCCAAAGATGTCCTTGATAAACTCACTGCCATTGGCTGTATTGAATAAATTAAGCATCCAGATAATGGCCTTATTACCTGGATGCTAAAAATAGATTAATGCTTATTTCGTAATGCCCGTTGAGAACTCAAAAACATTCCCATCAAAAATGCCGATGCTATTGCCGTTTGGAAAATAAAGGTTTCTTCGACCCAGCCTCTCACAAAAAAATCGGCAAACATCATTAAGAATATCGAGCTGTAACAATACTTAATAATATGTTCAGAGCGTCGATATCCCTTAAACGCCGTCACCAAAATAGCTAGCACCACACTGACTGACGTAAACAATCCCAATATTCCGCCGGCAAACCAGTTAGATAAAAAGAAGTTATGCGGACCAATAGGCGCACGGAAGTACCATTGTGGGTGATGCGGTAAGTTATCCGCATAGGCTTTAAGGTAGACCTTATCGCCAATACCCGAACCTTTTACAGGATGCTGCATAATCATATCCCATGCCGCACCTTGTGTACCATTTCCAAAGCGATGGCTACTTGAGGTCTGTCCCAGTTTATAAGTGAGCACTGATAAGCGATCATGGAAGTTCATAAATACTCCCATACCACTGACCGCTACAACGAGCGCAACAATCAGAGGTAATTTCCACTCACGATTAAACAGGCACCAAAGGAGTGAGAATACTAATATCGCCAGCCATGCCCCACGCTGTAACAGGCCAAGCATAAGAAAACCATACAAGGAACCCACCACAATAAAAGCCAGTTTGGCTTTTACGCCTTTAGTTCTCCAAAGTAATAAAATACAGGATAGAGAGAAGATGAGCGCTTCAGCAATAAACCGATGATTATAATTTGAAAATGGATAGATCCCTTGGCGATACTCTACATAATAAGAATAAAACTCTTTTCCACCAGAAATTAAAAACATTAACCCCATGCCGGCCAGTAAAGACCAACAGATTTTTCGATGAGTTAATTGACTGATAACGAGTGAGAACACAATGGGTGTCAGAACCGTCTTTTCTATGATCGTATTAAAAAAATACTTAAAACTCATTGAGTTATCTATAGAAACAGATGAAGAGTATACACCCGTAATTAATAGTAGAATTAAAAATTTAACGATATTACTTTTTATAAGTTCTTTTAATATCTGCCTTTCTTTATAAACAATACATAAAGAAGTAATTATTGCGCAATACAATACAAGATGCTTATATCGGGTAATACCATCCACAAAAAAAAGCCCGATGAACATAATAAAAAGAAATGAGCACCACTTCTCCATCCCCACTAACCGGCTAAAAACTGCCTTCAACTCATTAATCATATCGTTACCTAACTCAATCTTAGTCTAATAATTTACTGATTATTACGACTGTAAGAGATCACGCTGATGAAACATTCGGCGTGAGCTTGCCCTGCTCTTTTGGCAGCTTACTATAGAGTAAAAATTCAGGGGATTCAAAAGGTCGGTGTAGCGGTGGACAAACCGAGTTATTCTGCCTCGCCACCCTCTTGTTCAATTAGTGGGATGATTTCATAAGGAATAGCTGTCGTAGTCGATAGAGTGTAGAGCGGCGGATTGATTCTCTCTTTCATAAACCGTAACACCGCGATAATTTTCTGAGTATCTTGACTGATCTCCGACGGCATTGTCGCCTCACCTTGGCGCTCATAAAATCGTTGCCCACCCGGCGTTAAATCGAAACCAGCGCAAATCATTTTACGATATGTCAAAGAGTAGGCTAACTGTATGGCGGCATAAGCGACCGTTTTACAATTACAATAGCCAAGTGTGATATCTTTAGAGAACCCCTTCAACCTTTTCTTTCTTGAGAAAGGTACGTTCATAATGACACTTGGGTTCCGAGCACAAAATAGCGAATACTTTAGTTTTTTTAATGGGCCTGATTTCTCTCTTTTGTAGAGTTCTTTTAAGATAAAACAGTGTTCTGCTAGCCAACTTTGTAAGTCAGCCGGCGCTGAGTCGAAGACTTCTTGATTGATAAAGGTAAAGCAGCTCTCAGCCACATGCCGCTGGAACTCCTCAAGACATTGTAGAGGGAATCGTCCATCAGTGACCAGATAGATAAAGGGCTGGATACCGTTGTTGAGCAAATAGCGCGCCGATCCGTTGACCGCGATAATATCGGTGGACCGTAATTGGGACATAGAGACCTGTGAGGCTGAAGGTCCCGAGAGGAAAATAAGACAGGTTGAATGTCTTCTTTGCTCACGTAAATGGGCAAGCTGCGCCGATGAGAAAAATGAGATCATAACCGCTTACACTGAGCGCCCAATCAAGCGTCCTTTAAATACCTTGAATTTTTTGCGAAATTGCGACTTACGTTTGACCCACTGATAAGAGAAACCACGATGAAAATTACTGATTCCGAAGTGTCTTTCAAGGTCGATAAAATCCTTGGCGGCACGAAAACGAGAGTAGTTTTTACCCGATAAATCAATGACTCGTACTTTCCCATTAGATAGCATAAAGTTTTGCTTATGAGCATCATCAAAAATAACGTGATGTTGATGTAAGACTTTAACGCTTTCTAATACCTCAGACTTGATTTGATCGGTTAATTCGCCTTTTGCAGCCAAAATATCCATTTCTACGCCAGGAATATATTCGATAATCATGATGAATCGACTCGCGAAGTTGAAGATTTTGGTCTCTGCAAGTAGATGAAAATCATTGGGAAATGTCACATTCCGCTCACGCAGCATCGCAGTTTGCTTGAACAAGGTTAAGTAATAATCACCGCGGAAGAAGGACTTTAAAAAACGCTCGTTACGTTTTTCCTTGGGCGTAAACACTTTCAAGACAAAAAGTTTTCCGTCTTTTTCAACAAGACTCACTTTAGTATCAGGGATACTTCGAAATACTTTCAGCGTCGCTAAGCGTGAATGAAGAAAATCATCCAACATATTAATAAAAAATTGATCATCACCTTTCGTGTAAACGGTGTAGCCTGCAAGTTTGGATTCATTAACCATAGCTATCTATTTATCGCCGAGAAAGTAGTTTACGAAGTAAATACCTAACAAAATATCCATATCCTTTTAGTGTGTTTTTCTGATGAATCAAATGCTTGTAACAGTAACGATATTGATACGTTGACCGGGGTAACTGTAAAGGCTCCGCCTTCCAAGGGGAGTTTGCCTTTACCTGTTGAAATGCCTGAGCACTGGGGTACTGTGCCCACAGATGCCAAGGCTTAGTCGGTCCAATAAAATGCATAAAAATGCAGGAGGAACTGGCGCTTTTACGCTTCGCCTCATTGAGCTCATAGTTAAGGCTATATTGCGTATTATATACGTTATTCAAAAATATTTTTTTATCAACAAGCGCTAAATTCAGTAAATCTTGATCGTAAAACGTTAGTGTAGCTTGAAGGTGTGGGTTTGCTGCCAAACGTAAAATATGCTCGAACACCGCTTCCGAACGCCACGCATCGAGGTTAATTAGCATCACGCCAGAATTAAAATAGCCTTGTGCCAGTGCCTTGCAATCCAGAACTTCTGCTTGATGCGCCCACCATGTCGCATCCCGTTCTGGAACAGCCGCTACCACACTATTTTTAAAATCCAATTCGAGTAATGCACTTATATCGCCTTGGCACACAACATCAGCATCAAGATAGAGCATTGTAGAGGTTGTTTGAGAGAGGATTTCAGCCATTATAAAACGGTAGTAGATCGCTGATGACCATAACCTATTGGTAGGAAGCTGGGCGAAATAGTCGTTATCAAGAGTATAGAGCGTGATCTTCAAAGCATACTGCTGAGCAAGATCAACTAATTTTTGCTGATCAAGTTGTGGAATATTATTGCTAAACAGATGGAAATGAAAACGTATCGACAGATTATTACAGGCAACCGAGGCCATAGAGATCTCACTTCCCAGTAAGAAGTCACTATCGGCTCCCCATCCAACGTGAAGCTGAACTTCAGCTTCCTTCACGGCACAAGGGTTAATCGTAATCTGTTGTTTGATCGCCTTGTCACATGCCAATAATGACAGGATGGCTAACGTTTTTTCAGCGGTCATAAATGGCCCCTCGCTCCGTTAAAGGTTCTTTCTCAGCGTACGCTGTTTAATTTTCTCAGCTTTTTTCTGAGCATGCCGTATCAACTGACTCTCTTGCCGAAAAATCTCCCGTACCGAGCAAGAAAAGTATTCAGCCAAGAAATAGCAATAGTCTCGTAGAGATAGTCCCAACGGAAAACTTGAGTAATAGAGTGCGATAAGGTCTTTATCCCGCCAACGAACTGGCATTTTTTTCCATATTTGTGCGCGATGCAGATCAATCACCGAGAGGGTCGGGCTATCTTGATGTGTATCGTAAGGAAGCGCTAAGAGGAAATGGCAAATATAGCAATCACGGTGGTTAAGTCCCGAGCGGTGCATCGTGGCAACTGTACGAGCTAATTGCTTGATAAGCGCTCTTTTTACGCGATAAGCAGGCGGTTGAGTCGCCCAATTCGCACAATAGTCTTCAAGGCTTATTGCCGGATTTAAATCTTTAGTGATAATAAAAGATTCACGCTGTAATGGATTCCAATGACGCTGGCCATAACCAAAACAGGTCATTGTTGAGACCTTGACCCTCTGTAGATGCTGAATGGCTTCCCACTCATTTTTCGCACCCAGCACAGGCAAACGTAACGTAATGAGATTTTTCAGTACCTCTGTTAATGCCGTGCCGCGGTGATATTTTACAAAGTAGCTGTCGCCAGCAAAATCAAAACGCATCGTCTTTCTGGCTTCTACTTGCCGGAAAGTTTCACCTTGCAGCGCCAAAATCTCTGAATACGGGTCACTGTGCGCCCACGCTTGCTTAAAAGGCTGTTCGAGTTGCAACATCTTTCACTCTCTTTTCAATAATATCTGCCGCCTGCTCTGGCAAACGATAAACATCCTGTTGTTTACAGTAACGTAGCGCTGCCTGTGACCATAATTCTAATTGTTCGGGGTCTTGTAGAGATACCGCCAGAGCCTGATTCAATTTATCTTGGCTAAAAGGCTCAGCGATCACCACCCCATTTCCCGCGGCGGAGATATAAGGTGCATTACCACAGATCTCAGTGCAAATAACGGGAAGCCCTGACGCCAACGCTTCAATTAAGACGATGCCAGCAGCTTCTTGATGTGCTGGATGGAGCAGTAAATCGGCAGCGGCCATTAATTGGGGAATATCCTCTCTTCCTTGATGAAAATCGACCTGCGCTGATACGCCTAGTTTTTCTGCATATTTCCGGTAGCTGGCCGAATTATCAGCACCTACAACCCAAAACGTTACCTTATCCTTAAGCTGGGAAGGTAAAGCGGCAATGGCTTCGATACTCCGTTTTACGCCTTTACGTCGGAAATCCGATCCCACTTGTAATAGGAAAAAACCTCCGTCAGTCAGGCCAAGTACCTGGCGCGTTTCCACTCGATATTTTTCACGTTGTTGTGATGAAAATAAGTGTGGGTCGATGCCTGGTGAAAGCAAATGGAAGCGTTCAGAAGGTGTTTGATAAAACTGAATAAAATCGGTTTGTTGTTGAGGCGTTAATACTAATATTTCAGTATGCGAGTCAGTTGAAAAGACCGCGTTCTCAGCCTGACAATAACTACGGTAGCGTGGCGTCAGCTTATAAAAGAACCCTTTTTCTTGTGCCGTTTTAGCTGCATAACAAACATCTGCGGCGAAATAGAGATCCAAGCCAGGCATTTTATTAAATCCTACTAATAAGTCGTCCGGGTGTTTTGTCCGATAATCAGCGATCCAACGGCTAAAAAATTGGTTGCGGGCGTGGTTGGAGGCTCCCTGTTTCGGAACGATAACCACCTCAAATCCCGGACACCTTTCTCCTTGCCACTCAAACGTATACACAGTGACCTGATGCCCACGCTGCTGGCAAGCTAATGCAATACGCTTAAAGTCTCGTTGCTGCCCACCGTAAGGGAAATATTTATGTAAGCAGAAGGCTATTTTCACGTAAATGTCCTCACAAAGGGGCTTTGATATGTCTTAGTTTGAAGCGCTGCCCCCAATCATTATTTGGGGACTAAGAGGCGATCATGTTCCTTCTCACCCCGCTTTCACTTATCCAAAAGACCATTGAAAAAGATCATCAGTTGATAAGAAAGCTCAGTCAATGTAGCCGAGTTTACACTAATTAGTACAATGAGTGGGGCTATTCGAGCGGTGGTACAGACCTCGCACCGAGATAATGATAGATAGACCCGAGCAGTAAACAGATAAGTCTGAGGTTCTGGGTATAATGTGAGAACCCTTTTTTTCTGGTAATATCGACGCCTTTATTTCTTCTTTCAGGCCAACCGATAATACAATGCTGACTGCCGTTTATACCCTTTTACTTTATCTCATCCAACCGTTGATTTGGATAAGACTTTGGCACCGCGGTAAAAAACTGCCAGGATACCGCTTACGCTGGAAAGAGCGTTATGGCTACTGCAAAGGTAAAGTCGTGCCTGAAGGTATTGTTTTACACTCTGTATCGGTAGGAGAAACCCTTGCGGCTATCCCGCTAGTGAGAGCTCTGCAATATCAATACCCCACCATTCCGATTACCGTCACCACCATGACCCCTACTGGTTCAGAGCGAGCACAATCGGCTTTTGGTAAGAACGTGTCGCACGTTTATCTTCCTTACGACCTTCCAACCGCTATTAATCGCTTCTTAGATACAGCAGCTCCGCGTTTAGTTATTATTATGGAGACGGAGCTCTGGCCAAATATTATCCATACGTTACATCGTCGCCAAATTCCACTGATCATTGCCAATGCACGTTTATCCGAGCGTTCAGCCAAACGTTACCAAAAATTAGGGCGTGAGCTCGCGGAGCTTTTACAAAAAATTAGCTGTATCGCGGCACAAAACAGCGAAGATGGTGAGCGATTTATTGCGTTAGGGGCAAAACCGGAACAAGTCTCTGTGACGGGAAGTTTGAAGTTCGATATTTCAGTCACGCCTGAACTGGCAGCAAGGGCGGTAGCATTACGCCGACAATGGGCGCCTCATCGTCCGGTATGGATTGCCGCAAGTACTCATGAAGGCGAAGAGCGTATTATGTTAGAGACGCATCGTCAGTTACTCAGTCATTTCCCTAATCTGTTATTGATTTTAGTCCCTCGCCATCCAGAACGCTTTCAACCAGTGAAAGAGCTTGCACAAAAATTGGGCTTTGCACCCCTGATGCGCAGTGAAAATCAGGTCCCTAGCACCACAACGCAAGTACTGATTGGCGATACTATGGGTGAACTAATGTTACTTTACGGTATTGCCGATGTGGCATTTGTCGGTGGAAGCTTGGTGGAACGTGGTGGCCACAATCCCCTAGAACCTTCAGCCCACGCCATTCCGGTGATTATGGGACCACATATCTGGAATTTTAACGATATTTGCGGGCGACTAGAACAGGCACAAGGGTTGATCACTGTGGCGGACCAAGCTGCATTGATTCAAGAAATGACTCAGCTACTCGCAGACAGTGACTTACGTAAATATTATGGATTGCATGCGGTGGATGTCTTGCATCAAAACCAAGGTGCTCTTCAACAATTACTGCATATTGTCGAACCCTATCTTAACGCGCAATCTCATTAGGAGTGTGTATGTCAGTTGTGGCGATTTATCCGGGAACCTTCGACCCAATTACTCTTGGGCATTTGGATATCATTAAGCGCAGTGCAGCGCTTTTTGAGCAACTAATTGTTGCCGTGGCATTGAATCCAAGTAAAAAGCCGTTATTCAGTCTAGAGGAGCGTGTGACGCTCGCAGAACACGCAACGGCTTCCTTAGCCAATGTGAAGGTTATCGGTTTTAATAGCCTTCTGGCGCAGCTGGCAGAACAACACCATGCCACCGTCTTAATTAGAGGCGTTCGCTCAGTCTCCGATTTTGACTACGAGCGCCAGCTGGCACAGGCTAACCAACAGCTTAACCCACAACTCGAAACCATTTTCATGACCCCGAATGAACAGTATGCTTTCCTTTCTTCCACTATCGTTAAAGAGGTGGCTCGTCACCAAGGAAATATTAAAACCTTTGTTACAGCAGAGATCCATCAAGCGGTACTGAATAAATTCCTCGCCGACTAATGCTGGCAAGTCGGGCACCAATAGGTGCTACGTTGGGCATGTCGGCTAGACATAATTGGAGTACCACATTGTAAACACGGCTCGCCCGCACGCCCATAGACATTGAGCTGTTGAGCAAAATATCCAGGTTTACCATCACTCTGCAAAAAGTCGCGCAAGGTGGTTCCACCTTGTTCTATTGACCGTTGTAATACCGCCTTTATCGATGCGACTAACCGCTCGCTCTCGAGTTGGCTCAACCCGTTTGCAGGACGATCAGGGTGAATACCGGCTTGAAATAACGATTCACTGGCATAGATGTTCCCTACCCCAACAACCAATTTGTTATCCATCAGCCAAGGTTTGATGGCGATTTTCTTGGTGGCCGACTTTTGCATTAACCAACCCGTATTGAACGCTTCGCTGAGCGGTTCTGGCCCGAGATGGCTCAATACACGGCTCTGCGTGAGGTCGGTTTCCCACAACCATGCGCCAAAACGACGTGGGTCGGTGTAACGTAAGGTTTTGCCATTACTGAAGACCAGATCAACATGGTCGTGTTTCTCTGGCGGCGTTTCTTCGCTAAGAATACGCAAGCGACCTGACATACCAAGATGGATAATAATCCAGCCGTGCTTAAGCCCAAGTAATAGATACTTTGCTCGCCGCTCTAAGCTTAGGACCGTCTCATCACTCAACTGATAAATTTCTTCAGATACCGGCCAACGCAGCTGTGGGTGTCTCACGATAGCATACAGCAGTGTCTCACCGACGATATGCGGTGCAATTCCACGTCGGCTCGTTTCGACTTCAGGTAATTCAGGCATCGAGTACTCCCCTCTTAAAAACAAAAAACCCGACCATAGGGCCGGGTTTTTATAAGAATACTAAAATTATTTAATTTTAGCTTCTTTATACAGCACGTGCTCGCGAACAACTGGATCAAACTTCTTAAGTTCCAGTTTTTCTGGCTTAGTGCGCTTGTTCTTCGTAGTGGTATAGAAGTGACCTGTACCAGCAGAGGAAACTAGCTTGATCTTCTCACGAATACCTTTAGCCATGATTCAGTTCCTTAGTACTTCTCACCGCGGGTACGCATGTCTGCTAACACAGCATCAATACCCTTCTTATCGATTACACGCATACCTTTAGCAGATACGCGCAAAGTAACAAAACGCTTCTCACTCTCAACCCAGAAACGGTGTGAGTGTAAGTTCGGAAGAAAACGGCGTTTCGTCGCGTTCATTGCGTGGGAACGGTTGTTACCCGCTACCGGACGCTTGCCAGTTACTTGGCAGACTCGTGACATGTCATATCTCCAAAAATCAAAATCAGCTCGAGCTTTTCACTTAGGTTTTGGCCGCCTCGTCAGGCTTTTAACCTATCCAGGCGAGTTCAATGTGAACCCGCTGAGCAGGCCTAAACGCCAAACCCGAGATTCTCAAAGGTGGCGTAGTATACGCCCTGTCGGCCAAGTGCTCAAGACCCGAACAGATAAAGATCTCCTAGGATCGATGAAAAAGTATACTTTTTCGGTTAATTGTCTTTTTTTTAACCGATTTTTCAACGTTATAGCCAACCATGTTGAGCAAATGAAAAAAATTCACCACGTCCAATGACAAAATGGTCGAGGACTGAAATATTAAACAAACGACACGCTTTTTGAATTTGCTGAGTAATTTTTTTGTCGGCTTCACTCGGTTTCGACACCCCTGAGGGATGATTATGAGCCAAGATTATTGCGGCCGCATTTTGACGCAACGCCTCTTTTACCACTTCTCGAGGATGAACCTCAACGCTATTAATGGTTCCTTGGAACATTGTCTGTGCCTGCAAAACTCGATGGCGATTATCCAAAAAAACCACTTGAAACACTTCACGCTCTAAATGGGCTAGTTGGCTCACCAAATAGTAATAGGCCTCACTCGGGTCTGAAATACTTTCTTGGCAGAGCAGTTGCTCCTGGTAAAAACGTTTACCAAGTTCTGCGATGGCATATATCTGACATAACTTCGACTGCCCTATCCCTTTTATCGAGGCGTATTGTGCTTGGCTGGCACTCATTACCGCCTGTAAGCTTCCAAAATGCGACAGTAGGTAATGAGCAAAATCCAGTACAGGCATCCCTGGCCCCCCGGTACGTAAGAAAATAGCCAATAGCTCGCTATTCGTTAAGGTTGAAGCGCCACTCTCTAAGAGTTTTTCCCGTGGTTTCTCACTCATGATTAGTCCTCCACTCACCCAGTAGTCGATAAGTTAGACAATCACTGGTCATACGCCCAGTGAGAAAGACTCGATTTTCGAGTCTTATCCCAGTTTTTAATAGTGACTGATATTCTTAACAAAAAAACATTATAATCAATGAGATAGGCTAAACCCTTGGGATAATCTTGCTTTGTGATACCATACAAACCCTTTCTCCATTGACCGTTTGACCTTATACGATGGGACACCCTATGAGTAACCTGACTAATAAACGTATCCTTCTTGGTGTAAGTGGAGGGATTGCCGCCTACAAAACACCGGACTTAGTACGTCGGTTACGCGAACAAGGTGCTGAGGTGCGGGTCATGATGACCCACGCTGCCGAAGCATTCATCACAGCGTTGAGCCTACAAGCGGTAAGTGGTTATCCCGTATCGAATGATTTACTCGATCCTAACGCTGAAGCCGCAATGGGGCATATTGAGCTGGCGAAATGGGCAGATTTAGTCATCATCGCCCCAGCATCAGCGGATCTTATCGCCCGTATTGCGCAAGGAATGGCGAACGATATCGTGACCACCACTTGTTTAGCCACAGCAGCCCCCATCGCCATCGTTCCCGCAATGAATCAGCAGATGTATCGCTCAACGTTGACGGCCAGTAATTTAGCCAAACTTCGGGAACACCACTTTATGGTATGGGGCCCCGACCATGGTCATCAAGCCTGTGGCGATGTCGGCCCAGGCCGAATGTTAGATCCCTTAGTAATAGTCGAAAAAGCGATCGCGTGGCACACCGCCCAACATGATCTTGCACATCTACATATCATGATTACTGCAGGACCCACTCGTGAAGCCTTGGATCCCGTTCGATATATCAGCAATAAAAGCTCGGGAAAAATGGGATTTGCTATCGCCCGTGCCGCCGCCGCACGTGGAGCCAGAGTCACCCTAATCAGTGGACCAGTTGAATTAACTACCCCTCCGGGTACTGTTCGTAGAGACGTCGTCTCCGCCGAGGAGATGCAAAATGCAGTGATGGCAGAGATAGCCGAGCAACATATCTTTATCGGATGTGCCGCCGTAGCCGATTATCGTGCGGTAAATATTGCAGCGGAAAAAATAAAAAAAACCACAGATACAGATGAAATCACTCTGCAACTTGTTAAAAACCCTGACATTGTTGCAGGGGTTGCCGGCCTACCAGCCCCCAAACCTTTTGTGGTTGGATTTGCGGCAGAAACCCAGAATGTGGAAGAATATGCCCGACAAAAAAGAGAACGTAAAAACCTCGACTTGATTTGCGCCAATAATGTCTCGGGGACAACTCAAGGTTTCGATAGTGATAATAATGCCCTTCACCTTTTCTGGCAGGAGGGAGAAAAACAGTTACCACTGTGTAACAAGCAACTCCTTGGCCAGCAATTATTAGACGAGATAGTCAACCTCTATGAAAAAGATCGATATTAAGATTCTTGACCCACGTGTAGGAAAAGAATTCCCTTTACCTACCTACGCGACCCCTGGCTCAGCGGGCCTCGACTTACGCGCCTGTACTGATGGATCAGTGACGCTTGACGCTGGCAGTACCACGCTTATCCCGACCGGTCTCGCCATACACGTTGCCGACCCACAGCTAGCAGCCGTCATTCTGCCTCGCTCCGGTTTAGGGCATAAGCACGGTATCGTTTTAGGGAATCTTGTCGGCTTGATCGATTCTGATTACCAAGGTCAATTGATGGTGTCCGTGTGGAACCGCAGTGAACAGCCTTTTGTCATTGAAGCCGGTGATCGTATTGCACAATTAGTTTTTGTGCCGGTGGTTCAAGCAGAATTTACTCTTGTTGAAGAGTTCACGCAGACAGAACGCGGTGAAGGCGGATTCGGGCACTCTGGTCGTCAGTAATATTGCCCCTTTAGGTAAATTATCTCTGAAATAGCCCCAAGTTCGGGGTTATTCATTAGGATTTTTAGGACGGTTAAAGGCATGGCAGAGAAAAAAAACACGCGGGGCAACCGACGTGAAGAAATCTTACAAGCATTGGCTCATATGTTGGAATCCAGTGATGGCAGTCAACGCATCACTACCGCGAAATTAGCCGCGAATGTAGGGGTATCAGAAGCTGCACTTTATCGACACTTTCCTAGTAAAACAAAGATGTTCGATAGTTTGATCGAGTTTATTGAAGATAGCCTTATTACCCGAATCAACCTGATTCTTAACGATGAAAAAGAGACTTTGCTTCGACTCAAACTTATCGTTCAGCTTATTTTGGGATTTGGGGAAAGAAATCCTGGCCTGACCCGTATCATGACCGGTCATGCATTAATGTTCGAAAAGGACCGTTTGCAAGACAGAATAAATCAGCTATTTGAACGTATTGAAGTCCAATTACGCCAAGTGATGAAAGAGAAGAAAATACGCGATGGTGAAGGTTTTCACGTTGATGAAACACTGTTAGCCAGCCAACTGATTGCCTTTTGTGAAGGACTGCTGTCACGTTATGTACGCTCTGGGTTTCGCTTTAAACCGACAGCGAACTTTGAACTGCGTTGGCCGTTAGTCGCCGCACAGCTTTACTAGTGCAATGAGGATAGCGGGGAGCATAGCCCCGCTATCACTATCAAATACCGTACTGCTCGCGATACGCTTTTACCGCCTCTAAGGCTTCAGCCATTGCGGGTTTTTCTTCAAGATAGCTAATGAGATCTTTCAATGTAACGATTGAAATAACTTGGCACTGGTAATCGCGCTCCACTTCTTGAATCGCCGAAATCTCTTCACGCCCTCTCTCTTGACGATCTAAGGAGATTAAGACGCCCGCCAGCGTCGCATGATGCGCAGTAATGATTTCCATCGACTCACGAATAGCCGTGCCTGCCGTGATCACATCATCCACTAACATTACTCGACCTTCGAGTGGGCTCCCAACCAGTAACCCTCCCTCTCCATGATCTTTGGCTTCCTTGCGATTGAAACAATAAGGGAGGTCGCGTTGGTGATGGTCAGCCAGTGCCACCGCCGTGGTCGTGGCAATCGGTATACCTTTATAGGCCGGTCCAAACAGTAAGTCGAAATTTATTCCTGAATCGACTAATGCTTGTGCATAGAAACGTCCAAGCTGCGCTAAATCACGCCCCGTATTAAATAGGCCAGCATTAAAAAAGTAAGGGCTTTTACGGCCTGATTTTAAAGTAAATTCGCCGAATTTCAGTACTTGCTTACTGATGGCAAATTCGATGAACTCACGCTGCCACGCTTTCATTATCTTTTCCCCATAAAAAAGCGACCTTATGGGTCGCTTGATTTATATTATTGATTCAATGCGGCTTTCTGCGCAGTGATTAACTCGTTAATCCCTTCTTTGGCCAGCGCCAACAAGGCAAGAAGTTCTTCGTGGCTAAAGGGTTCCCCCTCAGCCGTGCCCTGAACTTCAATCATTCGGCCGTCTTCAAGCATCACGACATTCATATCGGTATCTGCTGCGGAATCCTCAACATACTCAAGGTCACAGCGCGCTTCACCATCTACGACACCAACAGAAATGGCCGCGACCATCCCTTTCATTGGGTTTTTAGCCAGTTTACCTTTGGCCACTAAGGCATTTAAGGCATCCGCTAAGGCCACACAGGCACCCGTGATAGAAGCGGTACGGGTACCGCCATCCGCTTGGATGACATCACAATCGAGGGTAATGGTATATTCGCCTAACGCTTTTAAATCCACGGCCGCACGTAATGATCGCGCGATTAGACGTTGGATTTCTAAAGTACGCCCACCTTGTTTACCTTTGGCAGCTTCACGTGGCATACGGCTATGGGTAGAGCGCGGTAACATTCCGTACTCTGCTGTCACCCACCCTTGGCCTTGTCCCTTTAAGAAACGAGGTACGCCTTCTTCAACAGTAGCGTTGCAGAGAACTTTTGTTTCCCCAAACTCGACTAATACCGACCCTTCCGCATGTTTAGTATAATGACGCGTGATGGTAACGGGACGGACTTGCTGTGCACTACGGCCTGCTGGACGCATAAATTCTCTCCGACTACGGTGAATGACGCTGCACAGTATACGGATTTCGCCAATCAGTGTCTTGTTAGCGCGAAAAATTGCCGAGATTACAGGTGAAATAATTTACTCACTATGGCTAAATATTACTCTTTCGCGAATGAAACCTTGATATGTCGACCTTATTACATTTTATCCTCGCCCTTGTCGTGATTGGGCTACTGGCGTTGCTTGTCAGCCATGATCGCCAACAAATTCGATTACGCTTTATATTACAACTCCTGGTTATTGAAGGTACGATTGGCTGGTTTTGCTTACATTCATCGGCCGGATTAGCGTTGGTCAGTACCGTCAGTGGATTTTTTGAAGCCTTACTGGGCTTTGCCGCTCAGGGGACTGATTTTGTGTTTGGGGGCCTACATCAACAAGGCTTGGCATTCGTTTTTCTTGGCGTACTCTGCCCGATTATTTTCATTTCTGCCTTGATTGGTATTTTGCAGCACTGGAAAATTTTACCGCTATTGATCCGTGTAGTGGGTACCTTGCTGTCTAAAGTCAATGGTATGGGGAAACTCGAATCTTTTAATGCCGTGAGTACCCTGATCTTAGGACAGTCCGAGAACTTCATTGCCTATAAAGGTATCCTTGCTGATATCCCGCCGAAACGGCTGTACACCATGGCGGCCACCGCGATGTCGACGGTATCGTTATCCATTGTCGGCGCCTATATGTCGATGATCGATGCGCGTTATGTCGTCACGGCATTGCTACTGAATATGTTCAGTACCTTTATTATTTTATCCATTATCAATCCGACACCTCACCATGAAGACACACCGATTTCACTGGATAAGCTTCATGAAAAACAGAGCTTTTTCGAGATGTTAGGAGAATATATCCTTGCCGGGTTCAAAGTAGCCATGATTATACTGGCGATGCTTATCGGGTTTATCGCCTTAATGAGTGCAATCAATGCATTGTTCTCAGTACTGTTTGGCTACAGTTTCCAGCAGCTGCTCGGTTACTTATTTTCCCCCCTTGCTTGGTTAGTCGGTATTCCCACACAAGATGCCTTAAAAGCGGGAAGCATAATGGCGACCAAGCTGGTATCGAATGAATTTGTCGCGATGATTGATTTGCAGAAGACGGCGGGGCAATTTACTACAAAGGGGCTCGGCATTTTATCTATCTTCTTGGTCTCCTTTGCTAACTTTGCCTCAATCGGTATTGTTGCGGGGGCCGTGAAAGGGCTCAATGAAAAGCAGGGTAATATCGTTTCACGCTATGGTTGGAAACTGGTGTATGGTTCCACCTTGGTGAGTTTACTCTCGGCAGCCTTCGCAAGCCTATTTCTCTAGGCGTTATTCAGGCGCAGAGGTTGCGCCTGAACACTAAAATGCCACACAGACCGGCTGGTCAATACGCATTACCGATTCCTGAGCAAAAAGCTGCCGATAACGGGTGCGGATGAGGTCAATAGCTTGCGACTTCTGTTTGCTTGCCGGATAAATTAATAATAAACCACGACTATTTTCGCTGACAAGCGCACCATTATTCCCCAACCACTGCCCTTTTGCTTCTGTTACCGACAACCCTTGTGGAAAGGCCGGCGTAACAACTTGGTCGACGAAGTGTTGCCACTGTTGTGTCGAAATAGATTGGCCATTAGGTCGAGTCAGCCCAAACCAGAGCTGAGTTTGCTGCATTAGGGTTCCCACCTGACAAGAGTGCGCTATGGGCATCACTTCAGGCTGCCGCTGCTGGCATCCACCCATCATCAAACCGCTGAGCAGTAATAACGGATAAACTAACGTTTTCATCTTTAACCTTTATCCTTTAAGAAAGCCCATATCTTAAGGGGGAATGGGTAATATATCTATCGACCAACATACTGCTCTGTTTTCAAGGCGGCTCGAAGGCTATACTCATCGTAAATTGACCAAAATGAGTAATCACTATGATCCGCAGTATGACCGCTTTTGCACGCCACGATATGAAAGGAGAATGGGGTAATGCCAGCTGGGAGCTACGCTCTGTCAATCAGCGTTACCTCGAAACCTATATTCGTCTCCCTGAACAATTTCGTAGTTTAGAACCGGTAATCCGCGATCGTATCCGTCAGCGTTTAACCCGTGGTAAGGTCGAATGCCAACTTCGTTTCGAACCGAACCCAGGTGCTCAAGGCGAATTATCGCTGAACAAGACGTTAGCGCAGCAAGTGATTAACGCCGCAAACTGGGTGAAGTGTCAAACCGATGAGGGATCGATTGACCCTGTCGATATTCTACGCTGGCCAGGTGTGATGAGCGCTGGTGAACAGGATTTAGATACCATCAACCAGCAGCTGTTGGTCGGGCTAGATCAAGCATTGAATGCGTTTGTTGAAGCACGTGAAACGGAAGGCGCTGCGCTTAAGCAACTGATCGAGCAACGCCTCTCAGCAGTAAGCCACGAAGTCGCCGCCGTCAGAACAGAGATGCCTGCTGTACTCGTCTGGCAGCGTGAGCGCCTCGTCAGTAAACTCGACGATGCCGCTATTCAGGTCGATAACCAGAGACTTGAACAAGAATTGATTATGCTTACACAACGTATCGATGTAGCCGAAGAGCTTGACCGGCTTGATGCTCATATTAAGGAAACCTACAATATTCTGAAGAAAAAAGAAGCCGTCGGCCGTCGCCTAGATTTTATGATGCAAGAGTTCAATCGTGAATCCAATACTCTTGCTTCCAAGTCTATCAATGCCACCATCACTACCTCGGCGATAGAGTTAAAAGTGCTGATCGAACAGATGCGCGAGCAGATTCAGAACATCGAGTAAGCTATCACAAAGAATCACCCACCCGCACCAAATCCTCATAAGCCGCGCATTGTCGCGGTTTTTTATTATCAACAGCTATCATAAAGACGCAACAAAGCGCACGTTTTCCGTGTACATAGAGGTGTGCATAATGGTATTTATGTACATCGATTTATGTACACACTCCTATTCAATGTTCAGGTATTCGCAAATGCCAAAATTAACAGATATGCAGATCCGCGCATGGATTAAGGCTGGAGAGCGTTTCGAGGGGAAAGCGGACGGTAACGGCTTATATCTCTGCTTCCCCAAAAACTACACCGCACCATTCTGGCGGTTCCGCTATAAATTCAGCGGCAAATCACGCTCAATGATGATTGCGTCTTATAGCGAGCTTTCACTATCGAAAGCCCGTGATATGGCGAAAGAATTATCTGCACGGGTATCTTTGGGCTATGACGTTGCCGGAGAGAAGCAGGAGAGGAAGGCCGATGCTATCAAAAAGATGGAAGCCGAGAAGAACGCCAAGAAGTTTCACCAACTCGCAGCCGAGTATTTTGAGAGCCAAATACTAGGGCGTTGGAAGCATCCCGATATTCTCAGACGCAGAATCGACAAAGATATAAACCCGAATATCGGCAGTATGAAGGTAGAAGACGTTAAACCCCGCCATATTGATGACATGCTAAAAGGTATTGTGAAGCGTGGTGCGCCTACCATAGCAACGGATGTTCTACGCTGGACGCGCAGAATCTTTGATTACGGGATTAAGCGCGAGTATCTAGAAGTAAACCCATGTTCAGCGTTTGAGGTGTCTGATGCTGGCGGAAAAGAGGTTAGCCGTGATAGATGGCTGAACCGTGATGAACTAATCCGCTTATTCCAAGGGATGCGAACTGCCAAAGGCTTTAGCCGCCAGAATGAACTCACCTTTAAGCTATTACTGGCCTTATGTGTCCGTAAAATGGAGTTATGCGCGGCAAGGTGGGAAGAATTCGACTTAGATAACGCAGTCTGGCACTTACCAGAGGAGCGTAGCAAGAACGGTGACGCAATAGACATTCCACTAGCACCCGTAGCCGTTGAATGGCTTAGAGAGCTTCATACTTTTTCGTGTAACAGTAAGTTCGTCTTACCCGCCCGTAAGATGCAAAACAGGATGATCCCACATATTCAGGAATCAACTTTACCCGTAGCACTGGCAAAGGTTCGGGCAGAGCTTCCTGATGTTCCAAACTTCACGATACACGACTTTAGACGGACAGCGAGAACACACCTTGCGGCGTTAGGTGTAGATCCGGTTGTGGCTGAAAGATGTCTTAATCACCGTATTAAAGGCGTAGAGGGTATCTATAACCGACACCAATATTTTAACGAACGCAGAGCAGCATTAACGCAATGGGCTGACTTGCTGGTGGCATTGGAAGCTGGTACAGAATACAACGTAACGCCGATTAGAAAGGCGCAGTAACGGAATAGATTGAGCCTAGCCTGACGGGGCGAAAAGCGGCAAACCTTACCGCCTGACTCAATCCCTTTTAAGGTTTAACGTTATAGGTGACGTTATGGCTCTACCGTTAAGAAAATACTATCCATTGAGTAAAGCAGCACTAGAGCTAAATTGCGGCGTAGATGACTTATTACATTTTGCAGCAATCGGAGTTTTACAATTATGTGTTCATATAAACATAAAGAGAGACAAAGGTGATACTGCATACGTTAGTGCTTCACTTAGTGACGATTTATTCGAGCAGTTAAATTGTGGCTGGAATGAACGAGGCCTTACGTACATAACGGATATGAACAATATCGAGGAAAGTTCATCGTACCGTTCATTTATGTTACATGAAGCAGATGACAACGATGATCCTGACGGTCTTATAGAAAATGCTAGAGGTTGGTTTGGTATAAATCATACGGAATTATCATCCCCAGAATTTGAAATTACTCAGGCTGCAAATGTAGTTTCTTTAACCATGCTAAGGGAACATTTCAATTTGAAGCATGATAAAAATACGCCTAACACAGAGGGATACAGTCCTAGCATTATTTTTTTTGACAGAGAAAGATTGTTCTCCATAGATGACTTCGCCATAACAAGGTCTGAACTTGAGCTTTTAAGAAATGGGGGTATGCCAATATTAAATTCTATGTTCGGCAATGAGCTTATAACTCAAGAAAAGATAAGTAAAAAAGTTGGCATGAAAACTATCAATAGCCAAGGGGCATTTATAAAGTCATTACTCTATTTGATGTACTCAGATCAGGATATGCTGGATAGTCGAAGGAAATTCATTGATGACCCTGAAAGTGAGATTGTCAAAGATTTCGACAGTAAACGCCTGAAACTGCCAGCAGGTAAAACTATTGAAGCATGGTTAAAAACATGCGATTTACCGATTAGGGATTAGGGAATATTCCAGCCGGATTTTGGAATATTCCAACCCAGTTAACCCATAAAAAGCATAATCCCCTAACACCAACTATCACAGGAAATTAGGGGCATGACCGTACAACAAGCCGCACAAACAGCAATTCCCACAACCGGCTACATACGCCGCTTTCGCTTACCCGCCTTGCTAGGCGTATCTATGCCGACTATTGACCGTTGGATTAAGAACGGCACATTGCCGCGCCCTGTAAAGCTGACAGAGAGCGTCACCGCCTTTGATGCGGTAGAGATTAACAACTGGCTGGCAAAGCGGAAGGGGGCGATTTAATGGACATAAAAAAAGCCACCTTGTCACAGATGGCTCATTCAGATATTCGCGGAGATGATTCTACATTTATCACTACGATTATCAAGCCAGCTTTGAAAGTAGAAGCGTCATGTAGTGTAATTCTTCGCAACCCGCAAGGACTAACCGCACTCGATACAAACGCACGTTCAGTTTCCGACTTTGACCAAAACGGAACAGGTTCAAAATTCTTCACCACCTGTCTGCATAGCGATATATCGAAACTCCGCAACCAGTACCGCTTAGATATTGTGGGCGAGAGTGAGAAATATATTTCGCGTCATGGCTACTCTACGCACTTCACACGCTACCGACTCGCAGACCGTAGCGCAGCAGAACGAGCGTTAAAGCTCATTAATATCTGGCGTTCACAGCGCGGAGAGGAAGCAATCACCGAAGCCGAGGCACAGCGTTTAATTAACCAGTACCCAGAGAAAGCAGCAGCCAACTAACCGGAGATTACCAAAATGAAAAAAAGCGAATTAAGTTTCGAGGTATCCCCACGCCCTGAGCACGTTGCGGGGGTATTTAAGCCAGAGCTTAACGGCGAGCCTCAAAGTGTATTTAGCGACCTGATACCTGTTATTTCCGGTCAAATCGGCGGGCGTGATTCCAATATTGTAAGCGCGAAAGCACTTCACGCAGCATTAGGCGTAGGTAATGACTTTTCAACATGGATTAAAGGACGCATTGAGGAATTCGAGTTTGTACTAGGTGACGACTTTGTGATTTTTGATTCCTCAGAATTCAGGAACCAAAGTACAGATTTTAACCACTCTGGCGGTGGTTGGGTTACAAAGCGCGGAGGTGATCGGCGCAGCAAAGACTATGGCCTAACAATCAACATGGCTAAAGAACTGGCAATGGTTGAGCGCACCGAGCAAGGCCGAGCCGTCCGCAAATACTTTATCCAATGTGAAGAAGCATTATCACGCACCGCGCCAGCTATCGCGGCTAACTATCGCCAACACTTGAAGGCCAGAATCAAAGCCGCAAGCAACTTCAAGCCAATGTGTGAAGCCCTCGACTTATCACGCGCAGAACATGGCAAAGCAACCCTACCCCGTCATTACAGTAATGAGAGCAACATGATTACCCGCATTGCTTTAGGTGGCCTGACCGCTAATCAATGGGCTTTGTCGAACGGACACCCGAAAGAAAAAGCGCGTGATTATATGACCACTGACCAGCTTGAACACTTAGCCAATGAAGCCGCCGCCCATAATGACGGATTAATGCCGCTGGACGAAGTAGGTCAAGGCGCAGACCCGGTAAGCGTTTCACAATCTGCCTATGCCCTATTTAATGGCGTGGGTAAGTTACAAGGGGCTAAGGAAGGCGGGAACCGTGACTTAAAACGCTGGCGCACAATGGCGATTAGTACCGGGGAAATGGACATGGAAACCTTTATCGCCACCAGCGGCAGAAAGACCAAGGCCGGGCAACTGGTGCGACTGCTCAACATCCCCATGAGTAAATCCGTACGGTTTCACGAATACCAGACCGGAAAGCAACACGCTGACGCGCTCAAAGATGCCTATAAAAATCATTATGGTGCTGCGGGGCGCAAGTGGATTAAATGGCTAGCCTCAAACCAGAGCCAAGCCGTTGAGACTATCCGCGAATGTGAAGAACGCTGGCGAAACATGATACCCGCTGATTATGGGGAACAGGTTATCAAAGAAAGTCGCCCCGAGTAGATGGCAGACAAATAAACGTGGTTGTTCTGAGCTTCATGCCAGAGGAGAGCGAAAACACAGAATAGTTTTTTTCATGTGCGTAGTTTTTATGTTGGTTCAGTTAGTTCAGTTGGTTCATTTATTTATTAGCATTGATTTATAAGGATTTTACTCCTGAGAGTGAACCAACACTGAACCAACAATTGCCCATTTTGAACCAACATTGAACGCATAGAATTATGTATGGCTGGCAGTGAACGAACAATTGAACCCGTGACACAACGTAGAATTTAAAGGAAAGGTGAATTTATGACCGCACAAATCTCAGCACATGGGCGTATCGTGGCAGAGGTCACCACGCGCACCACAGCAAACGGTAAAGAAATGGCAATGGCACGACTCGCGGTTAATCTGCCATGTAATAACGCAGACGAAGGACAAACGACCTATTGGCTAGGCATTGTGGCGTTCGGTAAACAGGCCGAGGCACTAGCGAAGCACTCAAAGGGCGACATGATAAGCGTGTCCGGTAATATGCAGTTGAACCAATGGACAGGGCAAGACGGCGTTAAGAAAGAACAGGCTCAGGTGATTGCTGATTCCGTTATCAGTGCTAAGACCGTGCGACCGTCCGGCAAAAAGGCCACCAGCAACCCGGCAACGAAACCACAAAGCAACGTTCCGCCTGAGTATGAGAACTACCCTTTTAACGATGAACCGGAGTTTTAACCATGACCGACAACAACGAAGCCAAACGCCCTGTATTATCGTTAAAGCGCAAATCAGCAACGAAGCCAGCCGAAGCCGTGCAAACGCCACAGAAGCCCGTACAGGCGGCAGGATAGAGGAAAAACACAATGAAGAGGAACTGAAGCCGTTCTAATTCCAGCCTATTCTGTTAATAGCCGGTAGAAATTTTGCGTAGCCCTGAGAAAGCAGTATCAGCAAATTGGAGGCGTTAGGATTTTCTTTTTATTTTATAAATTGAATTGCTATTTTCAGATAAAAAATTGTTTTAGCGCAATTTATATTAATTTTTTTTGATTAGGATTTAATGTAGTGGTGCTAATTAGTTGGCGGACAATCATTGTCGGCTTCAAAGACAATAGGTGTCACATCATCTTAGAGAGTTATCATAAACGAGTTCTCTCCAAAGAAATTCGATATAAAAATTTAATATTTTATCGCTAGGAAGGAGCAAGTTATGACATGGGTATTCCAGCAAAGTACAGGAAAGCTTAAAAGAGATGGCAATTTTGTATACCAAGGATATGCAGGAAAGGGCGATGGCAAGGTTAACCCTAACATGGAAAGGGTTCCAAATATCGGCCCGCTACCCAAGGGAAAATATACTATAATAGGCCATCCATTTCGTCACCCTCACACTGGCTCATATTCAATTAGACTACAACCAGATTCGCATAATAAAATGTTTGGCCGTTCAGGATTTTTAATTCACGGAGACAGTAAAAAGCACCCAGGAGAAGCTTCTAATGGGTGTATTATTATGCCATTGTTAATCAGGCAGAAAATTTGGACTAGTGGAGATCGAAACCTTGAGGTGGTCAAGTGAGAAAACAACTGAAATCAGCATTATTCTTTTTAGCTCTAACGCCTTTATTTGCATCTGCAAAAAATTCATCTAATGACTGCCACTCATGGCCAATGAATATGGCGGAAGTTTGGCTTAAGAACTCGGGATTCATTAAAATACCTGATATTAATGAGTCAAGGACAGAAGTGAAGCTGTTATCTTCAGAGAAAAAGCCTCATAACCTGTATACAAATATATTCAAGTTTGTTTTTTATACTAAAGACCATAAAAAATTTGAAGTGATTACTCAAAATGATGCTTCTGATGATGAGTGCTCAATAACCGAAGTGAACAGCTACCTAGTGTCACATAGCTCTATAAATTACTAACTCTTTTCGAGAAAGATTAATAAATTTAGTTAGGTAGCGCTATCTTAACATCGTCTAACGCATATTATTCAAAAGCCCCCATAAACATACTGGGGGCTTAAGAAATAAAATTGACCTAGTTACCCTTTTAATATTAAGACACAATTATTTCCTACAGCAGCACCGCATGGGGATAGCCAAACTCAACGGGCATGCATTTATAATCAAGTCATAAACCCACCAAGGCCGCAGTCTAGCAGCTTATTACTTTGATTTAACTATTCGATCCTCACTATCAAATGATCGTTTCATAAATCGGCATAAACATATTAATCATTTCAATAATTACAATTATAATGTCTGTATAAATAACCAACACAGCAAACAATCACCATGACTAAATCAGAACTAAAACCCGTGTTACTGAGTCGTGAGCAAATCGAAGCCCTGCACCCGCATTCGCGTTATCGCTGGCTACAAGGGAAATCCTGACCAATTCGGCAACTACCCTGACGAGAACATCGGCCTGATTTTTAATGGCGACATCCGATTCTCTATCGCAGGGCAAGATAACATTACTGATTCGTGGATACGCTTACAGTGCCTCGATAGTTGGGAAGGTCATATGAAAGCAGCAGTGAGTACAACTATTGCGGCTGGATGGACGTTTAACGATGTTTTCCGCGTTGCCATGAACAGCTACGCACCCTATGGAATTACCGCGGGAGAGGTTACCACCTTTCCTGACACGGTATTCCCCCGTGCTAAAACGCTTCACGCCTCAACCAATGAAATCATCAATGACCTTGCTCGGCAATGTGACGCGCACTGGTGGTACGAAGATAACAAGGTACATATCGTCAAAGAGTCGAAGCCCATCGATAACCTAGTGGTGCTAAACGCTGATACTGGCCTTATCGGCAGGCCGCAGCAGACGATGGGGGCTGGCGTTAACGTACGCTGCCTGATTAACCCGAACATCAAACTAGGTGGCCTTATTCGATTAGACCAGGGTTCGGTATATCGCACGGCGCTAACGACTGAACAGATTGCCAACTCACAGGGCGGAGCGATTACGCAAACAGAATCAGGCGGGAATATCTACGTTAATGGCATCACCGGGGCGCAGCCGGCCGCAATAAATACCGATGGCGATTACTTCGTGGGCAGTATCGACTACACAGGCGATACACGGGGGCAGAACTGGTATATGGATCTGCTTTGTCTGGCTAAAAATGCGAATGCTCTTGATTCGCAATCGACAATCGCTCTGGTTACTCAACCTCAATAGGCTAACGATGAAGAAACTACTCGCACTACTCATACTTGCACCACTTACCGCCAGTGCCTTTCAGTGCGGGGGCTTTAACGTTCATCTCGACCGCTATCAATCAAGCATCAGCGGCGACCGAGTGAAGGTACTAGGCCAACAGTTCAATGGTGCGCCCCGTGATTACGATAATTCAATCATTACGCTGTTACCCGACTCAATCACAGTGACCGACCGGATGTATAAGATACCAGCGAAACGACGCTTTTTCCTTAGCAGATTCCGCTAATGGTTCGCAGTTCGCGCTCAGGTTCGCAGCTCTAGTTCGCATTTACAGCGCGAATCTTTAAGATGGTACGCAGTGAGGTACGCAGCATTAGTACGCATTTTCAGTGCGTACCACACACCATATAAACGAGGCCAGCCATGACAATTAACCAACAATCAAGATGGGGTGGAAAGCGCAAAGGCTCAGACGCACCGATGGGGAATACTAACGCTGTGAAGCACGGAGAGAGGAGCAGACAGGCTTTCTTCCCGTTAGTAGTGCCAGAGCACTTCACTGCCAGAGATAGCAACAGAGCGCATAATCTAATACTGGCGAAACGATGGGCTGAACTGTATGCCATTAACCCACCCCCACGCACTGAACACTATCGGGAAATGAAGCTGCAAGATACGCTTCACTTGTAATACAAAACAAATACTGTATATTTATACAGTTAAAATGTTTAAATGATCAGTAACATGATTCTAACTAAAAGTATTACATGAATGTTTTTAATTTATTGGATTAGTTTTCATGCTGGAAGAGCAAGCAATAATAACATTTTATAAGATCGATAAGGCTGGTTATTACGCACACAACAGTAAAGAGCCATCGTTCGGAAATATTAGTGAAATTTTAGTAGATTTAGAGTCATGGGCTGGTTCTAAGGAGCTTAAGCAAACAAAAACATATGAAGCTAACGAAGATAGATACCCATGTTATCTTGTTGATGCAAAAAAATTGGTAATGACTGGGGATTGATCTTATGGAATCAAATACCATCAAATGGTCAACAAATCCCGTCTATTAGTGAAACTTCCAAATTTGGGGTAGACCCATCTGTAATCTTGAATCCATTACAGGAAGGGAGCATACCGGGATACGCAACATATTTTTGGTTTTTAACTGACAGAAATCTATTAGCAACAGTAAAACTTCATAACAAATTAACCTCCCAAGGATCTCTACAGCATTACATCCATTGTTTTCTTAAAGGGTCATCTGAACATGTCGTAGCCAAAGCAGTTACAAAGGAAGATGGTAAAGTAGAAGTTTGTATTAGTGGATACAAAAAAGATGTAGCCGACGAACATGAAGTCCAAAAGCACTACAACCCTGGATTTACTACCAGTTTAGTTAGGAACAGGGGGAAGCATGATATTATTAGGCAAAATGCCAACAATATAAAAAAAATTGAAAGAGTAATTGAGCTAGATGTAAGTAAACCTGAGCAGCTAGGGCTATGGCAGAAAATGTTACAATTTAGTCGCTTAGGGGGTAATAACAGTCAATATGCAGATACTAGCACTAAAGTTAGGTATACCTTGTCTCCACATGTAACCTTGGAAGATTTAAACGCTATGATTGATGACTGGGAATCAGATCCTAACGAAGTTAACGATTATGGTTTTTATCTTGGTGGGGAATCAAACCGACCTTATTGGCTGAGTAAGTCTCTGGCTCGTACTGAGTTCGGACTGAATATTGAGCGAGAAAATGTAGAATTTGTCCAGCTCAACTCCCTACTTAACTCATTGGTTAGTAAGAAAGTCGAGATACTAAAAGGCGCAGGTATAATATGAAAATTAGAGTTCTCATTGGGAGTTTTTGCCTAGCAATAATTTTATTATCAGGCTATCTAGGGCGAAATATCGCCTTTAATTCCCAATGGCCTCTGTTTGAAGCCTTAAGAACCACAGCCTCGATTATCTTTGCTGTTGTAGGTGCATGGTTCGCAATAATCTATCCTGATAGACTAAAAAAGTCTTTCCGCGGAGGGGCGTCAGATAATAGTGGACCAGGTATACATCGCCTTTTTACGCCGATTGTCCATTCAACAGCTATTCTAGCCACTGTTTTAGTAACTGGTATTGTGGCCCCCTTACTTCAGCAATTCGATTGGATACTCGAACATAGAAATATTTTCAGAGGTATATCCTATGGGCTTCTAGTTCTATTGACTTTGTGGCAACTACTTACCGTGTTATTTAGTTTGATAGGCCCCGATATGATTAAGAGGCATATATCGCGTCAAGATAGGGCCGAAGAAGCAGCTCAGGCTATTTTACCTAAAAAAAAGGAAAAGAATGACTAGTCTCGTTTATTTCGGACACTAATTAATTTCTTCCACGCACTATATATATCCTTGTTCCACGCCTTACCCGCCCTAGTCTGATAACCTGCCTCGTTAATCCTTTGAGCAATCACACGTCCATTGTCAAGACCCTGCTTTATGGTATCTGCCACCACTTGAAGTACAGCCGCCTCATTGTATGGATGTGGAGGGATGCCCTGCTTGCCACTAATCAACGCAGCAGCAGCCGTTTCCATGCGCTCGACTAGGGCAATCATCCGGTGATCGGGATTATTATCTGGTTGGCTGAGTTTATGGCGTATAGCGTCAACGAGCCACGCAGTTTTATCGTTGCCGGACTCACTCACAGCATTGGTAAATGATTCGACCAGTTCAGCGGGAACGCGGAAAGTAACGGACAGTGATTTGCTCATAATAACCACCAGCAAAGGGAGATAATGAGTAATTTTACCACTGTAAGACGATGTAAGACAGTAAATAAGCCGTGATAATGTTGGTTCACTCATATTCAATGTTGGTTCAAAACGCATTTTGGTTGGTTCACTTTTTGAGAAAAATACTAATTAAAACAAACGTCTTTACAAATTGAACCAACTGAACCAACTGAACTAACGTGTTTTTCTATATTTATAATAAAGCGTGAGTGAGCAGTGATGATTTCAAAACCGGATTAAAGAGAGGTGAAGCTATTTTCGTAGCTTCGGTGATGGCCTACGAAACTATCGTAAGTACATACGAAAGACCTACCGACAAATCAGGCGGCAGTTTTACCTTTAATGGGTATTTACATTTACTTGATCACCCTTTCGCATTTTACTTGATCAGGCATTGGCAAATTATTTGGACACCTCCAACAGAAGTTCCGATGGTGATTGCAGAAGTCTGACACTACGCCCATACAATCAAACCTTTTGCAGGGTAAGACAAACAAGAAAAAAGCTAGACGATGGTCGCTACGCTCCCCGTGATTGTTATATACCCACCACGGGGGCATTAGGTTTTTTATGGTTGAATAATAGCTTACGAGTTTCGACGAATACACAGAACACAAATGAGCATGGATATGATCAGCGCAATCCAAAATGTAAAATCAAAGAGTAAATCAGTTGTCTCTTCCACTCCTACTGTATTTAACCACGATGCCAGATAATCAGTGACGTTTGGCCACAACAGAGAAATTAGTTTGCCAATGACAAAAAACATCACCACCGACAACACGAGAAAACCCAATATACGCTTAATCCATTTGAGCATTAATCAACCCTTATTGTGCCGTAAGCCATTAGAAGCGAACCAGGAACATTTATCATACTGGTTTTAAGAAGACGATTGCGAAGATAGTCAAAATCAGTAATATGGCTGAGCGTAATACAGCCTTCACTAAGTCCACGCGGACCAATTGGATGTAACCTAAAATTACCTCGCCGCACACCTTCAATAAATGTATAGTCGTCGATCTTACCGTCTCGGCGATACAGAGAAAACCACTGACTACGATCTGTGCCATAGGCATACTTCAGAGCAGCTTCACGAATTGAACTCAAACGCCCACCTGACTGACGCCCGATGATGTAATACGTTCCCTGCGGAATAGGTCCAATATCAGGAACGCTTGTTAGGCTAGCATTATTGCGACCTTGCCTCTGACCAGAAAAAGCAGGGAACCTACCAACGCCGCTACATGTAAGCAAAGACGTTGGCATGCCGTTGTTGGTGAAAAAACACGTTATTGCCATAACTATCCCTTGTATTTAAATTCCAAAAGTCACATATATTTACCATAAAGCCTTCTTGGGCGAACCGCTCATATGAGCCTGAATTCCGCGATTTATCGCGCCTGTTCTCGATTTATGGCCCGTACAAACACCTGATCGAAAAGATGATCACCCATATGCAGAACGACAACGGTACGCCGTTTCGGGATATGCTGCTGGATAGTGCTTTGAAGGAGCAAATTCTCAGTGATAATTCGACAGAAAACAGTACGCGCTTGCGGTTAGAGAAAGCATTTAATACTTTTATAGACTGGGAAAATAAATGTTATCCAGCAAAAGAAAAAGACAAATTAATAAAAGTCATTCTGGACAGTAAATTGCCTAAATTCGACAGATTCCAGGATAATATTAACGGGATGGGTATTACGGTTCATGATACCTGGGCAACACACATCACTATGAAATCGCTACAGGTTGATAATGACCGCTACCGAGCGGTGGTGCATTACAAAATCCAGGATCACTTTGGCCTTGATATTGACGATATTTCAAAATTCAAGTTCAACCAGTTTCGCTTTTTTCGTATCTGGTTTGTTCTACAGCGATACAATCAGTTTGGTTTTAAGCCCTTTATGACCAACATGAAAGCTACCATAGAAATTACTGGAGACCGCAAGTGAGAATAAAAAATAGGAAAACTATTGCCTTGCTCACCTTGGCTGTCTGCGTATTGCTTGGTTACTGGCTTTGGCTATCACTGCGTCCGGTGGAGATTGTCGCAGTACATAAAGATGGAGAGTTTAGCTCTGTCTTGGTAAGAAACTTCCCGTTTACTGATAGGGGGAAAATTAGCTGGTGGCTGAAAAATAAGGGCATGTTGAAAGAAAAATATAATATTCCGCAACCTGAAAAAATGGTTTTTTCTCTATAGTCTTCTGGGATTTTGCAAATGGCTACAAAGAGCGAGATAAATACGACAGGCGGTGCTTTGAGGATATGCAACCACCGTTAAATTGCATTGATAAGAACAGAATTTTTTCCATATGGAATACCCAAAATAACAATATTTCATTCGGTGTTGACGACGGCGAATATACCATGAATGAAAACGGTGTAATAGTAAGAAATGAATCAAAGTAACAGCATAACTTTGACCGTAATGTAGTAAAATCCCCAAGAGGCTATCTCGACGGATAGAAAAGCGGCAACGCCTATCCCCCCTACCCGTAATCGGTATAAAATGACGGGCAGAGGCTATACGGCGTTTACACTCCCGCCAGTCACCGCGTATTATTTGCTGTGAAGACCACAACGGACGATTACACAAGGAATGTATACTTATGTCCGCACTACATTTTCCCTGCACGATATTCAAAACCCAAAACCGGATGGACGATTACGGCGCTAAAGATATGCGCTGTGGCGATCTGACCGAAGCACAGTTAAAAACACTGTTTCATCTGCCGGATGTATCCACCAGAACCAACCCTTACACCCTGACGAAAATTACTCCATTCACTCAGCCACAGTCTATGTTTTATGGCTCCCGTGGAGAAGGGGAAAAGATCACTCGGCAGCAATGCGCCAGTATCTTGTTTGATGAATTCCGCGATTTATCGCGCCTGTTCTCGATTTATGGCCCGTACAAACATCTGATCGAAAAGATGATCACACATATGCAGAACGACAACGGTACGCCGTTTCGGGATATGCTGCTGGATAGTGCTTTGAAGGAGCAAATTCTCAATGACAGGACTGAGAACAGTACGTTGTCAAAAATAAAAAATGCTTTAATCGAGAATATTGATTGGATAAACAATACCTATCCAACAGATAACAAAGGGAAAATAAGAGGGGCGATACTTGATGGTAAATTGCCTAAATTCGACCGATTTCAGGATAATATTAACGGGATGGGTATTACAGTTCACGATACATGGGCAACCCACATCATCTTAAAATCACTGCATATTAGCAACGATAGCTATCGGGCAGTGGTAAATTACAAAGTACAGGATCACTTCGGCTTAGATGTTGAGGATATTGCCAAGCTAAAATATAACGTCTTTCGTTTTTTCCGTATCTGGTTTGTGTTGCAACGGTGCAATACGTTTGCTTTTAAACCCTTTATGACCAATATGGAAGCCACCGTAGAAATTACAGGAAACCGTAATGACAGCAAAAAGTAAAAAAACGTTTTACGCGCTGCTATTAGTTGCGCTGGGAATTTTAGGTTATTGCTTTTGGTTGTCGCTGCGTCCGATTGATATTGTTGCAGTTCATCATAGAGAGTATGGATTCAGTTCTATTTTAGTAAGAAACTTCCCTTTTACCGATAAAGGTAAAATCGGTTGGTGGCTAAAAAACAAGGATATGTTGAAAAGAAAATATGATATTCCTAAACCTGAGAAAGATGGTTCTTTTACTATTACTTTCTGGCTATTTGGTGAGGGATATAAAGAAACTGATGGTTATGACAGGCTATGCTTTAATGATATACGGCCACCGCTAAACTGTATTGATAAAGATGCTGTTTTCTCTATCAGTAACAGCAAGAATTTGGGTACGATCTTTACAACATATGATGGAAAATATCAGCTACAAAAAAACGGCGATATAGTTAAGTTTACAGATGAATTCGAGTTTAAATAACCCCCCAGCCCGTAATGTAGTAAAATCCCAACAGGCTATCTCGACGGAGAGAAAAGCGGCAACGGCTTACCGCCTGCCTCAACCCCTTTCAGTAAGGCGATTGCGTGGATGGCGAACGCACTTGCTAATGCTCTAGGCGTTAACGTTGCCACTAATGACTGCCAGACCTACCCGTAATCGGTAAAAATGACGGGCAGAGGCTATACGGCGTTTACACTCCCGCCAGTCACCGCGTATTATTTGCTATGAAGACCACAACGGACGATTACACAAGGAATGTATACTTATGTCCGCACTACATTTTCCCTGCACGATATTCAAAACCCAAAACCGAATGGACGACTACAGCGCTAAAGATATGCGCTGCGGCGATTTATCAGAATCACAGTTAAAAACGCATTTTCATTTGCTGGATGTTTCCACCAGAGCCAACCCTTACACCCTGACGAGAATTACTCCATTCACTCAGCCACAGTCTATGTTTTATGGCTCCCGTGGAGAAGGGGAAAAGATCACTCGGCAGCAATGCGCCAGTATCTTGTTTGATGAATTCCGCGATTTATCGCGCCTGTTCTCGATTTATGGCCCGTACAAACATCTGATCGAAAAGATGATCACCCATATGCAGAACGGCAACAGTACACCCTTCCGTGATGTGTCTCTGGATAGGGCATTGAAAGAGCAGATTCTTAATGACAAAACTGAAATCAGTACATTACTGCGAATAAAAGAGGTAATTAAAAACTATATTGATTGGGGAACAAACACCTATCCATTAGAAAAGAAAGACGAATTACGTAAAGCGATATCTGGTGGCAAACTACCTAAATTTGACAGGTTCCAGGATAATTATAACGGCATGGGCATTACCGTTCATGACACTTGGGCAACGCATATCACAATTAAATCACTGTATATTGAAAATGACCGATACAGGGTAGTGGTGCATTACAAAATTCAGGATCATTTTGGTCTGGATAGTGATGATATTCTGAATACAAAATTCAGCCAGTTCCATTTCTTTCGTATCTGGTTTGTTCTACAGCGCTACAATCAGTTTGGCTTCAAGCCCTTTATGACCAATATGGAAGCCACTGTAGAGATTACCGGGGGCCGTAGTGAAAGCTAACCTGAGAAAAACTCTGTTGGTTCTTGTTGTCGCTGGCGGTGCGATAATGGGCTATTTTTTGTGGCTGACCACTCGCCCGGTAGAAATTATTGCGGTTCATGAGGACGGTAACTACTGCTCTGTTTTAGTAAAAAACTTCCCTATTACGGACAAAGGTAAAATAGACTGGTGGTTGAGAAATAAAGACATACTCAAAAGCCGCTATGATATTCCAAAACCCGCTACCTATGGCGGATATGATGTTACTTTTTGGAAATTTGGTGATGGATATAAAGAAGACAAATACGACAGACTATGTTTCGATGATATGAAAACAAAAATGAACTGCATCGATAAAGAACCAATATTTACTATCAAACGATTTAACTATGAAAGAGAGATATTTATCACTTATGAAGGGCGCTATAAATTGAAAGATAACGGTAAAATAATAAAACTTAAAGGAGGAGGCCCTTAAACGCTGGGACTACTATGGTAAAATCGGTAATTGGAAGAATGAGACGTTTCAGCCTCTGCTGTTCCCTGATCCGGAAAAGTTCCCGCACTCTCGCCCCCGTAAAGGAGTGTTACTGCCGTTTATGCGAACGGTAGTCACCTATAACGATTTTTTGTCCGGAAACGTGATTCTGCCGCGGCATGATGGGACGATTGTGATACTTGGTACTAGCAATGGCAGGATGGGATTATGAGGAAAACTATCGTCGCCCTAATTAGTGTGGTTGGCGAACGTACTTGCTAATGCTCTAGGCCCTTCCGTGATGTGTCTCTGGATAGGGCATTGAAAGAGCAGATTATCAGGGATACATCCAGCGAAAACAGCTCGCGTCTTTTATTAAAGAAAGCATTTAAAGATAATATAAACTGGGAAAACAATACCTATCCAGCAGAAATGAAGGATGAATTACGCAAAGCAATAGCATTCGGGAAACTCCCAAAATTTGACCGCTTCCGGGATAACTTTAACGGCATGGGCATCACCGTTCATGATACCTGGGCAACACATATCACGATTAAATCGTTAAATATTGATAATGACCGCTACCGGGCGGTGGTGCATTACCAGGTACAGGATCACTTTGGCCTTGATAGTGACGATATACTGAAAACAAAATTTAATCAGTTCCATTTCTTCCGCATCTGGTTTGTACTCCAGCGCTACAATCAGTTTGGCTTTAAACCATTTATGACCAATATGGAAGCCACTGTAGAGATTACCGGGGGCCGTTATGAAATCTAAAAATAAAAAAGTTATTTGTGCGTTATTACTGGTTATCTGCGCCCTGCTGAGTTACTTCCTCTGGTTGTCGTTACGTCCCGTGGAGATCATAGCTATTCACCAAAGACGTAACTATAGCGATGTTTTGGTGAAAAATTTCCCATTAACCGAACAGGGGAAAATCAATTGGTGGTTGAAAAACAAGAAAATGCTCAAGGACATGTATAACATCCCCAAACCTGCCCAAGATGGTTTTTTTACCGTCATTTTTTGGTATTTTGGTGAGGGATATAAAGAAACTGATGGGTATGACAGACTCTGTTTTGATGATATGAAACCACCAATAAATTGCATTGATAAAGATTCGCTCATTATGGTGAACAACAGTAAGAATACGGGGCTTTATTTCATTTTAGATAGTGGAACATATCATATAAATGACAGCGGTAAGATGGTAAAAAAATAAGTCAGATTAAGTTTGTCGCCCTCGCGTACGTTGCTGGTCTGGAGTTATGGCTATGGCAGAGGGCTTAATCCGATTACTTCCATGACCTGCAACGCTATCAGCAATTCATCCCGCCAAGTTTCGCAGCGTACAGACGTGCGGATTGACAATATCGAGATCCAGACACAGGCGACCGATGCGAAAGGCATTGCACAGGAGATCCCCGGCAGTCTGAAAGATGCCACATGGCATTTTGACGATGGACCAAAGGCTTAAAGCATCCACTATGCCCCCTGCCCGGAATCTGCAAAAAATTACGGGCGGGGGCTGTACAACGTTTACACTCTGACCTTTCACCGCGTATTATTCCCTGTGAAGACCTCCACGGACAATTACACAAGGAATGTTTCACAATGACCGCACTACAGCTCCCCTACACCATATTTAAAACCCAAAAACGGATGGACGACTACGGCGCGAGTGATATGCGCTGCGGCGATCTGACCGAAGCGCAGTTAAAAACACATTTTCATTTGCTGGATGTTTCCACCAGAGCCAACCCTTACACCCTGACGAGAATTACTCCATTCACTCAGCCACAGTCAATGTTTCATGGCTCTCGTGGAGAAGGGGAAAAGATCACCCAGCGGCAATGCGCCAATATCTTGTTTGATGAGTTCCGCGATTTATCGCGCCTGTTCTCGATGTATGGCCCGTACAAACACCTGATCGAAAAGATGATTACTCACATGCAGAACGGCAACGGTACACCCTTCCGTGATGTGTCTCTGGACCAGGCCTTGAAAGAACATATTCTTAATGACAAGACGAGAAACAGTACCCGCCTTTGGTTAAAAGATGTATTTAAAAACCGCATTGACTGGAAAAATCAATACTTCCCAGCAGATAAAAAAGATAAGCTGAGAATGGCGATCATGAAAGGAAAACTGCCAAAATTCGACAGACTCCAGGATAACTTTAACGGCATGGGAATAACCGTTCATGATACCTGGGCAACGCATATCACGATAAAATCGCTAAATATTGATAATGACCACTACCGGGCAGTAATGCATTACAAGGTACAGGATCACTTTGGTCTTGATGTTGACGATATTTCAAAATTCAAGTTCAACCAGTTCCGCTTTTTCCGTATCTGGTTTGTGCTCCAGCGATATAATCAGTTTGGATTTAAACCATTTATGACGAATATGGAATCCACTATCGAGATTACTGGTGGGCGCAATGAAATATAAAAATAAAAAACTCTTTGGCCTGTTTTTATTCGCTGGGTGCGTGCTGCTCAGTTATTGGCTTTGGCTATCACTGCGCCCGGTAGAGATTGTCGCCATTCACCAGGAAAATAATTATAGTGATATTTTGGTTAAAAACTTCCCTTTTACCGATAAAGGGAAAATAGACTGGTGGCTGAAAAATAAGGATATGTTTAAGGAAAAATATGGCATTCCTAAACCAGATTCAGATGGTTCTTTTACAGTCAGCTTTTGGGATTTTGGCGATGGATACGTAGAAACTGATGGTTATGACAGGCTATGTTTTAGTGATATGGAACCACCACTACATTGTATTAATAAAAACTCCCTTATGTTTGTTAAGAACGGTAAAAATACGGGAATGTCTTTTTGGGTCGATGGCGGAATATATCGAGTTAAAGAAAACGGTAAGATGGTAAAAAGCGATTATGATTAACCGTATCGCGTCGTTTTCGCCAGTACCGGTAACTGCTGCGTTGTATTCCCAGAGCGGAACACCGGCTGATGTCCACTTCCCATTATTTGAGACACACCTGATTAGAGTTTTCTAGCTGTTTCCGGTATATCTCAGGGGGAAGATGCCCCAGACTTTCATGTGACCGATTCAGATTATAATCTTGCTGCCAGAACCAAGCCATTTCTTTTACACACCAAGCATATTACCCAGGGCGGGCAGGTATTCAGCTAGCCCTGCTCTGTTACGCCTTGATCCTTTTTCCTACTTTACGGATCATTCTGGATCTTGTTAGCTTTGCCTGATACTGGTGATTGGCTATCTTTCTGGCTATAATGACTATTCGAGCCATTTTAGACGGAAGGTGATTTATGGAAGTAATTCCCGCTCAACTAGCTAAAAATCAGTTCGGTGATCTGCTTATGAAAGTTCAGCGTGAGCCGGTAGAGATTAGTAAGCATGGTAAGCGTGTGGCGGTGGTCATTTCTCCTGAAGAGTATGATCAGTTTGCACAGCTTAAGTTACAGAGTTTAAAAGCCATTTTGGCTGAATCTATTGCACAAGCTGATCGTGGAGAGCTGCACAGTATTGATGATGTGTTTGCTCCCTTTACGGTCGATGAACTTGAAGGTAAAGCTTAGGGATGAGCGTTAAATTTACCAAGAAGGCCAGGGAGCATATTCGCGCCATAAAACTGTATTCCTTACGCCGGTGGGGAGTTAGCGTAGTAGAGGCTTACGCTAATTCCTTGCGTGTGACTATGACAGATATTCTTGATCGGCACCCATCCCCCGGACGTGATCGTAGTGAGGATCTTCATTTTGGTGTGCGGAGTTTCCCTGTTGAGAGCCATATTATCTATTACCGCGAGGTTCCAGATGGTATTGAGGTGTTGGCTGTATTACACCAGACACAAGATCCACATAACCACCTGTAATTGGGCTTCAAACCCCTTAAAGGAGAAGAAGGTGCATGAAACATTGGATAGCGGTTATCTCGCGGGCTCATGCCCGCATTGCTGCCGATTTTGAATTCCTTCAGGTTTGCCACGGAAAAGCAGGTCCTTTGCGCCAAACGAGAGCCGGGGATGAAGTTTTTATTTATTGCCCTCGTAGTGAAATCAATGCGGGGGAAATCCTAAAAACGGTCGAGTTCCAGTGCGTATTTAATAATGATGATGTATATCAGGTTGAGCAGTTCCCCGGTTTCAAACCGTTTCGTAAGGATGTGACTTTCAATAGAAAGTTTCAGCCAGTCGTATTGAAAGAAGTGATTGGACTTGAACTCACCGCAAACCCTCATTGGGGGATGCTGGCCCGCAGAGGTTTCTTTGAGATCAGTGAGCATGATGCTGAATTACTCAGATTAGGCATGAGGGGATTGGGATGAGTCGGTTTTCGACCATTATTGTGGTGTTTGACAACGTCACCTAGGAGGATTTTTTTCGCCGCCTCGAATGGTCGCATCTTGTAAAAGCCTGGTCAAAAACTATCGCCTGGCATCAGCTCTCTGTGAACAAGGTTTTGCTTGAACTGGACGGACTGGACGGTATCGATAATTTGACCATTACCCATAGGCGAAGGGGCAACCGTATAAACCCTCAGGCCTTGACCTGAACTAAGATAGTCGCTGAAATCGCCCCTTAAGCCACGGAGCGTCCAAACCAACTTCTGTGTGTAGGTTATGTAAAACTATGCGGGGATGATGATTTACCAACTTGGCGTTTTGAGAAAAAAAATGAGATTCACTTTCCATTTCAAGCCGTTTAGAATTTAACGAAGGTGCTAAATGTTATGAAGCACTAATTTATGAATTAGTCTGTAATAACAAGGAGATAAGTTTACAGACATGACGATATTTAAAGATTTGGACCTACTTTTACAAGAATGAATTCAATTAATATAATAAGGAAGTTATTATGTCAGCCTTGATGTTCCCAGCCACACTTTACCAGACTAAACATCAGTTCAATGACCGCAGCTCTGACGATATGCAATGTGGCGACCTTACTGAAAAACAACTTAGAAGCGATTTAGGCCTTGATGATGTTTCTGATGTTGTCGATCCGTGGACAGGAGAGGAAGTGTCAATATTTAGTTCATTCCGTAAATCCCAACAAAAATCAAAAACGGAAATTGCTCAAATTCTTTTCGATGAGTTTCTTCGGGTTTCCTTGCCTACATATTACTTAGGGCAACATAATTTATTCAATAATCTTGTAAAGCATTTTTATCATGGCAATGGAAAAAGTTACTCCAGCCCTTTTCTTGATAGTGCATATAAAAGTTTAATATTAAACCAACAATCATCGCCATTATCTTCGCTCAAAATAATCCAGACGATGCTCGACAAGCTTGCCATTGATGTAAAAAATGGCTTATCTGATGCTGACAAAGATTCAATAACTCAAGCAATTGGAAATTCAATACTTCCTAAATTCAACCTATGGGCAGATAGCTTCAATGGATTAGGAATGTCGATACATGACATATATGCTACAAAAATACAGCTCACTAAAATTGATATAACTGAGAGTGGGTATGTAGCAAAAATAACTTTTACAGCACAGGATCATTTTGGTCTCGACATAACTGACATTATGAATATGAAGTTTCACTATTTCAGGGCATTTCGCATCTGGTTTTTGCTCCAAAGATGGGAAAAATTTGCCTTTAAACCTTTTTTTACAAACATGAAAGCCGAATTTGAGATCAGTAGTCGGAGGAATGGATGAGAGTCAGTAAAATTATAATATTTATATTTTCAGCTACTATACTTGCATTTTTTTATTTGATGTTTTTCAACTCTCCTAAGGTCCTTGCCGTTCACGGTTCTGGTTCTAATAAAGAATTTTTAGTTAAAAACATTCCTTTCAGTGATGGTAGTAAAATTAATTGGTGGGATAACAATGGAGCCAAAACCCTTTCATCCCTTGAAACTTACTATGTTTCAATCTGGAATTTTAATGGGAAGTATCAAAAGCTTGCTCCTAAGAATTCAGGTATTTTCCCGGACCATGATACTGGTTATTTACTTTGCTTCGACGACATGAATACAGAAGAAAATTGTATTGATAAGTCTAATGGGATCATGGAAATAACCAAAACAAAGGATGGCTATACCTATTACCGGATCGCAAACGAATCTTACTATCGGAAACCTTCTGGTGAACTTGTCAAAGGTGAAAGATCTAAGACAACCATTCAATGATAGATGTAACCGTAACAGTTGCAAGCTGACCAGCTTGCAACTGTTATAAATAGGCTATCTCGACGGAGAGAAAAGCGGCAACGCCTTACCGCCATGCTTAAATAGCCTATTTCGGTGTCCTGATTTTGTGATCCACTACACCGTCCATGATACCTGGGCAACGCACATCACCATAAAATCGTTACAGGTTGATAATGACCGCTACCGGGCGGTTGTACATTACAAATGTACAAGATCACTTTGGCCTTGATGTTGATCATATTTCAAAATTCAAGTTCCAACCAGTTCCGCTTTTTACGCATCTGGTTTGTGCTACAGCGATATAACCAGTTTGGTTTCAAGCCATTTATGACCAATATGGAAGCAACCGTAGAAATCACTAGGGGGGGTTATCCAATGACAGTAAAAAATAAAAAGATCTTGATTCTGTTTTTCCTGACTGTTTGTGGGTTACTGGATTTAGCTATGTTTACGTCCTGTAGAGATTGTCGCGGTTCATCAGGAAAATAACTATAGCGATGTTTTAGTTAGAAGCTTCCCAGCGACAGATAAGGGAAAAATAAGCTGGTGTCTGGAAAATAAAAATATGCTGAAAGAAAAATATAGCATTCCAAATACCTGACTCAGATGGTTTGTTCACTGTCATTTTTTGGTATTTTGGTGACGGATAAAAAGAAGAATGGAAATATGACAGGCTGTGTTTTGACGAGATGAAACCACCTAAAATTGTATAGAAAAAACAGAGTGTTCTCTGTTAGTGACAGTAAAAACATGGGACTTTCTTTTACTACCCATGATGAAATATATCGCATGATGAAAAACGGGAAGATAGTAAAAGACGTTGAAAGCGGGTCTGATAACGATTAGCTCCCAACGCTGAACATTTCCAATATTCCGGCGCATTAGAATATTCCAGATCCATGCGTCTTAGCCTTGCGATTACCTTCTCACTGAATAGCAGGTCATTGCATGAAGTATCAATAGTTCACCGTTCTCACCCGCGGAAACGACCGCGCCCGATATGTTGCGCACTATCTATTTTGGTGTGCATATCAGCACCTTATGGCGTTATGCAAAGCGCTCTGACTTCCCCAAACCACACAGGCTAACGGATGGCGTATCACAGAGCAAAGTCACCTATTGTTATAAATTAACAGGTCATATCGATAGTTATTATATTTGTTTATAATTTGTTCAGTTCAGGTGTGAGTTTATATCGACGGACCTAGAAAAATTATTTTTTACACAGGGACGGTTGATATGAACAGGTTTTTTATGACGGCTGCATTAACGGGTTTATTAGCCAGCAATCATTCGTATGCTGGAGAAAGCTATCTGGTCTATAACCCTCAAAATATTGCTATATTTCAAGTGCGTTTCTTTAATGTTGGCGACGGCCCCTTTATGCCGCATTGGCCGAGAGCTTATGAGTCAACCTGGGATCTGGGTCAGCACCAGAAAGAAAAAATACTTGATGCCGTGCGTTACTGGGCTGAAGTTATCACCCCCAGACCGGGACAATTGCCCGCCATTATCAATGTCGGTACGTTTGACGTTAATAATGCTGAGGGATCCAGCGACTCAGTAAACAATGGTGTTATCAGTCAGACGCAACTGCAGGGAGCTTTAAACGGCATTGATACCGGAGAGTTGTCCTTCGGTTCCCATGCCCAGTTCATCATGGGCAAACTGGATTTCGACGACGTTCCCTATGTGCCTGCGCAATTGCCGCGCACAGGAAAGGCTGATCTGGTCAGCACCGCTGTTCATGAGCTGGCCCATGGCCTGGGAATATCCAATATGGTTAGCCTTCTGCAAGAAGGTGGCACATTCACGCCCACTTTCGATACTGGGCCTTTTGGCACCTGGACCAGGCATCTGCGCGACGATCATGGCAATCCTGCCCGGCCAGGGCAAGCAATACTGTGTAATGGATACAATAACCCATGGGATCCGCAAGGTTTTGATGTACGGCGCGATAAAGGCTATTTCACCGGCAGGCACGTAGATGAAGTGCTTGCAGGCGCCATGCCTGGCGTGCCCGTGAAAATGTTGGGAGACGACGGTTCGGTCGATGTTAACTACATGAGCCATATCGAGCTGAAAAACAGCATGATGAGCCACCAGAACTACCGTAATTACACAACTTTTATGGAAGCGGAACTGGCGTTGTTGCAGGACATGGGGTATCAGATTGATCGACGTAACTTTTTCGGTTTTTCGCTATATGGCAATGGGCAGACTCTCATTAACCGCAATGGCTATTTTCTGCGTAATCCGCAGGGGGAGGGCTATCTGGCAGGGCAATATAACACCGCAACGCTGGGGGTTGGCCTGCATACGTATGGCAGCAATAACCGTATCTTTCAGCAAGCGGATCTGTTGACACAAGGGACTGGCGGCGCGGGTATCCGTATTGATGGGCAAAATAACACTCTGAGCATCGACCCCGGAACACGGGTCTACGCCGATGGTTTGAATGGCCGCGGGGTGATGTTTGCCTACGGTAAACAGCATAACCTTATTCAACGCGGCGACGTTCAGGCACTGGGAGTCAATGGTGTTGCGATCAGTTTTGATTTTGGCAATAACCTCCTGGGTAACGAAGACGACTATCGTGGATCCTGGATCCGTATGGTGGGCGGGTATAACCACGCATTATTACCCGAGTTGCAGGGAGCTCTGGTAGATAATGCCGACATTAGCGGAAGGGTTGCCGGTAAAGGCGCGGCGATTTATATTTCGCAAAATGCGCTGGTCGGTAATATAAATATATTACATGGCGCCCGGCTGGAAGGTGATATTTACTCGGGCTACGCCCAGCGGGATGCCTACGGCCAACAACGGTTGACGCAGCTTACCTTCGGTCGGAAGGCCAATATGCATGGGCAGGCGACGGATGGTGCTGATTCTAATTTCAGCTTTACTTACCGTGGAAATATTGAAGGTATCAATAATCTAGCACTGAACGCGCTCGGAGGGAAAACCTCGCTTAATGGCGACTTTCAGATTTACAGCATGACTATCGCGCCGGGTGCCATACTCTCCGGCAACGGCAGCTACACCCTGAACGAGGAAGGACGCTTTGTAAATAACGGGATCCTCGCGCCGGGCAATTCACTTGGGCAAATCAATATAACAGGCGCTTATCAACAGGGGGATACCGGACAGCTGCTGTTGGAAGTCGACGGGCGCGGTAGGCATGATACTCTGCAAGTGGGCGGTCACGCACAATTCAACGGTCAACTGACATTTGCGCCACAGCCGGACTGGTATGCGGCAAACTGGCGGCTGGATTCGCAAGATTTGCTCAAAACAGATTCGTACAGCGGCGAATTCAGTGCGGTGAACAGCTTGCTCCGCTCACCCACGCTGGCGCTGCAGGCAACGCCTCAGGGGGAGAATGGCTGGCAGCTCTCGATGCTGCGCGCTGCCAACGCGTACAGCCGGTATGCGCAGGACGATAATGCGCGGCAGGTGGGGCAGGCGCTGGATAAAATTGTGACGGAAGCCAATTCGGATATACAACCGTTGTATCGTACTCTCGATTTCTCAGCCACTGATGGCGGGAGTATCAGCAATGCCTTGCCGCAACTTTCTGCGGAAGCTTACAGCGCCATGGTCGCGAGTTCCCTTCACCGTGAACAGCAGATAACGCGGATCATCGGCGGGCCTAATCCTGTCGTTACGCCGAAACAATTGGCGGAAGGCGAATGGCGCAGCTTTGCCATACCTTTTGGCGGCGGCTTCTGGCAACAGCGCCAGGGGGGGAGTGTCGGGTACGACGCCAGCAGTTATGGCATGGTGTTCGGCGCCGAAAAACAAAACGATCAGGATCGCAACTGGATTTATGGCTTTCATGGTGCGGTCAGCGGCCAATCGGTGACGGTGAAATCACCACAAACCGCGAATGGGAAAACCACTGCTTTCGATCTGGGTATTCATGCTCGTTACGGCGTTGAAAGGTCCGAAGGGATGTATTTATTCGGCAATGGCCGATTCGGCATTGAAAACAGCTGGCTGGATAGAAACATTCATGTAGAAACTTACGGAGCAAGCCACCATGCCACCTGGACTGGATTGTCAGGCTCTATTACGGCCGGCGGGGGCTATCGTTGGGCGCTGAATGATAATGTGAACGCCGGACCGGTCACTTCATTAAATTACACCACATTACATCGCCCTGGCGTGAAGGAAAGCGGCAATGACGGCAGCCGACTGAAGCTAGGTTCGGAGACCTTCGATGCGCTGCGATCGAGTATCGGGGTGAATGGTAACTGGAATTTGCCGCTCGCTTCAGGGGCGTCGATCGCAGTTGAGTTGCAGCTTACCTGGGATCATGAACTGATGGATGGCAATGTAGTGCAACAAGCCTCTTTCGCCCACTATCGCAGCACAGGTTTTAGTTCCAGGAATCAGGTAACTGGCCGTGACACACTGGGGGTTAAGGCTGGAATGAGCTCTAAAATCAACACTGATGTCGAATTGGGCATCGAGATTGAAAGCCAATTGTTTCGTTCTGGCTATGACTCGATCGCAGGTAATCTTTCAGCTACCTGGCGTTTCTGATATCTGAGGATGAGAAAATAATACGGCTGGCCGTAATTAAATCCACCACTTCCCCGGCTTTGCCGGGGAATTCCGAAAGGTTTGTCCTTTAAGGCAGCCGCGCGAATCTGTTTTGTGTTCAAGTAAGTCTTAAAGTTTCTTTGTCCTCTCTCACCGCTAAACCTCTTACTTATCACGAATATTTTTTAATAAACTCCCCAATTATCGTCGCTAGCTTCTCTGTTGCTTCGAGCGGCAGTAAGTGGCCGCAGCCCTCAAGGATCTGATACTCATGGGGTAAAAACTGGTGAAGAGTGGAGGACAGTTGCTGCTCAAGCCGTGGGACATTGTCATCCTCTTCCCCTAAAAGCAACAACGCTGGAAGCGTTACATCATCATAACGATGTGTAAAATCTTCTTGGCTTGCGGTCTTTGCCCAGTAAGGGAAGGCTGCTGGATTCGCCCTCAGCACATCATCAATAGTGCGTTTTAACGCGTCATCAGTGAGCGTTTTCTGATGTGACCCGGCCACAAATTTACTGGCATGTTCTCGCGTTGCCTGCCACTCATATTGCATCGCAAACTGTTGATCGGTCATGGGTTGAGGGCATAAAGGTGAAGGAGCAGTTAATATGATACCAGCCACCTCTTTCGGTGTTTGAAGCGCCATCACGGCAACAAGCTTTCCGGTCATGGAGTGCCCCACTAACCATGGCTGACTCACGCCCAATTCATTCAGCGTTTTCCTGACAGCCTCTGCTTGAACGGAAATGGATGCCGGTGAACATTGAGCCGAGTCACCAAAACCTGGCATATCTAACGAGATACAATAAAAGTGCTGTGATAAGGCTTCCATAACAGGAAGCCAAGTATACACGGACCCGCCAAGATAGTGCATAAAGACCAAGGGGGGATGTTGTGGATTACCTTTTTGAATTGATGTCAATGTCATCCTAACCTCTGTGTAGTGGGTTTCTTTACTGTTAAGCGTAAACCCTCTTTCACTCCCTACCTGATGTTCTTACAACAAAATGTGTCGTTTCTTCTCAACTCCCTAGGAATCGTTAAAATTGACATGCTTTGTCATACTCTTTGTAGTAATCCTAGCAGTTATCCTAAATCGCCTGACACGACATCACCTACACTAGGCAACATCAATTGAAGTTCGGCATCATTGACGTTATCAATCCGCTTGGGATGACTTTGGCGTTATTATGAAATTATTCGCTAACTGGAAAACACTTTCTCTGCTATCGCTTTCAGCATTAATAGTGAGCCAGTCTGTCTTGACCGATGGCCCAGGTAGAGGACCGGATGATCGCTACAACGGAGGCCCTTCTCACGGAGAATATCGTCGTCACGATGACGGCCCACGTCATTTTTCATATCGCGGCCATGATTTTGATCGCGGTCGCCCTGTGCCTGATGCTTTTCGCGGTCCTGATTATCGAGTAGATGATTGGCGCGACCGAGGCCTTCCGTCACCGCCACATGGCCAACATTGGGCCTATGTTGATGGTAACTACTTACTGGTCGCGGCAACGACTGGAATTATCACCTCCATTATTCTTAACAGTATGCACCCATAATTGATCAGCACCTCAAGAACCTTGCCTGAGGTGCTTAAGCTAATTTAGCCCTTTCTATATGCCTAATTTGTAGTTTGGCTGCTTACTTTATTCGATTAGATTTCTAAAAAACGAATAAGGAATATCTATGAAAGGTCTACTCTCGAGTTTACTCATCGCTGCAACACTCCCTCTTACCGCTATCGCTGCCCCTATAGTCATTGGCTACCAAACTGGGGTCGATCCTTCGAAAGTCGCGCAAGCTGATGGGGTCTTTGATAAAGCCATTGGCCAACCCCTAGATTGGCGGCGTTTCAACAGTGGCCCCGACGTTGTGGCAGCGTTAGCATCCGGCTCCATTCAGATCGGTAATTTAGGTTCCAGTCCTTTCGCCGCAGCCACCTCACGAAAACTCCCTATTGTCACTTTTCTGGTGTCGACCCAAATTCACAGTGCTGAAGCCTTAGTCGTACGTAATGCTAGCCATATCAACGATTATCACGACTTAAAAGGAAAAACCTTGGCGACGCCTTTCGTGTCGACCTCTCACTACAGCTTACTCGCGGCGCTGAAGCATTGGGGTCTCAAACCTGGAGACGTGAAGATTGTTAACCTCAATCCTCCTGAGATCGCGGCAGCTTGGAAAAGAGGCGATATTGATGGAGCTTTTGTCTGGTCACCCGCTCTTAGTCAGATTGAAAAAGACGGCAAAGTGCTGACTGACGCAAAACAGGTGGGTGAATGGGGAAATCCTACTTTCGAAGTGTGGGTAGCGCGTAAAGACTTTGCTGAACAACATCCTGAAGTATTAGCAAACTATGCACATGTCGTACTGGATAGTTTGTACCATTATGCCCAACATCCTGAGGACTATAGCGCCACCAGCGAAAACGCGCAAAAAATTGCTAAATTAGTTGGGGTATCCGCACAAGATATTCCAGGATTACTGTCCGGAAGCCTCTACCCGACCTACCCGCAACAACTCAGTCCACAATTTCTTGGTGGAGGAACCGCGACCGCAACCAAGGCGACGGCAAAGTTTTTGGTCGAACAACAACGTATTCCTGCGGTGTTAACTGACTACAGCCCCTTCATCAGCACAAAGTACGTTGAATTGAGCCATAAACCATGAGTCAGTTACAGATAGCTCAAGGAAAGTTAACCTTTAATCATGGCGAAGCACGGCGCCCCATCTTCGATAATATTGATATGTCGCTCAATAAAGGGGAAAGCTTAGTCTTACTGGGGCCTTCTGGCTGCGGTAAATCAACCCTGTTGAACGTTTTTGCCGGCTTCCAAGCCTTAGACCAAGGCCAAGTTATTCTTGATAACCAACCTATCACCGCCCCCTCCGGGCAGCGTGCCGTTGTGTTTCAAGATGATGCGTTATTACCTTGGTTGAATACCGAACATAACGTTGAGATAGGTCTTAAGATCCAAGGTTTCTCAAAAGAGCATCGCCATAAAGTCGCGCATGACTATCTGGAACTGGTGGGGTTAGGTGCCTATGCTAAGCAGCCGATTCAAAAACTTTCCGGTGGGCAACGGCAACGTTTAGGGCTAGCTCGCGCCCTCGCCGTCAAACCTGACTTTCTTCTGCTAGATGAACCTTTTGGCGCACTCGATGCGCTGACTCGCGAAAAAATGCAAGCGCTACTGCTCACCATTTGGAAAGAGACGGAGGTAGGTATTCTGCTGATTACCCATAGTGTTGATGAAGCGCTACTACTAGCAACGGATTTATACCTGCTACAAGGCCCTCCCACTCAGGTAATTGAGCATGTGCAGCCCCCTTTTGCCCATCGTTTCCTCAACGGCGAGACCGTCAGGTCACTAAAAGCAGACACGAGATTCACTGAGGACCGACAATCCTTATTGGACCAATTATTGGAGGTTGCATGAGGTCACTTCGTAGTGCCTCTTATTCTCAACGAGGTAATTGGCAGTTAACTCATCATTTATGGCTTATTTCAAGCTTAACGGTACTCGCGATTGTTGGCGTTTGGTTTGCGGCCTCTCAATTCGGTTGGATAAATAATCTTTTTTTCCCCTCTCCTACTGAGTTATTGCTCGCGTTTAAGCAGTTATGGCAACAAGGCTACCTGGACATAACCTTGGGTCAGCATATTACGGCGAGCCTACTTCGCGTGTTACTCGCATTGGCCATCGCCTTAGTCACCGCAATACCTCTCGGTATTATTATGGGGCTCACCCCGGTGGTTCGCGCAATTTTTACCCCGATCTTAGACTTTTATCGGCCTATTCCCCCACTCGCTTATTTACCCTTAATCGTTATTTGGTTGGGAATTGGTGAAGTTTCTAAAATCTTACTGATTTTTCTCGCGATTTTCGCACCATTGACTATCAGTACAGCAGAGGCCGTGCGTCGTATCGACCCGCATCGAGTCCAAGCGGTGCGCTGCTTAGGCGCGTCGTCTTGTCAGGTGATGCGCTGGGTTATTTTACCCAGTATTATCCCTGAATTACTTACCGGAATTAGAATCGCCTTAGGGGTTGGCTGGTCGACCTTAGTGGCGGCAGAACTCATCGCCGCCAATCGTGGATTAGGGTTTATGGTGCAATCTGCCGCACAGTTTTTATCGACCGATATTGTGGTAGCAGGGATCCTATTGATTGCGATGGTGGCACTGCTCATCGAGTTGCTGCTTAGACAGTTACAGAGAAGATTCGCCCGTTGGAGCCTTTATGACTATTAATGCAACCCCCCTCACCCCTGCGCTTGGCGCTAAAGTCGAGGGCATTGATTTGGCCCGACTGACCGCCGAGAACCAGCTCGATGTGTATTCATTATTACTTCAATACCAAGTGCTTTTCTTTCGTGGTCAACACCTTACCCCCGCCGATCAGGCTAGTCTTGCCGGGCGATTCGGTGACTTACATATCCACCCGATTTATCCAAAAGTCGAGCACCAACCGGAAATATTAATACTGGATACCGCCCTGAATGATTTAAGGGATAACGCTCTTTGGCATACCGATGTGACCTTTATCGAGACTCCCCCATTAGGTTCAATTCTTAATGCCATACAAGTCCCTGAATATGGTGGTGATACGCTGTGGGCCAGTAGCAGTGCGGCCTATGAGGCCCTCTCTCCTCCTATACAACAGCTAATAGACGGTCTTTATGCCGAGCACGATATTCAGCTCTCCTTCCCTGATGAACGTTTTAGCTCGACCGCTAAGGCGCAACAGCAGTTAGCAAAGGCGCGCCAAGATCATCCTCCAGTTGTCCACCCAGTGGTACGAGCGCATCCCGATACTGGCAAAAAGGGACTTTTTGTGACACCTGGCTTTACCCGTCGGATTCTTGGCGTGAGTGCAATGGAAAGCCGCGCATTACTCGATCTACTTTTTACACACAGCACCCGTCCCGAGTATTGTGTGCGTTGGCATTGGCAAGCGAGTGATGTGGTATTTTGGGATAATCGTATTACTCAACATTACGCGTGCGATGACTATCATCCACAACGACGTATTATGCACCGTGCAACGATTTTGGGGGATAAGCCAAAAGGCCCTAAATGAAGAAGCCCCTTCGTTTTTGGAATGAAGGGGCTGGTCATTAGAAGTCGTAGCGTAAGCGTACGAGGTTCATATCACCTTCTTTATCAGTGGTTGACGCAAAGACATGCTCATAGTCGACACGGAAACCGTACTCAGCAAATAACGCAACCCCTACGCCATTGTCGATACGTTTGTAATGACGACCATTGACGTATTCAAGACGGTCACCCATAACATAAGGCATCACCGCTTTAACACCCATTTGCTGAATCGGGAACTTATAGCCCGCAAAGTATTCCACGCCCCAGGCATCACCCGCAAAGTAGTGATTCGCATTTTTAAGCTTGGTCTTCAGGAAGTTTTGGTAGTAACCACCGCCTGCAGCAATCGTCCAGTTACCTGGCGTCCAGCCAAGGGAGGTTCCCACGATATTTTGATTATAATCTTTGCTTTGCCCATGGGCATGGTCATAGACGGTCGCTTTAGTATAGTTCCAAGCCGTTCCCCACGAGAGATCTTTGGTGATGTGGTAATCGACACCTACTGAGCCGCCACCTTTACGTTTGTAGCGCATCTTGTCGCTGGTCAGTAAAGGATCGTCGCCAAATAGATATGAAGCATAGACATCGACATCGCCCACTCGACCTTTATATTTCAGCATTTTACGAGAACGGTATGACCCATCATAATCACCGTTAACGCCGTTACCCGGTGCCTGAGCTAACATATCGTCATCCCAAATATCGGTTTTTGCCCCGACCGCATCGTAATAGACGCTGTTCTGTTGCCCGAAGGTCAGTTGGCCATATTGCTGGCTTTTTAATCCAGTAAACCATTGACGGCGGGTAGTATTGGTCGCGCCGGAGGCGTAATGGTTATCCCAGTTAAACACCTTAGGAATATTAACACCGAGCTCATAGTAGTTAACCCAGTTAATATCTTGAGTCAGTGCGTAATCCACACTGAAACGAAAACGTGTGCCACCATCAAAACCGTTGCGTTTATATGATTTATCTTTGCCACCGGTCTGGTGATTAAACTGAGGACGGATACTTCCCCCCACTTTAACATTTAAGCGGCTGAGTGGGTCACTCGCCTGTGGGTCTTGTTTTAGAAGAGTAATTTCTGCTTGGCTGACAGCGGGAAGTCCCAGTAAACACAACGCCAAGATCGAGGGCGAAAATAAACGCGTTTTCATTAATATAATTATCCTGTAATTAAACACTGCAATAATCGAGCAAGGTAATTATCCTTACGCTTTATGACAAAAATATGAATTTCTTGGAAAAGTGTTAAAAATTAAGCACCAAAATGGTGCGTAATGACCTAATAAGCCTCAGAAAGTAATAAACTGAATCAAAAATTACTTACCGAAAAGTGTTCTTATCCTCGCAATAAGCCTCACCGCCCTGTCTTGCCTTCATTTCGCACGCTGTAATAAGTGGAATAGTTTTTGCTGAGATCAGGAAAAAACAGTGGATGCGAGCCGATGCAAAAAACAAATGATGAACCGCTACTTTATGGTCTAAACGATCGTTTACCTTTCATACCCGCTGTATGTACTGCCGTCCAGCATATGTTGGCGAGTATTGTTGGGATTGTGACACCGCCCTTAATTATTGGCAGTTCACTTGGCCTCACGCAGTGGCTTCCTTATTTAATCAGTATGTCATTATTTGCTTCAGGTGTTGGAACGGTGATCCAAGCAGTACGTTTTCGTAATATCGGGGCGGGGATGATCTGTCTACAAGGTACCAGCTTTGCGTTCTTAGGCGTTATTATCGCAGGGGGGCTAGGGCTTAAGCAGCAAGGTGCCACATCAGAACAAATCCTAGCCATGATTTTTGGCTGTACCTTGGTTTCGGCCATGATTCCACTGATCGTCAGTCAATTTATGCATACCTTCTCGCGGTTATTAACCCCGCTGGTAACCGGTATCGTTATTGTGCTGATCGGTATCAGTTTAATTAAGGTCAGTATTACCGATTGGGGGGGTGGGGTTGGTGCAGCAGATTTTGCAGCCCCGCATCATCTCGGGTTAGGGCTGTTTACGCTCTTAATCATTGTGCTGATGAACTGTAGCCGCCGCCCTTGGTGTAAACTTTCCAGTATTATTGTAGGCATTGTTGCGGGAACCCTTCTCGCATCAATCTTAGGTAAATTCCATCCGCAGTTTAGTACCGGCCTACTCCCTTCTGTTCCTATCCCGTTTCGTTTCGGCTTGAACTTTTCGTGGTCTGTTTTTATTCCTATCGCTTTGGTGTCACTGATTTCAATAATCGAAACAGTGGGCGACCTTACCGCAAACTGCATGCTCTCAAAACAACCTGTGGTCGGCCCTGATTTTCAGAAAAGGATACGTGGCGGAATCCTTGGTGATGGCGTTAGCTGCTTAGTGGCGGCAATATTTTCCTCATTCCCTAATACAACCTTTGCTCAGAACAATGGGGTGATCCAAATGACGCAAGTCGCCAGCCGCTATGCGGGAATATGGATCGGCGCGTTATTTATTGTTCTGGGGCTATTCCCACAATTTAGCCAGTTACTTGAACAACTGCCCAAACCTGTGCTCGGTGGCGCGACATTAGTCATGTTCGGCAGTGTCGTGGCAGCGGGCATTCGTATCATGACACGAGAAAGCTTAGATAGCCGCAGTATGCTGATTATTGCCCTTGCTTTCGGGGTTGGATTAGGGATTGAGTCGAAACCAGATTTTCTCCAAGCGATGCCTCAGTTCTTCCAAACTCTGTTTCAAAATGCGGTAACCAGCGGCGGCTCACTGGCTATTTTACTCAATTTACTGTTACCCACCTCGAAGGATAGAAACGATGTCTGACCGTCTATGGATTAAACAACCCTTAGCCTGTTTTGATGGGACCGAACAAATTGAAACCAATGGCATCGTCATTGAAGGGGGGAAAATTGTTGAGGTTCTCGCTGCTGAGCAACTGCCGTCACGCCCTTACGATACAATTTTTGATGCGCGTCAGCACGTGGTATTGCCTGGGCTGATCAATACCCACCATCATTTCTATCAAACCTTGACCCGAGCTTGGGGCCCGGTTATCAACCAACCTCTTTTCCCTTGGTTAAAAACGCTCTATCCGGTTTGGGCCAAATTAACGCCGCAAGCGTTACGTCTTGGGAGTGAGGTGGCCTTAGCCGAACTCCTACTTTCTGGATGCACCACCACCAGCGATCATCACTATCTTTTTCCAGTGGGAATGGAAGAAGCGATTGATATCCAAGTCGCTGCGGTGAACCACCTCGGTATGCGGGCAACATTGAGTCGCGGATCAATGAGTTTGGGAGAAAAGTCCGGTGGATTACCACCAGAACACACCGTACAAGCGGCCGAGGTTATTTTACAAGATAGCCAGCGGCTAATTGAGCGTTACCACGATATGCAAGACGGGGCGATGATTAACATTGCCCTTGCGCCCTGCTCACCTTTTTCAGTGACGCCTGAAATCATGAAGCAAAGTGCGAAACTGGCTGAAGAAAAGAACGTCCGCTTACATACCCATTTGGCAGAAACATTAGATGAAGAGGCATTTTGCCTAAAGCTTTTTGGCTTGCGTACCGTTGATTATTTAGATTCTGTGGGATGGTTGAGCCATCGTACCTGGCTTGCTCATGGTATTCACTTCAACGATGAAGAAATTTACCGTTTAGGCAAAGAAGGCGTTGCCATTAGCCATTGCCCAGTTTCTAATATGCGGCTTGCTTCTGGCATCTGCCGAACACAGGAGCTGCTACAAGCCGGAGCCACCATCAGTTTAGGGGTGGATGGATCTGCCTCGAATGATGCATCAAATATGATGTACGAAGCACGACAAGCACTTTATTTACAACGGTTGCGATACGGCACGCAAACGATTACGCCAGAATTAGTATTAGGTTGGGCAACACGAGGCGGTGCGAAAACGTTAGGGCGGGAAGATATAGGGGAAATTAAAGTCGGTAAACAAGCCGATTTAGCACTATTCACATTAGAAGATATACGTTTTAGCGGTAGCCACGATCCGCTAGCCGCTTTGCTGCTCTGTGGCGCTGAGCGTGCTGATCGCGTCATGATAGCGGGGAATTGGCGAGTCATAGAGGGGGTAATAGTCGATTTAGACCTCCCGAGACTCCTTAACCATCACCGCAAAGCCGCTAAACATTTGATCAATTTATAATAATTTTTTTATTTAGGTACGGAATAACATGCATACACACTCATCATCAGCTCATCGCACTCGCGGTATCACCCGTTATTTAGTATTGACCGCGTTTATGCCCGTTCTTGGCTACGCCGCCACCGCAGACAATAGCTCAGCCCCGACGCTCGAAGAGGCCATAACTCAAGGTAAAGTCAGCGGTAGTCTACGTTCAATGTACTACTCGACCCATAATGCCTATTTTGCTCAGGGTTTGAATCAAGACACTATCAGTTACGGTGGTTTTCTAAAATATGAGACGGCGCCGCTCGATGGCTTTAACCTCGGGATCAGTGGAATATTTGTGCGCGGTATCAATCATGGCGCAGCCAGTCAGACCGTCAGTGAACTCGGCGATAACCAAACCAATATCGGTGAAGCATGGTTGCAGTGGCGTAGTGATGATTTACGGATCACCGCAGGTAATCAACAACTCGATATTCCCTTCTTAGGAAATTACGACTGGCGTATAACGCCGATGATTTATCAAGCGATTGATGCCGAATATGGCCAGGGCGAAGATTTTATCCGGGCAACCAAAGTATTCCGCTACAAGTCTTGGGGTTCGGATCGTCAACAACGTTATACCGCTTATGGCTCTGACGAAAAAACTCATGGTATGTGGTCATTGGGCGCCGGACATCATTGGGATTTTAACGATGTTCACCTGAACGGCGTCGCATGGTACGAAAATTATAACGATTACAGTGATATTTTCTATACCGAAGGTCATGCCCAATGGAACCAAGCGCCCTTACAGCCAGATTTCGGTATCCAGTATCTTCGCGGTACCGGTAACGGGAAAGATTTAGCTGGACCAGTGAACAGCCAAAGCATTGGCTGGCAACTTTCTGTAAACCTGCTGAGTAATCTAAACTGGAAATTCGGCTACGACTATCTGGCGAACAATGCCAGTGGTCATCAATATCCTCTTGTGACCCCTTATGCACATAACGCCTCTTCCGGTCCTTATTTTGCCCAACCTTTCTTCACCAGTACTCAAGACTTAGGGAATGGTAATGCTTGGGCCACCAGCTTGAATTATAGCGCGACGGAGCAAGTGACCGTTGGAACCCGCTACTCATGGATGGATCTTAAACCGTCAAACAGTAGTGGGAGCTTACGCCAGTCTGAGTACTTAATTTATGGTATTTATAGCTTTAGCGGTGCACTGAAAGGCCTTAGCTTGACCGATTTTGTCGGCGTGCAGACTTCACCACTGTATAAGAAAGATTTCTGGCAAAACCGCGTTACACTGCAATACGATTTCTAAAACTTCGGGTGCCTATCCAGGCACTCATACTCTTTTTGTTATATCTGTCCTAATTTTGAACAATTTATTTGAACAAAGAGAACAAAACTCTTAACTATCTGTTATCTGATAAATAAGTCATGCTTAATTAACTCACTCTACATAGGATAGAAAAATAATGAAAAAAATGCGCTCTCTTCTCTTACCTATCATTGCGGCCGGCACTTTATATAGTACTGCATCCCAAGCAGCGACAGTCGACTACCAATTGGATGCTGCCCATACGTCCATCGTTGTCAGTTGGGACCACTTCGGTTTTTCTCATCCTACCGCTGATATCCCTGGGGCAACTGGGGTGATTAAATTCGATCCACAGCATCCGGCTACCTCATCCGTACAAGTCTCTATTCCGGTGAGTAATATCGATACCCATGTCCCGGCCTTAACCAAAGAGTTCCAAGGCGGGGATTATTTTGATACCACGAAATATTCCACGGCAACCTTCACCAGTACTAAAGTGATCCCTCGCGGTGAGCACAAGTATGATGTCCAAGGGAATTTAACGCTAAAAGGTGTCACAAAACCGGTAACGCTTCATGCCACGCTCAATAAGATCGGTGAGCATGCCATGGTAAAGAAGCAAGCGGTAGGCTTTGATGCTAGCGGTACATTACAACGTTCAGCCTTCGGTATTGATAAATATGTTCCTGCGGTGAGCGATGCGATTAGCCTGAGCATTTCGACAGAAGCCTACGCTAAGTAGCGTTATCCCCATTCCCAATAAGATCATTTTATTGGGAATAATTTCTTTGTATCTCTTCTCTGGTCGAGAATTTGTATTATCCTTAATGTCATTCATTGATAATATTAGTAAGGATAATTTGTGGGATATTACGAGTTCACTTTCCTCAAATTACTGATTGGATTCTGCGTACTTATTGCTCACCTCAATCTTACCGGTAAGACCCAACTTTCACAGATGACCCCGATCGATTTTATCGGAAACTTCGTGCTGGGGGGAATCATCGGGGGGGTGATCTACAGTGATACCATCCCCCTGCAACAGTATGTCATTTTACTCCTTCTGGGTGTGTTACTCATTAGCGCATTAAATTTTGCGAGTAAGCACATCTCGGCAATACGTACTATTACCATTGGCGACCCGATTCCCATCATGAAGAACGGTAATTTCATTCTTGAAAATGTTTTAAAAAGTCGAAACAAACTCGATATCGTAAGCCTAACCTCACAACTTCACTCCCTAGGCATCAATTCTTTTGAAGAAGTGCGTTACGCACAAGTCGAGCCCGGCGGACAACTGAGCGTCATCACTAAAGAAGCGACAATGTTTTCGGTATTGGTAATTAAAACCGGTGAAATTCGCCAACATGGCCTAGAAATTATCGAAAAAGATGAGGAGTGGCTAACGTCTAAACTCGAGCAAAAATCAATATCTGTGGAAGATGTATTTTTAGGCGAGTTTTGGAAAAGCGAATTAGTCCTCCATCTGTACAACGGGACTAAAGAAATACTTTAACGACACTCAATGATTACGGTAGAAAGAAGGCAATAGAGATGAAATATAAACTGCTATTACCCCTCATTGGTTTGGGTTCTCTCGCATTATTGTCGGCCTGTCAAAATTTGACGCCACCCGCAGGCGTTAAACCGGTCACACAGTTTGATATCGAGAAATACCAAGGTAAGTGGTTTGAAGTGGCAAGGCTTGAGAATCGATTTGAAAAGGGCTTAACCCACGTCACGGCGACCTATCATTTACAAGATGACGGTACCGTCACCGTTATTAACCGTGGGTTTAACCCTAAAAAAGGTCAATGGTCCGAGAGTATCGGCAAGGCCCGCTTTACCGGTAGCAACCACCTTGCGGCATTAAAAGTCTCGTTTTTCGGGCCTTTTTATGCAAGCTACAACGTGATTGCTTTGGATGACGATTATCAAACCGCTTTGGTCTGCGGGCCAGATAGAAGTTACCTATGGATACTCTCCCGCCAGCCCCACTTAACGCCTGACTCGCGTCAAACGTTATTAATGAAGGCCAAACAGGCGGGATTTGCTATCGACCAATTACTCTGGACCGGTCAAGAGTAGGCAAAGAGCGCGGGGGAACCCCCCGTATGGATAAATAGCAGTGGGCCAGCTTGTGAAAAACGCTGGCTACTGATACCGGTTAACAACCCTGCCATCGCTTTGGCTGTATAAACGGGGTCAAGGAAGATCCCTTCCAGCTGTGCCAGTAAATTCAATGCATCGTTACCCGTATCATTGGTGTATCCGTAACCGGGTGCATAGAAGTCATCCCAAAGTTCTATAGGCTGTTTTAATGTTACGCCAAGCATCTCGGCAATAGATTGGCGCAGTGCTTCGACAATAGGCTGTTGCTGAGCGCTACTGCGCGAAACCGTGACACCAACCAAGGAAACGTGCGGCAGATAATGTTCTAAGCCCACCGAAAGTCCGGCATGGGTTCCACCACTGCCTGATGCAACTACCACCGCAGCTAAATCTGGGATATCGGTAACTTGATGCAAAATTTCTTGCGCACAGCCGATATACCCCAAGCTTCCAAGGGTGTTCGACCCTCCCACTGGAACAATGTAGGGACGAAAACCTTGCGCTTGCAATAACTCTGCTTGCGTGACGAGCTGTTCAGCGAGAGATAGCCCGACTTGTGCAGGGATAACATTCACCCCCAATAGGTCTAATAATAAGCGGTTACCATTTTGCTGATAACTGTCACTCGCTTCCTCTAAAGGATTTTCTAATATCGCCATACATTTTAGGCCAAGTTTCGCTGCAACTGCGGCAGTCTGCCTAACATGATTTGACTGAATAGCCCCCGCAGTGAGCAAAACATCGGCTCCTTCTTGTAGGGCTTCTGCTGCAAGATACTCTAATTTGCGCAGTTTATTCCCCCCCAATCCTAGGGGGGTGAGGTCATCACGTTTAATATAAATATCTCGCTCCGCGTAGTCGGAAAGCCGCGGTAAGTACTCAATCGGTGTCGGCGCGCCAACCAGTTCTATTTTCGGGTAATTATCGATCAACATCATTTTTATCTTCTCGCTTAATGCGCCTGATCCCAGTTATCACCAAGACCCGTATCGACTTGCAGAGGCACCGCTAGCGTGACGCAATTTTCCATGATCTCACGGACTTTTTGAGTCGCGGTCTCCACTAAATCTTGATGAACTTCAAATACTAATTCATCGTGTACTTGCATGATCATCTTGATACGATTCGGATCTTGAGTGGCCAACCAGAGATCAACACCGATCATCGCACGCTTGATAATATCCGCCGCCGTCCCTTGCATTGGCGCATTGATTGCTGCACGCTCCGCGGCTTTACGACGAATCGCATTACTTGATTTGATATCCGGTAAATAGAGTCGGCGACCTTCAATGGTTTCAACGTATCCTTTTTCAGCCGCACTTTGCCGAGTGGTTTCCATATAGGTCAACACACCCGGGTAGCGCTCAAAGTAGAGATCCATATACTTTTTCGCTTCACCGGGGGCAATACCTAATTGGCGCGATAACCCGAACGAACTCATACCATAAATCAGACCAAAGTTAATCGCTTTAGCACTGCGGCGCTGCTCTCCGGTGACCTTGTCTAAGGGGGTACCAAAGACTTCTGAGGCAGTGGCCCTGTGTATATCCTCACCTTGTGCAAAGGCCTCTAATAAGCCTTTATCTTGAGAGAGATGCGCCATAATCCGAAGTTCGATTTGCGAATAGTCAGCTGCCAAAATTTTATGATCAGGCGCGGCAATAAACGCCTGACGAATACGACGTCCCTCGTCATTACGCACCGGTATATTCTGTAGATTAGGATCGGTCGAAGAAAGCCGCCCCGTCGCCGTGACCGCCTGATGATAAGAGGTGTGTAAGCGCCCAGTGACTGGACTAATCATTAGAGGAAGCTTATCAGTATACGTCGACTTTAACTTCGAGAGACCACGATGCTCAAGAATCACTTTAGGTAAGGGGTAATCTAGCGCTAGCTCTGCCAGCACCTCTTCACTGGTTGAAGGTGCGCCACCAGGGGTTTTCTTCGTCGGCTTAATTCCTTGCTTTTCAAATAGAATCGTCTGTAACTGTTTAGGTGAGGAGAGGTTAAAACTTTCTCCTGCCAGCTCGTGGGCTTTTTTCTCCAGCTCCTCAAGACGTTGAGCAAGTTCTTGAGAGTGTGCCGAAAGAATCAGTGGCTCAATCAGTACACCATTACGTTCGATTTTCGAGATGACTGGGACGAGTGGCATCTCAATCTCGCTGAATATTTTTTTAGGACCAGCTTCTTTTTCTAATAATGGCCAAATTTTCTCATGCAGTTGTAGCGTCACATCCGCATCTTCGGCAGCGTAATGGGCTGCCTGTTCAAGTGATATTTGATTAAAGGTTAACTGTTTTTTCCCTTTACCCGCAATTTCCTCAAACGTGATCGTCTTATGGCCTAACCAACGCTGCGAGAGGCTATCCATATCGTGCTTACCTGCCACACTGTTATAAAGATAAGATTCCAGCATCGTATCAAAGCGAATCCCTTTTAACTCAATCCCATAGTTGAGTAACACACCACGGTCGTACTTCAGGTTCTGACCCACTTTTGCCAAATTTTCATCTTCTAACAATGGCTTAAATTGAGCTAGCACTTCATCACGGTTCAATTGCTCAGGCGCATCTAAATAGTCATGAGCAAGGGGTAAATAGGCGGCTTGACCGGCAGCTGTCGCAAAGGATAGACCGACAATTTCTGCCGAGTAGGAATCAAGAGAAGTCGTTTCTAAATCAAACGAGAAAAGCTCACTGCTTTCAAGTTTCACAAGCCATTGATCAAGCTGGGCCTGTTCAAAAATCGTTTGGTAATGATCAGAGCATAAACTGACTTCAGCAACTGCAACAACGTCCACAGGTGCGCTATTTTTCGCACTTGATACCGGCTTGCCGCTTAACCAGCTATTGTTCTCCACATCACTTAACCAGCGCTTAAATTCAAAACGTGCAAACAGCTCAAGGAGAAGCTTTTGGTCTAAGGGAGCGACATTTAATTGCTCACAGGTGAGGTCTAGCTCAACGTCGGTTTTTATCGTGGCGAGCTGATAAGAGAGCATAGCCATTTCTTTATTCTCAGCCAGTTTTTTCCCCATCGTTTTCGCACCGCGAAAACTTAAGCTGGCAACCTTATCGAGATCGTCATAGAGGGTGTTTAAGCCACCCAACCCTTGCAATAAAGCCTGAGCAGTTTTTTCACCGACACCCGGCACACCAGGGATGTTATCGGACGAGTCACCCATCAGGGCTAAATAATCGATGATTAGTTCAGGTGGGACACCGTATTTTTCTTTAACTTCTTCAGGCCCAAGAACGGTGTTATTCATGGTATTGATTAGCGTGATATGGGAACTTACTAGCTGTGCCATATCCTTATCGCCGGTGCTAATCAGCACATCACGTCCTTCGCGCTCCGCTTGCCGAGCGAGCGTCCCGATAACATCATCAGCCTCGACGCCCGAAACCGCGAGCAGAGGTAAACCCATCGCTTTAACCATTTGATGCAGCGGTGTTATTTGTGACCGTAGATCATCCGGCATCGGTGGACGATGAGATTTATATTCAGCAAACAGCTCATCACGAAAGGTTTTCCCTTTGGCATCAAAGACTACCGCAACATGGCTGGGTTGATATTGCAGTAATAAGCTTCGCAACATGTTCAGTACGCCATACATCGCCCCAGTCGGTTCCCCAGCAGCATTGGTGAGCGGGGGAAATGCATGAAATGCACGGTAGAGATAAGAAGAACCATCTATTAGGATCAGCGGGTTTTGTGCGATTTGAGCCATAGGTATTAATTTCTGAGTTGAGCCGTGGATGAGCGATAGCATGCCACAGAATAGAATAAATGTTGAACATGTCAGCGACTGGCATGATCACATAAAGAAAATGGAGCCTAAGATCCTGTGGATAACTCTGTGGATCTATTTATTGCGTTAATTACAGATTGATCGAAATATACAATCGATCTATAGAAAAGTCATTTAAAACAATATGTTAAATTATAACTTTGCTTTTTGCTTACATTGTCACAGCGTTATACTTCTGTGAATAAAATGATCGAGTTTTTAATTCGAAACAGAATAAACCTCTGAACACCCTAGTATTCAGAGGTCTTAGGCTTATTTATTCAGTAAAAACTTTGTGACGTTAACATAGTCAGCCGAGAAGTTAGGTAATGAGCTGGTATCAAGTCCTGCATTATTGATCTGGTATTTACCGTTAATAAAGAGTGCAGGCACACCGCTGAGATTAAAATCAGTGGCCGCTTTTTCTTGCTGACTGACTAGTGCTTTAACCGCAAAACTGTTCCACGCTGAGTCATAGGCTTCAGAAGTGATGCCGGCCGCTTTGATGAAGGCCTCTTTTAAGCTCTGTTGGTCTTTGATCGTCTGAGATTTTTGCAGGCCTTCAAAGATAGGATCCATCACTTTATCTTCAACGCCAAGCGCCATAGCGACTGCCCAAGCATGAGTAAAGATTGGACCGTAATCGCCACCCAAGAAGTCAACGTGATAACGGGTTAATTTCACATTTGCAGGCAGACCTTGTTCAACTGCTTGGTTGATTTTGTAGGTATTTTCGAACTCATAGCAATGTGGGCAGAAAAACGAGAAAAATTCGACGACTTTTGGCGCGCCATTAACTGGTTTTTCAATTACTTGATACTGCTTACCTTCCGTAAAAGTTGCTGCCGAAGCGCCAAAGGCAAGCATCGCCCCAAAAAGAGCAAATAATACTTTTTTCATTTTTTACTTATCTCCAAATTATCATTCAAAATTGAGGCATAATCAGTGATGGGGGCGATTGCAATAACGCGATCTGCGCTTTGATTTCTGCAATCTGCCGATACCAGAAATCGGCCTCTTCAAACCAAGGAAAAGCTTTAGGAAAAGCAGGATCTTGCCAACGTCTGACTACCCACGCTAGATAATATACCATGCGCATCACACGTAAAGGCTCAATCAGTGACAATTCATTAATGTTGAACTCGGTCAGCTCTGTATAGCATTCTAGCAGAATATCCCATTGGACTCGTTGCTCATTCAGGTCGCCGCTAACTAACATCCAAAGATCTTGTACGGCAGGGCCATTACGCGCATCGTCTAAATCGACAAACAGCGGTCCATCTCGCCAAAGAATATTACCGGGATGGCAATCACCGTGTAAGCGTAAAGATTCCCAGTCCGTATGCCATACTTGGGTTAATTGTGCCCCTAACTCAGTCATAACAGTGATGAAATCCGCTCTTAATGCCGCAGGAATCAATGGCGTTTCCTGCAACAAAGCAAGAGGTTGATGAAAATATTCATCGAGGCCAAAGGTTGGCCGATAGTGAAATTGACGTTGCCGTCCGACCTGATGGATACGCGCTAACGTTTGGGCCGCTCGTTCAAGATGATCGTAATTATCAATCTCATACTGTCGCCCTCCCATACTGGGAAAAAGCGCGAATCTTATTCCTTCTGTTTGCTGCAGTGTCGTGCCTTGAAAGCTTAGCGGAGCAGCAACAGCAATATTGGCATCAGCAAGTTCTTGCGTGAACTGATGTTCTTCTTGCAGTTGATCGACCGACCAACGCTGTGGACGGTAAAACTTAGCAACGTAACGTTTACGGTCTTCGTCACTAAATTGCCAGACACGGTTTTCATAGCTATTGAGCGGGGTTAACCCGGAGTCAACGCGTATCCCCGTATTCCATAACGAGTCTAATACAGTTTCGGGATCGAGAGTTTGGAAATCGAAGCTCGGTTGGATCATAATCTCTGCAATAATATAAAAAGCTGAGCAGCAGGATAACATCAACACTGCTTAGCAGTCCGATTATTTGAGCTATTTATTGAGAGGGACTCACTGTGATTAGTGGCATTATTTTGGCGGGCGGCGCTGGACGTCGTATGAAAGGGAAAGATAAGGGGCTTGTGCTATGGCACAAGAAAGCGTTGATCGACCATGTTATCGAAAATTTTTCTCCCCAAGTCACCTGCCTAGTCGTCAATGCTAATCGAAATATCGCTCTTTACCAACAACGTGGTTTTCCTGTGATCCAGGATAAGGCGCTGCAATTGCTTGGGCCCTTAGCCGGTATTGACGTCGGTTTAGAAGCAATACAAACAGAGTGGCTTGCAGTGGCCCCTTGTGACAGTCCTTTGTTTCCGAGTGATTATGTGCAACGACTTTACGACTTTGCACAGTGTAATAAGCTAGCGCTGACTTGGGTTCACCAAAATGGCCAAGATCATCCGCTTTTTTGCCTTATTCACCGAGAGTTGCAGGAGGCATTGAACGATTTTCTTTACCAGCAGGGAAGACGAAAGGTATTAGATTTTTTTAATAGTCACGGTAGAGCCATGATATTTAGCGAGGATGTTCCTCACTTTGCTAACTTTAATGATGAAGAGTCGTTAAAGTAATTATTAAGACAATGCAAAAAGGCCATCCGTAAGGATGGCCTTTTTGTCTTATTGGATGCCTGGCAGTTCCCTACTCTCGCATGGGG
>NZ_JABBFR010000048.1 GCF_018494065.1 Rosenbergiella gaditana | reverse complement strand
AGTACTTTTGCCGTTACAGACAACGCCTTTAGTCACGGAACAAGAGGGACAGCACACGGAGATGGAAGCCACAGAAGTACCTCAAAAACACCATCATACACTAAATCAATAAATTGGAGTCATTACCGGATTTCGTCAATCATTTCACATAATGATTCGTTATGATTCACAACAGCAGACCAAAAAGCATAAAGTGCTGGGTCTATATCATTAATGAAAATGTCCTCAACAAGACCATTGAGTAGCAAACCTAAGGCAACACCTGCCCCACCAGCATAGGGTTCCGCATAGCAACCGCCAACTAAGTCGTTACAACGGAGAATTTGCTCTATATGTGGAGAGAATTTTGCTTTACCTCCAGGATAACGGAGGGGAGTTTTGAAATGAGAAGGCTTTGGCATCCGCTATCAACTCAGTAAAAAAATAATCGAAATTTTACCATGCTACCGGCATTGAATCCATCAAATCTATGTGTAATTATACAGATAATAAAAGGATTTACTTTATGAGTAAAGGAGGCTGCAAATGCTATTGATTTACTCATTATTCTCTTGCTTTATTTTTTTTGTTAATTCAAGTATCTCTTTCAGATATTGCAAATGGTTTGCAACATTTTTAAGTGCTAATGCTCCGAGTGATAACCCCAAAAGAAAAGCTAATCCTAATACGATTAATGTATTTGTTGTTCCGGAATTGAAAAGACCTTTTGATATAGTATCACCTAATTTGTTTAATCCACCAATGCCTTGAATAGCTGAGTAAGCTAATCCGAGTATTGATAATACGGCGGTTTTCTCTCCAAAAAAATCATTGATTCTTAATTTTAATCTTTGTATCTTTATATTTAACCAATCTATGCAATAGTTTAACTCTGTCAAAGAGTAGGGCATCAGTTTTTGTATGTTTTGCTCATCGTTATCAATTTCACAAATTAGATCGTTAAAAATCTCCTTTTTGAAATTGAGCATGAATTTCACTCCGGGAACTATTGGAGTAAATAAGTATACTATACCGGAAATAGAATTGATGGCGTATAAAATTAATGCAGTTAAAATAAATGGATCTTTAGGAAGGCTAAAAACTTTGTAGATAATTGCTATAAATACCATTAAAAAAAGAGAAAAAAGAGATGTAAGGAGTGAATATACTTGAATCTTTCTCAGCGAGTTACTTTTTTTATTTAAATGTTTATAAGGAGCATAAGTTTTCATTTCACTTGTTGTTTTTATGATTTGATTTACTCTATACATTGTTTTTAGTTCCATTGTTATACTATTATTCAAGGCCATTGATTACTAAATGTATTGATTTTACACTATCATTCGGAAATGACTAATATTGACTGTTCGATAATCACCAATCGGGAGTGATGGTATCAATGATGGTATCCTTCCTGATGTTGTTTACTTTAATTCTATAAGATCATAAGGATAGTTGCGATGTTCGAGTCCGGCCTTCGCACCAAGTACTTTCCCAGTAATGCCCGGGTAAGTCTGAAAAATCCTTTTAAATCATATATTATCATCAACTTATCTTTAGAGAAGTTCCGTTCAATCCCGCAATAGATATGGCTGGCGCATTGACTACAACCGAGACTCTCCACTATATAGCTTTATCATTTCATAGATTCCCAGAGTTTTCAGAAAGGCTCGCCTAATATTGAGGGCGCAAGATAATCCGTATCACCTTCCAACTATTACTACTTATCTACACCATGCGTAACAATGTTAGAGCATACCTCTGAGCACATAGAGGAACCTAGGTTAATGGTGCAATGGTGGGCTGATTATCTATCCATCTTTACTAATAAATAGTTAACCCCTTATCAATATACAAAGCAAGGCTAACAAATTATTCTCCGTAATCTACTTTAAATTCTGAAGGTGTAGACAATCTACAAGATTCAGATGACGTAATAATTTTGATGATTACACTATCAGATTTACAATATATAAATATTGTCGGATCTTTATTTAAAATGATGAAAAAGTTAAATATTAATAGCATTACGCTACAAAAATGGGTGGTGTATTCAATATGGTGAATGACATTACAATACATAGTGCTCATGGTCGATAAACGTACTAATGATCCTGTCATGCATTTCTGCAGATTTTGAGTATCCAAGCAAAAACCTTGTTACAGAATCACCAAAACTCACCGGAGGCGATAGGGTAATCCCCCCGAAAAATCGGTGTGTTCATAAGTAGAATTTTCTACTAACCTGAACTCAGGGGAGATTTCTAT
>NZ_JABBFR010000047.1 GCF_018494065.1 Rosenbergiella gaditana | reverse complement strand
CACAATAGAGCTACATGAAAAAGTCATCGGGGCCTTCATTGAAAAATATATGTTCTACTAATTGGAGTCATTACCGGAATATATAATGAGAGATGAAATTACCAAACGTATTTTATGTCAAAAAGTCATTAACGGTATTAAATGGAAGGATGTTGCAGATGAAATCGGATGTTCCAAGGAATGGACTGCAGCTGCCTGCTTAGGGAATATGAAATTTAGTCAGGATCAGGCTCAAAAAATAACGCAAATCTTTCAGCTGGATGACGAGGATACGAAGTGGCTTCAGCAAATTCCTGCCCGAGGGTGTCAGGCTGATTCGCTTAAAAATGATCCTCTCATTTACAGATGGCAAGAAATTATTTCGGTTTATGGACCCGCTTTAAAAGAAATTATCCAGGAGGAATTCGGCGATGGGATTATGAGTGCGGTCGATTTCACCATGGACATACAAAAAATTGCTTCGCCTACAGGCGACAGGGTGGAAGTTACCCTTTCCGGAAAGTTTCTTCCTTACCGTAATTTCTGAGAATAATTGATTCGAGCATTAGTTTGTACCGGCTACAGATAACTTCCGTATGGCGAACGGCCTCAATCCGGTCGTCATAATATCAAATTATTTTTATATATTTCCTTGTGTTGAATAGCGCTTGTAACAAAAAATCCTTGCATTACAGCGTTTGAAAATGGGGAATGCTTTATTTAAATTTGTATATATCACTAATTTACCAGGAAATTTCATCGAGGAGTCGTATTCACTTAGATAATGAATAGATTTTTTTGTTAAAAAAAAGTTGCGCTGATTAATTTAATTGATCTAATGTGTCCTAGCACTCTTGGATAGGGAACTATAGGAAACTGACCGGATTATATTCATAATTTTTTTAATGGCAGGGAGCGTACAATGTCTGCAAAGTTACATATCGTGTTACTAACAATAGCACTGTTCATTGGCACATTTGCTGTTAATCTTCAGACCCCTTTGTACAGCGCCTATGCGGCTAAAAGTGGTGTTGGTGCCACCGCAGTGACTCTGGCGTTTGCAGCTTATGTCGCCGGTCTGATGCCAACCCTGCTTTTCCTGGGAGGATTGTCCGACCGAATTGGAAGAAGGATTCCCGTTGCAGTCGCTCTGGCACTTGGAGTTCTGGCAACCGCTTTGTTGGTAATGTATCCAAACTGGGTAAGCCTCTTTTTTGCTAGGGTTTTACTTGGAATAGGCACAGGGCTAATTACTACCGCCGGTACTGCATACATGTCTGAAATTATGGAAGGAGACGAATCACTCCGGGCTCCGCTAATCGTCACATCCGCAACCTCCCTAGGATTCGGGAGTGGTGCATTGGCAACAAGTATCAGCCTTAAAGTTCAGGGAGAAACGCTGTTACCCGCTAGCTTTATTATCTTTTTCATCATAGCCTTAACGGTCATTCTCTTAATGAAGACGATGCCGCTATCTTTACGGCGCCGAAATGTGTCCCTATTCAGGTTTCCCTTTTACCCGGTCAACACCTCTGTGTATGGTCTTGCTATGTCAGCTGCGTGGGCTACGACCGGAATGATTATCGCGGTTATTCCACTTGAGTTGACTCGACTTCAACTCAATGAATACAGTGGGTTAGTAGTTTTTCTTGCAATATTTGTGGGTTTTCTTTGTCAGCCAGCGGCAAAAAGATGTAGTAGAGAAAATGCGCTTTCTTCAGGAATGATCATGACGGTAGTGGGATTTATAGTCATCTTGGGTGGCATTTGGACCTCCTCTATTTCTCTAATCCTCATTGGTACGGGGATCACGAGTGCTTCTAGTTATGGTTTTACATATCTTTCATCACTTTCTGCATTCTCTCTGACGGCAGGTAATGAAAAGGCCAGGGCAACGGCGGGATTATTTGTTTATGCCTATATAGGTTTTTCTCTACCGGTGATCGCGAGCGGTGCGCTTGCAGATAAGTATGGTCTTGAACCAGCCATAACTATTTTTTCAGTATTTCAGACTGTAACTGTAATTTTAATTCTTTCACTAATTAAAAAAAATAAGATTAGAAATATTAATCATCAAATTAAAAGTTGAGCTTCCCAAGAATGATTTATCTCGTTTCAAGGAATAGTTATCGTGAAAATTCAAAATACTTCAACTCTTTTAGACCAAAATACAGCTTTTAATAGTCCAATTCTCTGGCATAAAGAAGTTACAGCGTCTCTCGAGTCCAGTTTAAGTAATGTAGGTTTTCCCTGTGTCTTTTCTAAGAGCATTCAGGAAAGGTATCATTAAGTTCTTATTCGTCGAAAATATTAGAGATACGGGGGTAATCCCCCCATTTTTAACGGAGGTAATAAGTAGAATCAGTTAACACGTTGAATATGCTGTATCGGTGTAAAACCATTCAGTGCCATATTCGGTCGTTCATGATTA
>NZ_JABBFR010000046.1 GCF_018494065.1 Rosenbergiella gaditana | reverse complement strand
ATGAACAGTAACGCTGGCCATGAGAAAACCTCAAAGCGATGATTATACATCAATTCAACTAATTGGATACATCACCTACTTGGTGTATCGATATAACGATAGCTATTTTTTATTGTCGAGAGGTTTACGTAACAAGTTATTAGCGTTGGTCATACCCAAGCCAACAGAGGTCAATCCGATCAGTGGAAACCAGCTAAAACGATCTTACTCAATACCTATAGACCGTGCGTGCTCTTACCCATCATCATAAGTGGCCATTAGACTCTAGCCAGATCGAGAAGAGAGAACCTTTGCACGGGATATTTTTTCGATTACTTCCTCCAAACTTTCAACGACAATAATTTTATCAGTACTATTTTTAGTGCAGATCATGCACTTTTTACCATGACTCTTTGCATAACTAATATCGTTAATAGATATGCTCAATGTTTCGCCTTTCACACTGCTTAATAATATCATTGCGCTCACCTCACCGATTAATACTAGTGATAAGCTATCAAATGAAGCTAAACAAAAACTAAACGATATAATTCGAACATCATTTAACTATTTATTTTTTAAATTAACTTTTTAAGTACCTCTTTATTTTGAAAAACACATTATTAACATTACACGAGAAAGATTTAACATTTACGATACTAAATAGCATTTGTAACCCTATTCGGGGGAGTTTCTAAGAGATAATTTCGAATAAACACACCATCTTTAATAAGGTTTAGGACTTCTAGAAAAATTTTTTATCAAACTAAGGTACTCGTTCACAAACTCCAGATAATAGAGGCAGTCACTGCTTTCAGCTTAATGACATTTAAAAATGATAACGGCTAGTTTATTAGGACTTTTTAGCAGTCTTAAACCCACCTCTTACTTGCTACACGGTACGTAGAAGACATCTTACTTATCAGTATTGGCGTTGAGACGAGCCTCCCTAAGTAAGCCCACCATTACTGGATCAATATTCTTTAAAGACATTTTTATCATTATTATACCCAATTGTGAGTATCGACTTAGTTCTGTGGCGGGATGATGAAATAGTTTGATTATTAAAGTGCTGAGTTTTTCAACCCTGATGGTTGTTGAGCGGGTTGTTTTTGAAAATAGATATCATTATTAAATTTTTCAATTACTTCATACTCTTAAATTTAATTCTCTCGTAATTCATTTCCCGCTAAGTCGAGATAATGATTACCACCGCCATAACACCGAAACGCTCTGTATATAAAAATAATGGAGTGTTATTTCTACTATTATTTGTATTCAGAATGAGTTAACAGGTCCGTACTTGTAAAAAAGTTCCATTCGACTGAGCATGAACGATGTTCACTGTGCGTAGTGTTTGACTAAGCCGATCTTTTGCCTGATCAAGTTGTAATGAATTGTCCAATAAAATGCCTTGCCTTGCTTCTATGGCACAGTGACCAAGACTGACAATACCAAACGGATTAAGGTCAAATTAACAGGCCTTACTGCAGTGGAATACCGAAATTAGGCCTTACAAGCCGTTTAACGAAATGTGTCCACTTTTACAGGATCATTTAACTTAAGTAGCTTTTTTAATCTTATCGGTTTTCACAACCAATCTGAAATTTATCAATGATTTCCGTACCCTTTACGCGGTAACCATAGGTTCCGAATATGAAAGCGTGTTTCAACTGGTACACCACGACATCACTCAGCCCAACGGCACACTTCTCTTTCTCAATAGCGCGCCAAGCGCTAAAGCCACTATTTTTTTCATTCATTGCAATGGGAAACAACCTATCACATTATGGAACCAGTTTAATTACAGATATCTCCGCTTAAATTGATATTACTGAGTACTGCCCCAGCTTAATTGTCAGCTATTCTGCACTCCTCGATAACGTGAACCCGTTCATTCAGCAGCCTATAGAATGCCTCTATGGTATATTTGTGCTTTCAGTATCCTTCTCATCATTTACAAATTGAAATTATTTGGCTCTCTAATATAATCCGCCATCGAGAAAAATAAGGTCGATTTGAATGAGCAATTTTTTACTTTTAAGTATAGCTTTAGCACTAGGTGTAGTAGCGGTTTGGATGGGTGTTTCTTACTTCAAAGAATCAAGAAGTACGCGCCTCACCTTCCGTAAGTAGTAGTCAATACCGAAAGCTGTTATAAAAATGGCTCTCGGTTTGGTTTAGTGTGCAGGATAACCGTCGTTAGCTCTCTTCTTAGCAAGGTAGTCGAGGATATCTTTAATGACAGGGATTCCTTCAGGTCACAATTTTGTATGACTACCGAGTGATACAAAATAAACTAGCTTTTCACCATAATGAGGTAATCCTAGTGTTTCTACCTATCCCGCTTGGTGGTGGGACTTTTTTGTTTTCTCTGTTCTTAGGTTAGGCATCATTGGCCTAAAACAATTAGCACAACAACACTATTATGTTGAATCTAAATGAATTTTGGATTACAAACATGCAATCTTCTCGTACTGCAAATGAACAATTCACTCTCGATATGATGGCTTTAATCCTACAAGAAATGGGTGTCATCTCCTCTGGGAAAATATTTAAGAAAGCCAAATCTCACTTTGAATCAGAAGGTAACGAATCTTCAGTCCAACTTCTTGAGACATTAAGAGAGACATACTTGCAAATACAAAATCCTAAAAATTAATTAAATTAGTTAGATACCAAATACAGCGGTAATCCCCCCATTTTTAACGGAGGTAATAAGTAGAATCAGTTAACACGTTGAATATGCTGCATCGGTGTAAAAC
>NZ_JABBFR010000045.1 GCF_018494065.1 Rosenbergiella gaditana | reverse complement strand
CTCACCGCTCGCCGCAGAAGCAAACTTGTTTGCGCCGAGGAAGCGGAATTTTATAACGCATCTTAATGTTTCTGCTTACGCCCATCACCTAAAAACCCCCTCAATTTTATTTTCTCTTTCGCAAATGAAGCCTTGTTCGGTAAGGGCTATTTAAGTGCGATGCAGGATAGCCCGATGTAATACAAAATACTCATTCTGAGCATTCCGCATTACATCGGGCGGTAACTTGCAGTTGGCTCTCGGGTTAAAAAAGTTAATTCACTGTCATCACTGTCATGACAGGGTGACATGATTTTTAAAAGGTGTCGGGATGTCATCCTGACCAACAGATCGTGTTGGCGGTATAGCAAGCACACATCTTGTCCTGACTTCTGCTGAATTGAAAAAAACGACAGTCGATAGTGCGTTTTTTTATCGCTTCCTTTTGGATCGCTTGCGGATATCTATGAGATACCTTTTAGATACCTAAGGGATATTTATTACGGGACAGGAAATGTTTTGTATTACCGCCACGTTGTGCCGGTATCCAAAACGAAGGTCAGGACAAGATATGTGCTTGGAGTACCGCCACACATTCTTGTCGTCAGGATTGCATCCCGACACCCTGCCAACGCTTCACAGACAAATAAAAAATTTATTTGCCCGTTCACCGTTTTCAATGAAGTGATCGGGTAGTGTTTTATGGGGTTGGGGATCAAATCAGCCTGAAATCATCCGCTACTCACTTGGGTGCATAACGATTCATAGGCTCAGAATTCATCTAAGCGATTCTAAGGCGTTTTGAGGGGGTAAGACGGTGAGTTTTATCGGTTACGCCTCAGAATCGCTCTGAGGGCGTTTGAGCGGTGCGCGTAAGACCGCCTTATGTTAAATATGGATAAATTTCTGGTGTAATACTTATTCCGTCGGAATAATTTTAGTCAATGACTGGGGGTAGCATGACTTTAGAAACAGAAAGTGATTACGAGGCAGCACTGAAAGAAGTATCGCCCTACTTTGACGATGAACCAGCCTTGAATAGTCCAGAAGGTGATCGTTTCGATATGTTGTGTCTGTTAATCGAGGAATACGAGAAAAAGCACTACCCTATGTGATGAATTCAGGGTCAGATTCAAAGCCTGAGGGCGTCAAACCAAGTGTGTTCGTACTTTCCCTGATTAGTGCAATTTAGTGCAACAATAATGGCCGTTAGTGCAATTTAGTGAAATTTAGTGCAACTGTAGTGTGTATTAGTGCAACTTTGTGCAATTCCTAAAATCTGGGTCCTGGAAGAGAGGCACGTTACCGATGTTTACAAACTGCTTCGCAGTTCGAAAAATCGTTCGTACCAAAGGGTGCCCCTTTGAAACCCAAGTAATTAGATCCGCTACGCATGGATTTAGCGTTATCGCTGTAGTTCTTCCCATCACTAGCTCTACGATATAGCTCGGATTTTTGAGGGGATCAGCTATTCGCCCAAGAACGCCTTATGTTAAATAATGATGGATTGAATATTTGAATGCCCAAGAAAGCAGAACAGCAAAAATACCTGCGACTAAACAAATCAATGTGAATTTTAAAGGCTGTCTATTCCATCCCCACTTTGAGCAGAGATACATAAGAGCAAACCATAATCCCCCAAAAAAAAGGGCGGTAATTACGGCTTCTGTTGCGCTGTTATTCATTGAAAAGCCATCCAATGGTCGTAAGACAAGATAATGATTAGTACCACAGGCTTACATGATCGCCAAAGAGTAGGATCGTGTTAGAGGGCATTATGGTAAATCTAACCAGCCTCGATTCTTTAAACTGGCCTGATGTTTATAAGTACATATCTTTCCGTAAGATCGTCCATGCATAGTTCTGTTGGTTTACTGGTTCGTAACCGTATTTCGCATATAGCCACGGAGCCGTAAGCGTGAAAAGCATTAAACGTCTGACTTTACTAAATACAGGGTGTTCATGGATACATGACATTAAAAAATTAGATAGTTTTCTACCTTGATACTCTTCTAATACGTAGACATCACATAAGTAAGCAAAAGTAGCATGATCGGTGATTAATCTAGCGAACCCAATTTGTTCTTCACGATGGAAAAGCCCAAAATTAAGACTGTTATCTATGGAGTACGACACTGTTTCAAAATCAATACCCTTAGCCCAAGTCGATCGTGTTAGATAGGAATGTACGGCTGTTCTATCGATTTTTTTAATATCAGTGGTGATGTTATATTCGCCTTTATCCCACTCATGTATGTTATTAACACTCATTTTTTATTCCTTGAACCGATTATCGCCATAGAATTTATTTTTATACACAGTTCTTTTAGCGCTTTACATATGCATGGTTAGATAATCTTGTTTATGACTTTGGGGGGCAGGTCTTATAACGAGGATAGTGACTCTAACAAAAGGCCAATAAAGGTCTAATGCCCCCGTGGTGGGTATATAAAATCACGGGGAGCGTAGCGACCATCGTCTAGCTATTTTCTTGTTTTTCTTACCCTGCAAAAGGTTTGATTGTGTGGGCGTAGTGTCAGACTTCTGCAATCACACTATGCCGCTTACTACTCCTTAGAAACTCACTTTATCAGGTGCCAGTTATCGTACTGCGAGACGGGGTAGAGCCAACTTCTTTCCCGAGTTGGTTAGGATTTTATTCCCACCGTATGCCTGTTTATCCTGCCGGAGTCCGGGGCGTAGACCTGAGTGCCTAAGGTGCAGATATGGAGTTAACGTCTTTGAATGGTTTTAAGGAAGTAGTGACAAAAGCTAGCTTCCACTGCTAGGATTAGATTGCTACGTCTGGTTCCTAGCAGTTACCTGCAAGAATTAGAGTACCTAAGCCCTGTGATTATGTCACGGGGCTTCTGTACATTTATAACCCAGAAATCAAAAACATCCCCACAAAAACATCCTCACCGCTCGCCGCAGAAGCAAACTTGTTTGCGCCGAGGAAGCGGAATTTTATAACGCATCTTAATGTTTCTGCTT
>NZ_JABBFR010000044.1 GCF_018494065.1 Rosenbergiella gaditana | reverse complement strand
GACTGTCTCACGCAGCTGGTCATCGGTATAGGTCGGATGCTTAGCTTTAGCGGCGCTAAACCCTGCTATCTCCCCTTTCGTGCGCGCAATATCGGCGGCTTGATTACCGACCTCGCCTATCAACTGCAGCATCTGCATCCGTTGCTGCTCTTTTTCTTTATCGAATATCGGGCTAAGTGTCTGATTCGCATGGGCCACATCGCGGCTCAGGTCATCAACATTCTGTTGCTGCTTGGCCGTGTCGTTGATGATTATCGTGCCATCACTCACCGCGGCATGGGTGGTTGAGCTATCGCTTTTTTCCTTATTGCCCGCAACGGCCAATCCATTAGCAAGATTACCGATAAAGTTCGCCATGCCGCCGCCAGTGCTTGCTCCTACGCTCTGGTGTTCTACCTTATAGGCCGCTTGGTTATCGATATCGCTAAAGCCTAGGGTGCCGGTCTCTAAGCGGTTATGGTCGGCACTGGCGGTCGAGCCAATCACCGCACCATTAAGCTGGGTATGCTCACCGACCTTCACATCAAAGCCACCTTTACCCGCAAACAGGCCAGTCTGCTCTTGCACACTGTCATAGGTACTGTGCATCTTATCTTTACTAAGATTTAGGCTGCCTGAAGGGGTCATGGTGCCAAAGCTGTAACTGCCGCCCGCACTGGCGCTTTTTTGCTTGGAGTCGTAGCGGTTGCTGTCTTGCTCGGAGGTCAGCGTTAAGTTACGACCAACCTCCGCCACAATCCGCTCACCGTTAACTTGCGCGCCGGTTAAGCTGGTATCGCGACCGCTGTGTAAGGTGACTAAACCGCCGCTGTCCAGCGTTGTCTCGTTATGGGTCAGGGAACTGCCGTTTTCCTTGCCTTTGCTGGCATTGACGCTGGCAGAAATACTAATCCCGGCGCTGTTGCCGCTGGCGCCTACCCCGACACCCAGTGACCCGCCATGGCTACTATTTTTGCCGCTCAGTGTTTCACTGTCTTGACTGGAGTGCAGCAGGATATCCTGCGCGGCGCTCAGCGTTGTATCACGTCCGGCTTTCAGCTGGCTGCCCGCAATATCGATATCCCCTTGGGTGGCCTGTAACCTTAGGTCGCGCCCGGCGGTGAGCTGGCTACCCGAGTGCGTCTGCTGCGCGATTTTCTGCTCGGAGTGGGCGCGTTGATTACCGTAGGAGAGGTTAACCCCCATGGCGTCTTTCGGTGTTTGCCGTGCATCATTGAGATCATCAAGATGGTTTCGGAGTTACTAGACGCCGTGATTGCTCAGGCAAAACAGCAAGAAACAGGCGGTTAAGAGCAGGATTTTTTAGCGCGGACTGAGGATGCGCTAACACCAACAGCACCCTTACCATAACCAACTCGCAAAGTGTTGACTATGGCTAAGCACAATACTAAGCCAGAAGTGAGTTTTTCCAAAGTTTTACGGCGGCTGAAGGTGGGATATACCAGCGTCCGCCACGCTGTTCGCAACGATAAGACCACTTATTGTACCCTCTGTCCCAACCTTAATCTAAAGGGCAGCTGGTTGGAAGAGGCGGGATTTGCGACCGATACATCAGTTACTGTGACCATTGAGCACGGGTAACTGATGATACGACCGATGGCTGAGTGTTAAAATAAAAATCCCGGCGCGAAGCTCGGGATTTGTCGTTTAAGGCTGATAGTCCTCGTATTCCCAGGCAAAAACACGGGAGAGCTTTTGGGCTACCTCCATCCAGTCTTTTCCTTCGCACTGGTCGATATAATCTGTGACGGTTTTGGTGATCTCATTTAAATCGTATTTACGTACCAGTAGCGTATGGCGCATCAGTTCCGGCAGCCAGTGGTTCTTACAGAGCCATTCAGGAGTACAGACGTTTAAATGAAAAAAATTTATCCCTTCTTCATTTTCTGGACCTACTGATAGAGTGAGCAAAAGGACAAAATTATTATGCTCTTCAGGAACAAATAAATTAAGGTCGCAATCATCACAGCCTAAAGTTCTTAATATAGCTTTCACGTTCTTATTTCCCCACAATAACGTTAAGATGCCCGTCACCAATTTTGCTTTTCTGTCCCGTTACGGGATTTATTTGAAAAGTTTCAAAATTAGCCTGTACCCCTGTTGGATTTACTGCTGCTGGAGCATTTGGTTTTACTTTTGGAAAACGGTATACACGAGTACCATCAGCACTCATTAATCCAGTTCCATCTTTTGTTGGTCTCGCCCCATCACCAACCCAGATTTCACCTAATCGATTAGCTTCCGTTTTAGTGCCAGAACCAACACCATAATTTAGTTTTCCATTATCACCTTTAACTACCGCATCCAACCTCGGGTCCTGCTTCGCAATATTATTCAGATTCTGCTGTACCAGATCATCTTTCAGCTTTGGATAGGTTGCTGTATTGTCGGCACCAATTGATGGCTTAGTTGCACCACTCGCCCCCTTTCCAGCAACTGGCATTAAACTTCCAGCTTTAAAAGCCCCTGGTATCGGATTGCCATTCTCATCCAGTAATGAACCTGTCCACGGTATAACCGAAATTACTTTTAGTTCACGATCACCATGTTCTCTCTTAAGTTCATCGTCATCATGCCCTGGTTTATTATCACCTAACGAGTTATTCTCAACCGTCACCTTCCCGGTCTGCATCCCCGATACCGCACTCGCCGTATCGCCTCCCACTAAGCCACCCGCTAATCCTGCGGCTAAACTGGCTAATGCACTGATTTTTTGTTTTTGCTTTTCATCCAGCTCAGAAGCTTTTTTACCATAATAGGCTTGCGAAATCATCCCTACCGCTTCGGCTGTTGCCGCACTACTGGCTCCAGCTAACGCGTTTTCACCCTTCGCGAGGGATAACGCCGCATTCACTACCGCATGCGCCATCAGGTTGGCAGTTTTATTCACCTCACCGTCAGTGGTTGTTCTTTTATGGATTTCTTCTGCTAGGTACGGTGCGGCACCGCCTGCTAAGGCCTTAGCAATATCCCCTCCCGCTAACCCTTGTATCGCGGCGGTTGAGGCAGTGATGGCTTGCTGTATGGCGCTACCGGTACCAAAAGTGGCTTTCGCACTGTGATAAGCTTTTTCGGCTATCTGCTCTGACGTCGGATTGGCGTTACCCTTACTCACCAACTCCGCACGTGCGGCCTGTAAGGCCGCTGGATCTGACTGTGCCTTAAGTCCTGCTATCTCCCCTTTCGTGCGCGCAATATCGGCGGCTTGATTACCGACCTCGCCTATCAACTGCAGCGTCTGCATCCGTTGCTGCTCTTTTTCCTTATCGAATATCGGGCTAAGCGTCTGGTTGGCATGTTCAACATCGCGGCTCAGGTCATCAACATTCTGTTGCTGCTTGGCCGTGTCGTTGATGATTATCGTGCCATCACTCACCGCGGCATGGGTGGTTGAGCTATCGCTTTTTTCCTTATTGCCCGCAACGGCCAATCCATTAGCAAGATTACCGATAAAGTTCGCCATGCCGCCGCCAGTGCTTGCTCCTACGCTCTGGTGTTCTACCTTATAGGCCGCTTGGTTATCGATATCGCTAAAGCCTAGGGTGCCGGTCTCTAAGCGGTTATGGTCGGCACTGGCGGTCGAGCCAATCACCGCACCATTAAGCTG
>NZ_JABBFR010000043.1 GCF_018494065.1 Rosenbergiella gaditana | reverse complement strand
CATGCGAGAGTAGGGAACTGCCAGGCATCCAATAAGACAAAAAGGCCATCCTTACGGATGGCCTTTTTGCATTGGAAAACAATACCCTCTTGTTGTGTTTATTGAAAAAAATCTCGCCAAATCAGGTAAACTAGTCAGTGATTATCCTATCAAGGTGAAGCCATGACTTGTCCGCAGACCTCTTTAAAAACCTTAAATACATTTGGCCTTTCTATCTGTGCTGAGCGTATTGTCTATGCCACAAATACCGAAACCCTTATTGAGAGCTGGCAAGCTCATAAAGAAAAGCCATGGCTGTTGATGGGGGGAGGCAGTAATGTACTATTCCTCGATGATTTTGAAGGGACGGTAGTCGTCAATAAGTTAACGGGAATAAGCGTAGACCAGACGAAAGATGATTGGCTCATTCATTGCGCTGCGGGTGAAAATTGGCATGACTTTGTTCAATTTACTATTAAGAAAGGGATGGCAGGGCTAGAAAACTTAGCACTGATTCCAGGCACGGTAGGATCTGCACCCATACAGAACATAGGCGCTTATGGTGTTGAATTGAAGGATGTATGTGAATATGTTGACATCCTAGACCTTAATCGTAATCACTCACTAAGATTAACGAATGCAGAATGCCTTTTCGGCTACCGAGAAAGTATTTTCAAACATCAATATCAGCAGGGATATGTCATTACAGCAGTAGGCTTTCGCTTAGCAAAGGAATGGCAACCAAATCTCTCCTATGGGCCTTTGAAAGCAGTAGAAACCTCTCTGACAACACCACAATCCATTTTTGATAAAGTGTGTGAGATACGACGTAGTAAACTTCCTGACCCAGCTAAAATAGGTAATGCAGGTAGCTTTTTTAAAAATCCTATAATCCCTACGCAAGATGCTGAAGTAATTAAACTACGCTACCCCGATGCACCCTTCTACCCACAGAGTGAGGGCGAGGTGAAAATTGCTGCAGGTTGGTTAATCGATCAAGCAGGCCTTAAAGGTTATGTGGCTAATCGCGCAGGGGTACATCCTCAACAAGCGTTGGTATTGATTAACTTAGGGCATGCTCAGCCCGAAGACCTGATAAGTATGGCGAAATATGTTCGCGATACCGTTTATAAGCAGTTTGCCATTTGGTTGGAGCCAGAGGTGAGATTTATCGGTCGGCAGGGCGAGGTTAATGCAGTGGAAACCCTATCATGAAAGATTACAGCGTGACTTTAAAGATCATGGCTATTTTGGCCGATGGCGAATTCCATTCAGGTGAGCAATTGGGCCAAGAGCTCGGGATGAGCCGAGCAGCGATCAATCAACATTTAAAAATTTTAGAAACTTGGGGAGTTAGTACCTATCGTGTGACGGGTAAGGGCTATTGCTTGTCAGAGCCCATTAACCTACTCGATCAAGAAATTATTTCTCAACGCTATCACACGGATAATGTTGAGGTGATCCCTGTTATTGATTCCACTAATCAGTATTTATTGGATAACATTGATAAGCTTAATACAGGGGATGTCTGTTTAGCTGAATATCAACAAGCTGGCCGGGGTCGGCGTGGAGGGAAATGGTTTTCTCCCTTCGGCGCTAACCTGTATTTATCGATGTACTGGCGTCTGGAACAAGGGCCGGCTGCAGCGATGGGCTTAAGTCTCGTTGTGGGAATCGTGATAGCAGAGACTTTAATTGAGTTCGGCTGTCATGACGTGAAAGTAAAGTGGCCAAATGATCTTTATATTAATAACCGCAAGCTTGCAGGTATATTGGTTGAAATGACCGGTAAAACCGGTGATGTTGCACACATAGTCATTGGTGCCGGAATTAATATCGCTATGAAATCAGATGCTGCATCGCCGATAGATCAGAACTGGACCAGTCTTCATCAAGAGGGCATTGTGACGGATAGGAATGCGCTTTCTGCTGCAATGATTACCAATCTACGTATTGCATTACAGACCTTCGAAATTCAGGGAATGACTCCCTTTTTACCACGCTGGCATGCATTGGATAATTTTCTCAATAAACCGGTGAAGCTGATTATAGGTGAAAGGGAAATTCACGGTATCGAACGAGGTATTAATGAATTCGGTGCTCTAATGCTGGAGCATGAAGATGAAATAAAAGCTTGGGTTGGCGGGGAGATTTCACTCAGAGCCGCCAACTAGTATAAGGGGAGTTATTTCCGTAAACTAACCGTGCTTACTGCATGCTTAAGACTCTTCGATAGAATAAGATTAGCCCGCTCTCGAGTGGGCGATATATTTTCACGAAGATTCAGCCCATTGATTTCATCCCAAAGCGTTGAGGCGATAGCCATCGCTTCATCAATCGTGAGTTGTGAGTAATGGTGAAAATACGAATTAGGATCACTAAAAGCACCTTCCCTGAATCGTAGAAAACGGTTGATATACCATTGTTTAAGAAGCTCTTCAGGTGCATCAACGTAAATCGAAAAATCCACAAAATCACTGACAAAGACCCGATGTGGGTCATGTAAGTAATCCATACCACTCTGCAACACATTTAAGCCCTCAAGAATTACGATATCCGGAGCTTCGACAACTTTTTGTTCTTCAGGAATGATGTCATAAGTCAGATGCGAATAGACTGGCACAGTGAGTTTCTCTTTACCCGCCTTAATATCCGCAACGAAATTAACTAAGCGATGCATATCGTATGACTGGGGAAACCCTTTCTTCTTCATCAATCCACGCTCTTTTAATAGAGCATTCGGATGAAGGAAGCCATCCGTTGTAATCAACTCGACTTTACGATGTTCAGGCCAGCGGCTAAGTAAAGCTTGTAAGACACGGGCAGTGGTGCTTTTACCTACAGCAACACTCCCTGCAATACTGATTATATAAGGAACTTTTTTGCGGTCTGTACCGAGAAACTTTTTTACTACATTTTGGTGGTTTAGGTTTGAGCTGATATAAAAATTGAGTAGACGGGAAAGGGGAAGATAAATTTCGGCCACTTCACTCAGTGACAAATCTTCATTAATTCCTTTCAACTGCTCAATGTCTTGTTCATCAAGTACTAAAGGGGTCGATTCACGTAATGCTGCCCAATGTTGGCGGTCAAAATGCAAATAAGCTGAGGTCAAAGGTGACGAATCGATTGTATTCATAATTATACGTCTGACATCCGTAACTCAGTATGGCGAAAAAAAAGCCGGAAGGTGAGTTAACTAAACGAGTTAAAAGAATTATATCTCTGGAGGTTATCACCTGTCGTGAACAGTACAAAGCAAAAAGATGTTAATACCATGATAATTTTATATTTTTTATATGTTAAAAATAGAGTGTGGGCTGATAAAATTGAGTTTATATAGCAGATTGAAGTGAGAAGTGAGTCTTTGTGGCTAAGCGTTTTGTTAAGTGTTCGGTTCAAGAGCAATAGCTCTGTTAGTAATAAAATAGTTAATTTCGTTTAATTTATAAACTAAAAACGACTAAATTGACCTATTTTGAATAAAGAGTGAGCGAACGGAAAAAAAACTGAATTTTTTAGTTGCATGATTTTCTAACTCCCCATAGAATGCGCCTCAACTTGATGCCGACTTAGCTCAGTAGGTAGAGCAACTGACTTGTAATCAGTAGGTCACCAGTTCGATTCCGGTAGTCGGCACCATTCAAGTTAAGGTGGGGTTCCCGAGCGGCCAAAGGGAGCAGACTGTAAATCTGCCGTCACAGACTTCGAAGGTTCGAATCCTTCTCCCACCACCATCTCAACTACTTTTGTTGAGGCATAGTGAAGTAAAAAGCTTTAAGATAAAGCAATTTTCCTCACACCGGTTTAGACTGGTAACAGTCGAAAGTCGGTCAGTTTATCTGGCAGACTCGAATAATAAAAGCCATTTTATTATTCATAAGCTACAGAAAGATCCAGGTAGCAGAGTTCCAGGATGCGGGCATCGTATAATGGCTATTACCTCAGCCTTCCAAGCTGATGATGCGGGTTCGATTCCCGCTGCCCGCTCCAGATGTGCTGATATGGCTCAGTTGGTAGAGCGCACCCTTGGTAAGGGTGAGGTCCCCAGTTCGACTCTGGGTATCAGCAC
>NZ_JABBFR010000042.1 GCF_018494065.1 Rosenbergiella gaditana | reverse complement strand
AACGGTATCTCAAGTAACGGGGAACATCAGTAAGATATTAAATATTTAAGATTATTTATTTTTTTGAATAAAAAAAACCGCCCAGCAAGGCGGTTTTTCTAAGGTTTTTAGAGCAGCAACTCATCAAACCTAGGTAACTTGCTTATGAGGAGCGAAGTCACCAAATTTGTAATGTTAGTTTAGCGTTATAATGCGACTAATATCAAGTTTTACTCCTCTCTGAAAGTTACCAATGGCTACTGCCAGTGGCGATAAGTCGTGTCTGTAAGGGTTGGACTCAAGTGATAGTTACCTTACATGGCGTGGTAGTCGGGCTAAACGGGGGGTTCGTGCAGATAGCCCAGCTCGGAGCGAACTGTCTAAGTGGAGTTGAGTGTCAGGCGTGGTATGAGAAACCGCAGCCATAATTGCGGATAGACACCGACAAACCATAAGACGGGAACACAGGAGCGCACGAGGGAGCCGCTAGAGGGAAACGTCTAGCATCTTTAAGCTGTGTCGGGTTTCGCCGCCTACTGATTTGAGAACCGAAAACGTCATGTTTTTGTGATACTCGTCAGGGGGGCGGAGCCTATGGTAAAACGCCCTTTCTTGTCTAACTCCCACAGCTTTAAAGCCTTGTTATACACAGAATCTGTGGGTAACTTTTAAAACACGCCGCCAACGCTCGCCGCAGTCTTTGACTAGCGTAGTCTGTCAAAGCGAGGAAGCGGAATATCGTAGGTCTTACCTTAGGCACTTACGCTCGATAGTGACATTAAGAGAGGGTTTTATATGAGTCTGTTCCGTACTGCATCAGCTAAAGATTACTCTTTTAATCCTGAATCGGGCTTTTGGGAATTGAGTTTTGATAGTAGGCCAGTCAGAGGGACTCGTTGTGATGATCCTGAACTTGGTGCTATCCAATACAATGAGGCGCGCGCTAACTTTAAAGCAAAGGTAAAAGATAGCGTTAAACCTGCTCACGTTCATGAGTTTGTTGAATTGGTAAAATGGGCGATTGATTCGGGTGATCTCGCACAGCGAAAAATTGTTTTAGAAATGCTTCAAGCTAAGTCATCTGATGACTATTCAGAGATTAAAGGTAGGGCATTGCGGATCATCCCAAGTCATTTCGATTTTGCGTATTACTGGACCGATAAGAAAGCTCAACGCTTTCGAGTTCCCGTTGAATTGCGGCAAGAACTAATTGCCTTAATTCAAGAGTCTTAATAGTTTACGCAGCGTAAACTATGTTGCTTTCTACCTCTTACTTTACCTCTTACTCTACCTCATCAACAGTACAGAGGTAGAGTAAGAGGTAAAGTAAGAGGTAATTGAGTCTTTTTTCCTTTTTTTTATTCACATATTGCACTGAAATGTCAAAAGCACGGTTATGATTTTCTGGACGAAAATCAAACCTTTAAGGGTGTACCACCCTCTCTGAATCCTCCTCGGCTGGACGCCGCTCCGTCATCAGATTCACCCAGCCCCGCCAGACGTCTTCGACGACTGACCAACCCCCTAAGACGCTGCACGATAAACCAGTTTCGCTTTAGGAGGTTGGTCAGTCGCCTTCGGCTCGACGGGGGGGCGTTGCCCCCACTGCGTAAATCGTCCGTGGGCGGACTTAAAAACGCTTGGGCGTTTTGTTACTTGTGGCTCCCCCAAGGCACATTTTTCTGGACGAAAAATGCAAACCCTCATTTGCCTGCTCTGTGTTTTGCCTTTAGCGTGAGACTGTCTGTAAGATGTTGTCATCCTTCTTCGATTATTTAGCGATGAATCATGACCAAGCAGCAAAAGAGTGCCGTAAACATGGCCAAATTCATTCAGAGCCAGACGTTGTTGCTCTTAGAGAAATTGAACGAGTTAGAGTCTGATCATGAAGCTGACTTATGCGAGAAGCTGCATGAAGATGCTGAGACACTTTATCGCCGGTTACTAACGGCTTTCCCTGACAATGATGGAGAGTAATTGTGGCTAAGGTATCAATCAGTGAGGCTGCGAGGCTTGCTGGAAAAAGCAGAACAACTCTGCACAGGTTGATTAAAACAGGTGAGTTGTCTGTAAGTACAGGTGATAGAAATGCGAAGATGATAGATATATCAGAGCTTGCGAGGGTTTTTCCTGATCTTAGAATTAATGCAGGTGAACATCATAATGAACAGGTGATTGAACAGCGTGTAACAGGTGGTGTTACAGGTGTTGAGCAAGAAAATTTAAGGCTAATGCAGGAAGTTGAACATCTAAAAACGTTGATTTCGTCTCAGCAGTCGCACATTGATAGTCTTAAGCAAGCGATGCTCCTTATTGAGCATAAGCAGCAGAGTGAACAGGTTAATGCAGAACCTGTAGCCCCAACAAAACTGCGATCGCGTTGGGTGTTCTGGCGTAAATAGGTTGTAAACCCTGTCAGGATTACATCCCGACACCCTGTAAACGCTTCACAGCCGAATAATAAATTTATTCGACCGTTCACCGTTATCTGGAGAGAGTTATGGCGTTATCCGAAGCTAAAAAACAGAAGCAACGTGAAGCGAAAGCGTTACTCGAAGGTTTCTGGGGGCAAGCATTCAAATTTAGCCAACCAAAGCCGCTTAAAGTCGGTATTCTCGAGGATATGGTTGAAGATGCTAAAGCTCGTAATTTACCGTTTGATCTGGAGATCATCAAAGCGGCTCTTAAGCTTTATGTTCACCGCTATCTCTATCAAAAAGCGGTCAGAAAAGGCTCTGAACGTATCGGATTAGACGGTCAACCGGCTGGCGAGATCACAGACGAGCAAAAAGCCTATGCCAAGACCCAAACCAAAAATCTGGATGCAGAGCAAAAGCGGAGGAAAAAGGCGTCTCAACCTCAAAATGAAGCCAAACCAGACGTTACGCAGTCTGATGCATAACCATTCACCCACTCAGAATTCATCTAAGCGATCCTAAGGCGTTTTGAGGGGGTAAGACGTGGGATTTTATGGGTTAGGGCGTTAAAACGCCCTGAGCGCGTTTTGGCGGTGCGCGAAATGAGGTGTTATGGTAAATGTCGCTATGTCATACCTAAATGGTTTCCTGCCGCATTTTTTGTAATTTCGCTATTAACGGCTCAACACTATAAATATTACTTTTCCCTACGTCTTTTGGTGATTTAGATCGTATTGTTTTTTTAAGTATTTTCTTTTTTTCGAGGCTATTTATAGTTCTCTGGACGGTGCGTGGATGCTGGTTAATTCTTTTGGAAAGAGTAGCTATTGATGGATACGCCTCAGTATCTGCATGGTGGATAAAAGACAATATTTGTATCAAAAGTAGCAACTCTGAGTTATTCAAATTTAGTTCTTTTTGTTTCATCAGCAATGAATTGGGAACTGTTGTCCATCCATCTTCTTCAAGAACACTATAGCCCCATTTTGAAAGTATAGAACTAGGTATTTTTTCTCTTGGAATATTATTTTCCATTTTAATCATGGCCTTACGCTAAGTGTTGAAAAAAAAAAAAAAAGAACACCTGCTAATACACTGAACTACGTTCAGTGTATTAGCACTTTTTAGGGTGGCGTTAACGCCACCATGTAAGTGTAGCATGCTGAGGGTGTATCATGCTCTCATTAGTTTATACATTGTTTATCTAAGTGTTTTGGAGGTATTATGTCTACGGCGATAAGTAAATGGGGCAACGCTGCTGGTTTACGCATCCCTCAGCCATTTCTAAAACAGATTGGTCTTGGTATTGGTGACTCAGTTGAGCTAAAAGTAACAGCAGACAATTGTCTCGTTATTAAAAAAACTGGGCCAAGTCTTGCAGATATGTTGAGTCGATGCACACCAGAGAATAGCCATATGGAATATTTTTGTGAGCCTATTGGTAAGGAAATTATTTGACTCAGTATTATCCATCTTGTGGTGATGTCGTCCTTATAGACTTTAGTCCGCAATCAGGTCATGAACAGCTTGGTAAAAGACCTGGTCTAGTTATATCGTCTAGTGATTTTAATAGAATTACTGGCTTTGCAGTCGTTTGTCCTATCACGAACCAGCAAAAAGGGTATCCCTTTGAGGTTATTGTTGAAGGCGCAAAAAAGACTACTGGTGTTATTTTATCTGACCAATTTAAATCCTTAGATTGGAACAGTAGAGGGGCAGTTACTGTTGATAGCGTTTCTAGTAAAACGGTATCTCAAGTAACGGGGAACATCAGTAAGATATTAAATATTTAAGATTATTTATTTTTTTGAATAAAAAAAA
>NZ_JABBFR010000041.1 GCF_018494065.1 Rosenbergiella gaditana | reverse complement strand
ACGGCCTGACACACTCGCGCGTAGCAGGTGACTGCTGAGTTCCATCAGACACACCATGCGGACCTGAGGATATCCGTGCTCACTATGTTGGTTCGAAGCCTTACCGAAGGCCTCTGCATTTTCAGGCGTGTCCTGCGTATGCCAGACTACACCATCAACGGTATTGAGTGTCAGCCCGTGCCAGAGAGGGTGTTTTGCCTCGGCATGCCAGTGTTGCTGAGTAATATCAAACAGAACGCGAATAGCATCTTCACCTAACGTTTTCCTACGGGCAATAACGGAGCTGGGTGCGGTGAAGGAACGTCCGGTTCGGTCAACAATATCCATCAGATTAACGATATGACTCATAGGCTTATTATTGAATATGGCCATGCCGATAACCAGCCAGACCATGGACTCAAGAGGGAGTTTACGCTTGCGCAGGGTGACGGTATCAGTAAGAGAAAAAGCTTGCTGAATAAGGTCAGGAGACAGAAGGTCAGCGAGGCTTTGAACTTCATCGGGCGCAGTGAGATTGATAATACCGAGAGCTTGTGAAAGTTCCATTTAAAAAGGGTCCATGTTGAACATGAACCCTTTTTACACGAGCCACCGGATCGGTCAACTGATCCTTAAACGATCAGCATTAGCCTATCGGCTCCCTTTTTTTATGCCGACAATGAATGGATGGCGTGATGTGCTTCCATCGCAAGCTGGTAAGAATAAATTCGGGCATCATTATCATAAATCTGCCCGTTAACCATCACCTCATCCACCTGATACTGCTGCTGAATAGCTTGCAGTCCGTGGGTAATCGCCGCAACATCTCCCACTAAAGAAAGACTTAACGCTCTCTCCACTCCAAACTTCTCGGCTGGCGTCCAAATGTTATCCATTGTTTCTACGGGTTCCGGTAATTTCCCCGGTACGCCGCGACGTAAATGGATGAATTGCTGCTGTTGTGAGGTAAAGAGATAACGTGCCCGCGCGCGACTTTCTGCAGCAATGATATTAACGCCTATCATCACATAAGGCTGCGAGAGTCTGGCTGATGGAACAAATTCTTCACGATAAAGGGCTATTGCCTGGCTGATTACATCGGGTGCAAAATGGGACGCGAAAGCAAAGGGTAACCCTAACTTTGCCGCTAATTGCGCGCTATACATGCTGGAACCCAGTAGCCAGATTGGCACATTTAAGCCTACACCCGGCACCGGCCGGACGTTAAACGCCTTATCGTCTTGCGTATCAAACCATGTAATCAACTGCTGAACGTCCTCTGGAAAGCGTTCCTCCCTCTGTGGAGAGGCATGACGACGTAAAGCCTGCATGGTGGTGGGATCACTGCCCGGCGCGCGCCCAATGCCTAAATCGATGCGCCCAGGATAGAGGGATTCCAAGGTTCCAAATTGTTCAGCAATCACTAAGGGGGAATGATTCGGTAACATAACGCCGCCCGATCCCAAGCGTAAATGGCGAGTATGTGCCGCCAAATAACCGATAAGTACGCTTGTAGCTGCGCTGGCAATACCAGGCATATTGTGGTGTTCGGCTAACCAGTAACGATGATACCCCGCTTGTTCGGCGAAGCGGGCTAAGGCTAAAGAACGTTTGAAAGCATCTCTCGCTACACCAAACTCTGGAATAGGAGCGAGATCTAACACCGATAGTTTAAATGGGCGATTTTCAGACATAGGATACCTTCGAATAAAAGGGATGACTTACATCACTACACTCTACGCATAGCCAGTGAAAAGTGACTCACAGTTTGTGCGAACTGAAGTTTTGCGGCATTGATGTTACGCAGCGTTTTTCAATACCCAAGACCGGCACTTTGCGTAGTTACCGTGATGAGTAGGAGTGTGCTATGCTGACTTTCATCTAGGTAAACGGAAGTCTGTTTAAGCCCCTTCCTTTTACCCGTTGCCTAAATTTTCGCGCTTAGCAGAGGAAAAACTATGCTTCTTCGTACTGAAATTGGTCTCGACGCAGCAGGGATTGATACGCTTATTCGTCACGGTGCTCAACATCCTCAACTCGCAGAGCGTATTCAAGCATTACGTGAAGCAGGTTTCATTACGCTTGGTGTTGTGGCGACAGATGATGAAGGAAAGGTTCTAGGCTATCAGGCATTTAGTCCGATTCAAGTGAATGGCGAAGAGCTAAATTGGGTAGTAATTAGCGCAGCGGTCGTCGATCCGCATCATACCTCGACTTCTTTGGCGAAGGACTTACTGTTTGAAGGATTAGATAGCCTAAATGAGTTCAGTTACCGCGCAGTAGTGGGTTATCAAGCACTGAGCTGGCTGCAGGAGCAGGGATTTCAACCAGCTCCGGGGTTGACATTGGATACGCTGGGTGAGCAAGAAGTCGTTATTTATCCTCTTGAAGAGCAGAATGCGGCGCAACGCCAAGCGGTATTGACCTTACCTAGCGTTGAATTAACTGAATCAACCAATCATTGATATTGGGTGGCTGTTTACTGACGATATCCAATTTCTTTAAGCGGCTTAGCTGCTTAATCTGATATTCAATACGCAGCGCACTAGCCCGATCGCCAACCGGACTCTGAAAGACAACTGTCAGCGGTCCTCGGCCGCGTAACGCTTTAGCACCTCGTCCACTATTGTGTTCAGCTAAACGGCGGGCGACATCCGTGGTGATGCCGGTATAAAGTAGCCCCTTAGCCGTTTGAATCAGATAAAGATACCACTGGCAGTCGGCCTGTTTTGTGGCCCTGTCTTGATACATTGTCAGGAGATCCTTGTGGATGAATTAGCGCACTGCCTTGGCTACTTAGCTGACCAGCATGTGTTGACGCTTTGCACACAACATGGCGACCAGTTCTGGGCCGCTAACTGTTTCTACGCATTAGATCGCGAGGATATCAGTTTTTGGTTAATGACAGAACCGAGCACGCTGCATGGGCGTTTGATGGTCGCCTCCCCGCAAGTGGTTGGTACCGTGAGCGCACAAACAGAATCGGTTTCGCAGTTACAAGGCGTGCAGTTTCAGGGCGTCATTACCCTTGCAGAAGGTAAAGCCCATCAACGGGGCCTTGAGGCGTACCAACGACGTTTCCCCATCGCTAAACAGAAATCGGCACCGCTGTGGCGATTGCAGATTGATCGGTTAAAAATGACAGATAACCAACTCGGTTTTGGGACAAAACTACACTGGCAGAGGTCATAGAAAGCCCCTCTGCCCAACGTATCTTTAGCCGCGTAAAGCGATAGCTTCGATTTCGATACCTACGTCTTTGGGTAGGCGAGCCACTTCTACGCAAGAGCGAGCAGGGAAGGGAGCATCGTGCTCAGTAAAAAACTGCTCGTAAGTCGCGTTCACTGTCGCAAAATCGTTGAGATCTTTAACAAAGACAGTCGTTTTTACGATATTTTTTACACTTAATCCAGCTTGTTCAATGATTGCCTTTACATTATCTAAAGATTGCCGGGTCTGTGCGGCGATCTCATCAGGCACTTCACCTGTCTTAGGATCAACAGGGATCTGGCCGGAAGTCAGGACAAGCTGACCCAAATCGACGGCTTGTACATAGGGTCCAATCGCGGCAGGTGCATGGCGGGTATTAATTTCACGTGACATACTTCTTCCTCATGACGGTAACGAATAGCGTAAGTTTCATTATAGGGAGCAGGCTGTCGATTACCAGTGTCCAATCACCGCCTGACGGGAAAACTCTTTTTCGCAGTAGTGACAACGTAAATAGAGGTCATTACGCCGGGTTTTAACCGCAAACCGTGAATTTACCGGTTCATTATGGCTAATGCAGTTGGCGTTTGGACAGACCAATACAGCTCGAATCTCTTCAGGCAGCGTTGGACGTAACTTAGCCACTACTTTAAAATTCTCAATATTATTGATCGTGGCATTTGGCGCGTAGATCGCTAATTGGTTGATCTGATCCGCCGTCAGAAAGGTATTTTCAATTTTGATCAGATCTTTGGTACGCCCTTCACCTGAAGGCAGGTTTAAGCCGATGGTGACTCGTTGATCAGTTTCGGTGAGACGGAATAGTGTCAGAAGGCGAAAGCCGAGTCGGGCAGGAATATGGTCGATCACACTACCGTTATTAATCGCTTCAACTTGTAATTTATCCTGATTCATGACGCCTCTCCTACTAACGAACGATTTAAGACTAAAGACAGCAGTGCTTGTCGAGCATAGATCCCATTTCCTGCTTGTTGGAAGTACCATGCATGGGGTGTTTCATCGACGTCTGTCGCGATTTCATCCACTCTTGGTAGAGGATGCAGTACTTTCATATTCGTTTTAGCAGCCACTAAATGTGAGGCCTGTAAAATAAATTGCGCCTTCATATTGGCGTATTCAGAGGGGTCTAGGCGCTCTTTTTGTACACGTGTCATGTAGAGAATATCAACCTTCGGAATAATTTCTTCAATACTGTCGTGCTGTGACCAAGGGCAACCATTATCTTCTAACATATCGGTGATATAAGTTGGCATCGCCAAGGCGTGTGGAGAAATAAAATAGAAGTGATTACCCGTAAATTTAGATAAGGCCTGTGTCAAAGAATGAACTGTCCGGCCGTATTTTAAATCACCTACCATAGCAATATGGAGGTTATCGAGACTCTGTTGGGTTTCTTGGATGGTAAAGAGGTCCAATAGGGTTTGCGTCGGATGCTGGTTAGCCCCATCGCCCGCATTTAAGATTGGGATATTTCCAGAAAATTCTGTGGCGAGCCGTGCGGCACCTTCCTGAGGATGGCGCATGACGATGGCATCAACATAGTGGCTAATGACCGAGATTGTGTCGGCGAGTGTCTCACCTTTTTTGCCTAAGGATGTGTTCCCACCATCTGCGAAGCCAACTGCCGAGGCGCCTAAACGCTGAATTGCGGTTTCAAAGGATAAGCGTGTGCGGGTTGAGGCTTCAAAAAAACAGCTTCCAATCACTTTATGTTTCAACTGTTCCGGTTGAGGGTTCGCTTTTAAATAGGCCGCCGTTTGTAAAACCAACTCCAGTTCGCTACGACTGAAATCATTGATTGAAATGATATGTTTTCCATAAAGGGGGTTTGCCACGGGAGATATCCTCAACAGGGGGTGATGATGGCAAAAAAAAAGCTCCTAATATAGGAGCTTTTCTTCTGAATAATGAGGCTTAGAAAACCACGGCACGTATTCCCGCTGTCAGGCAGGTTAAGAGTGTGCAGTGTTCGAATCGCTATCGGCATAACAACGTTCTCTAAGCTAGATTTGCGGCATTATACGCAGAGAGCGGAGGTTGGAAAATAGCTAATCTTCATTTTTTCTACTGACTTACAACTCATCACGTCATCCATGACAGAGCTGTGCCCTAGACAAGCGGTGAGGATCAATGATGTCTATGCCCCGCACTGCTGCAGGATACACTGGCAAACGGTAGAAACGTAACTTAACCGCGAAAGAGTTAAGCGCTACCCTGTCTTGCAGTACAAAGACTGGCATCTGATAAAGAGAGTTTCTAAGGAGTAGTAAGCGAAATAGTGTGATTGTACAAGTCTGACACTACGCCCACACAATTAAACTTTTTGCAGGGTAAGACAAACAAGAAAAGAGCTAGACGATGGTCGTTACGCTCCCGGTGGAATTTTTATCTACCATCACGGGGCATTAGGTTCTTATTTGATTTTTTCTTGAGAAAACAGTAAAAAGGCTTTGAATAAAAAAAACGAAGGCGATATATACATGAAAAAAACAAAATGGTTATTACCATTACTTTGCACCGTTGTACTCTCTGGCTGCGCTGGCGTAGGAAACGAACATCTTAAAAAAGAAACTGAAGTATCAGGTAATGACTCCAATTTATTGATTTAGTGTATGATGGTGTTTTTGAGGTGCTTCTGTGGCTTCCATCTCCGTGTGC
>NZ_JABBFR010000040.1 GCF_018494065.1 Rosenbergiella gaditana | reverse complement strand
GCCCGAAAAACAATCTGCTTCTCACGCACAATAGAGCGACATGAAAAAGTCATCGGGGCCTTCATTGAAAAATATATTTTCTACTAATTGGAGTCATTACCAGTAATTTTAGCCTCTTAACGTCTTTGGTTAATGGGCTAAATTTTTTGTCTGCTTTGAGCGATCAGCGGACATTGCCAAAAGTATTTTGTGTGAATCGATAGGAAGCAGGTCACATATGACTATGATCTTGGTTCTGCCTTACAATCACAAACGGGGGGAGCATATAACACAATTGAGTCGTGCCCCCTGCATGTTTACTTGGCGGGAGGTAAATCCATGATATGAAGTTCTTCTATATGACGCTTATTCAAGTTTATCTCACACTGATCTTTATATGATTGATAATCATGCGCCTCCTCCCCGATTGAACTTGCCACACCGAGACAAAGGTTTTTCTTATAAGTCATCCAAGCTTTCTGCGAATCTAGAAAATACTTATTATACACAGAACCAACAGTTTCATCTGAACTATCAAGTTTCTCTGTGGGATAATCATAGTTGGATATAATTTTTTTACTGTTTTCAGATATCAAAACATCTAACTGACTATCACTCTCTACCCGTTTTTGATAGAGACAATTATATGCATCAGCAATTTCCTTATGCTCTTTAAAACAGGAGTCTCTTTCATTTCCGGTTGACAACTCCGCATAGGAAGGCAAGGAAAACATCATCACCACTATTAATGAAAATATCTTTTCTTTCATTTCAAATACCTTAATCTTTTCCTGTTACTTTCATATGACATATAAATAGATGATGCTCGGATAAGTTCAATTAGGGCGGACTTTCCTTTTATCGCCGCTCTGAATAACGCTTCAGCGTTCTCCACCCCTTGGAAAAATATATCAACCAAAACATCTCTTATCTGTTGTTCAATACTTTGCCATGTTGGAGCATCAGGTATTCGCCGTGATACCCGGCTATAGACGCCCCTTGTATATTCGAGCTTTTCTCTGTGCGCCATTTCAAAGAGCCTGATTTGCTGCTGATGGGTGATTTCTCCCACTAATGGCCCATACACTTTCACAAACTCACCTGCCAGCCTCCCCTTAAGTCCGGCAGCTCTGGAACAAAGACTTGCCTTGTACTCTTCTAATCCTGCTCCACGCAATGTTGCAAAGACTTCGCCAGTGGAACGATTTCCCATATCATAGCCGCGCCCCAGAGTAACACCGGACGAAACATCAGTCGGCCAGTGAAGTATCCTCGAAAAGTAAGGAGTTCTGTACTGTCTGAACGGTGCCACAGCGGTAACATAATCAGCCCCCTCAGCATCAAAAGTGATCTGTCCTTCCATTACCCTTAATGGTCCATGCTGGTGTCTTGGTCGCCAGCCCGGAGCAGCATTCTCAAGCGCCACCATAAATGCACTATCCACTGGATGAACTAATCCAGACGGATGCATGTTCAGCAAACGCTGATACCAATGAATAGCCTCTATGGTTTGCTGACCACACTGCCCATTTATACTTAGATGTCTCCCTGTAGCTTGCTGATAACCAGCATCCATCATCATTTTCTGGATATTTTTTACATCTTCAGAAGCGTTGGTACCGCTGGTCCCGACAGATGAAAATAATCGAGAGGGGTGAAGCAACATAGGCTCGTGATATTTTGACATGGCAATCTCCCTATCATCATGAATCTAACAACTAATTGTAATTGCTGTCCCTTTACAAGTCCCAAAAATTCATCGAATTAGATTATTGCCCAAGCTAAATTCTTGGGGGTGAGAAATAATCATATAAGGATTAAGCCTGAGCAATCGCTATATACGATATATGCTCCACATCAGCAACTCCCGTTAATTCAAATTTTTTCAACTTCATCACCTTCTAACCTTAACCTTTCTGCCGCCTGAAATTTCGATCTGTTTTCCGTTGTAGGCAGCCCGAACTGTTCCGCCCTCTCTGATAAGGCTCCTATCCATTGCAATACGGTATATGGCATTAACAGGATACTGGCGACAATATTTCTGCTGGTCAGAGATGAGTGTAGTGGCACAGTAATAGCGATAGCTACACAGACATATTATCCCCATGAAAGTCCAAAAATGATGGGATACATAATGACTTTCATTGGAGGATACTGTGATGACTCATCCGACACATTTCAAATTTACCAATGCACTCATCAAGGCATTACCTATTCAGCCGACGGAGGCAAAGAATACTGCTAGTGAATACAGTGATATTGAGGTATCAAGATCAAAGCGTTTGGAAGGTAGAGGTGCAAGCTCTCAATGCTTTTTGTATTGCTACTTATATCATGGACATCAACGTGCGATTGAGATAGGGCATTGGCTTGCTTGTAAATTTTGATTCCACCATAGCAAAACAAGTAAGTAACTATGTAATGATCCTAGCCCCCAAACCTTTTTGGTTAAGGTGAACGTAGTTTTGCTGAAAGGCCCTTTTAGCGGGCAATTAAACGCCTAACCACTATTGATACATGTTGACAATAATGCTGCATCAATAAGGAGGAAGATTGATATTTTCCTTAAGTTTATTCCGATTCATATGAAACGTATCATGAAAATTCTTGAATAGTTAGAGTGAAACAAAAAAACAGATAAGTTACCAATTGCTTGGCTGAGATTATTCTTATAAGATAAGGCTTTTAGGCCCTGTTTGTGCATGTTGCAGATTAAAAAAACCACTAGAATATCATTCTATAATATCATTGCTTTATTATGCATTACCTTCATTATGCCTATCTGCTTGGGGTATAAAAATACAGGTAATTATTTTTTAACTTTAGCAATTTTGTTGCTAGCAAATGTAACTAAACCTTCGAAATACACTGTTGCATTTATTTTTTTCATCCTTTCTTTTTATATTCCTACTGGTTTTCAGTTTGGTAGATTAAACTATGGGTTTATCATATCGGCTATAGAAACTGACTCTCACGAAACACGAGAATTTTTACGTGGTTTTATTGGGTTACCTCTGGTATTACTGTTTGTTTGTTGGCTTTCATTATATAGATATTTAGCCATACCTTTATTCAAAATAAATAAAAAATATAGGTATTTATGCTTAGCCCTTCTTATTGGAGTATCAATTAACTCATATCCTAAAAGGATGATTAAAGATGCTGTCAGCTATATTTTTCAGTCTAAAAAAGATCTGACAACACTAAAAAATGAAGCATTTATACCTGATACTTTTAGCAACGTGACTGCAAACCCCAAGTATAATAATATTATAGTAGTTGTGGGAGAAAGTGTGGCAGCTAATTACTTATCTCTTTATGGTTATCCCCATGATGACACACCATGGTTGCGGAATGCTCCGGGGGTTTTCTTAGAAAATTACATATCGACAGCTCCCAACACTTTTCTATCACTGCCACGTACCTTGGCCATAAGTAATGGCAAGGAAACAAGCGTCAATAACAATGTCGTTGCGCTGGCTAATAGAGCTGGATATGATACCTATTGGATTTCTAATCAAGGATTTGTTGGAGAGTACGATACACCTTCAACTGTAATAGCGATGCGTGCTAACCATCGCTACTTTCTAAAATCAGGTGATTATAACTCTAAACTGGTCGATGATTTTAGTATGCTGGATCTACTTCCTAACATATTAAAAAAACCAGAAAACAAAGTTATTTTCATTCATATGATAGGCTCTCATCCAGATCCTTGTAAAAGATTAATGGGTTATCCTCAACGATTTTCAGTCTCTGGCAAAAAATCTGTAAATTGTTATATTTCATCTATCAATAAGTTGGATGACTTTATACACCGAGCATACAATATAGCGAAAGAAAACCAAAAATCTTTTGCAATGATTTATTTTTCTGATCATGGAATGAGCATTGATAATAGTGATAGACCCGTAAGACATGGAAACGCTGAAAAACAAAATTATCATGTTCCTTTTTTCATTCTCACTAATGATGTAAATAAACATATTGAAATCGATACTTCGATAAGTGCTTATCAATTCGCCAATATTTTTTCTTTTTTATCTGGAATATCATCCCAGCAGATAAAACCTACTAGCGTTTTTGATATGAAATCACAAAAAATTGAAGTTTTTAATGGTGGGAATATGGTGGATTATCAAGATCTATCAAGTTCTATAATCATACATTAGTTAATAATATTACAACAATGTACCCCGTTTACAATATGAAGGTTGCCGCTACAAAACGAGAGAATGGCAATCTAAAGGAGCGGTGACTCGAAATCCGGAACGGGAAAAATAGGCCGAAAAAATTAAGAGGCCAAACAGAATAATAGCTCTGTTGGCCTCTTAATCACTCAAGTGAGTAAACTTGGATTAGTGTGTAATTTCATTCTTTAGAACCTGCAGTATGATGCTGAGATTAGCAGGATAGAATTACGCACAATGCCCTTGCTAAGCTGATCTACAACTTAATTTTTATCTGCATCCAGCCATTTTGAAGCATGAGTAGATTCGCGTGCTTTCTCGACCTGTTCACTCGATACCGGTGGAGCAGCGTTACCCCAGCTGTTGCGAATATAGGTCATCACGTTGGCAATATTGCTATCAGACAGTTTCCAGGCAAACGCCGGCATACCCGCAGCCGTCGGGTTAGCATGAGTGAATGGCCCTTGACCACCATTTAGCATCACGTTAATCAAGCTGGACGCGTCAGCTGAGTTCACCTGCGCATTACCGGCCAGTGTTGGAATCATATTTCTACCCCCTGAACCATCCGAAACGTGGCAGGCATTACACTGCGATTCATACACATTTTTACCGACCAACATCGCGTTCTGTTGGCTATCAACCACGGCGGGAGTCGAGGCCTGTGATGCAGGCAGTGAGTGCAGATACTGTGCGATAGCATGCAGATCACTATCACTCATATATTGAGTCGAATTCTCAATCGCTTCGGTCATCGGATCTGAAATAGCGAGAAAAATTGGCTTATGACATGTGTGTAGCTTAGTACCATAAACCGGTACTACTGATAGTAGAAATATATGAATTGAGTATGATCGGGTCTGATTGAACGGCTGTCGGGTAAATATGTAGCGCAGAGCAGCGCAAAATCTTTCCCCTGTCACTGCAGGGGAGAGATAATTTACGCAATTTGAAAATACAAATGAATAGTCACTTATTACACCGGTAGGGCAGTTTCGTGTAAGTGTCGCCAAATAACCCGATTATCATGACTTAATTCAAAAACGACTGTTGAAAATCGTAATGTTGCTTTCTGGTTCGGTAGCTGTTGTCGTTCTTTATAGGTTACCGTTGCACCAGCATCACTTTCTGTGATGACTTGCATACTTTCAATCTCTATCTCCAAGCCTGCTTTTGAACCACCTTGTGTCCTGAAGAATGAGGTAAGCAAAGTATAATCAAGGTGTTGTCCCCCCGGGGTTACCATTGAAAAGTGTGGACTAAAGCGTGCCAACAAGTTGTCGCAGACTGCCACGGGAATATTAGCCTCACTCAGCCAGTAATTAATCAACTCATGAGCATCTAAAACTTCCTGAAAATAACGGTTCATCATTTCTCCTGATTTAGCATTGTAATAACGCTGATATTGGAAATACGTAAGCATATTATGATTGGAATAACTGTACTGGCCGCCATCAAGGCGAAACACCAATGATAGGCTGATGTCAGTGACATATCACAAAGATTACGCAACAAATTAAATAACAGGCTAATAAGGGTGACTCCGAAGCAGAAGCTGAGCTGACGATTTATATTCCATAGAGAGCTGGCATCGGCCAATTCACCATCGTTTACCTGAATAAATGCCGCACTTTGGGCAGTACTACTACACAGACTTCCCCCAAACCCCATCAACGCATAAGAAATTGCCGTGATTATTATGTCATCAGCACTGGCAACCAACATCAATAATCCGATACCCACCCCTGCACGATACAGCCAAGGAGAAATAAAGGACGAGGCCCGATACGATTAAATGTTTTTCCAGTGAATGAAATGGCCAAAAACGAGGCGACAGACCAAGGAAGCATCATCATTCCGACCAACGTTGCATGCATTCCTAACTGATTTTGTAGAAAAATAACTGTGATTAAATTAACGCCTGTAAACACACCTGGAATAAGTAAGTAAATCAGCATAGCGGTTTGTAATAACGGTATCTGAATCAATCGCAAATTCAGTAATGGTTGTATTTTACCTAATGCATTACGTATATGGTAAACAGTAAAGACTAGGCCGACCACTAAGAATAAAATTCCCTCACCTTGGTGAAAACTATCTCCCAAGTAAGTAAGCCCCAACAGTAACAGAGTTAACGCAACACAGCCTGTAATAAGCCCTCCAGTGTCTAGCGGTTCTGCCCCCCCCGTCTGAGTATCAGGTTTCAACCAGTAAGCGGTTAGCATTAATGTAAGAAGCGCTAGGGGTACACTGACCAGAAATATCCAGCGCCAGTTTATGTAGTCAACTAATGCTCCGCCAATCATCGGTGAAAGTGCTGGGGCCATCAATGCGACCAGCATCACTACCGAAGATAACTTTGCCCGTTCATTGCTAGGATAAAGGGCATAAGCCATCGTCTGACCAACAGGAATTAATATCACACCCCCAATCCCCGGTAATGACTCCAATTAGTAGAACATATATTTTTCAATGAAGGCCCCGATGACTTTTTCATGTCGCTCTATTGTGCG